>WQZB01000062.1 GCA_009780955.1 Polyangiaceae bacterium | reverse complement strand
AGCCCTCGCCGTGTTGCCTTCCACCGATGGGAAAGTGTCGGCCCCGTCACTTTGGTTCTTTCGAAGCTCCATCACCCGGCCCGCACGCGTGGCCTCCTACGCTTCGCCGATGGGGTCGCCCCCCCTTGCGCAAGGAATGGCTTTGCCGGTCGTGAACTGTTCCGGCGTAGGGCTTGTCCGTCGACTTTCCATCTTCGTTCTCACCTACTTCTCTCTGCCGGTCTCCCGGCGCTTCCCCATCCGTCGTGGAGAAAGTAGCGCCCGGGAGCTTGTTGCTGGTGCTCCTCACACGATGGGCAGCTCATTCGCCCAAGCCGATTGTGCTGCTCATCGACGAGATCGATGCACTGGTGGGAGATACGCTGGTCTCGGTTCTTGGGCAGCTGCGAGACGGGTACATCGCGCGCCCCAGCCCCTGCCCTCAGTCCATCATTCTCTGCGGCGTGCGCGACGTGCGCGACTATCGCATCACGACCTCGAAGGGCGAGATCATCACGGGGGGAAGCGCCTTCAACATCAAAACCGAGTCGCTGCGGCTTGGGAACTTCTCGGAAGCCGAAGTTCGTGAGCTTTACGAACAACACACCGCCGAGACGAAGCAGGTTTTCGACGAGTCGATCTACCCAAAGGTAATGGCGCTAACGGGTGGGCAGCCGTGGCTGGTCAACGCGCTGGCTCGCGAGCTCACCGTGAAGATGACGGCGCTCCAAGATCGCTCGCGACCGATCACGCTCGACGATGTGGATGAAGCCAAGGAGCGGCTCATCCTCCGGCGCGACACCCATCTCGATCAGCTCGTGGACAAGCTCAAAGAGCCACGCGTTCGGCGCGTCATTGCACCCATTCTTGAAGGCGGCGAGTGGAGCCAATCTGCTTCAGACGATGATCGCCAGTATGTCTCCGACTTGGGACTCATCGTGGAGCAACGCCCTAATGGAGCCCGCATTGCCAACGAGATCTACCGGGAAATCATCCCCCAGACACTCACCTCCATGATGGAGCGCGACTTCACGGCACAGGTGCCTAGCACGGCCTTCCATCTTCCCGATGGCCGGCTCGACTTCCGAGCGATGCTCGCTGGTTTCCAGCAGTTTTATCGGGAGAATTCCGAAGTCTGGAACAAGCGAGCGGTCTACGAAGAAGCAGCACCGCAGCTTTTGTTGCAAGCCTGGTTGCAACGCGTGGTCAACGGTGGTGGTCGCATCGAACGCGAGTACGCGCTGGGAAGGGGGCGCGCAGATCTCTTTGTCCGGTACTTCTATGAGGTGCACGGAAAGCGAGCCGAGCAGCGATTCGTGGTGGAGATGAAGGTCGTGCGCGAGCGCCGCTCGCTCGAAGCGACGATCGAGGAAGGGCTCACGCAGACTGCCGGCTATGCCGACAAGTGCCACCCCGAAGAGGCCCACCTGGTGGTCGTCGACCCATCCCCTGCCAGCACACGGAGCTGGGACGAGAAAGTCTTCGTGCAAGAGCGCACCGCCGATAGCCGGCGGATTACGGTGTGGGGCATGTGATGATGAGGTGAACCTCACCCGCGCTAACAGCTACAACCTCCCCAGCTTGTCGGCGTCGACCAAATCTTGGGGACGTCCACTGATTCGCTTCAAGCGAATGAGTTCGTCGCGACTGACAACGCTGACGCGGACACCAGCGACATCGAGCACCGTGCGACTCTGCCAGGCTCGTTCGAAATCACCGCCAGGCACGCTCTTCATCAGATCGAAGCGATTCGGCGGCACCCCCATCCATGCTACGTCGAGCCCCGTAGCGCGGATCAAACCATCGATCGTCGCCTCGGGCGCACCGAATTCGTGCAATGCGCCGACGGCCTTCGCCATGTTGTCGGTCGAATCGCGCAGCCAAATATCGATGTCTTTCGTGAACCGCGGCCATCCATGCAGCGCAACCGCCTGGCCACCGATGATCAAATATTCAACGTTCGCTTTTGCGAATGCCTCCAAGAGATCGATCAAGTCGGAGCTCAGGTCCATGGGGATCTCCTCGTCGCCACTCTTGTTTCGCCATTTGCCATACGGCACTCAAGCGCTCGGTTGCCGTGGTGTTGCGCCAGAAGTCTGACTCGAGCTGAGCGTGCTCATCCGCCGTCACGTGACCCCCCTTCCATTCGCGGCGACGCCGCTCGGTGCGCTCCCGGCTCACGGCGTGCCTTTAGCACAAAAACGCTTACGGCTCATGGGCCGGGTGCCGTAATGATCCGAACTATTTCGAAATCATTCGAACCTCACCCGCGCTAACCGCCACGACCTCACTCTCCGCGGTGCGCACGAGCAGGCGGCCATCGAGATCGATGCCGCACGCCGTGCCGCGTACGTCACCTGCGTCGCTTTGTACCTCGCGCCCTGCCATGGCGTCGTAGCGCAAAAGCTGGTCGTACACGAGCCCAAGCCCTTGATGTGCAACGTGCTCGACATAACGATCGAGCGATGCGAGCACGTCTGCGAGGATGCTCGCGCGATCGGGCGCACCTTCGAAGCCGCGAGCCGTACGCTCGATGGCAACGGAGGTAGCGATGCTCGAGATCTCTTCGGGCAGCATTCGCGTGTGCACGTTGATGCCGACCCCCACGACGATGTGCTGGGTGTGCCCGCCCACAATCGCCGACTCCACGAGAATGCCTGAAACCTTGCGCGCGCGGCCATCGGAAGGATGCTTGATAAGTACATCGTTTGGCCATTTCACGAGCACCGATGCATCGTCGCCAAGAGTTGCAGCCACGGCATCGCGCACCGCCAGCCCGCACGCAAGCGACACCGGGGGCAGCCGAAAAGGTGCGCATGCCACTCGCATGAGAACGGAAAAAAGGAGGTTTTCTCCGCGCGCCGACAGCCAGCGTCGCCCTTGCCGCCCGCGCCCGCCCGATTGCGACTCGGCGAGCCACACCGTTCCGTGATTCGCGCCGTCCTTTGCCCCACGCTTGGCGTCATCGTTGGTCGACACAGTCTCGTCGACCATGATCAATCGCGCGCCGAGTCGCCCTCCGCGTGCAGAAAGCACGTCGGCTGCATGCTCGAGATCAGGCGCGATGGACGCGCCACCTTCATGCCTTACATGCTTGCGTGAGAGCGTCGTCATGGCTCGAAGTCGAGACCGATGTCGACCGCCGGAGCTGCATGCGTAAGCGCTCCAACGCTGATGGCGTCGACCCCGGCGCGTGCGAGCTCGGCGACACGCTCGAAAGTAATTCCGCCAGACGCTTCGAGCACGGCGCGGCCGCGAGTAAGGCGAACGGCTTCTTGGACAGTCGATGTATCCATGTTGTCGAGCAGCACGATATCGGCGCGCGCGTCGAGCGCTTCTTTGAGCTGATCGAGCGAGTCCACCTCGCACTCGATGCGGCTCGTGTGCGGTGCGCGCATCCGCGCGGCCTCGATGGCCGCGCGAACGCCACCCGCCGCGACGATGTGATTGTCTTTGATGAGGACTGCCGAGCCAAGATCCCACCGGTGGTTGAACCCGCCGCCCTGACGCACGGCATAGCGCTCGAGCAAGCGCAGGCCCGGTGTGGTTTTCCGCGTGTCGGTGATGCGCGTCGCGCTTGCCGCGGGCAACGCGTCCACATAACGGCGCGTTGCCGTTGCCACGCCGCTCATTCGCTGCACAAAATTCAAAGCAACGCGCTCGCCCATGAGAATGGCGCGCGCCGATCCTTTGACCGAAAAAAGCGTCGTGCTTCGCATAACCTTCGCGCCGTCGGCGGCCATTGCTTCAAAGTGCAGCGAGGGATCGACGAGCTCGAAAACGCGCCTTGCCACCTCGGCGCCGCACCATACGAGCTCCTTGCGGGCAACGCCGCGAGCCACGGCGTGCTGCCCTTCGGCAACACATGCCTCGGTCGTGATATCGCCTGCGCCGAGATCTTCCTCGAGAGCGCGCACAAGGATAGGGTCAATCAAGGTTCGAGGCAGCGTTCGCAGCATTGGTGTTCAAGTTCGAGTTAGTCGATGGTCAGGTGCCGAGCAAGACCGCACGTACGAGTTCGGCTGCCGCGTGGCCAACATCCGCGAGGTGCCCGGCGCGCCCCTGTTCGATGGCGAGAAGCGTGAGTTCGTGCACGCCGCCGACAATTGCCATGGCCATGGGCGCAGAAAGGCTCCTCATCTTGGGTTTTTCACGGCGCTCACGTGTCGCTAGCTTTCGCAGCGTTTTCGCGAAGCGCGCCATCACTTCGCGCCGCATGCGAAGTCCTGACGGGCCAGTGGCCAAAATGCCCATCAACAAGGCCTGGGTGAGCGCCGGCTGCGACTCGAGTAACTTTACGTATGCCGTTGTTGCGCCGCGGATTGGATCCTTGCCGCAGCCGCGCGCTGGGGACTTGGCGCCGTGCTCGAGAGCCTGCGAAGCAATCTCGCTCATTGCGACATAGCAGGCGAGAAAACACTCTTCCTTGTCTGCAAAGTGCTCGTAAAAAGTGCGCTTCGACACGCCCGCGTGATGCACAACATCGGCGATCGTGGCACCAACATAGCCTTTGTCCGATAGCGCAGAAGCCATACCCTCGATGAGCCGCCGTCGCGGATCGGACGGACTGGGCGGAAGAGAAAGTTCGGAAGATTGGCGATCGGCATGGGCAGCGTGGGCCTCTTGCATATTCGGTACGTCATCGTACCATGGGTTTTTGGTACCGCGTCGTACCAACGCGACCAGAAAGGCAGGGGCCCCACCATGAACACGCAAAAACTTCCTCATGTGCGCATCGCGATCCTTGGCAGTGGCTTCGGTGGCCTCGGCGCCGCCATACGTCTCGCACAGGCAGGCGAACGCGACTTCGTCATCCTCGAGCGCGCCGACGACGTCGGTGGCTGCTGGCGCGACAACACGTACCCGGGTTGCGCATGCGATGTGCCATCACACCTGTATTCGTACTCCTTCGCAGCAAACCCTGATTGGAGCCGAGCGTTCGCCCCGCAAGACGAAATTTGGAATTATCTCAAAGATTGCGCCGCGCGCTTCGGGATCCTTCCGCACGTGCGATTCGGACACGACGTGCTCGCCGCAACATGGAACGAAAGCGAGCAACATTGGTCCATCGACACGTCGAAAGGCACGCTCACAGCCAACATCGTCATCTCCGCGCTTGGCCCGCTGTGCGAGCCTGCCATCCCGAAGCTGCGTGGCATCGAAACCTTCCAAGGCGAGGCGTTTCACTCGGCGCGATGGAATCACGATTACGATTTGCGCGGCCGGCGTGTTGCTGTCATTGGCACCGGCGCATCGGCCATTCAATTCGTCCCGCAAATCCAGCCTCAGGTTAGCAAGCTTTATCTCTTGCAACGAACACCGCCATGGATCTTGCCGAGGCAAGATCACGCGATCGGCACGTTTTGGCGCCGGCTCTACCGGGCCATGCCGTGGGTGCAACGCCTGGCGCGTGCAGCCATCTTTTCGGGTCGCGAAATTTTCGTGCTTGGCTTTCTGTACCCGTCGATCATGAAAGGGGTGGAGCGCATGGCCCGCGCCCACCTCGAAAAGCAAGTGACCGATCCCGAGCTTCGCCAAAAGCTCTTGCCGAATTACCGCATTGGTACCAAACGCATTCTTTTGTCGAACGATTACTATCCATCGCTCGCGCAAGAAAACGTCGAAGTCATGACAGACGTAATCAAAGAAGTTACGCCGCACGGCATTGTGACCGAATCGGGCAAATCACGCGAGATCGATGCCATCCTTTACGGAACGGGATTCATCGTCACCGATCCACCGATCGCAAAGTCCGTTCGCGGTCGCGATGGCCTTTTGCTCGCCAATGCCTGGAAAGGCAGTCCAAAAGCTTATCTTGGCACCACCGTTGCGGGGTTCCCGAATCTCTTTTTCCTGCTTGGACCCAACAGTGGATTGGGGCACAGTTCTGTTCTTTATATGGAAGAGTGCCAAATTCACCATGTGCTCGAAACGGTGCGTTACATGCGCGATCACAACGTGGCAACCGTAGAGCCGAAGCAATACGTGCAAGACGCATACGTTCGTGAACTCGATAGGAAGTCGGAAAAAACTGTATGGCTGACCGGAGGAACGGGAAGCTATTACATCGACGCCACCGGGCGGAACTCAACGATCTGGCCAGGCTACAGCTTTGCGTACCAACGCCGGCTCGAGCGCTTTGTGCCGGGAGACTACGTTCTCACGCCGGCAAAGGCGGGGCAACGCGTGTCGCCGTCTACCAGCGGCGCTGAAACGGTGGCTCGCAGTGCGTGAAGCGAAGCTTTCCATTCTCGAGCGCCTCGAACGAGCAGGCGCACAATCGGTTTTGCGTCTTCCAGAAACGGCCAAAATCTTATTGTCTGGTCGGCCGCGCGTCGTGGTCGACGGGCTCGTGCTCGATCCGGACATGCAGCTCCTTTTGGCGCTCCGCAGCCTTGTTCGCAGCGACTCTCTCTCCGGCGGGCTCGCACCGGCTGCTGCGCGTGCCCAACTCCATCGCGAAGCGCTCGTGCACCGTGGCAATCCAACACGAGTCGGCCACGTGCACGAGCGGCTCGTCGACGGCGCTGCCGGCCCGCTCGAAGCACGCCACTACGTGCCCGACGAACAAGGGCAAAGGCCGCTGCTCGTGTTCTTCCACGGCGGCGGCTTCGTTGTCGGCGATCTCGACACGCACGACGAAGCGTGCCGAATTCTCTGCCGGCATGCAGGCGTTCACGTGCTCTCGGTTGCCTATCGGCTTGCGCCTGAAGCGCCATTTCCGGCGGCCGTCGACGACGCACGCGCTGCCTTTTTGTGGGCGCAAAACAATGCAAGTGACCTTGGCGCGGATCCCTCGTGCGTGGGGCTTGGTGGCGACAGCGCCGGTGGTAACCTCGCCGCGGTGGTTTCGCAAATGCTCGTGCACGAGAACGCCAAGCCGCCAGCGATGCAACTTCTCATTTATCCCAGCGTCGATCAAATCAAAGAGTGGCCTTCCTATTCGCTTTTCGCCGAAGGCTATTTTTTGTCACGCGCCGATCTCGATTATTATATCGAGACTTACGCGGCGGGTTCCGACGTCGGTGACGTTCGTGTTTCGCCGCTGCGCGCCGAAAGCTTCGTGCGGTTTCCAGCGGCGCTCGTCGTTACCGCAGGTTTCGATCCGCTTCGCGACGAGGGCGAGGCCTACGCAGCTGCGCTTGCCAACGCCGGATGCACGGTGGTCTGCCGCCGTATGAGCGGACTCGTTCACGGGTTTATCAACATGACGGGTGTAAGCTCCGCATGCCGCGAAGCGCTCGTCGAGATTGCAGGGGCCACGCGAGCCATGCTTGCGTCAGCGTCGTGATTGGATACTTCGAGCCGGAGAAATTGCCTATGAAACAGTCATTAAAGGGTAAGGTCGTTCTCATCACGGGCGCTGCACGTGGCATTGGCGCCGAAACGGCGCGCGTCACCGCAAGCCGCGGGGCACGCCTTGCGCTGCTAGGCATGGAGCCCGAAAGGCTCGAAGCGCTCTGCAAAGAGCTCGGCGACGGGCACTTCTGGGCGGAGTGCGACGTGACCGATCAACGCAAGCTCGATGGCGCCGTCAAAGCAGCGGTGAGCCGACTCGGTGGCATCGATGTCGTGGTCGCGAACGCGGGCATTTCCTCTGGCGGCACAGTCTCGGTCGTCGATGTCGAGGCGCTAACGCGCGTCATCGAAGTGAACTTGAATGGTGTGATTCGCACCGTGTGCTCCACGCTGCCGTACATCACCGAACGGCGCGGTTACTACTTGCTCGTCTCGTCGACCACGGCCCTCCGCGCGCTGCCCGGCCTATCTACTTACTCAGCATCCAAGAGCGGCGTCGAGCAATTCGGCAATGCGTTGCGGCTCGAGCTCGCGCACAAGGGCGTTACCGTGGGCGTCGTGCACCCAGGGTGGATCGACACCGATCTCGTCCGCGACGCAAAGGACACTTTCCAAGCCTTCCGAGAAATGATCAAGAAATTGCCTGGCCCAACTGGCAAATTTTGCACTGTGCAAGCGTGTGCAAAGGCGTACGCAGACGCCATCGAAAAGCGGCAGAAGAAGGTATTTTTCCCGCGATCGCTTGCGTTTTTTTCCGCGATTCGTCCCATCTTCAACGGGCCGCTCGTCGACTTCGTCGTTGCACACCAAGCGAAGAAGCTAGTGCCAGACTTCGAGCGCGAAGTACAAGCGTATGGGAGCGCCTTCGGCGAGCACAGCGTCGCCTTCGGTGCAAGCGGTGCAAGCGGACAGGCGGCAGAGAAACCCCAACAAAGCGTCGCGCGGTAGGAGCGTATGGCCATACGCCCCTACGCCGCTCGAAATCGCGTCAAATCGAAAGCGGTCTACAAAAAATAAGCCGGTGCTACCTTGCCGGCGCGATGAAAAACGATCGCTTTTTGCGTGCTTGCCGTCGCGAGCCGGTGGACGCTACCCCCGTGTGGATGATGCGCCAAGCGGGCCGGTACATGCCCGAGTATCGCGCACTGCGTAGCAAGCACAGCATGCTTGAAGCTTGCCGAACCCCGGCTCTCGCCGCCGAAGTCACGATGCAGCCGCTGCGCCTCGGGATGGATGCAGCCATCCTCTTTTCTGACATTCTTTTGCCGCTCGAACCCATGGGTGCAGCGTTCGACTTTGCCAAGGGCGAAGGGCCGGTCATTTTTTCGCCCATTGCCGACCAAACAGGCGTCGATCGCCTCCGCGTTTTCGAGCCGGAAGACGGCCTTGGCTACGTTCTCGAAACGATCCGCATACTCAAAAAAGAGCTCGAGGTCCCGCTCATCGGGTTTGCTGGCGCCCCTTTCACGCTCGCAAGTTATCTCATCGAAGGAGGCAAAACCGCCACTTTCGCAAAAACTAAACGCTTGATGTACGAACACCCGGAAGCTTGGCACAGCGTCATGGGCAAGCTTTCTGAGGTCGTGCGGCGCTTGCTACGCAAGCAGATCGAAGCGGGCGCCGACGCAATTCAGCTCTTCGACTCGTGGGTTGGGCAGCTTTCGGCCGACGACTACCGCCTCTATGTACAACCGCATGTTGCACACATTCTCCAAGACATCGAAACGTGCGGCGTGCCTGTCATCCACTTTGGTACCGGAACGTACCACTTGCTCGAGGCACAACGCGAAGCGGGTGGCACCGTGATTGGTCTCGACTGGCGCACGCCCATTGGCGCCGGCTGGGCGAAGGTGGGTGCCGATCGCGCTGTGCAAGGCAACCTCGATCCCACCGTGCTGCTTGCACCACGTCCGATCGCCCTGCAGCATGCCGAGCACGTGCTTGCACAAGCGGCAAGCCGCCCTGGCCACATCTTCAACCTTGGGCATGGCATCCTGCCGGAAACACCCGTTGTAACCGTCGAAGCGGTCGTCGACTTCGTTCATTGCGCCTCGGCCCGATAACCAGGGGAAGCGCCCCATGAGCCACGACGCCGTTATTCTCTTTGCGCACGGCTCTGTCGATGCGCTTTCCGATCTACCCGAGTTCTTGACGAACATACGACACGGCCGCCGAGCGTCCCCCGAAATGCTGAACGAGGTAAAGCGTCGCCACGAGGCAATTGGGGGCTCTTCACCGCTCAACGCCATCCATCGCGAGCTTGCTTGCAAAGTACAAGCGTTCTTCCAGGTGCCCGTGCAGCTTGCAAACCGCTTCTTTCATCCGTACCCCAAAGACGTTCTCGCCGAGCTCTACGCGAGCGGCGTTCGCCGCGTGGCGACTGTGCCACTTGCTCAGCACTCGGCAGGTGCTTATGGCGCGGCGTTGCGGCAAGCGGCGCAGGCGGTGGGCAATGGCGGGCTTGCCACCCTTACCGCACCGAACTGGGGGCAAGAGCCAAAACTGACCGAGCTCTACGCGCGACAAATCGTTGAAGCTCTCGAGCGCGTTGCTTCGGGCAACGCCGCGCGCACGGCGATTCTCATGACCGCACACAGCGTGCCGGTGCCCATGCTGCAAGCTGGCGATCCTTATGAAACAGAGTTTCGCGCGAGTGCCGAGGCCGTAGCAAACCGGCTTTTTTCGCTCGCGCCTGGCGCATTTGCAAAGCACGTGGTGGCATTCCAAAGTCAAAGCCTAGACCGCTCCGTCCCATGGCTTGGTCCCGATTTGCAAAGTGCACTCAAAGATCTTGCCGCAGATGGTTATGAGCACGTCGTCGTTGCGCCCATCGGCTTTCTGGCAGACCATGTCGAGATCCTTTATGACGTCGACATCGAGGCTCGCGGTTGGGCCAGAGAACTTGGCATCACACTTTATCGAAGCGAAAGCTTGAACGACAAAAGCGAGCTTGCCGCAATTCTTGCAACGGTGGCCAAGACGCTACTTGAGAGGACCACATGAAGCGCGTCGTCATCGTTGGTGGTGGCATCACGGGGCTCGCAACTGCACATGCGCTCGAGCAGGCGCCTGACCAGGTATCGGGGCAGGTATCTGGGCAAGCATCGGCGCCCATGTCGATTCGGCTCGTCGAGGCGTCTGCGCGCCTCGGCGGCAACATCCAAACCATCACATACAACGGCTTTACGATCGACGCTGGACCCGACTCGTGGGTGGCGAACAAACCTCACGCGGCGCGCCTTGCTCGGGCCGTAGGCCTTGGCAACGAAATCATCGGCACACGACCGGAATCACGCAAGGTTCACATCGTTTGGCAGCGGCGCCTGCACCCCATGCCAGCAGGCCTGGTGCTTGGCATTCCAACCGAAGTTGCGCCTTTTCTCAAAACCGATCTGCTCACGCTCGACGCCAAATTGCGTGCTGGCCTCGAGCCGCTGATCCCACGCAAAGATTGGTCGGGCGATGCCGACGAAACCATTGCGTCGTTCGTCTCGCGGCGACTCGGCGATCAGATCTGCGCGCGCCTCGTGGGGCCGCTGCTCGGTGGCATTTCTGCGGGCGACCCCGAAGAGCTTTCGGTCCGCGCATGCTTTCCACAGCTCGTTGATGCCGAGCAAGTGCAAGGCTCTTTGATTTTGCACATGATGCGGTCGCAACACGCAAGGCGCAAAGAGCAAGCCGCTCGAGCCGCCGCGTCAGAGGGCAAGCCGAGTATATTTCAATCGCTCACGCGAGGCGTGGGCGACCTCATCGTCAACGTGGTTCACAAGCTTCGCACGGCCGAAGTTCTCACGGGAAGGAGCGTTCGGTCGATTGCGCGGCTCGAGCCAGGCAATTCCGAGGGGCGGTGGGCCGTTGAAACAGACTCCGGCACGCTCTTGGCCGACGACGTCGTAATTACCGCTGCCGCCTACGCTGCCGCGCGAATGCTTCGCGGGGTCGACCGCGAGCTCGAAGACGTTCTCACCACCATCCGTTACGTGTCAACGGCAACGGTGTTTCTTGCCTACCGCAACACCGATGTCGACTTTCCACCCGACTCGGTGGGCTTCCTCGTTCCGCATGCCGAACAATTGCCAATTTTGGCAGGCACTTTCGTGTCGAACAAGTGGAACCACCGTGCGCCTTTGGGGCAGGCGCTCACCCGCGTTTTCTTTGGCGGCTCGTACGCCGAGCACCTGCTCGAACGCGACGACGATACACTTGTGCAGATTGCACGCGAACAACTCGAACGCCTTCTTGGCATAACCCGCGCGCCAACGTTCACCCGCGTCTTCCGCTTCCACCGCGCAAGCCCGCAGCCGGCAGTGGGGCATCTCGGACGCATGGCCAGGCTTCGCAGGCGGCTCGAATCGCTGCCAGGCCTGCACATTGGTGGCAACGGCTACGTCGGAACGGGCATCTCGGACTCCATCAAGCAGGGGGAGGAAATCGCGGCCCGCATCACCCCGCTTTCGATTTGACGCGATTTCTGCGTTGGCGGCTCCGGTGCGGTCCTCAAAGCCGAAGCAGGCTGTTCCGGTCCGCTCCTCGCCGCCGCCTTGAACTCGCGTCAACTTGAAAGCGGGGTAAATCGTGTGATGAGGACTACCTCCAGCCCACTTTCGCAGCAATCACGTCGCCAATCTGCTGGGCGATGCGCACATGATACTCGGGCGTGCCGTGACCGTCGCAGCCGCGCCGTTCGTCGTCAGTTGCTACCGGCGGTGCATAGTCCGCGATTGCCTCGTCGCCGCTGCTGGTGTGCTCGCTGACGATCTGCTCGAGGGTCGTCCAAATGTTCTGTCGCGCTGGGCGCCCCGGAGGAATGATTTCCGGCGTCGATGCCGAGAGCACGAGCAGCAAGAACGCTTGTGGATAGTGCGAGCGAAGAGTCGAGACGAAATCGCGATAGACACTCGTAAACTCCGCAAGGGTTGGTGGCCCATCGTCGACAGGAATTTGAACGGAGAAATCGTTTCCACCAATCTGCACGACCACGACGTCGGGCGTCCACGACCAGTCCCACGTGCTCGACGGATCCACCGGGTTTGCGCGCAGAAAAAGAGTAGGCATTGTGTCTGTGTCACCTGTCGTGATGTTGCGCACCATGCCTTTGCCAGAGTAGGCCGTGCCAAAAACCTCAGCACCGAAGCGCTCTCCCATGAGCGCACCAAACGACTCGTGGAAGTTCTGGTAGTGCGCGGCCCACTGCGGGGGCGGGCAATTCGGGCCTATCGACGCTCCATCGACACCAAGCGCTGCAACTTGGGAGTCACCGATCATCTCGAGCCGGCGCACAACGTGAGCCGACGCCGGCAGTGGCAACAGCTCGCCACCATGAAAGTCGTAGCCCATGAAGCGCGTCACGCCGTTTTGCGCCTCGCTTCGTTTGTAAATTTCGATGGTGTGCTCGTCTGGCGTTAGACAGTCTGCGAGCAGATAGTCGGCCACACCCGGCGTGAGAACCAACTTTGGTTGCAACTGTCCGTCGACGAGAACGTCCCATTCGCTCGGACCGCCGGCCATCCAACTAGCTTCGATTTCCTCGAGCCTCACGCTCACCTGGGTTGTCCCATCGAATCGCGCGACGACGCGGCAACCTGGCCACCCACACTTCGGGCCCGCGTCTTCGCGCGTATCAAAACGGCCAACGAATTGAACGGCCGCCGTGTCTCCACTCACAAGATGAGGAGCATCACCGTTGTCACCGCTATCGCCGTTGTCGCTGGGTGATGGATCCGCCCGAGGACCGCTGTCTGTCTCATGGGCGTTCGAGCCGCTATCCGCCGTCGACACGGGACCGGGCGCCGTGCCTTCGGGCGTTTGTACTGAATCTTTGAAATTTTCAGAACAAGCAAAGACTGTGAGTGTCGCCGTAAGAGCGCCAATAAGCCCGCCAAGCGTTGCAAGCGTTGAAGGAAGGATCAAGTGCTTCATCAATGCGAAAATGTATGCGGCTCCAATCGTCCCGCCAGCGGGACGAGAATGTGCTGCAAGCTGCGTGAGGCGCATGCGCATGCGATCAATCCCACAGGCCTCACTCCTTGCGTTTGTCGCGCATGCCACGAGAAAACGCGCTCAATGACGCATCGGATGTGTCACAAGAAGCCGCCGCAGTAGCAGCAGCGCGGCGCGAGCCCGAGTGTGCAATTCGAAACGCGCTCGGCGCCGTGCACGATCGCATGAATCGATGATGTTTGAGAAAGTCGTGGTAACGAAGAACGAATCATGCACACGACTCGATCTCTTTTCTTTGCTCCCACCACTCTGTCCACGTTCGCGTTGGCCGCGCTGTTCGCGTTGTTTACGACGGCGTGCGACGACCCCACGAAAGGCAAGGCCAAAGCAACCACCGAAAATGTAACGCAAGCCGCCACGGGCACTGCTACGCCCCCCCAAGCCGGCGTTGCCTACAAATTCGACGGAGCATCCTCGCAGATCACCTGGGTCGGCTCCAAAGTCACCGACCAGCACAAAGGCAGCTTTGACACCTTCAACGGCACCATTCATTTGGTCGACAACGTGCCGGAAAAAAGTTCCGTCAACGTCGAAATCGACGCTGCATCCCTCACCGCTGACGCCACGAAGCTCACCGAGCACCTCAAGTCGAATGAATTCTTCGATGTCGCAAAGTTCACCAAGATCACGTTCACCTCAACCAACGTGAAGGCCGGCGGCGACAAGGGAGCGTCGCACACGGTCACCGGAAACCTCTCCCTGCATGGCGTCACCAAAGCCTTGACATTTCCAGCAACCATCGCCGTCTCTGGCGATCAAATCTCGGTCAACGCAGAGTTCGCACTCAACCGCAAAGACTTCGGCATCACCTACCCCGGCAAGCCAGACGACCTCATTCGCGACGAGGCACTCGTGAAGCTCGCCATCGTCGCAAAAAAGTGAGTCTCGCGCTCGCGTAGGTACGGCGCGCTCGATGCTTACTCGTGTCGTTGGCGCCATGAACGAGCACGCAGTTCAATCGGTCACATTCGAGCCAACGGCGGCAATTGGTCGCCAGAGGCGCCCTGCCCGCGTGAGACGCGGCCGCGGCCGTTTCGATATCGAAGCGCGCCGCCATAGCCCACGCCTTGGCCGCGAGCGCACCGATCTCGACGGGATGTACTTGGCTGACATGGCCGCGAGCCATGTGCTCGGCGCCGCACAAGAGGTCGAACTTGCTCAGAGCATCAGCGCGTCCAGCCGCACGATTCTCGAGGCTATGGTTCGGGCTCCTGCCGGAGCCCAAGCCCTCACACGCCTTGGCAGCGAGCTCGAACGCGGCGCAGTAGACATCCGCGATGTTTTGCTCAACCCCGACCAAGAAGGCATCGATCTCGACGCCGTCAAGCTAAGGGTAACAGGGGCTCTGGCAACAGCGGGTTCGAACGACGAGCTCGCGCTCCAGGCTCTGACGGAAACCTTGGCGGACGTACGCTTCGACGGCGCCATCATCGACGGCGTCATCGCCGCGATCCACACCTCGTCTGAAGGCGACAGCACGGGTCCCGACGCCAACGAAATGGTTGTGATCGATCGCGCCCAGCGCCAGATGAAGCGAGACAAAGAACGCTTCGTCGTAGGCAATCTTCGCCTCGTGGTGCTTTTCGCCCGCAAGTACCTCAATCGCGGGGTCCCTCTGCTCGACCTCATTCAAGAGGGAAATCTCGGGCTTATGCGCGCTGCCGACAAGTTCGATCACCGGCGCGGCTTTCGCTTCAGCACGTACGCTGCGTGGTGGATCAAACAGGCTCTTCAGCGCGCACTGCTCGATCGCGCGCTCCGCCTGCCCGTCCACGTTGCCGACGATCGCCGTCGCGTGGGCAAAGTGCGCGCGGCGTTCCAAACGCAACACATGCGCGAGCCGACAGCCGACGAAATCGCCAAGGTCTCCGGGCTCTCGAAAGAACGCATCGAAAACATCCTTTCGCTGCCCGCGCAGCCCACGAGCCTCGATGCGCCGCTTGGCGACGAGGGCGACGCAAGCGTCGGCGACACGGTGGCCTCGCCGGTTGCACCGCCCGATTCCACCGCAACCGAGCACGCGCTCGCCTCGCAGCTCGGGAACATGCTAGGCACGCTTACGCCGCGCGAGCAGCAGGTTCTTCGCATGCGGTTCGGCATTGACGACACGCGCGAGCACACCCTCGAAGAGGTTGGTCGTGCGCTATCCCTCACACGCGAACGCATCCGCCAGATCGAACGCGGCGCACTCGACAAGCTTCGCACACGCTCCGAGCGCGTGGAGCTACGCAACTTCCTCGAGAGCTAGCAGGCTGCTGCGCAGCCTGCTTCGTTTCGTTGCCATCGCGCTCGCAATTTCACTTCTGTGCACGGCTTGGCACGACGTATCCAAAGCATGGGACGTGTGGGCGTATCATCTGCCCTTTGCCGCGCGAATTGCTGGCATCGTCGACAGCTCAACGTACTCGTTCAGCGCCGAAAACCAGCACCGGTTCGAAGGCTTCCCGCTGCTCGTAGAGGCTATTCAAGGCACATTCTGGCGCGTCACCGGCCGACCGGAGTGCGCCAACTTCGTCGCTTTGCTGTCGCTCGCATCTCTCATCATCGCGCTACGCTTTTGGTTCAAGGTCCCGCTTCACCTTTCCCTGCTTGCGCTGCTCGCGATTCCGCTCGTGCAGACGCACACCACGGCCGCGTACGTCGATCTGCCGGCCAATGTGTGTGTCACGCTGCTCGTCCTCGTGACCTACCGCTCGCTCGTTCGTTGCCACGGGCGCGCACCGAGCGTGCGCACTCTCGCCGTTGCTGCGGCTCTTGCCGCGATGGCGGTGAACATGAAATTTCAGCTTCTGCCGCTCACTGCCGCGACTGCGTGCGTGCTCGTCGTCCTGTCGCTCCGCGCCGACGAGAACCGGCGAGCGCGCTTGCTCGTCATCGCGCTGGCACTGCCCATCGTCTTCGCAACACCCTTGAAGAATGCGCTCGCGTACGGCAACCCCGTTTGGCCCATCGAACTTCGCGTTCCTGGTCTGCGCGTTCCTTTCGCCGAAGCCGCGTATGCATCGAGCCCGCGCTGGCTCGAACACGCATCGCGCCCGGTTCGCTTCGTATGCTCAGTGCTTGAAATCGGTGTTCGCCCAATCGCAAGCAAGCAGCGGTGGTCGATCGACCAATTTGCTCCGATTGGCGATCCCGCTTACCGCATGGGCGGCTTCTTCGGGGCCTACGTTGTCGGCAACGCTCTTGCCCTCGCGCTCGCCTGCGTTCGCATACGCATCCGAGCAAGCCGCGCTGCCGCATGGCTTTTTGCTGGTGTTACGGCAGCTGTCAGCCTCATGCCGCAATCACACGAGCTGCGTTATTACCTCGTGTGGATGCTTTTGCTCGTCAGCTTGAACCTCGTATTCTGGTCACGCGTTCGGCCTTTGACCACGGGCATGTTCGCCACGTGCGCGCTCGGCGTCGTGGTGTGGTCAACGAATGCAGTTTACATATATCCAAACGGCGACACCTTTGCAACGTTCCTCGCCGAACACGTCGACCAAGCTCGCGTACGCAGGTTTCCGCCCGGCGCGCGCATCTGCATGACGCGCGAGCCGTGGACATTTCTTTGGGCCGGGCCCTTTCACGGCCGCTCCGACTACGTGGTTCAGCAAGAGGCAGAGGCGTCGGACTGCGAAGGCGCCGTGCGGTTGGGCGAGCTGCCGCCCACCAAATGAGCGTTCGCAAGGGCCATGGCGCGAACGATCTCGGTCATTTTCGCCTCGTCTTCATGGCGGCGCCGGCGCGTGAGCAGCGACTCTCTCACGAGCCAGATGACAAGCGGGTAGAGCACGAAATCCACGCCGCGGCCTATGCCGAACGCGCGCGCCAGCCGTCGTGCAACCTCGGGGCAAAGAATGAGCGCTGCACCCACGCCAAACACCACGATTTGCAAGGTGAGCAAGCGATGATTCTTGAGTGTCGTGATGTCGTAAGCGAGCAGCGCCGCGAGCAGCCCAACGAGCGCAATGGCGGCAGGCGTGATTTCGACGTTCATCCTGATCCCTTTCCGAACAAAAATCCTTGGAGAAGATCGACAACAATCGTCACGGCTCCCGATGCCTTCTGCCCTTTTGCGCGCGACTCGCTCGTGTAACGCACGGACACCGGCACTTCGACGACAACGAGTCTGTCGCTATCGCTATCGCGATTGGCGACGCAATTCGCGCCGATCGCCCGCGACGCGCGGGAGATCTGGTGCGTGAGTTCCGTTGCGTGCGCCATGCGATTGTGCACCAGGCGCATGCGTGCGATCGCCCGAGGGCTGAAGGCACGAAGCCCGTTGTGCGCGTCGGACAAAGCAAGGCCCGTGGTGATGCGCTCGAAAATCCGCGCGACATTGAGCAAAAGCCGCCGCGAGCGCGGCACGTTCGACGCGCCCGCGAATCGGTTGCCAAGAGCAACGTCGGCGCCGCTCGTAACTTGGCGCGCGAGCTCAAGGACATCGCTCGGGCGATGCTGCCCGTCGGCATCCATGGTCACAAAGACATCGAACGGCGCTTGACCGCTTTCGATTTGACGCGATTTCATCGTTGAGCGTGAATCAAGCGCGAGCCGCCGTGCCGTTTCAATCGCCGCGCCCTGCCCAAGGTTCACCACGTGTCGCGCGAGAACAACCGGCATGGTTCCCGCAGCAGCTTGCAGCGATTCGTGTGCGAGCGGCACCTGACTTCCATCGTCAACAAGGAACACGCAAATTTCAGCCTCGCCTCGGTCTCGATGGAGTTCGGCGAGCTCGGCTAGCGTGCTGAAAAGCTCCGCTTCGTTGTAAGCTGGCATCAGGATCGCGATTCGCACCGCCACGCATTCATTTCATATCCAATCAACGCGTGCAAGACTGCTTTCGATTTCTATTTTTGAGCGATGGCATCGAGCATCGCGAGCAGATCCGTAGCTTTTTGTGCTGCCTCGTGCGCCCCCATGAGGGCCGCGTCCTTAATCTCGAAGGAATCGATCATGTCCTCGGGAATGTCGGCAAGAAAGCGGCACGGCGAGCGCACTACCGGCTTTCCGCGTGCAACGCGACGGCTGCATCGTAGCAACGTGAGGGCGTGACGCGCACGCGTGATACCAACGTAAAAAAGGCGGCGTTCCTCCTCGATGTCTTGCGCCGTCGCGTCGGTTATCCTGCTTTCGAGCGTGCGCGTATGGGGGATGAGCCCTTCTTCGCAACCCACGAGGAACACGCAATCGAACTCGAGCCCTTTGCTTCCGTGAAGCGTAGAGAGCGTCACCACGTTGTCTGGATCGTCCTTTTCATCATTGCTTTGCAGCGTGAGCGCGTGCAAAAAATTCATAAGCTTTCGCTCGGCATTTTCGTCCTCGCCAGCTTCTTCAAAGCGCATTTCGCGGCGCGCAAGAACACCAAAGAAGCCCTCGACGTTGGCCCATCGCCTGGCCGCAATGCTCGGAGACGTCGAGGTTTGATCGATGTCTTTTTTCAATTCAATGGCTTCGCAAAGAGCGCGTGCGACAACGCTTGCCTTGGCGCGATGGGTAACGAGCTCTTTTCGCATGTCCGTGACGACCCGCTCGAGATCGCGGCAACCTTCGCGCGCCGAGCTCGATATACCATCGATGGCAAGGGCCCGCTCCACGGCTTGCCAAAGCGACCAACCACGCGCCAGCGCCGTTTGGGAAAGCCGGTCCATGCTCGTGTCGCCAATGCCGCGCGGCGGCGTATTCATGATGCGCCGCAAGCTGATTTCGTCCAAAGGATTCAGCAAAACCTTCAAATACGCGAGGATGTCTTTTATTTCTTTGCGCTCGAAAAACTGCTGACCACCGATCATTCGATAAGGCACGCCTTGCTCGCGGAGCGCCTCTTCGAAAAGTTTCGCTTGGCCATTCGAGCGATAAAGAATGGCTATCTCTTTCGGTTTCTTTTGTTCGTCGCGAAGGAGCCGACGCAATTCGCGCGCAACGAATGCGGCCTCGGCTTCAGGCGAGGGTGCAACGCCAAGCCGAACTTTCTCACCGCCCAGCCGACTCGTAAAAAGAACTTTCGTGTATTTCGCATCGACACGTTTCGCAATGACCGCGTTCGCAACGGCAAGAATCGGCGCGGTCGAGCGGTAGTTTTGTTCGAGTTTAATGACCTTGGCGCCCACGAATTGCTCTTCGAAAGCGAGGATGTTGCGGGCGCTCGCGCCGCGCCACGAGTAAATCGCTTGGTCGTCGTCGCCGACGACGCAGAGGTTCTTGTGACCCCCAGCAAGCAAGCGCAAAAGTTCAAATTGCGCGCGATTCGTGTCTTGATATTCGTCGACCAGAACGTACATGAATTCGTTCTGCCAGCGCTCGAGAATGTCGGGACGCGACTTCCACATACGCGCGACTTCGCATACGAGATCGTCAAAGTCGAAGGCCTTGTAATTCTTGAGCGCAGCCTGGTAGCGCGGATAGATCATTTTGGTGGCTTCGTCGTAATCGTCGCCTTCACGCACCACGAATTCTTCTGGCGAAAGAAATGCATTTTTCGCATTCGAGATGCGCGCGAGAATCGCCGCGGCATCAAGCTTTGTTCCTGCGCCCATACGGCTCATGAGTTCTTTCACCGCCGAAATAGAATCCCCCTGATCGAAGATAGTAAAAGTTCCGCCAAACGCCTTGCGCTCGCGGCTGAGCACCATCACACCGAAAGAGTGGAAGGTCGACAAAACAACGCCGCCTTGCGAAGTGCGTGCGCCGGCACCGCGATTGCGATCGAGGCGGCGTGTGGCCCGAACAGCGCCAAGGCCTTGCTCTTTGACAATGAGCGTAACACGCTCGGCCATTTCACCCGCTGCTTTGTTGGTAAACGTCAGGGCGCAGATCTTGTGCGCGGGAACGCCACGCGACAGAAGCCTGGCAATGCGATGCGTGATCACGCGGGTTTTTCCCGACCCAGCGCCTGCAAGCACCAGCATGGGGCCGTTCTGGTGCTCAACGGCTTGCCGTTGCGCTTCATTCATTTTGGCTTGGTCAAATTCCATATTTGCGCTTCAGAACCCTGATGGAATCGTCGCACGCCGGCATGCGCTCGAAGCCTGCCTTGAGAAGGGTCTCGGCTTCGTCAAGCTTTCGGGGCAGCGCCTCCGCCTCGGCGGAATCGCGCGCGAGCGCTCCACTTTTCAGCGCTGAAATGCCAATTTCGACTTCGTTCTTCAGGCGTAGTGCCTTTGCCGTGGCCTCTGCCGATGCAAGACAATCGTCGCGCACACGGCACACATCGGCGAGTGTGCACCGGACGGCGCCAAGGGCCTCGGCCATGGCGGGCTTATCCCGATTGTCGGCGCGGCGAAAGCGCCTCACGGCCTCCACGACTTGGGCTGCCTGCGTGCGATCGCTCGAGCAGCCAGCAAGCGTTGATGAAACGATGACTGCAGTAGCGGCCGCGCAGTAGCGTATCGCGAGTGTCGCGCGTCTCACGACAGCTCCACTTTGCTCCACATTTCGCGGAGCATTTTCTCTTTTCGACGATCGGTGCGCGTGATGATGCGGGCCACGCCCCACGCGGACAAAAGCTCGCCTTCTTGGCCGAGCGCCGGCAGCGTGGTTCGGCCCGTCACAAAGGCGTTGCCAAGCGGCGTGCGAATTGGCTCAGCGCCAAGACCATGCAAATCGCCATCGGCCATGCGATAGCACCCAATCATTGGTTCGGCTTCGAGCGACCCACCAAACGCACGGAGGTTGGCGCGATCGACGTGGGTGGGCCAGAGCCCCCAAGAGGGCTTGCCTACCCGCTTACCTGCCCACCGTGCCGCTCCTTCCGCCTGTCCCGCACGTTCCGCCGTCTCCGCACGTTCCGCCGTCTCCGCACGTTCCGCTTTTTCCTTTGCCCGGAAATCCCAGAGCGGCCGGCCGTCGTGCGGCGAGTCGCACATCACCATGTGACGCTCGACGAACGGCAAAAACTCAAAGACCGTTCCAAGCACGGCCTCGCGGGCTTGATCGAGCGGCGCACCCTTTTTTACGAGCGTTTCGGCGATGAGTAGCACGGTGTCGAGTGCCCCGCCTCGTGCCTTCTGCAGATGCACCATGGGCCCACGCTTTGGCAAAAGAAATGATTCTATCGCGAGCGGCTCGGGGATCCCTTCGGGACGGACAACGATCGATACAACGAAGCGATTCTCCCGAGTTTCAACCGAAGGGAAACTTGCGCGTGGTAGCGTGAAATTAGGAGCGAGATCGAGCAGCTGCGCGGTTGGCATGTCGGACACGACGAATGTGACGCCCACGGGAGCTTCGTCGCCATCGACATAAACGCCAAGGACTTTTTTGCCGTTGTGCACGAGACTGGAGGCTCGATCGGTAAGCCGCGTATCGCCACCATGCGCACGAATGCGCTCGATCAAAAATTCGACGAGCTCGTCTTCACCACCCGCAAGGCTGCTCACTCCTCGCGTCCACGCGCCGTGCAGGCGTGCCATGGCGAACGGCGGAACGCCTTCTGCAAGATCGCATGCGAAGCGTGCAGGCATGGTGACGACGTCGCGATAGGCATGTTCGATTGGGAAGTCGGCGAGCAAATCCTGCGCGGAGCCTTGCAAGTACGGCAGCGTCGCGACGATGCGCTCGGTTTCCCTGCGCTCCCAAAAGCTACCAGGCGGCCACACCGCGTCGCGCTCGAAAGCGGCGTCGGCGAGCGCGTTGGTCCGCGCGAGTTCAGCATAGAGATCGTCGACAATGCGACGAACCGCTGGGAACTCGCGATCGATCTCGCGCGCGAACAGCTCGGTGTCAGGCGGCAAGTCGAGTCGCAGATTCGCGCCGAGAACTTGCAGCATGGGGTCGAGTGAAACGAGTCGGCGACGAAACACTTGCGACTGCGCCAGTTCCACGAGCACACGCCCCCATGCTGGCGACGACGCGGTGAGAAACGAAAACGGCCGCCGCGAGAGCGTAACACCATCGTACATGTAGGTGGATTTTCGGTAGCCGTGACCAACGACGAGCACGCGCCACGACCGCCGCGCGAGAAGCGCCGCCGCAGCAAGCGCACCGATTCCGGCACCGAGAACAACCACGTCGTAGTGCTTCGACGAGCCCGTGTTCATGAGTAAGGCTTCAGGCGCACGCGTGCGCGCGTGCCATCGCCACTCGTGTCAATCTCGATGCGCCCATCGGCGATCCACTGCAGTACGGTGGGCAAAAGCGCGTGCTCTTTGCGCAGAATGCGTTCACGCAGCGAGGCTTCGTCGTCGTCGTCGTACACGGGCACGCCGCGCTGCGCGATGATAGGCCCGGTGTCGGTGCCCTCATCAACAAAGTGCACAGTACAACCCGACAAGCGAGCGCCGTAAGCAACGGCCTGCGCCTGGGCGTTCACACCAGGGAACGCGGGCAGAAGCGATGGGTGGATGTTGACGACGCGATTGGGGAATGCGCGAAGAACCACGCTTGTGACGATGCGCATGAAGCCGGCGAACACAACGCACGTAACGTGGTGAGCGAGGAGAGTTTCGACGAGCTTCGTGTCGAAGGCGGCGCGGTCCGCAAAGGCCTTGTGGTCGAGAACGACCGTTGGAATGCCTGCGGTGCGCGCGCGGTCGAGCGCTTTGGCCGAAGCGATATTCGACACGACAACGGCGATTTTTGCGTTGAGGGATCCGCGATCGATTTCGTCGATGATCGCCTGCAAGTTCGTTCCCGAACCAGAGACGAGAACGCCGAGAACAAGAGGCTCGCGGCCACGGAAGTGCGTACGCCACAACGTGTTCATGGGAAAATTACTCGTGCTTCGAAGTCCGTGTCAGCCGGCACGCGAACCACTTCGCCAAGAATCATGGGTTCTTCACCAACTGCCCTAAGCGCCGCGGTCGTGCGTGCCACATCGCTCTTCGGTACAACGAAAACGAAGCCAACGCCAAGGTTGAACACACGGCGAAGTTCGGTAACTTCTACGCACTCGGCGATGAGGCGGACAATCCCCGGGAGATTCCAAGGCGCGCTCAAACGCACACCAAGGCCATCGGGCAAAGTTCGCGGGAGATTGCCCGGAAGGCCGCCGCCGGTGATGTGGCTCATCGCACGCACGTCGATGCCCGCCTCGATCACGGCCTGCACTTGCCTTGCGTACAAGCGCGTTGGCGCCATCAGCGCTTCGGCGACGGTCTTGCCTTCGAGCTTCGAAGGCCTTGCGAAAAGATCGAGCTTCATGGCTTCGAGCACGACGCGACGAGCCAGCGAATAGCCATTCGAATGAAGGCCGCTCGACCGAAGACCAAGGACCTGGTCGCCCGGGGCGACGCGAGAGCCATCAACGATTTTGGAGCGTGCAACGACACCCACCGCGAAGCCCGCGAGATCGTACTCGCCCTCGGCGTACATGCCGGGCACTTCCGCGGTTTCGCCGCCAAGCAGCGCACAGCCGGATTCGCGGCATGCCTCGGCAATGCCTTGGATGACCCTCTCTCCGACCGCGACATCGAGCTTGCTGGTCGCAAAGTAATCGAGGAAAAAGAGCGGGCGTGCGCCGGTCGTAAGGATGTCGTTGACGCACATACCGACGAGATCGAAGCCGATCGTGTTGTGAACGCCGGTGAGGAAAGCAACTTTGAGCTTTGTGCCAACGCCATCGGTGCCGCTGACGAGCACCGGATCGGCAACGCCGCTGGGCAGCGCGCAAAGGCCTGCAAAACCGCCAACGTCTGCCAAAACTTCCGCCGTGCGCGTCATCTTCGCAAAAGGCTTGATGCGTTCGACGAGCTCGTCGCCCGCTTCGATATCTACGCCCGCCTCGCGGTAGGTAATTGTACTCTTAGAAGGAGTACACAATTTGTCAGCCATTGCGCGTGTTCTTACACTGCGCTACGCGTGGCTTCCACTACCTCGCTGCAATCAGCGCGTAGGGAGGCTACGACCGACCCGACGAGTACCGATTCCTCGACGATGCGCTACAGTGCTGTCATGGATGAGCAAGGATCGCATATCGTCGATGCGGTTCGTTCGAACTTTCCCGACGTGTTCACCATCTACCGGTTCGGATCGTTTCAGCGTGGCGATGCGACAGTAGCGAGCGATGTCGATATTGCGATCCTCGGCCCATATCCGCTCGCGCGCGTCACTTGCTGGGAGCTTGCCCATCATGTTGCGGCTAGGCTTGGCCGAGATGTCGACATCGTGGACATGAGAACGACGACATCGGTGCTGCGCGTACAGGTGCTCGAGCACGGACTCGTCCTCTATGACGCGGCACCACGAGAACGCGCCGCTTTCGAGACGCGCGCGCTGTCAGAGTACGCGCATCTCAATGAAGAACGGCGAGACATTCTCCTCGACATCGCCGAGCGAGGCACCGTTCATGGATGACGTCCTGCTCAACAAGGCTGCGAGCATCGAGCGCTGCCTCGCCCGCATCGCGGAGGAGTTCGACGGCGATACGAAGAACCTGTCGAACATAACCAAGCAGGACGCGATCATTCTGAATCTGCAACGCGCCTGCGAGAGCGCGATCGACGGTGCCATGCGGCTCGTCAGGATTCACGCGCTCGGGATCCCGCAAGAGAGCCGTCATGCATTCGACCTCTTGGTGAGAGCCAATCGGTTGGATTCGGACCTCGCAGAGCGGATGAAGAGGATGGTCGGCTTCCGCAACGTCGCGGTACACGACTACACGCACCTAGACCTAGCGATCGTGGAGGCAATCCTCGTTCACCACCTGCCAGACCTCGCTGCCTTCGCTCGCCACCTCGTCTCGAGTGCCCATTGAACCAGCGCGCAGGCAGGCAATCTAACACTACTGCCGGAACTTCGTTCCGGGCTACGCGTTTCCGCTTCGCGGAAACCAGTAGTGTTCCCTTGTCTTGAGGGGGCGCGCCGGTCCCGGTAGGGACGGCCCTTTCGGGCCGCCCCCCGGACAGAACCCGGCGAGCGGATTTCCCGCACCGGGCTCCCACCTTGGGTCAACGGGTTGCAAAGCGAGTCTCCGGCCAAGGGT
>WQZB01000061.1 GCA_009780955.1 Polyangiaceae bacterium | reverse complement strand
CCCCCGGATACGTCAAACTTCGAATGCCTCGCCGGCAAAGCCGGGGGACTCCCAACGGACTAGTGGTCTATTGAAGTAGGGTGCATGTAACACTCATGGTGAAGCGGAAACGAAACCTCGTCGCGAAGTGCTCCGACGAGGAGATGAACATGCTGCATCGGATATGCGACGACAGCGATGTGTCGATCTCCTTCTTCGTGCGAGCCCTCGTGCGGATTAAATACGGCATGCGGTTTGGCCTCGATGCGCCGCCGCCTGCGACGCTGAAACACGGGTCAAGATGAGCGGCCCACCTCGCACCGGCAGCGGCGAGCCGTTCAAGCGCAAAAACGGAACGATCTACTTCCGCGGTCGCATCCGCCTCGGCGACGGCTCACGCAAATGGATCGACGTGCCCGACCAGTACAGCACGCCCGCGGGTGGAAAGACGGCACGCGAGCGCGCCGAACTCTATGTCCACGCGAGGCAAGAGTGATGCGATGACAAACGCCGTTTTGGCCGGATCGATCTCGAGCAAGCGAGCCATGAACATGTGGAGTGACATCATCGTGGCGCCGTTCTCTCGTGCGTTCACCGACGATGATCCCCGCTATTCTTCGGTGCGCGTCGGGCCATCGAGCGCGAATCCTGTGACGAGCGTGAAGCCGCCAGTGACGAAAGATCAACTCGGCGAAGACCGCCGCGAGCGGCAGCCCATGTACCCGCACGAATTCGCCCGGCTCATGGCGTGTGACGCGATCTCGATCGACGCGCGCCGACTCTACGCGCTCGCCACCTACCTTTACCTGTGGCCGCAGGAGCTTTACGCGCTCCGCTGGACCGATGTGGACTGGGAGGCGCGCGAGGTTCGCATCCGTCGCAAACTCGACGTGCGCAGCGGCGAAGAGAAGTCAGGCACGAAGAGCGACGCCGGCGTGCGCGAAGTCCCCATTCACGAAAATCTGATGCCACTGCTTAAGGCGATGTACGAAGAGCGTGCGAGCGACGACGAACGCATCATCTCGCTCATCGGAAGCGCACGCCTCTTCGAGCGGCTCGCGGATCAGACGCGCCGGCACGTGAAGCTCGCCGGCATCGACCGCGTCGAGCTCGTGGTAGGAAGTGAGGATCTGATGCCATTCGACTTCCGCAGTTGGAGAACGACCGGATGCTCATGGCACGCGATGCTCGGCACCGACTCATGGCTTCTTGCCAAGTGGGCCGGGCACAAGTCGCCGGAGACAACGTGGAGCCACTACGCGAAGGAAGGGCCGGATGCCCTGAAACTTCACGGCAAGCCCTTCCCTGCCCTGCCACAAGACCTTCTCGAAGCCGCTCCCGATTCTGGCGGAGTTTTGGCTTTTTGGCCTGGATCCCTCAACAATTTCAAGAGTTTACAGTGCGAAGGGCGGGACTTGAACCCGCACGGTGTTACCCGCTAGCACCTCAAGATGACAAGGGCTTTCTTCTACATCGGCAAATAGCTGAAATTGTTGGGTCGAAGAAGCTGCCGAAGGGCGCCCAAAGTCGTCGATTGGGGGGCACGGGGGGCACAACGCAGATGGACGACTCAACGCCAGTGCCACTCCGAAGGAAGCCATGTGGCGTCAAGAGCGCCGGCGAGCAGTGGGTCGAGAAACGCCTTGGTCGCCATCGTCACATCGTCGAGCGTCGCCCAACGGAGACCATCTTCACGCGCCAACGCGGCGTAAGGCGTGGTCCAAGACGCAGCCGGCACAGGCACCTCGCCGGGCAGTACGTGGGTTTTACGGAACTTGAAGGTTTGTTCGAGCGCTGTGCGAAGTCGCTTGGCGTCGAGCTCCTGTGCCGACGCGAGAAGCGCGAGATCTGGCAAATCCTTCACGCGCGAGTTCGGGCGCGTGCGCGGCATCGTGTACGCGTGGAGCTTCTCGGCGATGTGCGTCTCAATCGGGTAGAGCCGCAGAGTGGGCGGTGCGATGCCCGCAAACGCGAGGACGTCCTTCGCTACGACCACATCGGGCGGACCGAAGATTGGATCGCCGAACACGACATCAACGCCGAAAGGTTGGCCATAAAGTTTGCCCGCAAGCCTGCACTCCGCTCGGAAACGGAGCCCGTCGTACTGGACTGCATCATTCAGTATTTCGTCGGCGGCCGGTACGACTTCGAAGGTCATGAAGTCGCCGAGGGCGAGGCGCCCGGCCTGTTGCAACTTCGCGAGCAGCTCGTCAGGCGAGCCGACCATGCGCAGGTCGACGTCTTTGGTCGTGCGCGCGCGGTCGAGACGTAGCTCGAGGACGAGCCCGCCTTTGAGCGTTGCTGCATCGCCGACGGTCGCGACGATGCGTGCGAGGAAGCGATCGAAGACGAGAAGTTGCCTTCGTCGCGCGAAGTCCGCACCGCTCTTTGACGAGGTCTTGAGCCGTTGCTCCAGCGCTTGCTTGAAGGTCTCAGGCGAGCTGTACGTGCGAGCCGGCTTCATGTTCCCAGTCCTCCGAAGGACGCGAGCGCGCGGTCGACGTCGCCAAGCTCGTTTCGCGCAACGAGTCCTCGACGAAGAGCCTGCTGTGCGGCTTGCCGAAGCAGCTCGGGGGAGAGCCCATTGTTCGCGCAGTCGCAGAGTGTGCGGCGCGGGTTCGTGGTCGGAACCGCGCCAAACCACGTGCGGTCTTCGGGCAGAACGTCCGCGTGATGCAGCACCACGTCGGGCGGTACACGGAAGCGACGCTTGCCCCACGCGGCGGGGAGCGTGAGGTGAACATGCGCAGGCAGTACGTCGGAGAGCTCGTGAAGGGCGAGCGCGGTTTGGTGCGAGATGACACCAACCTGCTCAGACCAAAGCCATGCGGTGACCAGCTCTTCGTGCTCGCTCGGTGGGAAGTGAACGAGCCGGTAGATGCCGCGCCTAGAACGGGTGACACGGCCCGCATGAATGTGCTTTCGTAGGAGATGTGTCGAGTAACCTGCTTCTGCAGCCTGTTTGGTCGTGAAATAGCCGGCCTGGCCAGAGGCGATTTCGAACAGCCGGTTCCAATCCGGTCCGCTGGTGTCGGAGCGGAGCACTCACAAAACGTAACCTATGGTTCCCTTTTGTGCAATTCGACGAGCACGACCGCGCACGATTTGGAATCCGCGGTTCCATTTCGTGCTGTTCGTCGCGTTGTTCTTGCCGCGGAGGAACGGGCTCCACATAAACCCAAATCTCAACCAGCAAAACGGGAACCGGTCGACGTCGAAGCAGTTCTCGTGTAGAGCGTTTGAAGGCGCCGCTGTCACTCAGCGATGGGATGTCGTCGCGCAGCTCGCCAAAGAGCTCGAGGCGCGGCGACTGGCGAGTGTACCAGCACCACTCAAGGTGCTGAAGAGTACGCCAAAGCCGGCCTCGGGGTATTCGATCTCGCAAACCGAAGGCGCTCATGAGCCGAGCACTGTGGTGGACTGGCGTTGGGACGCGCGACATCGAGCAGCTTGCGCAGGATCTCGAACATCTTCTTCTGAATAGTGCGCCCAGAGTGAGACTGGACCAGTTCGTCCCCAAAACCATCCCTTGACGAACTGCAAGCTCCCGATGAGCGTGGGTCACAACATGAACATGGACCTGATCATGAGAGCGCGCGAAACTATTGAAGCTGCTCTGCTTGCTGCGATTGCTGCCCAGCCATTCGATCCTGGGCTGAGTGTCGTCGAGCTACAGCAGGTTGTCGTTGGCCGGGAAGGTATCGGCGTTGGGACGTTTCGAGACGTGCTTCACTTCTTCCATACTTGTCAGGGCTTGGATGAGCGCATGCGTCTCGACTCATATTCGATGATGGGGACGGCCGCGACGTTACCGCAAATGAACCTGCCCAACGAGGTACGTCCGGCGGCGGCTCTCAATACGCTCGGGACGATGTTCGACGAGCTAGAGAACGAGGAGGGGCGTGACGCCTGTGTCGAGCTCCACGTGATCCACGCACGCTGCGCAACGATTCAAGCGGAGAAGATCGATCATGCGCTCGGTTTCGTCGTCCGATGGGGACGGGTGGAAAGGAAAGACGACAGCTACTGCAGGCACGGCCGATCGTGGCCCAAATACAACACCGACACACTAACCGTCGCTCGCGACCAACTCCCAATAGGGACGCTTGCCGCAGAGCTACTACCCGCGGTGCGTGATGTTTTTGCTTTGCGAGCGAATACTCACGTTGCGTCCGAGCCCCCTACTGCCAGGTTTGGGCGCTTCTTGACGAAGCAAGGATGGACAGGTTTCGCAGGATGGTGGACGTCGACGCTGTGCGAGATGAACTCCCTTTCTGATGAGCGGCATCCGAGCGCCATCTGCGTGCTTTGCGGTGCGCTACTCGAGGCAGCCCTTGTCGCCATCTCAATGCCGGCCAAAGACGCTGGGGAGTGGAAAAGGGACTTCCTCAAGAGTTCCCCTGAGAATTGGAAGCTCGGCCAGCTGATCGACCAGGCTGAAACGGCGAAGACCTGCCGTCCTGAGCAGCGGGCGCTTGCAGATTAGCTCGAGACCATCTCGCGACCCTGCTCGCGTCCATCCTCGACTGGGAGCCGATACGGAAGTTGTCGTAGCGAAGTCTTCATCCGCAGAACGCCCAACCCTGTTCAGGCTACGCGCAAAATGTCCGTGTCGTCGAGGTAGGACCTGAACTAATGTCTATTCTGAGGTATCCAATGTCCGGGCTGGTCGAAGAACTTGAGCGCTTGCTTCGCGAATTGGTTCTGATTCCCGGTAAGCCGTATGCAAAAGGCGAACTTCTAGAGGTTCTTGGGCGCACGAGGAGCGATACGGCCGAGAGCGATTTCTCTGAGATACAACAAATCGTATTGGCGGGAGGGCGAGTCGGCGACGTCACGGTCAAGACAACGGGTGTACGCCGAGGAATGCGGTACGTATTCGGCGTTGGAGAGGTGCAGAGCAACGAGGAGCCCATACGGCGCCTTCCCAGGCCGTCGAGACCAGCGGCCTCCACGCTTAGTCCGGTGTCCATCGAGCGGTCCGGAGCAATCCAAATTCACGCGGGCGACAACCTCCCTGTGCTTCGTGGGCTAAAGGGTGGAGCCATCAACCTGATCTACGTCGACCCGCCTTTCAACACTGGCAAATCGCAGGCTCGCACGCAGATCCGAACGGAGCGAGACGACCGCGGTGACAGAACCGGCTTTCAAGGGAAGCGATACCGAACGACCAAGATCGGAACGAGAGCGTTCGCGGACCGCTTCGATGACTACATCGAATTCCTTGAACCCAGGTTGGTCGAAGCGCACCGCGTGTTAGCGGGCGATGGGAGCCTCTTTCTCCATCTCGACTATCGGGAGGTGCACTACGCGAAGGTTTTGCTCGACGAGATCTTCGGGCGCGAGTGCTTCATCAACGAGATTATCTGGGCGTACGACTACGGCGCGCGCTCGACGAGCAAATGGTCAGCCAAGCATGACAACATCCTTTGGTACGCGAAAGATCCCAGCCGCTACTGCTGGAACTTCGATGAGATGGATCGCATCCCTTACATGGCTCCAGATCTCGTCGGAGAAGAGAAGGCAGCGCGCGGAAAAACACCGACCGACACGTGGTGGCACACGATCGTGAGTCCGAACGGGCGTGAGAAAACAGGCTATCCGACGCAAAAACCGCTCGGTGTGATCAACCGAATCGTGAAGGTGCATTCTCGCCCCGGCGACACGCTCTTAGACTTCTTCGCGGGCAGCGGAACTTTGGGCGAAGCGGGCGCAACCTTGGGCCGCGACGTCATCCTCATCGACAACAACCCCGAAGCCATCGCCGTCATGACTCGGCGTCTCGAACGATTCGCCCCCACTTTGGTGGAGAGCGAAGAGCCAATCTCGAAGCACATGAGCAAGCAGGTCGGGTCGACAGCAACTGCAACCGACAGCAACAGCAGTGCTCATGCTCGGTGTATGCACACAGTGTCTCGGGACATATTGAAGAACGGCCAAGCGAGCCTGTTTTGATGGAGCACCGTGTCGGGAACCATCACCGATCCTGAGATCCAAGCCCTGGCGATGATCTCCGCCACACTGCAAGTCGACTATGCAGGAGAAGATGTTGCATGGCGAGCCAGTCCCTTTGCATGGATAAAAACCCGTCCCTCGAGACAGGTGGGCACGATTGGCGAACGGCTGATCGCTGGCTGGTTGGCGGCGAAGGACTTTGACGTAACACGGTCCCCCGACAGCGACGCAGATCGTCTCGTGAACGATCACCGGGCAGAGATTAAGTTCTCCACACTGTGGAAGAGCGGAGGCTATAAGTTTCAGCAACTCCGCGATCAGAATTACGAATTTGCTATCTGCCTCGGCGTCAGTCCGTTCGATGCGCACTGCTGGGTGATTCCGAAGACCGAGATCATCCGGCGGTGGCGTGCGGGCGACGGAATCCAGTCTCAACATGGCGGGCGAGAGGGAACGGACACCGCGTGGTTGAGCGTCGTCCTTGGCGCCGAGCCTGCGTGGCTCGCTGCGTATGGAGGGAGTCTCTCGAAGGCAGCGCAGCTCCTGGCCAAACTAGCTCCACGGCGAGCGTCTCAATCGTGATCTCGACACTCGGCAGCTGCGTACAGCTCGCGGAAACACTCCGCACTTGGCAACGCGCTGAGTGCGAGCAACATCGTGTGGCTCGACGCCAAACGGCTCACCCACTGTGCGGCGGTAGCAACTTGTCAATGCCCTTCTCTGCAGCTTCGAGCGCGAGTTTTTGCACCGCGGGGTTCCGCCCGATCTTGAAGATCGTCGCCATCATCCGTCGTACGATACCAGACTTGGTGAACGTCTGAAGCTGGCCGCGGAGTGTCTCCAATTCGGCATGCAGGTGCTTTAACTGCTTCTCGCGTTCCTGTTCGTCGCGCGTCATCTCGACGATCTTCGCCTCAAACTGCCCTTCGAGTGTCGTAAGACGTTCGCTCAACGCTTCGGCTTCTTCGCGAGTAAGGTATTCGTCTTCTATGGTATCGAACCGCGCCGCAACTTCGTCGATGCGCGCACGCTGACGCTCCATTTCACGATTGATAGGGATTGCGCTCGCCTCGGTTTTTACGATCGTCAGCCACTCCGCGATTTCGCGGAGCAGATAAGACGTTCCACGCACCCGCAACATTTCCTCTCGCAGAGCGCGGCCCGGTCGAGTGCGCACGGTGATGTCGTAGTCGGGGTCATACTGCTGTTCGTTCTTGGTTTTCTCACCGGGAATGAGCGCTGTGAAGTTGCAGTCGGAAAGATGCCGATACACGATCTGCACTTCGCCGCCCGGGGTGCCGTTCCTAGTTTTGGATCGCGACGACGTCACGGCGAAGTCTGCAGCGGCGAAATACGGATCGCTGCCACCAAGCACCCCGTTGATCTGCGCGGTTAGGTCGTTGCTCAACATGATCGCACCGAGTCGAGAGTACCTCGTGCATTGTCAGGTTGCACGGTCAGGATGACATACATTGGTACAGCGCCGCTAACGAAGGTGAAGCCTGAGCGGATCATCGCGTTACGCAACGGGCTCACCCAAGCAGCCGCGACGAAGATCAGCGCGAAACGCGCGCGAACCTTTGGAGCGACTTGGTCAAAGCCCCCTTGTCGCGAGCCTTCACCGACGACGATCCGCGTTACTCGAGCGTGCGCGTCGGCCCTGCGAGTGCGAGTCCGGCGCTTGGCATCAAGCCACCCGTTACGACCGCGGAAAAGGCTGAGGATAGCCGCGGGCGTCAGCCGCTCATGCCGTCGCACTTCCGCAAAGTTCTTGCCGTGCGCCACGTCGACGGCCTGCCAGTGGCCGACGTCATTGATTGGGTCCGCCTCTTCGTCATTGCCGCCTACACGTTCGTGCGACCCGAGGAGCTGTATGGGCTGCGTTGCGGTGACGTCGATTGGGAAACGATGAGGCTCCGCGTCCGGCGCGCATTGCAAGTGCGGACAGGCGTGACGAAGCGACCGAAGACCAAGACGGCGGTTCGAGATGTGCCAATCCATCCAAACCTCGTCCCGCTGCTGAAGATTATGTGCCACGGGAAGGCACCGGAGACGGCGCTCGTCCCGCTCGCAACGAGCACGCGCGACGTAGAGAAAAACGCTGCAATGTCACGGCGCTTTCTTCTCGCCGCAGGCATCACGGATCCCGTGCTGCTCGAAGGCGACGACGATCACATGCCATTCGACTTTCGCAATTGGAGGACAACCGGATGCTCGTGGCACGCGATGCTCGGCACCGACTCATGGCTTCTTGCCAAGTGGGCCGGGCACAAGTCGCCGGAGACAACGTGGAGCCACTACGCAAAGGAAGGACCGGATGCCCTGAAACTTCACGGCAAGCCCTTCCCTTCCCTGCCCTGCCAGACGACCTTCTCGAAGCCGCTCCCGATTCTGGCGGAGTTTTGGCTTTTTGGCCTGGCTCCCTCAACAATTTCAAGAGTTTACAGTGCGAAGGGCGGGACTTGAACCCGCACGGTGTTACCCGCTAGCACCTCAAGCTAGTGCGTCTGCCAATTCCGCCACCTTCGCGAATTGAAAGCGCCGAATAGTATGCGCCCATCCCTTCGTCAAGAAGGACGCGTCAAATCGAATTGAGTAGACCGCTTTCAAGTTGACGCGAGGTCGAGACGGCGGCGAGGAGCGGACCGGAACAGCCTGCTTCGGCTTTGAGGACCGGACCGGAGCCGCCAACGAAGAGATCGCGTCAAATCGAAAGCGGTGATCGAAGAACGCGAATGACTTCGCCCATGTCAAACGGCTTACGAACAAGTTCAATGTTGTGATCCGAAAACGTAGCTGGCAAGGCATCAACGTTTCCGGTGATAAGGAGAATTTTCGCCTGCGGTAATCTTGAGCGAATGTCGGCGAGCGCACGGTCAGGATTTTCCGCAATAGGCGACAAATCGATGAGCACCGCGCGATAAGCTTGTTCGGCAAGAGCCGCCGAAAGTTGATTGGCATTCAATGCGACGGTGACCGAGGCTCCGCGCGCTTGCAGAGTTGCGTTGAGCAGCTGGATGACCGCATCGTCGTCCTCGACGAGCAGAATGCTCCATCCTTCGAGATCGGACGCACGTGGTGTTGGTGAGGGCGGCTCGGCAACCGCGTCGGCGCGCGGCCAAAGAACGCGGAAGCTTGCGCCCTTTTGCCCATCGCCCGTCGATTTCACAAAGTCGACTTCGCCGCCCGCAGCCCGCGCGAGTGCACGCGAGTGGCGAAGCCCAACACCGGTGCCACCAGGTCGGAGCGAGTCGCCGTGGAAGATCGACTGCTGCCGCGAAGCAGGAATGCCGGGGCCTTCGTCGGAAACGACAAGGGTGCAGTACTCAGCCCCCACCCCAACGGTGACTTCGACAGGCGTGCCGCTTGGTGCGTGCGCGATTGCGTTCAACACAAGGTTCGTGAGGATCTGCGCGAGATCGAGCGAACCAGAAATCATAGCCGTAGCTTCGCATCCGGAAACGACGAGGCGCGTTCCTTTGCGCGCGGCTTCGACCCGCAAAGCGCCGGTGACTTCTCTGATAACAGCGCCGATCTGCCGCTGCTCGTCAAGGCGTACCTCGCCAATCGCACGCCGCGCGAGATCCCTGGCAACGCGCGCGCGCTCTTCGATGACCGTTAGCGCATACGCGACCATTTCTTCGGAAGCGCCTGGCGTGCGAGCCTCTCCCACCCATCCGAGCAAAACGGTGAGCGCATTCGAGACATCGTGCAGAACACCCGCGAGATCACGGTGGGGATCCCCAGAATCTGTCACGCGCGGCACGCTACGCCAACTCCGTTAGAACGTCACGAGAGACGTGCGCCACCCCGCCGCCTTGAACTCGCGTCAACTTGAAAGAGGTCTCTAGAACAGGGCGCATGGGTGCGTCACGCTTCGGCGATGGCTTCATCTCGATGGTCGTCGGGCCCGTCAACGTGAAGTACGGCGAGAGCCTGACAAGCCGCCTCGACCGTGATGTTGCGCGCTTCGACGATCATCGCGGCAACGCGCTCGACATCGCGCCCAGCAGCGCCAGCCGCAACGGCAACCGCACGTGCATGCAGCGCCATATGCCCTCGCTGAATCCCGTCGGTTGCCAGCGCACGCACCGCCGCAAGGTTTGACGCAAGCCCCACCGACGCAGCAGCTTTTGCAAGATCGCCGGCGTCGGTGACACCCATCATCTTGAGCGAAAGGCGCGCGCTCGGGTGGACACGCAGGGTTCCACCCACCGTGCCAAGAGCAAGTGGTAGCTCGATTGTGCCAATGAGCGAATCGCCATCGCGGCGCCAGATAGACAGCGGAGAGTAACGCCCCGACCGCGCGGCGAATGCGTGCGCGCCTGCCTCGACCGCACGCCAGTCGTTGCCCGTAGCGATGACGACAGCATCGATGCCGTTCATGATGCCTTTGTTGTGCGTTGCTGCGCGATACGGATCGAGCTCGGCAAAGCGCGACGCATTGACAATGCCGTCGATGACGGCTTGGCCGTCCATATGCTCGGTCGCAAGCACTTTGGCCGGAACGCGGCAGCACACGCGCACGCAACGCTTGTCGCAAAGGTTCGACAAAATGCGCAAGCCTACCTTGCCAACGGCGAGCTCGGCGAGCCGGTCGGCAACGGCTTCGGCAATCGTGTTGACGAGATTGGCACCCATCGCGTCGCGGCAGTCGACGATGATGTGCACGACGATCATCTCGTCTTTCGGCTCGCCCAGCATGCGCACTTCGAGATCGCGCGCGCCACCGCCGCGGGAAACAAGACCCGGCGCTGCGCGATTGGCCCTCGTGAGGATCTCCGCCTTTTCGCTCAGAATGCGCGAGGTCGCGAGAGAAGCATTCTTGACGTGTGTAATCTGCACTTGGCTAATCATGAGCGGATCGTCGATTTCGGCATGGAAACCGCCGCCTGCGCGCACCATCTTCGCGGCGCTCGAGGCAGCAGCAACCACGCTTGGCTCCTCGACAACCATGGGCACGACCCGTTCTTGGTCGTTGATGCACACGTTGAGTGCGACGCCGTAAGGAAGCGCGTAAACGCCGAGCACATTTTCGACGAATTTGTCGGCTGTCGCGGCGTCGAGCCCGCCGGAGGCGAGCGCCGTGGCGATTTGCGTGGCAGCGATGCCCGTGGCCTCGCCCACCAGGCGTTGCCGTTCGTCGACCGTCACTTTGTACAAACCTGGAAGTTGCGAAGTGCGCATCTTCATCATGTTCGAGCCGCCAAGTCCGTCGCGGCTTGTGCTGCGTAGGGTGGCAAAGCCCTCAATCCTTTCTCGTCGAACGTCATGTCCATGGCAGTTAGACCTAGCGCTGCTGCGCGCTCGAGCACCGCGCGGGGCGGGCGCGCGCCCACGAAGAAAGCAACATCCCCTCCACCAGCGCCCGACACGCAAAATGCACCGCCTTCGCGCGCCGCAAGCTCGGAGAGACCTTCGAGCCCCGGCGGAACGATCGGTGCCCCGCAAGCCGCACCGAGACGCCCAAGGCTTCTCGCGGCATCTGCCACACTCGCGATGAACGCACGGCGATCGCCCGCAGAAATAGCGGCGGCAGCGCCCTCGGCGATGCGTGCAAGATCTCCGAGATGGGCAACATGCATAGCCCGATTCGACACCCGAAGCGCATCGACGCGCGCGCGAAGGTCGGTTGTGCGCGCGCTGTTCTGGCACGCGAACGTCGTTAGCTCAATGCCGGGGGGAAGCGCCACGCGCACGGGAAGCGCACCCATCGTGTAGCAAAGCACGCCACCGAACACGCTTGCGGCAACGTCGACGCCGCTTCCCCCGCGTTGCGCTTCGGCGTGGGCCTTCTGCGCTCGAAAAAAAAGCGCGCTCCGAAACCGCTCGCTCGTCAAATCGCGTATGCCGTTACGGATGGCAACCGCCCCAAGCGACGCCACGAGAATGGCGGCACTCGCGCCGAGCCCGAGTTTGCGATCGCCATCGAAGAGAGCCGAGGCGTTGACCAAAGGCGCAGGCGTGTTGCCAAGGGCAGCGCGGACTTCGGGCGTGGGACAAGCCGCGTGACAAGTAGCATCGGCCACTACGCCACGACTCGTTGCAACGACGATTGCGGGCGCGCCTTCTAGCACGGCGTAGGCACCCGTGAGAACGAGCTTGCCCGGCGCAAATGCCTTCATCTTCCAGGTTTTCCTTGGGCAGGGCTTTCTTGGCCAAGGCTTTCTTGGGTGATGCAAGCGCCCTCGCCCGGCAAGGTTTCCACGATGCGCAGAACACCCGGCACGCGCAAAAGTCTTTCTTTTGCATCATGCATCGATCGCGAAGTTGTAAGGCACTTGAGATGAGGGCCAGCGTCGATCGTGGCGTATGCGTCGATGCCTTCGGCACGCATGGCCCGAACTTCGGCGAGTGCGGCAAGGGTGGCGCCGGTTACGTACACGATTCCGGCAGCCATGGCGCATGCATGCATGCCAAGCGCGCTTTTTTCGGCGCCCTCGCCAACGGCATGAAAATCACCTGCGAGTAGATCGCTGCGGATTTGCACGAAGAGGCGCCGAGCGTGCACAAGCCATGCGTCGTAGTACGGGCTTGTTTCTTGGGTCATGCGCATGCCGCATGTCGACGAGATGGACTTCGCACCTTCTGCCGTCACGCAAACAAGCACACGCAGATCGATCGAATCAGGGCTCGCGATGGGGCGAGCGCACGCCACGCCACCCTCACCACCCTCGCCCCCATCGAGTTCCACGAAACCCCCGAACAAGCTACGCGCCGCGCTCGCCGAGCTTCGGCGCGCCAAATCGCTGACTTGGGACAGCGACCAATCAAGGCCCGCCGCGCGAACCGCTGCGAGCGCCAGCGCCGCAAACCCTGATGCACTCGACGCCAGCCCACTGGCCGTTGGAAAATCGTTCTTCGACACGATGCGCGCAGAGCGCGCGGTCATGTTCGCCTCGGCGCGGACCACGTCGAGCAGCGCGGATGCGCGGGCGAGCGAGCGGCCCCCCATTCGTGCGTCGTTGATCACGAGCTCGTCGTGCAAAAGGGTATCGTCGAACGATACCGTGGTCGTCGTCGACATGCCGGAAAGCGTTACCGACAGGCTCGGTACAGCGGGCACATTGGCGCTGCCCGGGCACTTGCCCCAGTACTTTGCGAGCGCGATGTTCGGATGGGCCGAAGCCGTCGCCGACCTCATACCGAACCCTGCACTGCCCGTGGCAGCGCCGCGTCTCTGCCGACGCTTGCCGCAACCGGCGCAACGCGCGTCAGAAAGCCGTCGTAGCCTTCGCGCTTCCACGCCTCGAGAACGGCTTCACCGCGCGCTGTGTCTTCGACAATCGCCACCACACAACCACCGCCGCCTGCACCGGTGAGCTTCGCGCCTTCGGCCCCGGCCGCGCGCGCCAGTGTGCACATCTGCTCAATCTCCGGCGTGGAGACAAAGAGGCCAGACAAGAGCACCTGGTTGAGATCGAGCAGCTGACCGATTGCGCGAACATCGCCGGCTTCGAGCGCGAGGCGCGCGCTTTTGACGAGCGCAGAAATCGCTTCAAACGCCTTGTGCGTCGTTTTTGGGTGGCGATCGCGAAGTCGTGCAACGGCTTGCACCATTGTCTTGGTGCTCGAAGCGATGCCGCTATGACCGATGCACAAAAGCAATGTCCGTGCAAGATGCACGCGACGGATGGTCGGCTTCGATTCTCGCGCCTCTCGCGCTTTTTTCGAGCGCTCGAAGTGAACGCATCCGCCCATGGCAGATACCGCTGCGTCAATGCCCGACGGGTTGCCGTGAAACACGCGCTCCCAGGCGTTGACACGCTCGGCAATGGCTCCGTCTTCAGCGATCGGATCGAGCGCGCGCGCAACGGCTACGCCGATCGCCGCGGAACATCCAAGACCACCGCCCGGAGGCAAGTCGGCACCCGCCTGCACCATTACCGGACCTGTTGGCTGTTCTTGCGCAGCAGCAACAGCTGCTGCTGCTCGCGTTACACGAAGGATGTCGCGCAATGCACGAGCGAGCGGGAGCCCCTCGTCATCGACGTCGTCGGTCACCGTGATGTCCCAACCATGAACATGAAGCGAACTTGCGCCCGGCGTGCCTGGCGAGGCCCAAGTGGCGTCAGCCCACGCCCCCCGGTCGATGCCTACGGCAAGCGCGGGCACGCCGTAAACGACGGCATGCTCGCCGAAAAGAATCACCTTGCCGCAGGCCATCGCACGCCTCATGTCGATCGCTCCCCAAGCGCAAAAGTTGCCCCCGAAAGCCAGGCGCGCGCCATGTCCCCCGTGCCCCACGAGAAACTCATGGCCCCGAGCGCACGACGCGCTTCACCAAGCAGCTCTTGCAGGCGCGCCTCGACGCGGGCACGAGCACCGCTCGCTTCCATGGTGTGAACGAGTGCCTCGATCTCGCCGTGCTGTGCATTGGCGTTGCCTAGCACACGTGCAAGCTCGATTTGCGCCGCCGCGTCGTCGCGAAGCTCGTCGACAAGAGCCGTGCGCTTGCCTTGGCGAAGATCATTCCAAATTGGCTTACCGGTCAAAGCAGGATTGCCAAACACTCCAAGCAGATCATCGCGAAGCTGGAAGGCAATGCCGAGCGGCCGCCCGAAGCGCTCGAGCTCGGCGACGCGCGCGTCGTTGGCACCCGCAAGCAGTGCCCCCACGACAAGAGGTCCCGTAACGGTGTAGCTCGCGGTTTTTAGCGAGTGGATTGTCTCGACGCTCGGCAAAGCCGTGGCATCGACCGAGGTGCAGGGCGAGGTGGATGGCGTGCAAGATCTCCGTGCAGAGTGCATTTCGGCGATTTGCCCTTTGACCACATCTTGCTGAATTTGTGCAAACGCGCGTGCCGCACGAAGGACATGTTCGGCAGGCAGCGTGGTTTCGAGCAAGGCGGCTTGCGCGTAGCCGCACGCGAGATCGCCAGCCAAGATGGCGGCCACATCGCCGAGGCGCTTCGTGCCAAGTCGATTGCGCAGGACGACATGGACCGCTGGCCCGCCGCGCCGAACCTCGTCGTCGTCCATCCAGTCGTCGTGAATCAAGAGGTAGACTTGCAATAGCTCGATGGCGACCATGGCAAGAAGCGCTCCAGCCCAACGCGTGTTGTCATCATCGACATGGCTCGAAGCGCCTTTTTGACATGAGGCATAGGCTGCTGCAATGAGCGCCGCGCGCATTCGCTTGCCGCCCCGAAGCGCGAGGTGTTCAACGGCCTCGGCCGCTGCGAGAACATCGTCACCGATCTGCGCTGCGGCTGCCACGCGCGGCTTCAGCCATGTTGCAAGCGCGCGGTCGACGTCGCGTTGTACTGCACTGAGCAGTACAAAAAATGCCCCTCGGTCCTCGACCGACTCTGCCGAAAAAGGTCCGCTGAATTCTGCCAATCTTCGCGCTAGTCTTACGGGCGGCTCAGGCCTCCGTCAATCTTCGTTTGGACTGGAACTGCCGGATGAACCGCATTGCACAGCGCAAATTCGATCATCTCAAGTTGTGCGAAGCGGGCGAGATCGCGTTCCGCAGCAAAACGACATTGCTCGAAGATGTACGGCTCGTGCACAACGCTCTGCCAGATATCGACGCAAGTGCGATTGACACGGATGTGACCATCCTCGGGAAACATCTTCGTGCGCCCATCGTCATCGCTGCCATGACAGGCGGCACGCATGAAGCGACACGCATCAACCGAGAGCTGGCCGAGATCGCCGAAGAGCGAGGCTACGGCTTTGGTCTCGGAAGCCAACGCGCCATGCACGTGCACGACGACACGGCCAGCACGTATGCTGTGCGTCAGGTTGCCAAGAGCACCCTCGTTCTTGGCAACCTCGGAGTCGTGCAGGCCAAGCAAATGACCACAGAGCAGATCGCGTCGCTCGTTACGAGCATCGAAGCCGATGCACTCTGCATACACCTCAATCCAGCGATGGAGCTCGTGCAACCCAATGGCGATCGCGACTTCACCGGCGGGCTCGAAACGATTGGCCGGCTCGTTCGTGAGCTTGGCGTCCCCATCGTCGTCAAAGAAACCGGGTGCGGGCTGTCGCGTAGTGTGGGAGCGCGCCTTCGCAGTGTTGGCGTCACTCACGTCGACGTGTCAGGCGCGGGTGGCACGTCCTGGGTCGCTGTCGAGACGAAGCGCGCCGAGGCCGAGGCCAACACACAAGCCGCGGCCATTGGGCAAGCCCTTTGGGATTGGGGCATTCCCACGGGCGCAAGCGTTGGCATGCTCGCGCCGCTTGGTTTTCGAACAATCATCGCCACAGGCGGCATTGCCACGGGCCTCGACGTTGCTCGCGCCATCGCACTCGGTGCCAATGCTGTCGGCATTGCTCGCCCTGCCCTCCACGCCTTGTCTACTGGCGGGCCAGCACAAGTGCGCGCACTTTTCGAGTGTGTAGAAACCGAGCTCCGCGCCGCCATGCTTCTTACCGGAAGCGCGAACATCGAGGCTCTACGCCAAGCACCGCGCGTACTCGGCAGCGAGCTCCGTGCGTGGATAGAGCAGGGCTGAAGATCAATATGCCGAGCAGCGTACCCGATGAGGGCGAACTTCCTTCGGTGGAGGAAGGCACCGTAAATGTGGGGGGATCTCGGCATTGAACAGCACGGAGAATGTTGCGAGCGTTTCGCAAAAGCCGGTGTAGCTTTCTTCAGATACGCCGTGTCGACCTCGAGACATTCCAACTCGTCTGAGACGCTTCACAGCCTCGTTGTCGAGGACTCGACGATGATGCGAAAGCTTATCGTCTTCGCGCTGTCGCGCGTTCCGAATCTGAGCATCACCGAAGCCAACGATGGCGTTGATGGCCTTCGCAAGCTTAAAACAGCAAAGTTTGACATCATCGTGACGGACATCAACATGCCGATCATGGATGGTCTGAAACTTGTTCACCACGTCCGTGCGGATGCCACGCACAAGAACGTCCCTATCCTCGTCATTACAACCGAACGCGCCAACGAAGATCGCCAGCGCGCTCTTTCGCTCGGGGCGAACGCGTACATCACGAAACCAATTCAAGCTCCAATGCTCGTCGGGGTAGTCAGAAAACTGCTGAAGCTTGCGGGTTAGCACGCTAAGACCGCTTTCAAGTTGACGCGAGTTCAAGGCGGCGGCGAGGAGCGGACCGGAACAGCCTCTTCTGGCTTTGAGGACCGCACCGGAGCCGCTAACGCGGAAATCGCGTCAAATCGAAAGCGGCATGGTGCACGTTAAAATTTCAGGGCTGACCGCCGCCACCCAAGCTGCATGCTGCGTGGAGCTTGGTGCCACGGCCATTGGCGTGATTTTCTGCGCGAACGACCCACGCCAAGTCACCGTGGGATCGGCCCTCGAGATCGCACGCGCCGCACGCGCTATTGCACGCGAGAAGCAAGTGCACGTCGACATTGTTGGCATCGTCGCAAACATGCCTCTCGACGCGATGCGGGCGCTTGCAAAGGACGCCGAACTCGATTGCTTGGAGCTTGCCGGCGACGAGTCACCCGACATGGTTTCAGCGCTCTTGCCGCGTGCGTACAAAGCCGTGTATGTTGCAAGTAACGCCGATTTGCTTTCTGGTGAAGCCTTCCCAGGCGACTACTTGCTTGTCGACGTAGGGGCGTATCGCCATACGCCCCTACAACCACGCATATTCGTAGGGGCGCAGCATGCTGCGCCTCTACCCGCACCGCAGCCGCCAACGATGAAATCGCGTCCAATCGAAAGCGGTCTCGATTGGATGCTTTTGCGCGCACTCTCCCAAGGGCGCAAGCTCACACTTGCCGGCGGGCTGCACCCCGGCAATGTGCGAGATGCCGTTTCTGCCGTGCGCCCGTTCTGCGTTGATGTGACGAGCGGCGTGGAGCGCAGCCCAGGTGACATCGATTTCAGGAAAGTGAAAAGGTTTATTTTGGCGGCCAAAAGCGCGTACGCCGCGATTTAGCGCCTGCGAGCGACATCGGTGCGCGCGAGAATCTCGGATTTCATATCAGCCGCGTGATGAATGCCGTCGATAAGGAGATCGGCCGGCGACTGACCATGGCTGATAAGGTCCTTCAATCGTGCAAGATGCACACGTTCATCGTTGCCCGCGCTCGAGAGAATTGCACGGCGCTCGAGGCCGCCCTCGGCGATTTCAATGAGCCTTTCGGCGAGCGGAACGAGCGTGCCAGAGCGGAAGCGCACGTCGAGCCCCTCGTTCCAGACTTCCTCACGGCAGGCCATGACTTCGCTGAAAGTCCAGTCGTGCGTGAACGCGTCGGCCGCAGCAAGCGCCTTCGAGTCGTAAAAAATTCCAGTATATAGGGCTGGCAGCGCACACGCGAGTGCACCACTTTGCGAGTCGGCACCGCGCACCTCGATTGTTTTTTTTAGCCGGACTTCTGGAAAAAGCGTGTTGAGGTGCATTTGCCAGTCGGTCAAAGTGGGGCGATGGCCTTGAAAACCGCCTTTCCAGAAGGAGCGGAAGGTTTGACCGGTGTTTGTCACCTTTTGGTCATTGCGCTTGAACATGAACATTGGCACATCGAGTGCCCACTCGACGTAATCGACAAACGTAGCGCCATTCTTCCATAGGCCTGGCACCAGACCTGATCTGTCGGGATCGGTGTCGAGCCACACCTTCGCGCGGTAGCTTTTCCCTCCAAACGGCGCGCCTTCGTAAAACGGGGAATTTGCAAATATGGCCGTTGTGAGCGGCGCGAGGCGCAAAGCAACGCGCATTTTCGTCATTGCGTCGTGTTCGGACGAGTAGTCGTAATTGGCCTGCACCGTGGCTGTGCGCAGCATCATGTCGAGCGCGAGAGTGCCACGCCTGGGCAAATACTCGCGCATGATCGCGTAGCGCTGCTTGGGAACCATGACGAACGGCTCGCGCTGCGCGAATGGATGAAAGCCAACGCCAAGCCACCTGATGCCATGGCGCTCCGAAAAAGGCGCAAGCTCGCCCATGTGTTCGGAAAGCTCGGCGCAAACTTGATGGCAGTTTTCGAACGGGGAACCAGAGAGCTCGAACTGACTCCCCGGCTCGAGCGTGATGCTCGCGCCGTCGCGCACGAGCGCGATGACCGGTCCGCCGTCGGACTCGACCTGTTCGGCCCAGCCCTTGGTTTGAGCGAGCTCGTTCATCAGTGCGCGAACGCCGCTTTCACCCTGGTAACCGATGGGCGAGCCATCGGACAAAACGCCGAACTTTTCAATCTCGGCGCCACACCGGAACGACGATGCTGGCTTGCAGGCTTGGTGGAACACCGACAAGAGCTCGTCGTACGACGAGAGCGGCTTTTCGTCTTGGTTTTGAGGAATCACGACGGTCGCCATTCGTGGTTTTGATGCTGTTACGCGCGCAACGGTTGCCCTGCCTCCGCCCAGCATTGGGCGGACGATCTGTATAACTCAGGTTTGCCTTTGCACCGCGAACAAAAAAACTCACGACCGTCCGACGCGAGCAACACGAGATCGGCTCGGTGCCTGCAACGAACGCACCGAGCCGATTTCTTCACACGATCACTTGAGGCGCATGCACCGCGCACCCATCGAGCCCTCTTTGAAGCGAGCCGTTATTATCTGGCCAGCGTGATGGGTGATGCTTGAATATCCAATACCATAACCATTGTATGCGAATCTGTCGTCATTGGAAACGACAAGTTCAAGCAAATTCCCTTTCAGATCGTACCAACCCTCGTCTACCGCGTCGCCGACGCGAACAACGTCGGCGGCAATCCTTCCAGGTGGGAAGATACGCCCTGAGTCATCCGCTGTATTGCCGCTTGCCTGGTATGGTGGTGAAAGATTTGAACAAGGCCCAGGTGTACCGCTGTCTGATCTCTTATTAATACATGTACAATCCGCGTTGCTGGGGCAGTCAGGGAAAGCGACATCAATTCGACACACTTTGCCTTTATTAGCGGTACAGCTACCACCGTGCGATGATTTGGGCGACCATGTTGTCCCGTCCACAACATACTTCATTACGTCTTCCGTGACGAGCTGACCACCATCCCAAGCACAAAACGCCGCGAACATCGCATTCGTCGTACAATTCAAGGCTTGCTTATCCATCGTCGATTGAGGAAACTGCCGATTGATATCCCCACTCGGAGCAAGCCAGTATGTGCCGAATCCGTACGAATTCGACTTGTTATCACAATTCAGATTATGGTACACTGCGTTTTGATCTGAGTATTCAGGGAAAAAGGAACCTTCGCCGAAGGTATCGTAGATGCTAGGGAAGATGGTGTACTGACCGACCGTTGGCGACATAGAACCATAAATGTAAAATGTGCCGGGTATGAGATCCGGCCCTGGATAAAGATACCCGAACAACGCACCCGAGTCCGCCCCGTTCGGTGTTGTCGGTGTTGGCCTCCTAATTTCATAGGTAACGCCGGGTTGCGTATCGAAATACGCGGAAGGAAGAACCGCTTCCCATGCCGAATTCCAACGTGCAGGGGGATGCGCAGCCATGTAACCCTTGATGTCGGGCACCCCACCGCGGTTCGCCGTCACGGCATCCACGAAGGCGCGCATGCGCCCTGCCGTAATTTCATATTTATCGAGGTAAACCGTTTTGCCGTTGACGGAAGGGTAGCCTGTCACTGGCAAAGAGCGGCAACAATCTTCCGTGCCGTTGGGACCGCAAGTTTGGCCGCCGTTTTGGACTTTGCAGCTTGCCGCTTCCACGCACTTCGTCGTCGCTGGGCTGCACCCATTCGATGCGCAATCCGAATCTGCAACGCAGTGGAGCCCCACATCGCACCTCGGCGCATTGGTTGGCGCACCACCACCGCAGTCGACATCCGTTTCCGTACCGTTTTTCACTTTGTCAGTGCTTGTTGCTGTTTGGCAAATGCCAGCCGTGCAGACCTTGCTCGCGCAATCGGAACCGGCAACGCAGATCAATCCATCGGCGCACGCCGGCGCTTTGGGCCCGCCGCAATCGACGTCGGTTTCATCGAGGTTCTTCACGCCATCGTCGTGGGAAGCCGGCAAGCACACGGTCGTGGGGTCAGCATCATCTGGGTTGTCAACATCTGTGTTGCCAACACCGCAAGCAAGGGCATCGCAATCGTCGTTGCTCAAACAGCCCTGGCCCTCTTCGCACCTTGGCGCAATGGAACCTCCGCAATCGACATCGGTTTCATCACCGTTTTGAATGCCGTCGTCAGGGGCCGGGGCGATGCACGCGCCTTCTTCGCAGTGCTTGCTCGTACAATCGGTCGATTCAACGCATGCTAGGTCGTCGGCGCAAGGCAGACACTGAGAGCCTCCGCAATCGATGTCTGTCTCGGAGCCATTTTTTTTGCCGTCCGTGCAGCTAGCAGCTACGCATTGTTGGCCGGAGCATCGCATACCCAAGGCACAGTCCGCGTTGCTCGTACACTTGGTTGCATTCGTGGAACTCGTCGACGAATGAGTTGAGCCATGGCTCCCCCCGCTGCTGGAACAAGCAGGGACGAGAAAAGCAAGCGAAAAACAACCCAAAATTAAACTGGAAAAGCGCATATGTCCGCTCCGTATATGTCCGCCTTCGATGCAACTTTCGTGCAACAGCGGAATCGGTCAATATGCGCTTTTTTTTGAATATTTTGAGCCTCGCGAGATCAAAGGGGGTGGATCGAAAGATCCACCCTTCCACTATACCCGCGAAGAAAAAAGCACGACCGGCTTACGCGAGCTTCGCTGTCACTTGAGGCGCATGCACCGCGCGCCCATCGAGCCCTCTTTAAAACGAGCCGTTATAATTTGGCCACGGTGATTGGTAATGCTTGAATATCCAATCCCATAGCCGTTGTACGCAAACCTGTCGTCCTTGGAGACGACGAGTTCCATCAAATTCCCTTTGAGATCGTACCAGCCTTCGTCCCCTGCGTTGATTTGAACAATGTCGATGACAGGATTTTTACTATCTGCAAGCCTTCCAGGCGGGAAGATACGCCCTGAGTCATCCATATCATTGTTGGTGTTTGGTGAATAGTATGGGTCGAGATTGAGGCAAGCTCCAATGCTGTCCGATTTTAGATTAAGACCTACACAATCCCCACCCGCGGAACCAATTCGACACGCTTTTCCATTAATACCCGCACAGCTCCCACTCGGCCACGTGGTCCCATTCACGACATACGTCATCACGTCTTCCGTGACGAGCTGACCACCATCCCAAGCGCAAAACGCCGTGAACATCGCGTTCGTCGTACAATTCAAGGCACGCATATCCATCTCAGATTGAGGGAACTGCTTTCCGCTCTGAGCCAGCCAGTACGTGCCGAAGCCGTACGACCCCGGATTGTTGGCACAATTCAGGTTATGGGATACTGCGTAGTCAGGCGGGTATGGTTGTATTGTGTAATTAAGTGGATATTCAGGAAAGAAGGTCTGTTCTCCGAAGGTGTTGACGATGCTAGGATAGATTGTTTGCGGGCCGTTCATGACGGCATAAGCCCCGGTTGATGGCGTATTCCAAACGCCATATTGACTGGGTACGACGTCCGCCCCCGGATAGAGATTGCCGAACAAAGCACCCGAGTTCGCCTGGCTCGGCGTTGGATTCCTAATTTCATAAGTAACGCCGGGTTGCGTGCCAGAATATGCGGAAGGAAGAACGGCTTCCCATGCCAGATTCCAACGTGCAGGGCGATTCGCAGCCATATAACTCTTGATGTCAGGCACCCCACCTCGGTTGGCGGTCACGGCATCGACGAAGGCGCGCATGCGCCCTGCCGTAATTTCATATTTGTCGAGGTAAACCGTTTTTCCGTTGAGGGGATAAAGGGGATCGCCGACGGGAGGAGCGTAGCCCGTCACTGGCAAAGAGCGGCAACAATCCTCCGTGCCGTTGGGACCGCAAGTTTGGCCGCCGTATTGGACTTTGCAGCTTGCCGCTTCCACGCACTTCTTCATCGTTAGGCTGCACCCGTTCGATGTGCAGTCCGAATCCACAGCACACCCGAACCCCACATCGCACCTGGGTGCATTCGTTGGCGCACCACCACCACAGTCAATATCCGTTTCCGTGCCGTTTTTCACCTTGTCCGTGCTTGTTGCTTTTTGGCAAATGCCAGCCGTGCAGACCTTGCTCGCGCAATCGGAACCGGCAACGCAGATCAATCCATCGGTGCACGGCGGCGCTTTGGGCCCGCCACAGTCGATGTCGGTTTCATTGAGGTTCTTCACGCCGTCGTCGTGGGAAGCCGGCAAGCATACGGTCGTAGTGTCAACATCATCTGTATTGTCCACATCCGTGTTGCCAACACCGCAAGCAAGGGCATCGCAATCGTCGTTGCTCAAACAGCCCTGGCCCTCTTCGCACTTTGGCGCAATGGAACCTCCGCAATCGATATCGGTTTCATCACCATTTTGAATGCCGTCGTCAGGAGCCGGGGCGATGCACACGCCATCATCGCCGCAGTGCTTGCTCGTGCAATCGGTCGATTCAATGCACGCTTGGTCGTCGGCGCAAGCTGGGCAAAGCGAGCCTCCGCAGTCGATGTCTGTCTCGGCTCCATTTTTGACGCCGTCCGTGCAGCTGGCAGCTACGCATTGTTGGCCGGAGCATCGCATACCCAAGGCACAGTCCGCGTTGCTCGTACACTTGGTTGCATTCGTGGAACTCGTCGAAGAATGAGTTGAACCATGGCTCCCCCCGCTGCTCGAACAAGCAGGGGCGAGAAAAGCAAGCGAAAAACAACCCAAAATAATAATGGTAGAGCGCATATATTAGCTCCGTGTATGTCCGTTCTAGGTGCAATTTTTGTGCAACGGCGGAATCGATCAATATGCGCTTTTTCTGAATATTGTGAGCTTGGCGAGAGCCAATAAGGGGGACCGAAAGATCCACCCCTGCCTCAACTGCTTTCAAGCTATGGCGGCGCCCACTTGCGTTGAGCCCGAAATTCCGTGGCTCACGCTCTGCTTCTTTCGAGAGCCACGGCCTTCGGGCTCAACGAAGCGCGACGTGTGCGCATCGCCATTGAACTTTTTTATATCAGCGCAACTGGGTTGCGCTGTAACGCGAGGTCATCGACAGCGGGTTAGCCGGTGGGTACCACCGCACTAATGTGTGCAGCGCCCGCCCATCGCCCAATATTTGTTTGAGCTTGGCTCATACCCGAAAGCCTCGCCAATGGCGTGCCCTTGCCACGATCCGTTTTTGAACCAATTTACTGTGCCGTCTTGGTTCGGTGGGGACATCGCATTGAACACGTTGCCAGCAAGATCGGCGTGCCCCGTCAGCGAGTTGCCGGTTGGGAAGCGCCCGGGCGGCGAGATATAAATCGAGTAATCTGTGGCGATTACGTCTGCACCGCCCCAGTAATTGTAATTGTAGTTTGCATAGAATGCAGTCAATGGGAATGGCGCATTCACATACGGTTCTCCTTGCATGTCGCCGAAGGCTTCGACACCCCATTGGCCCATTGGATCTTCGCCGTTCGCCCGCGAATAGCCCGCCGGTGCGGCCGTGCCCCACGGGTAGGTCTTCGTGCCCCACGCCGTGTCAAGCTGCGCCTTCGTCGCAAGCTTTCCGCCATCCCACACGCAGAACGCCGCGAGCATGGGAGCTGTCACGCAATTGAGGGATCGGTCGTCGAGAAAGTCTTGAGTATAATATTGCGGATCGCCAATGCGCGTATTGACTGCATCGGGCAGCCGATACGTACGCGCGCCGTTGCCGTTGATGTTACAGCCCCTGTTTGCGTCACCTTCCGGGGCATGAACGTACGGCCCAAGTTCTTGGTAAATGCCCGTGTAATCTGGATTCGCACCACCATTGTCAAGCGTTGTCGGAAGCATGGCCGTCCAACTCGAAGGCCAATCTGCGGGCTTGTGCGCCGTGAGCCATGTGCGCATGTCGCCGCCTGTGAGCGACTCGACGAACTGACGGAAACGCCCAGCCGTAATGTTGTACTTGTCGAGATTTGCTGAATTGTTGCCACCTGTAGGCAAGCTAATGCAACAGCTTTCGTTGCCATTGGGGCCGCAGGTGTCGCCGCCATGATGGCCTTTGCACGATATTGACTCAACGCACTTGTGGTTGTAATTGCATGCGCTTGAAGTGCAGTCGCTGTCGCCGCCACATGTTTTCCCGATGGCGCATTGAGGTGCGTTGGTTGGCGTGCCATTGCCGCTGCTACCGCAGTCGACATCGGTTTCGTTGCCATTCTTGAGATGGTCGTTGTTTCTCGGCGAATCACACACCATCTCGGCGGTGCAAAGAAGGTTGTCGCAGTCCGATGAGGTAATGCAGCCTTCACCTGTTGGGCACTTTTTCGGTGCGGTGCCACCGCAATCGACGCCGGTTTCGCCATCGTCTTTAATCCCGTTGGTGTGCGAGGACGGGCTGCACGTTTCTTGCGTCTCGTCGCATATACCACTGCTGCAGTCTGCATCCTCCAAACAGCCTTGACCCTCGTCGCACCTTGGCGCAATGGAACCTCCGCAGTCGACATCGGTTTCATCACCGTTTTGAATGCCGTCGTCAGGGGTCGGGGCGATGCACACGCCATCATCGCCGCAGTGTTTGCTCGTACAATCGGTCGATTCAATGCATGCTTGGTCGTCGGCGCAAGGTAGACACTGAGAGCCTCCGCAATCGATGTCTGTCTCGGTTCCATCTTGGATGCCGTTTGTACAGCTAGCGGCTACGCATTGCTGTTGAACACATAGCTTGCCAGCGCTGCAATCAGCCTTGCTGGTACACTTGGTTGCACTCGCGGAATTCGTCGAGGAATGCGTCGACCCCTTCCCGCTAGTGGAACTAGAACAAGCAGGAGCAAGGAAGGCCATTGCAAGACACCCCAAAGCAATGTTGAAAAACCGCACATTGCCGCTCTTATTGAAATTTTTACGCAATCCTGATTCCAGACAATTCCGGTGTCGATGTAAAATTCGTCTATGTGTACCCATAGTTTTCCTATCGACCATTCTTGCAGAAAGTTTCGCAAATTCGCCGAGCAGGCTCTTTATTTTTCAAGCAATGCTGTAGAGCCTGTCTTCCTTGAAAACCGGCCTCGTAGCAGGGCTTATGGCGGCGCTCACTTGCGTTGAGCCCGAAATCCGTGGCTCACGCTCCGCTTCTATTCGAGAGCCACGGCCTTCGGGCTCAACGGAGCGCGACGTGTGCGCATCGCCTTGGATTTTCAAATT
>WQZB01000060.1 GCA_009780955.1 Polyangiaceae bacterium | reverse complement strand
CGTTGTTGCGGGATGGGGATGATCCGTACGTGGGCGTTGTTGGTTGGTAGGGGCGCGATTTATCGCGCCCGTGGGATCGGCAATGGTATGGATTGCAAAATGGCGCGGTTGGGCGCGATGAATGGTGGGCGCGATGAATTGGGGGCGCCATGAATGGCGCCTCTACGCATTGTGGTTGTCGCGGTCCATGCTCCATTGCATTGGGTTATTGTGGATATACCGGCGGATGTGGGCCCACGATTCGTCGTTGCGGATGATGCGTTCGTGGTAATTGCGTTGCCAAATGGGGACCGATGGTGTCTGTGGGGGGATCGCAATCGACACACGCGCCTTGAAGGCACGAATGACATCACCCAATGTAGGGGCGCGATTCATCGCGCCCTCTGGGTTCATCGCGCCCTCGGGATCGGACAATGGTATGGATGCCAACATGTCGTGGTGGGGCGCCATGAATGGCTCCCCTACGGATACCAACACCCCATGCAGGTGGTTTGGCATAACAATGAATTGATCCATGACCACGCATGGGAAATGTTTGGGAATCGCGCGCCACGTTGCATCGACGATGCGCCCCACGTCGTTCAATTGCATCTTTCCATCGAACACCTCGCCGAACAAACATGTGCGATCTTGCGTGCAGATCGTCACGAAATACGCCCCTGTCTGTGCGTAGTCGTGGCCCTTCAGGCGAAGAGATCTGCGGTGGCGGCGATTGTGGTCAGCCATAATTGTTCCGATGGCAATCGTGGTAGGGGCGTATGGCCATACGCCCCTACAGGACACATCGCGTGCCAATTGCCGCATGCCCTGATTTGCCGGAAAAATTTGGGAAATGCGTGCGCGTGGGGGTGGCGCCGACAGAAATTGGGGTGTCGGCGACAGGGCAGATGCGTAGGGGCGCAGCATGCTGCGCGCCATAGTTGAAGCTGGAACCGACCTTTCCATGCCCCCGGGCATCCAGGGGGTCGGTTGGAACCGACATTTTCATGCCCCCGGGCATCCGAGGGGTCGGTTGGAACCGACATTTTCATGCCCCCGGGCATCCGAGGGGTCGGTTGGAACCGACATTTTCATGCCCCCGGGCATCCGAAGGTCGGTTCACCCCACCTTGGGGAGCGGCTCGGGCGACGCAGGCTCTTCGATGAGCGCTGACTTGTCAGCTGCTTTCGTTTCCCTCTTTTTCTTCATGCTTCGGACTTTGATGCGCAGCTCCGCAAGAGGCAAAAGTGCCATTTGCACCACCTTTGCCTCGAGATCTTCGTTCTCTACAGCTGCCACGAGAAGCCGCGCGTATGTGTTGAGCGCGGCGCGTGTCTCGCGTAGCGGTTCGACGATCGATTCGATCGCGACTTTTTCGGGCTTTGGCTTTGTGATGCCGAGCGCCACACCATAATTGACATGGCATGCATGCACTTGCGCCAGAAAGGGCGCTCCTGCAAACCGATCGATCTTTTCCTCGATGCCGTGCATCCGATGAACAATGGCTTCGCCTTCAGCCCATTGCTGGGCATAGGGAAGTGTTAGAAACGCTATGCCGTGCGGGAAAAGCATATGGTGAACCTCGGCTGCCTCGGCTGCGTCGCTGGCGAATTCAGGAGATAGATCGGCATAAAGAGAAAGTCGTTGCTCGAGCGCGTGCCAGGCGCGATCCATCGCGTTGTCGACCACGCGCGTGTTGACCTTTTCTTGTATGGGCATGACCTTGGCGTGAAGCTCTCGAAGCGTTTCGCCTTTGGTTCGAAGTCGTTTGAGTGCCTTGATCGCGGGCTCGTACTGCGTGTCTTTGCCTGCAACGATCATCGATCGAACAAGGGCAACGACGCCAGCAGCGGTTGTTTGTGGAATCGCATCATAGAGGCTCGCATCGAAACCATTCATCGTTGCACCTAGCTGGGCAATAGGGTTGAAGGCTCAACGTATCGGTAGGACAACGCTCGATCAAGGGGTTCGAACGAAGGGATCCGCATCGTGCTGACCCATTGGCGGCGCTGGCACGTCAATACCCCATGCGTCCACGCGCAGAAGGCACGCCCGCGTCAACTTGAAAGTGATCTTTCTATAAGTTTTACTTTGGATATTGCGGCATAGGGTCTCATTTGAAATAGTCAGAGATTGCCGCGGTGCATAAAGATAATAATGAGGAAAATATGGCGCGGTGGGGCGCGATGAATTTGGGCGCGATGAATCGCGCCCCTACACCAAAAACGCATATTCGTAGGGGCAGACCCCGTGTCTGCCCAGCGCCCTGTCGCCGACACCCCAAATTCTGTCCGTGACACCCCGAGGCGCCTGCATTTCGCCTATTTTTCAGGCAAATCAGGGTATGCGGCAGTTGGCGCGCGCTGTGCTTTTGGAGCCGCATGAACGCATGCTAAGCTTCTCAATCATGCATCATGGCGCGCGCGAATTGCATCACCATCATGGTTTTCAGGTGCCGCGGGATTGGCGTGACTGGGAGCTGTCCGAGGAGACCATGCCCGAAGCCCCTGATCACGCCAAAGCCATCAACCTGATAGAAGCCATTCTCGCCTGGTGGGCGCGCTCGCAACCGAATACCCAGGTGGAACACAACATGGGCATTCGTTGGGATGAAGCGCACCCCACGGTTGGCCTCGATCCAGATGCATCCGTGTTTCGCCCGGCCTTGCCGCCAGACAGTTCGCATAAATCCAGCATACACACGTGGGAACCGGGATACTCGGTGCCGATATTGGCCATTGAAGTGGTGAGCCGAACGAATTCGCGCAAAGATTACGAGGTTGTGCCAAGAAAGTGTGAGAGCGCCGGAATTCCGGAGCTATGCGTTTTCGATCCTTTTCTCATCGGGCCTCGCCGCGGTCGCGGCACTCGCGGTGAAAGTGGACCGCATCGCTTGCAGCTATGGCGGCACGATGCAAACGGGAAATTCAAGCAAGTCTATGCTGGGGACGGCCCGGTGTATTCGCCCACGCTCAATGGGTATTTCGTGGCGGTCGACGAAGGCCTCAAATTGCGTATTTCCGATGACGAAGCCGGTTTGCAATGGTGGCCCACCAGCGAGGAAGTGGAGCGAAAAGCCAAAGAATTGGCGTGGAAAGCCGAAGCGATGGAGCGAGCCGAAAAAATGGCGGAACGGGCAGCCAAAGAAGCTGCCCAAAAAGGCGAAAAGGAAGCGTTGGCGCTCGTTGCAGAGCTCAAAGCGCTACTTGCCAAAGCGACGAATTCGACGAAGAAGTGAGGGAAAGAACTTGAAAACGCCCTAGACCGAATCAAGCGCAGCAAATCCGGCAACCACACCCACGACAGGCCAGGCAGAGCCCGTCCCGACGCCGGCTAGCCCGGCTGCGTCCCATCTGCTATTGTTACGGTGGCAACGCCAGATCAGAGCCGGCTTTGCCGGCCCCGCCTATGAAATCACGACGCAACCTGCTCTACGACGAAGAAGACTGGGAGAAAGCCTGCCGTGACAACAGTCCGGACAACCATCCCGACAGCGTCCCATACATTGAACCCCGAGTTTACCCCACTGATCCCAGCACCACGGAGCTGCTCTTGGGCCTGCCTCAACACGGCCAGGCGTGGCCCAGCCAGCCGCCGCCACCAAGCGCCTCTTTGCGCACTGAGCCTTATCCGGTCTCCGAGGCTTGGCGCGACCCCAATGTCCGCCGCCTCGAGGATCCCGGAGCCAGCCCGCAGCCAAGGCTGCCAATTGCTCAGGCCTCACAGCCCCAAGCCAAGCCTCAAGTCCCGCGGCCCAAGAAGGCCCAAGCCAAGGCAAGCCAATCCATTCCGCAGGCCCAAGCCAGGCACTTAATAGACTTTTTGCCTATCGCCGTCATCGTTGCTGCCCTTGTCGTTAGCGTGACGACGGTTGTTCTCACCCTCAGGCGGGCCCCGCCAAACGCAGCAAGCGAAGTAATCACGACAAGCCCGACAGCGCCCATCTCGGCTCCGGTGGCTAGTTCAGTGGCCACTCCGGCTGCTGTTGCGACCGTGGCAACGCCAGCGCCAAAACCGGATCCGGCTTTGCCGGCTCCCACTCAGCCAACGTTGGCAGCTTCGCAAGCACCAGCACAGCCAACACCGGTGGCAAAGCCTGCAAAACCCAAGGCCTCACCGGCCAGCCGCATGCCGGCAAAGGCAAAGCCGACTGTGACCGATGCGGAATCAACTAGCAAGCCATTGCCGCCAGGGCCCAATAAGCCAAAGAGAGATTTCTCGGCTATCATGGAGACCAACTTGCACGACGACCCCTAAGAGCGCGTTTACCAGCCTGCTGCGCGCTGCGATGCGCGTAACGCGTTTTGCTGGACCCTGCGGTGCCTGCGCACGTACGAAAAGTACGCGGGCTCCTTGAGCTCCGTGCTCACCAAATACCACCAGCCCTCGGCTTTTGCCCTGGGCCATGACTTGACGATGCCGGAAAGCCGGAAGCTTATGAAAAACACCTGCTTGCGCCAAGCCCATTCTTGACGCAAGCAGGGTCTCTCAGCAGTTGGTTCAACACATTTCGGAAAGGACTTCCATTAAGCTAAGCTGTAACCAAGTCTTTTTGGGGCAGAGGCGCGATTCATCGCGCGCTTTCGGGATCTGCGATCGGCCAACGGTATGAATTTCAAAATACTGCGGTCGGGCACCATGAATGGCGCCCCGAACGGGAGGTTCGATAAAATACCTGCTTGCGCCAAGCCCATTCTTGACGCAAGCAGGATGACCAGTTGTCGATACCCCATTGGGGGCTAAATACCCTGTCGACCATTTCAGCCGCGAGTTGCTAGAAAAAGCATTAAAATTTCGTAATGTTTTTTCTGGGGAAAAATAGGGGCGCAGCATGCTGCGCCCCCTACCTCTTATTCGTTGGTGCCTTCTTCTTGGGAAGGCGTAACGTCGAGCTTTTCTATTGCATCTTGGACTATGCCGCCCGGAGCCCGTTTTGGGTTGCATACATCACTCAGATCAGGAGGATCTGTTGCGCAGCCGCTCGCTTTGGGAGAGCTGGCTCCATTTCCTGGATTTCCGGCTGAGCCAATGGTGATGACTGTGGGATTATCTGGTGTGGCATCCTCTATTTGGGGCTCAGGGCCAGAGAAGACGATGCCAACGGAGATGCCCGCAGCTCCGCCGCCTCCACCCCCTCCGCTTGAGCCAGCTCCGCCATTGCCGCCGATACATCCAATGCTGTTGTTTCCGTCATTAGCTAATCCATCACCGCCACCGGCGCCGGCTTCCCCCACCACACCTGAGCCTCCGTCTCCGCCGTTGCCCACGGTGAGCGTGCAAGTGTCCAACGTGATAGATGAATTGAAACTTGCAATGGCTATGCTGCCGCCGCCGCCTTGGCCGCCGTTACCACCTGCACCTCCGCAACCTCCACATGCGCCGGAAGCGCCGCCTCCACTTGAGCCACCACCTCCACCGCCTCCTCCTTGGCCGGGGTTGCCATTGCTGCCAGCAGGGCCTGCGGTCGGTGTCCAGCCGTTGACATCGAGTGTCCCGGGCGACGTCATGTCGGGGCTGACAGCGCCAGGTTCGTCCGCGTCCGCGCCGGTGTTGTGGCCTTTATTAGGGCCGCCGGAGACGTTGTAATTACAAAGAGCGTCCTCCGTATAGCCACTTCCCCCAATACCCGTGGTGGGAGGATCATCGGTGGGCCAGGTGGCAGGGCCGTCGGCCGTCAGCCACAAGGCGGAGCCGGGATCTCCACGCGTGATGTCGCCCGCGCCACCGCCATTACCCCCAGCACCTCCGGTGCTTTTCGAGCCGTCCACGCATGGGCAATCCTTTGCCGCAGCACCTGGACCACTCCCGTCGGCGGCCTTGGCGCCATCAAGGGCGCCCTTCGTGTGAGAGAAGTAATTCGAGGTGAGACCAGCGCCATTAGCCCCATTAGCCCCATTGCCTGCCGTAGCAATTACCCTACGAAAGGTTATACCTTGTGTAGAATTGGTCACGAAAATAGCTATCGAAGAGGCTCCGGATGTGGTGGCATTGGGAGCATCGAATTCTAGGTCGGATATAATGATGGGAGCGTTGGCGTAGCCGACCTGAAGAGGGTAGCCGGAATTGGTAGCAGGAGCAACCCTTGGTATTTGAGTTGTGTCGACTTCCTCCCACGAGGAGCCACAAGCAAATCCACCAAAAAGGGATATACCGGCCGTATCGAGCCGAACGGCTTCAGCATACGGCTCGGCCGAGGCGCATACGTAAACATTCGATTTTAGTTGGGATTTTGCTAAGATAATACCTTGGCTGATGGTTGCTACCGGCGAAAGCTTCGAACCGTCGTTGCTGTCGACACCGGTATCACCATTGACGAAAATGCCTTTTTCGCTTTTCAGACATGAGGGATCGGCCGATGGATCGCAGATGGGAGGTGGTGGAGTGACATCTACATCACTGCCGGTGATGCCGCTATCACTGAGGATGTTTTCAGCGCAGGTTCCATAACCTTCGCAATTCGACGAATAACACGCGCTTTGCACGACCGCCGCCGCGCCCAAAACCAGAATTCCCCCAATCACTGTCAATATCGAAGTTGTGCGCATATCAAAACTCCTTCCCAAAAGCCAATCCGGCACCGTCTTTGCTGACCCACGGCATTACCGGCACCGCGCTTGCGGATGATTGGCTGCTTGCCGATGGATTCGACTCTCTGCCAGGCCCTCCTGTCAAATACGGCCATAGAAAATACGAAGCCACGCCCGCAGCCACCAAAACGCCTCCAGCCACGTAGCTGCCAACGGCAATGTTGGAATTCCGCGTTCGAGCATCTTCTTTGCTTTGCCGTGAGCTGCAATCCGCCGCCGGATTGGCGCCCAAGCAAGACGAAACCCCACTCGCCGTCTTGGCATTGGAAACGTCTTTCGCGGCATTGTTCGCGCCTACGGTATAGCCAATCCCAAGGCCAAGACCAACGACACCCAATGCGGCAATGGAGCCGGAAACCCAATATCGCAACATGGGATCGCTATGCTCACTATCTGTCGGCGGAGGCGAAGTCGTCAAAAATGGCGCTTTCATCTCAATCAGTACAGTCTTGCCTGCTACGGCTTGTGCGCCGCCGTCGTACCTTTGCCCATCCAAAGTGCCATTGGCGGCAATGGTTCCGGGCTCGACATCGAGCGGCTCCGGCAATGGCAACTTCAGCTTTTCGTCGTTGCCAAGCGATACTACCAAACCAGAAGGCCCTTTCAAATCGAGCCGGGCGAAACTGGGCTCGAGCTCGGCGATGTGCTTTTTGGCAAGATCGGCGGCGCCCGGCGCCACCAGCGGGTTGCGCAGCGCTTCTCGAAAATGCCTAATTGCCTTGAGATTTTTACCAAGCAGCTTTTCCTCGACCGCCAAGTTCAAAAGAACGTTTGGCGATGGATAAATTTTATATGCCGCTTCGTACGACTGAAGCGCCTCGGCGTGCATTTCTTTATCGTGCAGCCGCATTCCTTCTTGGTAGAATCTTTCAGCCTCCGCTCTTCTTGGATCTTCATGTTTTTGCGCGTTGGCGGACCAACCCACCAATGTGACGACGCCAAGCGTCGACAGCATCATCCACACTCGCATAGAAAAACTCCTCATCCGACGCATCCGGATCAAATCACACGATCAAATCACGCGCGCCGCTCAACTGTTTGTTTTTGCGTCCAAATTTTGCGTTATTACGTCTTTTTTACGTGTATGTTGGCAACACTTAGGCCTTACTTTCTTAGGTTACATTTCGCCTCGCCAATCCATGCTCGGCGTGAACTTTCCAGGATTGTCAGGTTTATCAACCGTTGGCATGACTTCAGGTGCCCGGGGCGCCGGATTCGTTGTCGCAGCTGTCGCGCCATTGGTTGGAATTCGGGGCCCTCGATGACGAATGACATTGACCCGGTTTGTGCTTGCCACGGCATTCGTATTTGGGCTTGCATTCGAAGTCGCCGTCGCAGTCGCACTTGGCTTGGCGGCAACTGGCGTTTTCGGCGTTTCAACGGGTGCTTTTGGCGGATCGGCTTCTGGCCCGGGTGGCTTATTGAATGCCGAATCCACCGGATTGGCATTCGCTACCGATGCTGGAGTTGCCTGGCCATTCTCCGTAGCATTCGTGACGAGCGCAGTCGGCGTAGCGAGTTGCGTAGGCTTGCTATCGTGATCGCGAATCGACACAAAGATGGTAGCGGCCACAGAACCAACGATGACCGTCAAAGCAGTGGTTATCGCTATTTTGTCGCGTCTGGTCACCCTTTTCTTGTTCGCTTTTTCCGCTTGCTCCGCTTGCTCCTGAAGCACTCGCATGCAAGGTTGCGTTATTTCTTCGCTTAATTGGTTAGCCTGATTGGCCTTGCTAGCGTTGTTGGCTTTTGGAGGCTTGGGCGGTTCCTCGGGTTCTGGCCCGCCAATTCCCGGAAGGGTTTTGGTTGGTCGAGACACAACTTCCGTATTGTTATTCGCTGCTTCCGCTTTTGTCAGAGGCAGCGGTTCCAGTCGGTGCTCAGGGGGCACCACGACCGGGACCGGTATGATTGTTCCTACTTTTTCTGCTTCTTCCTTTTTTATGGGGAGAGGCAGCGTTTTCATCGGCAGTGTATGCACACGCGTAAGCTCATCATCTTGCGGCGCTGCATGCACGCGGGTTAAATCGTCAGGTTGCAAGTACCTGACGTCGAGGTTTTTCTCGTCTTCTTTGTCTAAGTCTTTCAAATTTGTGTTTAAAACCTCCTCTGGGGGAGCTTTCTCCCATTGCGTGATGTCGTCATCGGTTTGGCCAGACATGGGTTCCAATCTCCAATCTTTTCAGCCCGGATAATTCATGACATCCAAATTACTCGGGTTATGGGTTTGAGGTTGGCGAAATGTCGTCTTTTACCATAGGCTTCGACTTTGGCTTGGGCCGCTTCGGGTGTGAAGCGGGCGCGACCGGCGCAACCGCGGTTTGTGTGACGGTTGGAGCCTTAATTGGTGACGGCGCTGATAGTGAAGGCGAAGCAGAAGCGACCGATGCGACTGGCGTGACAAGCGTGGGAACACTGGGAACAACGGGCGCAACTGTAACACCTTTCGCGACCGGTACGGCTTGTGCGTTTGGCATAATAGGCGGGTTTGACGGCACGGTGATTTCTTGTCTTTTTTCCTTGACAACCATTGGAATTATTACCAGCCCGGCGACCACTATCTCGAAAACAAGCACGATGGGCAGCAGGCGCGGAAGACCTCCTTCGAAAACCCACGCGAATGGCGCACGAATGCGTTGCCAAACACGGCTTTTTGCACGCGACGTGATTCGCATGCGCAGAGCGGCCGCCGCAGGCACCAAAGGTACAGAAGCAGGGCCAGAACCAGAGAGTCGGCGCAACGGAACAGAATTGCTCTGGCGAAGCAAGCTTGCGGGCAGAAGTAACGGTCGATAACTATCCGATGGCGTCTCGTGTGTCGACGGCTGTTGTTGCGGATTGAACGGCACGCCCATTGGCTGCGTTCGATTTCTTGAAGATATGTCGAACGAAGCCGGCGCGTTTGATGGATCCGATTCGTGCGCCTTGCTGAACGAACGCACCAGACGAGACCCCGACGGCTTGTCGTCTTGATTCTGATCTCGACGCGGCAATGGCTCGGACCAGTCGATCGCGTTCGCCGCGACGTCGTTCGCTGCGCTCACTTCGTGCTCATCGTTCTCGCTCTCATTCGCGTTCGCCGCGAGTTCATTCGCCGCTGCGTTTGCTATCCCATTTTCTTGCGTTTCTTCGGTTGGCGCGCCCAGCGTTGCGGGAGTGATTTGCGTCACTTCCATCATGGGAATGCGCATCACAATTTCTTCGGTTACATTCCCAGGCTCAGGGCCAAGCGTGAGCCGAAGTGCCTGCACCTTCCTCGCAAGCACGCCAGCGTCGTGCGGACGCTTTTCTGGATCTTGCGCGAGCGCGCCTGCCACAAGCTCGATGAGCCGTGGCGGGTACTCACCGCCGTAATGACGAAGCGACGGCGCCTCGCGACCGACCGTGGTGCGCATGCCTTCGTACGTTCCTTCGACATCGTCGAAAGGCGTTAAGCCAGTGAGCATCTCGAAGAGCATGACGCCCACCGAGTAGATGTCGGATTGGGGACCAATGTTTTTGCTCAGTCGCAGCTGCTCGGGCGCTGCGTAGCGAGGCGTGCCAACAAATGTGCCGGGCTTGGCGCCGTGAGAGATGAGACACAAGATGCCGAAGTCGATAAGCTTGACGATCGACGGCGCCCCATTGACCGTGTGCAAAAACACGTTATCGGGTTTCACGTCACGATGCACAACGCCCGCTTTGTGCGCGTGGTCGAGTGCCAACAAAAGCTGCTCGGTGATGCGCAGCGCTTGACGCATCGACAACTCGCCACGACGAAGAAGCGCGTCGCGCACCGTTTCGCCGTAGAGAAGCTCCATCAAGTAGTACGGCACGCCAGCCGGCCTGGTGAGCTCGCCCAAGTCGAACACTTCGACGATGTGTGGATGATGCAACGCCGCAACCGCGCGCGCCTCGGCATCGAAAGCTTCTTTGACGCCTGCGCGCTGAAGAAGATCGGGATGCAAAAGCTTCATCACGAACGGGCGCCCAATGTTGCGATCCTTCACCAGGTAGGCCTCAGACATGCCGCCCCATCCAAGCTGCGCGCGCGTTTCATACGAGCGCGACTGCGCTTGTATGATCCCTCCAACTGCGAACAGATATTGATGCGGAGCCTTGCCCATCGCAGACCTCTCTATGAAAGAGTGGAATCGTGCCCAAGTCCAGTCTAATTCACCTGTGTCTTTTAAACTCACGACGCCAAAGAACTGTGACAACCAGTCTGTGGCAAAAAGACTGGAGCAATCAACTTTGAGACCCTTCCGAAACCGGTTATCCGACATTGGAACATCTCATGTGCCTTCGAAATGCGGCGATTCGTCACGCTGATTGGTGTTTTCGGTTTGGATGCAGCGTAAGGCACTTGTACTCCTATGAGGAGGACATACACACGCGGGTAGGGGCGTATGGCCATACGCCCCTACCCCAACAAAATGCATATTTCGCACAGCACTAAACCGCTTTCAATACCCGCGTGTCGGTCACCACCCATTGGACCGCCACATCTCCGTCGGTGGCTGGCACTTCGGCAATGAGTTGCCAGTCGTAAGCGACTGCCACCGTTGCTGCGGGCGGCGCCAACGCGGCAAGCGCCCGATCGTAATAGCCCGCGCCATAGCCAATGCGATGGCCAGCAGGGTCGACTGCAAGCGCCGGCACGATAATGATATCGAGCTTGGTAGCTTGTGGCGCACTCGCCAGCGGCTCGAGAAAACCGTAGCCTTGATCGCTCAATTGTAGGGAATGACTCGTGATTCGAAATGTCATGACGTTCGTCGCCGAATCGATGGCCGGATAAGCAACGGCAACGCCGCGCGCGCGAAGAGCCATATCGAGAGACCGAAGATCGACCTCGTGACGAGAAAGAATGGGCCAAAAAAGCCCCACGGTTCCACGCTTTTCGATAGCGCCCTCGAAAACTTGGAGCTCCAAAAGCCGCGCAACAATCGCGGCCGAACGCCTTTCGCACGCTTCCGCTGGCATGGCTTTTCGCACACCGCGCATTCGCTTGCGAAGGGCCACCTTGACTTGAGCGCGAAGAAATTCGTCGGAGGCAAGCCGGCTCACGAGTTCGATGCCTTCTGCATGCTGCACGCAGGCGCTGGGTAATTCATGACAACCATTTCTTCGACATCGCCGCGTTTTTTTGTATTGGAATTGATGTTGCGCCTCGCAGCAATGGTTTCCATGCGGAATTTGTTGTAAAGCGCACACGTTTGCTCCGACCACGCATTGGACAGCATGGCAAAAACGCGCCGATCGGCAAGCTCGCCCATCAGACTTGCAAGACGCGTCTGATCGTTCGGGCCAAAGCCGTCGACTGCATAAGCTGTAAAATTCGAAGTTTTTGAAACGGGCACATAAGGCGGATCGAAATAGGCAAAATCACCGGACGAAAGTTCGGCGGCCACGCTGGCAAAGTCGGCCACACGCAAGTCGACGCCGGCAAGAGCCACACTTGCAGCGCGCAAAGTTTCTACGTCGAGAATGCGCGGGGTTGCATAGCGGCCAAAAGGAACATTGTTTTTCCCTGAAGCGTTGACACGCCATAAACCATTGTAACAAGTTTTATTCAAAAAAAGCAGGCGAGCACCTCGCGCGGGATCGCTCAATTTCGCGGGATTCGCCGCGCGCACATCATAATAGTGCGAAGAGCGCCCCGCGGGATCGAGCTTCAGGTGCTTATCGCTGTATTTTTTGACACGCACCACGAGCGATTCCACATCGCTTTGAATGGCGCGGTAAAGCGCGATAAGATCTTCGTTTTTGTCGACCAAAATAGCCTTTTTGAAGCGCTTTCGCTCTTCGGCCGCGAGCGCAAAAAACATCGCCGCACCACCACAGAAGGGTTCGGCATAGGTGTTGAAGCTGCCAGGCGGCATCAGCAGCATCAGGCGCTCGACCAGGCGCCTTTTGCCTCCCGCCCATTTGATCACCGGCCGCATGCCATGCTCGTTATCGCGAGTCCGCATCGGGCGCAACCTCGTCTGTTCTTGGGTTATCTGGCGGTGCTGACTTGCCACTGGACGAAGGCAAAAACGCCGCAAGCTTGGCGTCGGACACACCAAAAGTGGCATTCACGCCTGCCACGCGGCAAAGCCATTCGTTGGAAGGACTATTGCACATTACATGCTTTTGTGTGCCCGCATCGGCTAAGGTTATGTCCAAAATAAGGGTTTTCGAAGAGCCCGCACCTGGTGTTTGGGGTGCTTGGGCACCAAGAGATCTCACGCGATCGGCATACAACGCCGCCACGGCATCGCGCATGGCATCGCTTGGCGGCACGGGCAACCCATTGAGCGTTGCCGATACTTTTGTTATCTCGCTCGCGGGCACACGAAGCGCCGCGCGGCTCACATAAAGGGTGGAGGCAAGATCGAAAAGGTGCCCAGAAGCGAGAAAAACGCCATCTTCGCCATCGATCCGCCCGTACACATGGCCATCCTTCGTTTTGCTACCAAGAAGGACAGCGCGAAAATTATTATCGAATGCAAACGTCACTCGACAAGGCGAATCGTGAAGGCCGAAAGTGGGATTGTCCGCATCGTCGGAAACCCATGCTTCGACTTTGTCGCGGGTAAAGGCATTGACGAGATCGACAACCGAACTGTCTACTTCATAGCCTTTCGGCTCAACCAAGCGAAATCCGTCGCCCGTGTCGGCGATGTCCTGCGGTGTGCCGCATCGAAGAACGATTTGCGATGGCCGGCGCGTTTCGGTAACCACCGGCAAAAGCGGCCGAAGGCTCGTGGTGCGCGGCAAAAGCAATTCAACCATGAGGCGCGGCACTTCAAGCCGCGCATCGTCGTATTCGCGAAGCACCGTGATCTTGTTTTCGGCGTTCGACCCAATATCGTCCCCAATCTCACCGCCAATCTCGCCAATGGCAATCACCTCTTCGTGATCGCCATTTCGAACGCGGGCGCGACCCACGGGCGCCACCACCCGAGCCCCGCCGCCTCGCGTGACGGAAATGGCTTCGGCCGAGGCAATGCGCTCCATCAGTGCCGTGGCAGCATCGGCTTCTTCGCGTGTCAAATCGCGATCGAAAGGAGCACGCATATGAAAACCGGTGCCTTTGCGTGCAAGCTCGATGGCCATGGGACCGCCACGAGAAAAGCCGGAAAAGTCGGAGAAGTTGGGCACTAGCCACTCGAGGCGTAAATCTTCGATTTCATCGGCATGCAACGTAAACAGGTGATGTTCCACGAGTGACGTCGGCAATACCAAAAAGGTATCGATTGCCAACCCTCGGGCGCACGCCACCACACGACTCGGCGTTCGCCGCAGAATGGCAACGGAATCGGTGTGACCGGGGCACGCGTCGCCCATAGCAATTTCGGCAGGAGGCTTTGCCGTTTCCGTGGGTGTAAGCGTGAGAACGACACGAGGAGAAGCCGTAAGCTTATCGCCGTCGGCGTCGCTCAAAAAGCTTTCGGCACGCATTTCCGCCAAGGCTTCCCAAACTTTGTCGACGCCATCGCGCGACGCAAGCACCCCTTCGGACCCAACACGGAAAGAACGATCATCGATTCGCTCGAGCGAAAATCCATGATTGTCATAGGGCGCCGACTCATCTGGTTTTGCATCGACTTTCACGTCGAATTTCGCGAGTTCAAGGGACAAATAGGGCACCACGCTGCGATCGCGATAGGTGCTGGCCGGCGCAACGAGTGCATCGGTCAGCTCGCGCGAAACCACCATGGGCGCGAAATCATCGAGACGAAAATAGCTCGATCCTTCTGGCCGCGGTGAAGGCCTACCCAGCACAAAGCGCTGAACGAGCCCGCCCATGGCAACGAGCCCTGTAGCGCGCGCGCGAGGCGCATCGAGCCCGAGCTCGGGCCCAGGCGAAATGCGGCGCACCACGGTAGCGAATTCCAAAGTAGAAAGTAAGCTTTCCACGGCAGCCATATCGACATGGCCTTTTTGTGGCGATATCATTTGCCATAAGCCATCGGCCTTCGCATCGCGTTCGAGCACGATGGACTCGCCATCGTGCACGATTTCAACGCGTGTGAGCTCGTCGCGGCGCCATGCGGGAAACACGTGATGGTCGCGTCCTTTCCGCTCGCTTTCGGTCACCTTGCCGCGATCGCGCAAAAGCCACACACCAAGGCCAATGGCGAGCAAAACGAGCACGAGGGTCGTCCAATGCTTTCCCATGGGAAGCGATTTCCCCTCTACTCTTCCGCCTTTTTTGACTTTGCCGGCTTGCCCTCGGTGGCACGCCGCGACAGCAAAATGCCAATTGCAAAAAGCACTACCGCGCCTGGCATGAGCAAAAGCACATAGCGCTGAATTTCCGCGCGCGATGCGTCGGTAATGCGAATGCCTGCAGCCACCGCGCTTCTTTCAGGTACATCGAGCACCTGAGGCTTCGAGGCAAGCCACGAAATGGCATTTTCAACGAGCAGCGCGCCCCCACGCATGGGCAGGGGCTCACGAAAGCTAGATTGCGTCAGCACGCTGGGCGTTCCAATCACAAAAGCGCGCGGCCCGTGGGCTGCCGACGGCGAAAGCTTCGGGCGCTCGGATGCCATGGCTATCACGAGCGGCCCGGCAAGATCGCCGTCGCGTTTTTGCGGCACGTCCGTCCATTCCGAAGCACCGGCAATGCTCGTAAGACCAAACGACTTTGCGCTGCTCGACAAAAGCGGGGCGGGCGCTACGCTTCCCTCGGCGTTGGCGCGATGCATGGATCGAGTGAAGTGCACGACGACGCGCGGCACGTCCGCATGGGAATTGCCTTTGACGAGCGCCGCAGTCATAGAGTGCATTTTCGGTTCGGCCAAAAAGCGTGTTCCGATATCGCCTGCGAAAGCTAGATTCGAGTCTTGTTCAATCACGAGATTTTCGTCGAGTGCAATACCAAAAGGCAAGAGCACGCGGTCGAGTCCGGCTGGAATCAATCCGGTTTCCGAGTCGCCAAGAATCGGGCTTGCAGCAAGGAAAAGATTCCCGCCACCCAGAAGCCATGTGCGAAGCCGCTCGGCTTCGTCTTTCGTGAAACCGCCGCGCATGCCAGCCACAATCGCCACCGCGCAGTCCGAAAACGGATCGGCTGCATTCGGCACCGAGGCGTCCACGAGTCGGACCGCGTAATTGTCTTTCTCGAGGATGTCTTTGAGAAACGAAATGCCGCCGTCGCCTGCCTCGAGTGGATTCATTTCGCCATGGCCGCTAGCAAAGCAAAGAGTGACTTTCTCGCCGCCGAGAACATTGCGAATCGCTCCGGTGAGTGCCTGCTCTTCGCGTGGCGAGACTTTCGTGTCATCGCCGCGCGAAACTTGCAGCATGTCGGCCGGGGTCAAAAACCAGTGGCGATCACCATAGGCAATCACGGCAATCGCGTCGGCGACCACGTGGCCTTCCTCGGTGCGGCCGGTCTCGATTTTGAAGCGCTTTTTGACGTCTTCGAGGGCTAACGTATCGTGATCGGGATCGACATAATGAAGTTCAAGATGGGTGGTTTCCGCTTGGTAGGCCACGAGAAGTTGCTTGATGCTTTGGCCAAGTGGGTCGGCCGGCCCGAGCAGCACCCAAATTTGCACGCTGCCACCGTCCGGGCCACGGAGACCAGACAAGCTGCGAAGCGTTTGCACGGTGGCCTCGCTGAGCGAATAGCGCTTGTTCGCTGTCCAATCCCAGCGAGTATATCGCCGCGCCACCAGAACATTGACCAGAATGGCCACCACCACGGCCGCGACAACGCCCACGAGCTGCAACGTTTGCGTGGCATCGAGCGCCCCAAAGCGCTTTCCTTTCTTTCCTTGAAAGCTTTGCACGATTAGCCCCATCTCCAGGCATCCACCGCGCGCACGCTCACGAAGAGTGGCAAGAGCACGAGCGAACCATAATAAACGAGGCGGCGGCTATCGACGATGCCTGAGGCAAAATCATTCATATGCGCCCAAACCGACACGTACGAACAAATGTCGTGCATGAGCGTGCCTTCTTGCGCGATGAATTCGCCAACGCCAAGAACAAATAGGCTAAGAATGATGAGCGCCGTCAAAACAAGCGCGAGAAACTGGCTTTTTGTCATGGCACTCATGAGAAGCCCAAGCGACAAGTAGCCCGCACCAACCAGAAAAACCCCAAGGTACGCGGAAGCCGCAACACCCCAGTCGACCTCCCCCGTTCGCCGCAAAATCACCAAATACAAGACCGTTGGCGCCCACATGGCCACGTACGTGGTGAGTGCCGCGGCGTACTTTGCAAAAACCACCGCGGCGCTCGATACCGGCGCTGTCATGAGCGATTCGACCGTGCCGCTTCGGCGCTCTTCGGCAAAAAGGCGCATGGTCATGGGCGGCACGAGCAAGAAAAGCACGAGGTAGAGCAACACCGTATTGCCAAAAAAGGCCTGAAGTGGCGTTTGATCGCTCGGTGTGACGCCGCCCGCACTGGCACTTGCAAAGTATTCCACAAGCAAAAAGAAATGCATTCCCTGCACGAGCAAAAATACGGTGATAAGCACCCACGCAAGCGGCGTCACGAAAAAAGCAAACAGTTCTCGCTTGAAAATAGGCCAAAAGCCATTCATCATCATGGCTCGCCGCTTTCCTTCCTCTCGGAATCGGAATCGGAATTGGCGGCACGAGGTGACCCGTCGAAATCCGGATGGTCAAGGGTCAAGGCGGCAAATACTTCTTCGAGCGAGCTTTTCACCGGCCGAATTTCGCGAATGAAACACCCGGCCGACACAAGGGCCGAAGCGGTTTGCTCAATGGTGCGCGCCGAAGCGGCTTGCTCGAGCTTTTTGTCGAGCCACGCGCGAATCGTGACGACCCCCGGCTCGAGGGCCAACGTTTCTTGCTCTTGCACTTCGGCTTTGGCAATGCCTAAAACCGAACGAATCGCCGACAGAGCCGCGCCTGCTTCTCCGCGCACAACCACAAAAAGGCCTGCGACGCCCCGCTTCGTCGTCAAATCGCCCATGGTGCCTTGCGCCACGAGTTTGCCGTTTGCAATCACAATCGCACGCGAGCAACTTGCCTCAATTTCACTCAAAATGTGGCTAGACAAGAGCACCGTGTGTTCTTTGCCAAACGCATGAATCAGGCTCCGCACCTCGCGAATCTGATTCGGGTCGAGCCCCGCGGTGGGCTCGTCGAGAATCAAAAGCGGCGGGCGTGCCACGAGCGCGTCGGCAAGCCCCACGCGCTGGCGATAGCCCTTTGAGAGATTGCCAATGAGCGTGCTCGCCACACTTTCGATGTTGGCTTTTCCCATGGCCTCGGCAACGAAGGTTTTGCGGGAAGGCCGAGGCACGCGCTTCAATTCCGCGCGGAATGCTAGGTACTCGGCCACGCGCATTTCAGGGTAAAGCGGGACGGACTCGGGCATGTAACCGACTTTCGCGCGAGCCTCGAGGCTTTCTTGGCGAATGTCGTGGCCGCAGACTTCCACCGTGCCCGATGTCATGCCAACGAATCCGGAAAGAATACGAAGCGTCGTGCTTTTACCCGCACCGTTGGGGCCCAAAAACCCAACCACCTCGCCCTTGTCCACCGAGAACGACAAATGGCTCACAACAACTTTCGTGCCATAGCGTTTGCAAAGATTTTGAACGGAAATCACGGACAATACTGCAAGTGGGAAGGTATCTGTTTTGTGTGGCTTTGCGTGGCACGGATTACACAAGCTTTTTCGAAAAGCGCAGCGACGCAAAGGTGACGAGCACGAGGAGAATTCCGCAGAGCCAAACGAGCTCGCCTGCGAAATCGGCGAAGCCACTGCCTTTAAGCACAATGGCGCGCAAAATGCGCAAAAAGTGAGTCAGCGGTAGCCCTTGCGCGAGCCATTGCGCCGGCGCAGGCATGGCCTCGAAAGGGAACATGAACCCCGAGAGGAGAAGGTTAGGCAAAAGGAAGAAAACGGACACCTGCATCGCCTGCTGCTGCGTTTGCGCGAGCGTTGAAAAGACCAGACCGAGCGCAAGGTTGGCCGCAATGAACACGAGGGCAAGCCCGTAGAGCAGCACGATCGAGCCCACCACGGGTACGCCGAAAACGATGTGGCCAATCGCAAGAACGAGCGTCATTTGCACATAGCCAATGCCAATGTACGGTATGAGTTTGCCAACAATGAGCTCGACGCTGCGCACTGGCGACACAATCAGCTGCTCGAGCGTGCCGCGTTCGCGTTCGCGCGCGATGGCCATTGACGTGAGCATCACCATCGTGATTGTGAGAATCGCGCCAACCAGCCCCGGCACGATGTAAATGGCAGTGCGCAATTCGGGGTTGTAGCGGATGCTCGGTTCAATCTCGATCGATGGAACGAATCGATTCGGCGCGCCCGTTCTCCCGAGGTTGGCCAACTGCATCTCGCCCGAGCGCGCGGCAACGAGCGACGCGGCCGTGTTCGTTGCGCTCGCAACGACCTGAGGATCACAGCCGTCCACAATGAGCTCGACATGCGCGGTACGCCTGCGACCGATGTCTTCGGCGTACGTTGCTGGCACAACGAGCCCAACGCGTGCTTTGCCCGAGCGAAGCGCGCGGTCGATCTCGTCGTAGCTATCGACATTCCCGATGATGTCGTAATACCCCGTTGCCTCCATGCTCCGCGGCAAGTCGCGCGATTGAGCGCTGTGGCTCTGGTCGTAAACCACGGTAGGCATGTGCCGAACGTCCGTGTCGATGGCAAAGCCAAAGACCAGAAGCTGGATGACCGGCGCCACCAGCATCATCGCCGCCGTGAGCCTGTCGCGCGCAAGCTGCAAAAGCTCTTTGTGGGCGATGACGAGGGCGCGAAGCATCAGAGTGACGAGCGGGACCAGAGCATCGAACAGATTGAGGAACCTGTTCGGTGCTCTTAGGCGCCGCCACCCCCAGCCGCCCATCACGACTTCGCCTCGTTCTCGTGAGCCTCGTGAGCCTCGTGAATCTCGTCGGCACGCACCATGGCGACGAACGCGTCTTCGACAGTCACGCGAGCTTCGCGAATCGAGCGAATCACCGCTCGACCCTTGAGCACGCGCTCTACCAGCGCGATGGGGTCTGCGCGGTCGCGCGTGGCCACGCGAAGCATGTGGCCGTAGTGCGCCACTTCTTCGACTTCAAGAACCATGCGAAGAAGCGAAGCCGCCTTGGCCGCGTGATCCACATCGACCTCGGCGATGCGCAGGTGGCGACGAGCCACGACTTCGTCGGGCGTGCCGACATCGAGCAGACCGCCGCGGAAAATGAACGCGAGCCGATGGCATCTTTCGGCTTCATCCATGTAGTGCGTGGTGAGCAGGGCGGTTGTGCCCGCCAGCGACAGCTCGTGGATCTGCTCCCAGAACTCGCGCCGACTTACCGGGTCGACTCCCGCAGTAGGTTCGTCGAGAAAAAGCAGCGGCGGCTTGTGAATCGTTGCACACGCAAGCGCAACGCGTTGTTTCCAGCCGCCCGAGAGCGTGCCGGCGAGTTGCTTTCGACGAGGCAAGAGCCCACTTTGCTCGAGCACCTGCTCGACACGAGCGCGGCGCACAGCCCCCGAAAGACCGTAAATTCCCGCAAAAAATCGGAGATTTTCGAATACCGAAAGATCTTCGTAAAGGCTGAAACGCTGGGTCATGTACCCAATGCGCGCCTTGATGTTCTCCGGATCGCGCGCAATGTCATAGCCAATCACCGTGCCTCGGCCACCGGTCGGATCGAGAATGCCGCAAAGCATGCGAATCGTTGTTGATTTGCCCGCGCCGTTGGGGCCCAGCACGCCGAAGATCTCTCCTCGCTTGACGTAAAGCGACACGTCGCGCACAGCCACGAAATCGCCGAAGTGGCGTGACAGATGCTCGGTGTGGATGATGGGCTCTTCGTCGTTCATCGGTCGATTTGCACGAAAGCCGGAACACCCGCGTTGAGTTTGCCTGCCGAATCGTCAATACGAATGCGAACGCGCAAGACGAGATTCGGTCTTTCACGATCGCTGAAAAGAAACTTCGGCGTAAACTCGGTTTTGTAGGCAACGTGCTCGACCGCGCCTTGAAAGACCTCGCTGGTTGCATCGACTTTGATGTGCGCCAAGCAGCCAACGTGAATGCCGTCAATCTCGCCAACCGGCACGAAAACTTCGACGAACGGGTGGTGCGTGTCGGCCATGATGAACGCATTCGTACCCACGGAGGCGAGCTCGCCTTCCTCGACGAGCACGTCGAGCACCACGCCTTCGGATTTCGATGTCAGCGAGAAGCGCGCGATGCGTTCGCTGGCAAGAGCCACCTGCGACGATTGCGAGTCGACGCGTGCCTCGGCGACTGCGATTTCTTCGGGACGGCTTCCGCGGCGCAGCGCGAGCAAGCGCTGCTCGAGTGCTCTGCGATCAAAAGCGGCGCGATCGAGATCGGCGTTCGCGCGATCGAGATCGGCCTGGGAAACCGAACCGTTTGCCGCAAGCTTTTTCACGCGCTCGCGCTCTTTGCGCAAAAGCTTTTCGTTCGTCCGCGCAGCGGCCACTTGCGCAGACATGGAAGCAATGTCTTCGCGACGCGCGCCGGCTTCGAGCAGGCTCAAATCAGCCTTGGCAGTCTGCACTTCGTTCTCGCGTGTTTGGCGCGAAAGCTCTTCGAGCGTTGGATCGAGTTCGGCAAGCACACCGCCTGCCAGAATCACGTCGCCTCGTTGCGCATGCACCTTTTGGATGCGCCCGGGCACCTCGAACGAGATGTAACGCTGCTCGTACTCGACAATGCCTTGGTAGCCTTCCGGCACACCACGTCGCCGGCGACACGACATGGTAAGGAAACAGAACGCTAAAAGCGTAAGAATCGCAAGCCGGCTAAATTGTTGAATGCTGGTAAACCCCATCATGCCAACTACATTTTAGGAAGATAGGAAAATTACGAATTAAGCGCGAACGCGCCAATTGCTTACAAATGTGCGGCAAAGCTCGTCGCACGTTGGATCGGTCACGACGAGCTCGGGCCGACCGTTACGACTTAGAATAATCGTGTTTTGACGAAAGACACGCCCAAATGCAATGGCTTCGTCGCGATCCATTCCGTGAACGAGCCACGATGGCTCGCGCCAAGTGCCTTCCGGATCGTCTTCGTAGCCAACGCACTGCTCGACGCGGTAGCAGCCAAGAACAAGCAAATCGCGCAGAACCGCGTGACGTGCGTCGTTGACCTTTCGAGGCAAGAGCATGGATCGAGGGTTATATGCCGTGAGAATGGCAAAAGGTCGCGTAAGGAGCTCCGGAAGGCTCGAGGGATCTTGCACAACGTCGCCATCGAGCGAGACCCGCAGCGGGCCGGTGGACGAAGGAAGGTCGTAAACGGTCGAAAGATATTGGCGAAAAAGGTATTGATCCATGGCTGGTTTCCTCGGTCAGCTGCGGCCGAAACGATAGCCAACACCGCGCACCGTGTGGATGTAGACTGGCTCGTGCGGATCGGGCTCGAGCTTCGAGCGAAGCTGCTGGATGAAATTGTCGACCGTGCGGGGTGTGCCGTGGTGGTTTGGGCCCCACACTTTGCGAAAAATGTCATCACGCGACAGAACCCGGCCGCGATCGATCATCAGGCAAACAAGAACATCGAATTCGGTCGCGGTCATTTCAACGAGACCACCTTGGCACTTGACGCTGCGTGAAGCGGTGTCGACCTCGACATCGTCGATGACAATTTTCGTACGCGCGGCTGGCTCGAACGCCATGCCTCGGCGCAAGGCAGCGCGCACGCGTGCGAGAAGCTCGGCGAGGCTGAAAGGCTTGGCAACGTAGTCTTCGGCGCCGAGCTCGAGGCCGGCTACCTTGTCCATTTCGCCCGACTTGGCCGACAGAATGATAATGGGCATGCTGCGGCCTTCGCTGCGCAGTTCGTGCAAAACTTCGAGCCCGTTTTTCTTCGGCAGCATGACGTCGAGCACGATGAGATCGGGCGCAACGCGGCGCGCAAGATCGAGACCGCGTTCGCCATCTTCCGCAACGTGGACGGCGTAGCCTTCGCTCTCAAGGTTGATACGCAAACCGATGGCGATGCTTGGGTCATCTTCGACGACAAGGAGACATTTTCCCGACAAATCGGCAAATTTTCGCTTTGCTTCCACTGCGGTCTGCAAGCCTTAATTGGTAGCGTGACAGACCACAAAAGCCCAGCGGCCTGTCCCCAATTTCAATTTTTTGACGCGATCTCGTCGCGTTGCGTCAACTCGGTCTCGTGTTCTTTGTGTGGCGCCGACAAAACAAGCGCGAACGTGGAGCCTTTGCCAGGCGTGCTGTCAACGGTCACGCGCGCGTGATGCGCCCTCGCGACATGATGCACGATGGCGAGTCCAAGACCCGAGCCTTCGGTCGTGCGCGAAAGGCGATCATCGATGCGATAGAATTTTTCGAAGATGCGCCGATGCTCGAATACCGGGATGCCTGCACCGTTGTCTTTGACGGAAATCGACACTTCGCCCTTGGGCGTGCGTGATGCATGCAACACGACGACCGGCGGACTGCCGCCGTACTTGTGAGCATTCTGCAGAAGATTGACGAGCGCATCGACAATCGCCGCTCTATCAACGACCACGAAGGGAAGATCGTCGTCGACGAGAACCTCGAATTGTGCAGCCAGCGCAAGCGCTCCTTGCAGGGCATAGGCGCGCCGCACATCGTCCACGATGTCTTTTACGCGCTCGGGACGAAGCTCGTAAATTTTGCGCCCTGCTTCCATGCGCCCCCATGCAAGCAAGCGCTCGATGAGCTTCGAGAGGCGCTCGGATTCCGCGACGAGCAAGCTTGCGCACTTGTGATGCGTGGCTTCGTCGGCCGTGGGGCGCTCGATGGTTTCGGCAAGGAGGCGAATGGCCGTGAGCGGTGTGCGCAGCTCGTGGCTCACTTTGGAAACGAAGTCGGCCTGAAGCATCGACAAGTTTGCCTCGCGGCGCACGAAAACCAAGACGAGCACAACACCGGTTACGACAACCGAAACGAAAGTGATGGTGAGAAGTCCGAAAAGAAGGTTGATGCGCCCTTCGGCAAACATCGAAACAATCCCGATGGCCAAAAGCAGCACGGTAGGAATAATGATAAGGTAAACAAGGAGTTGAACGATTCGAACGTAGCCAAGACGCTGCAAATTCTTGGCCGCACTTTTTCGAATCGTGTCGCCTTGCAACCGCTCGATCTGCGCCATACTAGCTGCCATACTACTATTGCCTGTGAATCATTGCCTTCGTAGACACGTCGCGTTGGTCTTTCTGGTCTTGCTTGGGGGCGCCGCTTCCGCCGCCGGCGAGCCGTCGCCTTCGCGTGTAGCGCCTGCGCCGCCTGCACCTGAATCGGCCTCGGCGCGGGCATCGCAAGTCGACCGTGTCCTTGCACGCGCCAGGCTCGAAGTCGAGCGTTGGGTCATCTACGACCCAACCTACGTTCCCATCGCATACCCCAATGGCGACGTTGCCGAAAATCGTGGAGTATGCACCGATGTTGTCGTTCGGGCATTTCGTGCCGTCGACATCGATTTGCAACGCCTCATTCACCAAGACATTTTGCGCCGCCCAGCGGCCTACACGACCGTCAAGCGCCCGGACACGAACATCGATCATCGCCGCGTTGCGCCTATGCTCACGTACATGCGTGGGGCTTGGAAATCTTTGACAACGAAAAGGGACGCGTCGACGTGGCAGGAGTGGCAGCCCGGTGATGTCATTGTCTGGAGCTTTCTCCCATGCCCGAAGTGCAGCCCCAATCACGTTGGAATCGTGAGCGATAAAAAGGGCTCGCGCGGCCTGCCGCTCGTCATCCACAACCTTGGCCCCTTTCCACGCGAAGACGACAAGCTCGACGCGTGGACGGTGCTCGGGCATTTTCGACGCGAATAGGGCGCGATGAATCGCGCCCCTACGCCCAATTACTCGCACGCGCTGCAATCGGCCGTCGCTGCGCCGGGCGTAAGCTGGGCGATCCACGAGCGAAGAATTTCTTGCTCGTCGAAAGTGAGCGCCTGCTCTGCGTAGCTTGTAACACTCGAAACCGGGTAGGGCATTGCGGTGCCGAGCACGGCGTTCGCGAGCACGGCTCTCTCGGCGTCGCTTGCTTGGGTCGCGGCAACGAGCGGCACGAACGGCGGAGGCGCATTTGCCTGCGCATTGCATGAATTGGCTGGCCGAGCAAGCGGTTGCTCGGGGATCGCCGCGAGCGCCACTTTGTATATGAGCCAGCTGTTGCCAGGGTTGCCCGGATCAATGACAGGCATGTCGACCCCAAACATCGAGCCGGCGGATTGTGCCACGCCGGCCGCGCCGGTGTTGGCGCCATGTGCAACGCGGCCGATCGCGTTGGCAATGCCCGCGGGCGTGGCGAGCACCAAGCCTGCGGCGGCACTGTTGCCCGCGCCGTGGCAAAGCGATGAACTGCACTTAGCGGTGAAAATCGGCATCACGTCGCGACAGAGATCCATCGTAGGCTCGCCGCTGCCAACTCCATTTGGCTCGCCCACGTTGAACGCGAATTCGAGCACTTGGTTCGGTGAAAGCGTTGCCCCGTCAATGGCGCGAACGCCACCGACGTTGGAATTGTCGGAATCGTCTTGCGGAATGCCTAAAAACAGCTTGTAGGTAAGTCCCTTGGTGAGCCACGGCCGCAGCGCAAAAGGCCGGGCAAGTGTAACCGTGCGCGCGACCGGATCGTAGGTAACGGCTGGCAACAGGTCAGTCTCAACGCTTTGGTTGTACGCATCGGCGAGCGCAAACGACTGTCGAGTCACCGTTGAGGGTAGCAGGTAACGATCAAACCCTATTGTGATGACGCCGTCTTCCGGCATTGGTCGATCTGGGCCAACGCTTACGCCCGTGACGAAAACCGGCGAACCGCGCAAGCTTTGATCGTGCGGATGGCCGTCATCGCACGCGACAACAGCCAACGCAAGTAGGGGCAGACCCCCGTGTCTGCCCCACCATGTAAAGGGCGGCCACAGGGGGCCGCCCCTACAAATATGCGTTTTGTTAATTGTAGGGGCGCGATTCATCGCGCCCTCGGGACCGGCCAGCGGTCGGGCGCCATAAATGGCGCCCCTACGAATTGCATAGTTTGTTGGTTGTAGGGGCAGACCTCCGTGTCTGCCCCTAGCTTTCTGCGTACATCGTGAGTTGCTCGCGCACGACCTGGTCGCTGACGCCCGTGCGAATGTGCTCTTTCAGCACGTCGGCCAATGTGATGAGCAAATCGTCGACGCCCTTGTCTTCGATGAGTTTCTGAAGCAACGCTTTTGCCTCGCGGCTTTCGTCTTCCCGGAGATACTGGCGCACGGTGTCGAGCGAGATCTCGCCCTGGAAATCCAGGTACATGTTCTCCAACAGGTACCGTACGAGTTCTTTCACCGGGAGCCTCCTTGTCGTGCTTTGTCGCGCCAAATCGAATCAAAATGAAACTAGCAGGGAGGGGTTCTACCTGCCGTACCCCTTCGAAAGCAACCCCGAATCGGTCTAGCCCCTGCAATTTGCGCCAATGACGCACTACACCGCTTTCGATTTGCCGCGATCTCTTCGTTGGCGGCTGCGGTGCGGTCCTCAAAGCCGGAAGAGGCTGTTCCGGTCCGCTCCTCGCCGCCGCCGCGAGCCCCGAGCAGGTTGCGGACCGAGTATTTTTGCCGAGTTCCAAGCAGAGCGAGGCGCTTCGACGAGAGCTGCTTGTGCAGCTTGAGG
>WQZB01000059.1 GCA_009780955.1 Polyangiaceae bacterium | reverse complement strand
GTACAGATTCAACACGCGGCGCCGCCGCCATACGTCGGCAGACTCGACTTTGCCGAGCGAACAACATCGCTCACAGCTGTCCTTCTAAGCCGCGGGTCGGTGGTTCGAGTCCACCTGGGCGCGCTGGGGATTTTAGGGGTCTCATCAAATCAGTGCTGCTCGGCGTGACAATGCTGTGACAATTGCCACCCAATCGAGCGCGATGAGGATCTCCGTTCGGCTCCTGACCACAAAACTGCGTCCCCAAGGGGATTCGAACCCCTGTTAGCGGCGTGAAAAGCCGCTGTCCTGGGCCTCTAGACGATGGGGACCTATAAAAACGTGGGCCCCTCATACCGTCGCTTGCAGCCTATGTAAAGCGCGATACTTCATTCAGTTCAGCATCGATGACGACGGCACCGACGACGACGGCGCCCCGTCGAGCTCGGACATTCCATTGACGGACGCGGCTCGCACATCTTCGCCAGCGATCGCGACGACGCGGTAGTGGCCACGCGCCGCCGGATCGTCGAGCCACACGCGAACTGCCAGGCGCGTCGAGTCATCGACGTTGGATGCCAAGAGAATTCGACCAAGCACCTCTTTCGTCACCATGAGCGACACGACGAGCTCTTCGCCACGCTGTCCAGCCGCAAAGATCATTCGCTCGACCTCCGATCGCGCGCCGTGCGGATCGACGCCGAGTTCACACGCCAAGTCGGAGGCAATGAGGGCCATACCGAGCTCGCTCGACCCGTCAAAGTTTGCAAAAACGTAGTCGAAAGGATCGCGTTCTTCTCGAAGAAGGTCGCCTACGGCCTCGGGCAACGCCGCAATCGCGTGATCAAAAAGCTCGTCGGCATCCATGGGTGCGCCTCTACGTTTGCATGACGCAAGCCACGGACCACTACGAGAGCGGAGCACACGCGCGACGCACACCTGCCCGCTTTCGATTTGGCGCGATCGTAGGGGCGCAGCATGCTGCGCTCCTACCGCACGACGTACGTCTGCGTCGCCACGCGCATAAACACGTACTTTACACGCTACGGTGCTTTGGCGCGGTTCAAGCGAGGCGATGTACTTGCGCCGACAGACGTGAGATCTGACGTGACGCAGCCTTCGCGGCAACCGCACCTTTCGTAGCTGCCTTGTCGAGAGCCACGGTGGCTGCTTTCAGCGCGACTTGAGCGGCATCTTTGTTGTTGGCGTGGATCGCTGTGCGAACACGCTTGACCAGCGTGCGGACGGCACTCGTAATCGCACGGTTGCGGGCAGTGCGAACGATACGCTGGCGGTTGCGCTTCTCGGCAGACGGGTGGTTGGCCACGGCAAAAATCCTCGACAGACCCGAAAAAGGGGAAAGAAGAGCGGCAATTAACGGACAGGCCTACGAAAGTCAAGACGATCGACCAATCCACGCCCCTGCGCACGCAAGGCCCCATGCAATGGGCGAGAATGCAAACCCAAAGACGAGAACGACCGGCGCGGCCAGTCCAACCAGAGCAAGCGTTGCCACGAGCGCTAAGCCCGATGCGAGCGCGGGTTCGAGCAAGGTTGGCAAATTCGAAGCGCGCGCAACCAGGTAACCACTTACCGGAAAGGCTGTAAGCAAGCCCGCACCAAGCAACAAAACCGGCGCGGTGGTTGTGACGTCGTGCTCGTCGACGACCGAAAAATCAATGTGCGCGTAGTGCCCAATCCCAATCGAGAGCGCGAGCCCAAACGTCATCGCGCCAAGGGTGACGAGCGCCCCATAGAGAATCCAACGCACCGTGATGGGCTCTCCCTCGCGGCGCATGGCGGCTCGGACCGAACGCAGACTTGGCGGTCCCGAACCTTCCAAGGCCGAAACCCGCTCGAGCAGAATCGATGTGCGCGACGAACGATCCGTGCGAGAGGACAGATCACGAAGCGCAAAGAATGTGGCAACGGCCATGGCACCAAGCAGCGGTATCGTTCCAACGAGCGCTCCAGGGCCGCGGCCATAAACGAGATGGATGTACAGGCCGTGTGCGACGGTTGCGAAAAACCAAGCCATTCGGAAGATCGCTTTGGGGCGTCTGTCGTGCTTCACGCGGCCGAGCGCGTAGCCCCACGCCGCCGCGAAGAACACGTGGGCGGGCAAAGCGATTGCCGTGCGGGCAATCCACACCCAGCCAACCGTATGCTCGCGGAGCACGAGCGCGTTCTCGATGCACGCGAAACCGAGCGCAGTCGACGACGAGTACACGACGCCATCCAGCGGCTCGTCGAAGTACTTCGAGCGGAATGCGGGCCACATTGCGCACACCTTCGAAGCCTCGCGAAGGGGTGCAACCAGCCCGAAGACGAAGAGCAGCGAGCTCGTACTTTCTACGCCGGTGACGGTGACATCGAGGCCTGCCCACGCTTGCGCACGCACTTCGATGTACGTTGTCATCGCCTTGCCCACGCCACCGAGAACGAACGTGAGAACGATGAGCGGCCAGGGCTCACGACGGCGATCGGAAAGATAAACGACCGACGCAAGCAGCAATGCCGTGACAAGCGATGGTCCGATCCAGCGTAGCGTCGCGATCACGTCTGCAGTCTAGTGCCGTTCGGCAGCGCTACGCTCCGACTTGCAACGAGTAAGCATTCCGCACGACTCCAGCGTATAAGAAGAACATGAGCGGCGAGCGAAAACCGGTTCCGTCTGCTCCATCTGCTCTATCAGAGCCCGCGAAAACCAAAGGTCCGACGCCGAGCAAGCCCTCCTCCGACGTCGTTGTTCTTGGCCCTCCCACCTCCGACGGCCACGGTGTGCACGTGCTTCGGGCGCGCAACGACCGAGTCGAAGCTGGCGAGCTTCGCGCGCTGCGCGAAGGGCAACCCATCGTTGGTGAGATCGTTTCGCTCGAGCCGCGCAAAGATCAGCCACGCATTTGCGACGTGCGCGAGAGCTGGTCGCCCAAACCACGAGCCACTTCGGCTTCTGCTCTGCCGCCTCACAAAGGGCCGGCGCAGGTTTCAACCACGGCCTACCGCGACGGGTGGGACGAGATCTTCGGCTCCGCGCGCAACACGAGCAACGCGAAGAAGCCGAACCGCGACATGAATTGAATTAGACCCCATTCGTAGGGGCGCCATTCATGGCGCCCGACCGTTGCATTTCCATGGCATTGGGATCGCCATGGGCGCGATGAATCGCGCCCCTACACCCGACAAAACACATATCCGTAGGGGCGGCCCCCTGTGGCCGCCCTTCACGAGGTGGGGCAGACGCAGACACGGGGGTCTGCCCCTACCCGCAGCTTTGCGAGATGACGTAACCGATAAAAAACGGGCCCATTTTTTCGATGTATTCGCTCGTTTGTCGCGTTTTGCGCATGGATTGCACCACGTGCGAAAGCGGATGAAGCTCACGGCCAATGAGGCCGATGACGTACTCGTTGTCGCCGGCATCAAGGCCGTAACACGTGAGGCGCACATCGTTGGCGAGCTTCTGCTCAGCATAGACGTGGCCGAGCATCGCGTGCTCGCGCAGCATCTGGCCCTGATCACTCGGTGCAAGCCTGGCGAATGCGCCCTTCCTGCGAAGCGGGTACCAGACATGCCAGCGAAACTCGCTGTTCGTGACATTTTCGATGGATCGGCGCAGGAGCGTCCACTCGAGATCTGGCTCGCGGCCGACGGCGTATGTGCGTGCCAGCATGGCAAAGTCGTTCCGGAGCTCGACGTGGGCGAGCGGCTCTTCAGCGAATAGCGGCCGTACAACCTTCACGAAGTGCGCAGGATCCTCGCTCCATGTAAGAAGGCCAAGGCTGCGCGGATCGACCGTGTCGGCGTAAACGACATGCGCGATTTGGCGTGACGCGAGCACTTTTGCTAGCTCCGCGCCGGTTTTGTCTGCCGGCGTGCCAGCTGGCACGCGGAAAACGAGCAGCTGCAGGAACAGGCGGCGGTTCATCTGCTGCCGCACGCCATTTTTCATGGCGCCGTACTCGTTGATGTCCACGACGGGCGGTCCCGCTGCCTCGCCACCGCCTGCTTGCCCAGTAACGTTTTTCTCGCTCACGGCTCGCCTTTGTAGCACGTTATGTATAAAACTATCGAAAGTCTTGTTGGCCGTCGTGCTAATGATTTTTAGCAATGCCCGACGAGCGCCGAGAAACCCTGTCTGATGACTTCAATGCCTTCCGCCTCGTGCCGAAAACGGGCGTTATTTTTGTTACCAGCGAAGCTTCGAAGCTTGGGTTTTCTTCGAGCGATCCAGCATGGTGTAACCTTGGTCAGGGGCAGCCCGAAACCGGTGAACTTGCCGGCGCGCCAAAGCGCGTGCACGAAATCACCATTGGCCCAGACGATCAAGAATACGCGCCCATTGCCGGTCTTTACGAGCTCCGCGAAGCTGTCGCAGGTCTATACAACCGCATTTACAGAAAAGGCATGGCCTCGCAGTACGCGGCCGAGAACGTGTGCATTTCGGGGGGTGGCCGCGCGTCGCTCACGCGCGCCGCAGCAAGCCTTGGCAGCATCAACCTTGGGCACTTTCTCCCAGATTACACGGCATACGAAGAGCTTCTCGACATCTTCAAGGCGTTCACCGCCATTCCCATTTTGCTCGAGGGCGAGCGCGGTTACAGCTTCACCTCCGACGATCTGAAACGAGAAATTCTCGGGCGCGGTCTGTCGGCGCTGCTCCTATCAAACCCGTGCAACCCAACGGGCAAACTCGTTGCGGGTGAGGAGCTCGATCGTTGGGTGCATATTGCACGCAATCTCGACTGCACGCTGCTGTTCGACGAGTTCTATTCACACTACATCTATCGTGGCCGCCCCGGTTCGTTGCCAATCGAAAGTGCCGCGCGCTACGTCAAAGACGTCGATCGCGATCCCATTGTCGTTTTCGACGGCTTCACGAAAAATTGGCGCTATCCAGGCTGGCGCATCACTTGGGCGCTCGGGCCGAAAAGCGTCATCGAGCGTTTCGCAAGCGCCGGATCGTTCCTCGACGGCGGCGGAAGCAAGCCTTTGCAGCGCGCGGCGGTGTCGCTATTCGAAGACGAGTACGTCACGAAAGAAACCATGGCCATTCAGAACGTGTTTCGCGAAAAGCGCGATCGTATGCTTTCGCGTCTCGAGCGCATTGGTGTGCGGTTCGATCGGGTGCCCGACGGAACGTTTTACGCATGGGGCAACGTCGCAAGTCTGCCGCCACCCTGCAACCAAGGCATGGGCCTGTTTCGCACGGCGCTGACGAAAAAGGTCATCGTTGTGCCTGGCGAGTTCTTCGATGTGAATCCAGGCAAACGCCGCCATGGGCGCGCGTCGCGCTTCCGCGACTACGTGCGCTTTTCGTTTGGTCCGCCGATGGATGTCGTGGAGCGGGCCATGGGCCGCCTCGAAGAGCTTTTCTAGCCCGCTTTCGATTTGCCGCGAACGCGATGAGGGCGGCCACAGGGGGCCGCCCCTACGAATATGTATGCGTTTTGTTGGTTGTAGGGGCAGACCTCCGTGTCTGCCCCGCCTCGACCTCGCGGCAACTTGAAAGCGGCTTCACGGCGGCAGGTATGCACTGTGCAACCGTGCGGTCCAATGGACCATTTGTGGGACAAAGATGTATGGCGAGAGCGCGCCGGACGCCAAGAGCACGGGTGCGATGTGCGAGCCGTGCCTTATGATCCCGACGTAGTGCGGCGGGATCGGTTTGCGATGTACCGGCATTCGCGCAACATGAGCCCATGGCAAATTGGGCACATTCATTACGACCAATGCGATTTGTATACGCGCAACGCACGCATTGACGACGGCGGCTATGGCAGGGGTCCAAGCATCCACCCCAAGGAGGGCAGTTACGCCTACGTTCGGAGTGAGCGATATCTCATCGATCCATCGGATTTCCGCGCAGACGAGCGCGGCCCGAATCGCTACGAGCGTGTCGCTTGGCCATGGTTGTCTTATGGCCACGACGAGGCCATGACCGCCGATGGTGAGATCGGCGAGCGCGTTCGCAGCACGCTCGTGCACCATCCCGATCTCGATGCGAGCGACATCGAGGTTCGCGTGCATGGCGCCGAGGTTACGCTCGAGGGCACTGTGCCCGATCGGCCTTCAAAGCGACTCGCCAAAGATCTGACGATGCGCTGCCACGGCGTGAAAACCGTCAAAAATCGTCTTCGCGTCGCACGCGACGATACACAATTCCCTTTTAGCGTTCTATTGTGGTTCGAAGGTTTGAAATCCACTTAGACCGCTTTCGATTTGACGCGCCCTCTTTCGCGATTGGCTCGTTGGGGCCTGCGCTGCGGTCCTCAAAGCCGAAGCAGGCTGTTCCGGTCCGCTGCTCGGCCCCGCCTCGACCTCGCGTCAACTTGAAAGCGGTCTAATCCGCTTGAAATGTATTACCAACGCTCGGCGTCGCCCTCCACGTCGCGACGCTCGCTCTCGAGCTCGGGCTCGGGCTCGGCGCTTCGGCTCTCGTCGCACAACGTCGAGTCTTTGTTTTCTGTATCTGTGTCGAGAAAGGATCCCGATTCAACATTGCCTCTTACCTGGTAAGCCGTGTGCGTGCGAAATCGCTTCCTTCGAAGGCTGGTTAGCGCAAGCAGCATGAGGGCTGTTAGCGTTGCGCCAATCACGAGCCCGTAAGCGAAATTTCGGTCCTTCATCGCAACTGAAGAAGCAACACCGATGCCTCTTTAGTCCCTGTAGCTCAGCGTAGCTTTGCGTCGCATAATGCAACGCACATGCGATCGGCTTTTTGCACGCAAATCGACTTGAGCAAAACGATTTCATCTTTCGAAGCTGTATCATTAAGAAGCTTCGGCTCGAGAATGGCACGTGCGGGGCCGAGCTGCTTTTTTGCTACATAATCTTGTGCGCGCTTAAGCTCGGTGGGGGCAGCGCTTGCCGCGCCGCGTGCTCGATCGCTATCATCTTTGCCGCTGTCGCCTTTGACTTTGTGGCCGAGTTTCGCGTTGCATTTGCCAACGCACTCTTCGTCACCTTGAACGTTGCAGATTTGCGCAAGCAACTCGATTTCTTCCGGCGTTCCGGAAGGCGAGAGTGCTTGCGGCTCGAGCACGAACCTCGCAAGCCAGTTTTGGCCGTTGGCGAAGTAGGTCCGCGCTTGGACGAGGGGCGGCTGATTTTCGACGTTGCTACTGGCGGCTGGCGCAACGCTGGGCATTGTCGGTGGCACCACGGACGCTGATGCGGGCGCAGGGCCATCGACCACGCTGTCACTTGGCGTTTTGCCGAACTTGCTACATGCGACGATGAACGCGAAGGCGATGGCTCCGCGCGCGCTCCAAACAACAATCCTCCGGGCTAGCATGGAAGAAAGCCATGATACACTTTTTGCCGCCGGGTGGTAGCGGGCTAGGCCGAGGAAGTCGAGTCGCGCTAACCTCGCGCAATGTTCGAGTCCGCCGAGCTTCCTCACGCTATCGATGATGCAACTTACAAGAAACAAGTCACCAGGCTTCGCGCCGACCTGCTCGACGCGCAGTATGAGCTGCTCGAGAAGCCGGGCCTTGCCCTCGTCGTTCTCGTCAACGGAGTCGACGCTGCCGGCAAGGGTGAGGCCATCAACGTTCTCAACGAGTGGCTCGATCCGCGGCATGTGAAGAGCCACGCATTTGGCGTGTCGACCTTCGAAGAAGTCCAACGCCCAAGAATGTGGCGGTACTGGATGTCGCTGCCACCAAAAGGTGAAATCGGCATTTTGTTTGGCAATTGGTACGAAGGCCCAATCTGGCGGCGTGTTCACAACGTGACCGGTGAGGCCGAACTCGGCAAAGACATCGAGCGAATTCGTCGCTTCGAGCGCATGCTGGTCGACGAGAACGCGCCGCTGCTCAAGCTTTGGTTTCACTTGTCGAAGAAGCAACAGAAAAAGCGGCTCGCGTCACTCGAGAAGAACAAGCTCACGGCGTGGCGCGTAACAAAGCTTGATTGGGAGAAACATGCGCAATACAATCGTTATCGCAAGGTGAGCGAGCGAGTGCTTCGCGACACGAGCACCGGGGAAGCGCCGTGGAATGTCATCGACGGCTCGGACCCAAACTACTGCTCGATCACGGTTGGCAATGCCGTTTTGGGTGCACTTTGCCGTCATCTCGAGGCCGCTCGGCAAGTCGAGCGTGCAGCCAAGCGCACCCCCAAAAAAGAAATTGCGGAGGCGGCGAGTGCCAAAGCAAAAGCCGTGATGGCGCCGCTCGTGCAAACCGTCGACACCGCACGCCTCTTGCGAGATCTCCCCTTCAAAGAGCGATTGTCGAAAGCAAAATACGCGACCAAGATTCAACTCGTGCAAGGCGAGCTCGCGCATCGCGTTCGCTCACCGAAAATGAAAGATCATGCCGTGGTCGTTGTTTTCGAGGGCGTCGACGCGGCGGGCAAAGGCGGCGCCATCCGGCGCATAACGAGCGCGCTCGACACGCGCATCTACTCGGTCATCCCCATTGCGGCGCCAACCGACGAAGAGAAGGCGCACCCGTATCTCTGGCGCTTCTGGCGGCATCTGCCCCCGCGAGGCCGCTTCGTTATCTACGATCGCTCGTGGTACGGTCGCGTGCTCGTCGAGCGCGTGGAAGGGCTGGCAGAAGAGGCGGCGTGGATGCGCGCTTACACCGAGATCAACGAGTTCGAAGAGGAGCTCGTCGACCACGGCATCATCGTCGTGAAGCTTTGGCTTGCCATTACGAAAGACGAGCAGCTAAAGCGCTTCAAAGAACGTGAAACCACGGCCTTCAAGCAATATAAGATTACGCCTGAAGACTGGCGCAACCGAAAGCGATGGGACGATTATGTCGACGCGGCAAGCGAAATGATTGACCGCACGAGCACCGAGTCGGCGCCGTGGACGATCATCGAGGCGAATGACAAGCACCTCGCACGCGTGCGCGCCATCGAGACCATTACCTCCCGTCTCGACAAACTCCTATAGACCGCTTTCGATTTGACGCGATTTCGTCGTTGGCGGCTGCGGTCCGGTCCTCGCCGCCCCTTGAACTCGCGTCAACTTGAAAGCGGTCTCATCTGCGCATTTCATGGTCTCTAGACTGCAATGCCTGTATCCTTTTGATCCATCATGATGGATATTGATTCGAAGAGTGCCATGCTTCTTGCGCGTGCCGAGCGCGTCATTCCAGGCGGTGTCAACAGCCCGGTGCGTGCCTTTCGATCCGTGGGTGGCAAGCCTGTTTTCGTCGCGCGCGGCCACGGCGCGTATTTGTATGGCGAAAATGGTGTAAGATACACTGATTACGTGGGCTCTTGGGGGCCCCTGATTCTCGGACATGCACACCCGGCCATCACTTCGGCCATCGCCGAGGCTGCGAACCGTGGCACTAGCTTTGGGGCGCCAACCGAGCTCGAAGTCCGCTACGCCGAGAAGATCATCGATCTTTACCCATCGATCGAAATGATGCGTGCAGTTTCCAGTGGTACCGAAGCATGTATGGCAGCGCTCCGGGTTGCGCGAGGATTTACGGAGCGCGAGGCGATCGTCAAGTTCGAGTGCTGCTACCACGGCCACGCCGACATGCTGCTTGTGAAAGCTGGTTCGGGTGCGCTCACCTACGGCGTGCCTGATTCGGCCGGTGTGCCTGCGGCAGCAGCGAAGAACACCATCACGCTTGCGTACAACGACAGGGCGGCGCTCGAGGCGCTGTTTCAGGCGCGGGGGTCGGAAATTGCTGCCGTCATCGTGGAGCCGGTCGTTGGCAACATGGGCGTTGTGCCTCCGGAGCCTGGCTTTCTCGAAGCCATTGTGCGCTTGTGCAAAAATCACGGCGCCGTGTCGATCTTCGACGAGGTCATGACGGGCTGTCGCGTTGCACGCGGCGGTATGCAAGCGCGCGCCGGCGTTCGCCCCGACATGACATGTCTCGGAAAGGTGGTTGGAGGCGGCATGCCCTTGGCTGTTTTTGGGGGCCGACGTGCGATCATGGAAAAAGTTGCACCGCTTGGCCCCGTTTACCAAGCAGGCACGCTGAGCGGCAATCCGGTTGCTGTGAGTGCTGCACTCGCGCAGCTCGATTGTCTCAATGACGAAGTTTACGGAAAGCTCGAAGCCCTTGGCGCGCGCCTCGAAAGGGGGCTTACCGAGGCCACGAAAAAGAGCGGTGTGAATGCATGCGTGCAGCGTGTTGGTTCGATGATCACGCTTTTTTTCACCAAGGGGCCGGTGCGGTCGTTCGGCGATGCCGTGCGCAGCGACACGGCGCGCTTTGGCCAATGGCACCAGGGCATGCTCGAGCGCGGTCAGTATTGGCCGCCCTCGCAATTCGAAGCGGCATTCCTCAGCGCCGCACACACCGAAGCCGACGTGGATGCGACCATTGCCGCCGCCGCCGAGGTGTTTGCTGCGTTGTAGGGGCGCCCATTCATGGCGCCCTACGCGGCATTTTGGAATTCATACCATTGGCCGATCTGCCGATCTCGAGGGCGCGATGAATCGCGCCCCTACACAACCACGAATTTCGTAGGGGCGTATGGCCATACGCCCCTACCTGTTTCCTTTGGTTTTTCCATGTTTCTTGGAGGGTTTCTCACGATTCATCTTTGCGATTTTCTTGGCTGGCACAAACGAATCGCTCGTTTTTGCAGCCAAGTAATCGATAACGTCAATCTTCGTCACAATGCCAATGGCGGCGTCGCCCGAGGTGACGATGGCCGCGCGCCCTTCGGCGAGCACGCCTTGCAACAGTTCAAGTTTCGTGTCGGGCGTTACTGTTGCGTAGTCGCTTTCAACGAGATCTTTGATCGTTGAATCCGCCGAGCGCGAGCCTGAAACCAAATGGCGAAGCAGGTCCACTTCGTCTACGGCGCCAAGAAGCTTGCCGTTGTCGACGACCGGCAACTGGCTGATGCCAAGTTCTTTGAGCGTGGCAATGACGTCTTTGACTTTTGCATTCGATGTCGTTGTCACGATTTTGTGTTTGCCGCGCATTTGCAGAATGTCAGAAACCGTTCCAACACCCGGTGCGTCATCAAGAAAGCCGTTGTCGCGCATCCAGTCGTCGTTGAAAATTTTCGAGACATATTTGCCGCCCGCATCGCAAAGCAGCACAAGGATTTTGAGAGGGCCTTTTTGGGTTTTCGCCCATTTCATGGCCCCCGCAACGGCTGCACCGCCCGACCCTCCGACGAAAAGGCCCTCGAAGCGCGTCATGTCGCGCGTCATGCGAAAGCATTCTCTGTCGTCCACACGGACGATGTCGTCCAAAATCTTCAAGTTCATCGTGGTCGGAAAAAAATCTTCGCCAATGCCTTCCACTTGGTACGAAAACGATTTCGTAATGCGGCCGGTTTTGACGAAATCGTAATAGAGCGAACCCACGGGGTCGACACCAACAATTTTGATATCCGACTTTTTCTCTTTGAGGTACTTGCCGGTACCACTCACGGTGCCGCCCGTGCCTAGCCCGGCCACGAACACGTCGAGATCGCCTTTCGTTTGCTTCCATATTTCAGGCCCCGTCCACAAATAGTGTGCTTCGGGGTTTGCGGGATTATGGTATTGGTTTGCATAAAATGAATTCGGCGTATCATTCGCAATGCGGCGCGCCACTTTGTAATAGCTGCGCGGGTCGTCTGCATCGACAGCCGTAGGGCATATGACAACTTTTGCACCGAATGCCCGAAGGTAAGAAACCTTCTCGATGCTCATTTTGTCCGGCATGACGAAAACGCATTTGTATCCGCGAATGGCGGCAAACATCGCCAGCGAGGAGCCGGTGTTTCCGCTCGTTGCCTCGACGATGGTGCCACCCGGCGCGAGGCCGGCTTCTTCGGCGCGGCGAAGAAGATTCCACGCGAGGCGATCTTTATGGCTGCCGCCGGGGTTTAGAAACTCGCACTTCACGTAGATTTCGATGCCAGGCGGTAAGCCTTCGGTCACGTGGTTGAGGCGGACGATGGGGGTTTTGCCAACCGCTTCCGCGATGTCTTCGAGCGCTCCATGCATCATGATGAAGATCGGGCATAGGACGCCTGCGATACTTGGTGCAAGGGCAACCGCTTTCGATGGAACGCGATGGTGCGCCACGACGGCGCGGAAGGGGGCCCGCGGGGAGGGCGTGCGCGGGACTGGCGTGGCGTCGAGCGGGACTGCAACCGATGAGGTATGACAGAAGCACATCGAGACGCAGAAGCCCGAGATTTCAGAGGGTCACTTCGAGGCGCATAGCGTTATCGACCGACCGGCCGGTCGATAACGCTATGCGCCGGTATTTGGCGCAATGCATTGTCAATATTTCGGTTGCATCGCTTATCAATCTCGAGATATCTTAATTTCTTCGTTTGGGCATGGTCTCGGCGGGCGTTGCCGTATCCTGAAGGGGCATCGCGAGCGGTTTTCTGCGTCTGCTTATTGGCTTGCATCGCTAGGGCCATGTTCGATTCCAAATCGCACAAGCGGGCGCCGTCCCTCTTTAAATTCCATAGAAAGGATTCTATTATGAGAGCAAGACTCCTTGCGTCGAGCATTTTGGCTATCGTCTGCGCACCGACCGCGCAGGCTGCTGCGCAGACGGAACCGATGGCACCGGCGCCAGAACGCTCCCCTCCCACCGGCGAGCCAAAACCGCCGCCGTATTCGATGCCGTGGAGCCTTCGGGGTGCCAAGGCCGCAACGTTCGTTCGCCTCGACGCGGCCATTGCCATGCACGACCACGGCGTAAGCGTTCCTACGGTGCTCTCTGCAGGCTATAAGATAGTTCCGGATTTGGCGGTCTTGGCGAAAGTATCGTATTTGTACGATGCGATAAAGAATGCGGAAAATGTGAGTGCTTTTTACAACCCTGTATTTGCTCTCATGTACACGCCTTCGCTCGGAGAAGGGATGCGTTTGCCCATCTTTGTGGGAACGAACATTCCTATGGGTTCCGGCGGCGGACCGACAAAGTCAAAGGAATATATTTCGGCAGGCAACGCCGTCTACTCTCGTTCGGCGTTCGACAATGCGCTCTTTGGGGTCACGTTCGTCACGCCCATGGCAGGCGTAGGTTTCGCGTACATTCAACATGGCTTGACGCTGCAGGTAGAAGGAACGATCGTGTTCCTCAAGCGAACACGCGGCAGTGCTTACGAACTCGATAACACTCGCTGGAATTCGTCGGGCGCCGCACACGTTGGCTACGCAATTTTGCCCGCGCTCACCGCCAGCGTCGAACTACGTTATCAGCGATGGCTGGGCAGTAACCAAACCACCACAGCAGACCCCGCAAAGCAAGATCAGCTCACCGGAGCCATCGGTTTGCGCACCAAGATTGCTTTCTCCGATACCGTTGTCGCCCGGCCAGGTGTTGCGTACATTCGGCCTCTCGACAAGCCTATGTCTGTGGGATTGCTCCCCGCGGACAATCCTAATCGGGCTCCGTTCAACATCATTTTCGTCGACTTCCCCGTCGCGTTCTAGCCGCACGCCCCGGAGCACAATCCCCGGGGCTACCCGACTCAGCTTGAAAGCCGTCTGGGTCCTTGCACCTTGCTGTCGCGCGCCGAGGCTGACAAATTGATCCTTGTGCATCCCAGGCCGTTGCCGCCAACGTCTCCAGGCGAGCTTTTGGCGCGCGCACGTGCACTTTGCGGCATGGAAATCGGCGTCCTTGCGGCCGCACTCGGTGTTGCCGCGTTGGGGTCTGCGGTGCGCACCAAGGGTATGCCCGGCGGCATCGTCGAGCGCGCGCTTGGCGCCACCGGCAGCGGCAAGGTGCATGATTTTCCTAATCTCGGCATCGAGCTGAAAACGATTCCTGTCGACGATCGCGGTATGCCAATCGAATCCACCTACGTGTGCACGCTTTCGCTCGCTCGCGCCGATGAGCAAGAATGGGAAAGTTCATGGGTGCGAGCGAAACTCTCGCGCGTGCTCTTCGTTCCTCTCATTGCGAAACAGGGCGCATCGTGGCGAGCGCGCCGCGTCGCGTCGCCGCTGCTTTGGTCACCCACGAAGGCGCAAGAAGATGTATTGCGCAATGATTTCGACGAGGTCGTCGGTCTCGTCGGTGTGGGGCGTATCGAACAGCTCACGGCGCACTTCGGGCGATGGCTACAAGTTCGCCCGAAGGCCGCGCATGGGCGCATCCGCACCCTCGCGTGGGGTAGGGAAGGCGAGGCCATTGCCACAGTGCCTCGAGGTTTTTATCTTCGCACGCGTTTCACGGGCGCGCTGCTAGGGGACCCATCAGCGGAGCCGGTCTAACGTGCTGCAATCACAGCGAGGTGCCGCCCGGCGGCATCGCCATCGCGGCGATACGAGTAAAACAGCTCTGCGCAACATCGCGTGCAGGCCGATTGCGAGCACCCAGGGACATCGTCGATCGCCTCGTCGAGCATGCCCGCAGCGCGGAGCTGCCAACGAATTACGCGACGCAGATCGACCCATGCTTTGTCGCGCGCGCCATCGCGACGGACAACCACTTCGGGAGCCGATACTAGCGCGATTTGTGCGGCTACATCTTCGCCAACTTCGAAGCAGCACGCGCCAATGCAAGGTCCGATGGCGGCGATGAAATCTCGAGTGCTCCCCGCACCATTCTTCGACAAAAGATGGTTTATCGCTGCTGACACAACACCCGCGACAATGCCTCGCCAACCCGCGTGTAATGCTGCAACGCGTCCGCTCGCGGTGTCGGCCACGAGCACCGGCCCGCAATCGGCCACGCGAACGCCCACGGCATGCAAGCTTGAAGGTTCGGCAACGATGGCGTCGGCGTGCTCTTCGAGCATGCCCTCGACATTGCCGTTGGCAACGACAACGGTGCGCCCGTGCACTTGCCGCGCTTGGTGAATCTTCGTTTCGTCTATGTCAATGGCCGCGCTGAGGCGCCTTTGGTTTTCGCAACGGCCTTCGCGATCGCGATCGATGGCAAAGTCGAGGCTGTCAAAGGGCGGCTTGCTCACGCCGCCCTTTCGCGTTGAAAATCCATGTCGAAACCCTCGAGCAGCAACCAAGTTCGACGACAGAACGATCTCGCTCACTCGATCTGACTTAGCACGACAGGAACTTCGTTCCGGGCTACAGCGCAACCCAGTTGCGCTGATTTAAAAGTCCAATGGCGATGCGCACACGTCGGGCTCCGTTGAGCCCGAAGGCCGTGGCTCTCGAAAGAAGCGGAGCGTGAGCCACGGAATTTCGGGCTCAACGCAAGTGGGCGCCGCCATAGTGGAGTCCGACGCGGCGTTGATTCGTGATATCAGTTTTTGTTCAATGGCTGCTGGCCCGCCGGATCCATTCATCGGCCGCGATATCCTGAACGGCGAATTCCGAATCATACAGAAAATTGGTTCGGGCGGCATGGGCGCCGTTTACAAAGCAAGGCAACCCGCCGTCGATCGAATGGTGGCGGTCAAAATCCTCCATCCGAAGCTTGTAGCCCGCAAAGATCTCGTCTCGCGCTTTCGCCGCGAAGCGCGCGCCATGAGCCATCTCACCCATCCAAACACGGTGAAGGTGTACATGTACGGCGAGCTCGACGACGGATCGCTCTACATCGTCATGGAGCTGCTCGAGGGCAAAAACCTTCACCAAACACTCCGCACCGAAGGGCCCATGACGATTGAGCGCGCGCTGCCCATTCTTATCCAGGTTTGTCACGCGCTCGAGGAAGCACACCGGGCTGGAATCGTTCATCGCGATCTCAAGCCGGAAAATATCTTTCTCAATCAGCAAGGCGGCATTCGCGATTTCGCGAAAGTGCTCGACTTCGGGCTCGCGAAAGTCTCCGAGCGCGAAATGGCCCCTGGGTCGGTCATTCTCACGCACGAGGGCATGGTTTTCGGCACGCCGGAGTTCATGAGTCCCGAGCAGGCGCGCGGCAAAACTCTCACCAGCGCAAGCGATATCTACTCGCTTGCCGTCATTCTCTACGAAATACTCACCGGCCGATTGCCATTTCAGGCAAAAACCCCACTCGAGTATATCCACCTTCACCAAACGCAGGCGCCAATACCAATTAGTGAGCGCGTTTCGGGCAGAACGTTTCCGCCGCTTCTTTGGACAGCGCTTGGCAAGGCCCTTCAGAAAAGGCCTGAAGATCGATTTGCGTCAGCTGCACAATTCGCCGATGCGCTCGCTGCCGTGCTTCACGGAGCCACGGCGTTGCCTGCTGCCAACGCAAGTACCGACGATGCAGCCCCGCAACAAGTCATGTCGGCGACGGTCGTCCCGTCTGCGCTCGTGACGGGGGACACGCAGGTGCCTGCCGCCTTGCAGCCGGCGAACACGTCGACCCCGCTGCCTCCATTTTCGCCCTCCACCGGGCGACCCTCGTTCGGGCTACTTGTCGCCGTGGCGGCTTCGTTCCTCATCATTGGTGCGGTGCTCGCGGCCGTCATCATGAAGCTCATTGTCCGTTAGCCCGCTTTCAAGTTGACGCGATCTCTTCGTTAGGGCCTGCGGTGCGGTCCTCAAAGCCGCAGCAGGCTGTTCCGGTCCGCTCCTCGGCCCCGCCTCGACCTCGCGTCAACTTGAAAGCGGTCTTGTGAGTGTGGCGCGCATGGCAGGGTGATGGGCGACAAGGCTAAGCGCTTTGCCAAGTAATGTTTTGCCAGGCTCGATTCGGTGCCAAGGCGAGGCTCCACTCGGATGCGGCAGCGGAACGACATCGACTTCAACGCGATGCCACATCACGCGAAAACTCTGTCCGACCATGGCATTGAGCTTTTGCCGAGCCGCGCGCTCGCCAAGCACTTCGCCAATGGCAAGCGTGCCTACGGGCAAAACGAGTGCAGGCTTTAGCGCTGCCACCTCGCGTTCGAGAAATGTGCGGCATCGAGCAATTTCGTCGGCGTCGGGCTTGCGATCACCACCACCACTTGCTTTGCCGGGAAAGCAGCGCGCAACGGCCGCCATGTAAATGCGTGCACGAAACTCGTCTTCCGTAATGCCCATCGAACCTTCGAACCAGCGAAACATGGTTTTGCCAGCCGTCCACGCAAACGGTTTGCCCGCCTTGCCCTCGTGCGGACCAGGCGCTTGCCCGACGAGAAAAACCTTGGTGGGCACCGGCGGTCCATGCACCACTGGCCGCTGCATTTTCGGGCACATGCTGCATGCGTCGAGCTCGCGATGCAGCTGCTTTAGCGTAAGCGTAATGGTCGGGGTGTCACACTCCATCGCACGCGAATAAAGCACAATCTTACGCTATACAAACCACCTAGCGCATACGCGTCAGGCGGCGAACGTGGTAGCAAGGCTTCTTGCGATGTATTTTCAGGATCTCATTCTCGCGCTTCAATCGTTTTGGACCAAGCGCGGCTGCTTGCTCGTTCAGCCTTACAACTCGGAAGTTGGCGCCGGAACCTACAATCCGGCCACGTTCCTTCGCGCCATTGGTCCTGAGCCATGGAACGTCGCGTTCGTCGAGCCTTCGCGCCGCCCCACCGACGGTCGCTACGGCGACAATCCGAATCGCGCCCAGCAATTCCATCAGTTTCAAGTCATTCTCAAACCATCGCCACTCGATATCCAAGATCAATACCTCGAATCACTTCTTGCCATTGGCACTCGTCCCGAAGAGCACGACGTACGCTTCGTGGAAGATGATTGGGAATCGCCGACGCTCGGCGCGTGGGGGCTTGGCTGGCAAGTGTGGATTGACGGACTCGAAATTAGTCAATTTACCTATTTTCAGCAGGTGGGTGGCATCGATTGCCGTCCGGTCTCGGGCGAGCTCACCTACGGACTCGAGCGCATCGCGATGTATCTGCAAGACGTCGAGAGCATGTATGACATTGCGTGGGCTCCCGGTGTGACGTACGGCGAAGTGTTCAAGCGCGCCGAGTGGGAATGGTCAACGTACAACTTTGAGCAAGCCGACATTTTGGCTCACCTGTCGGCGTTCGACACTTACGAAAAAGAGGCTAAGCGCCTTTTGGCGCTCTCGGACGATCCGAAGAAAAAACTTGTGCTACCTGCTTACGATTTCGTCGTGAAGGCCGCGCACCAGTTCAATGTGCTCGACGCGCGCGGCGCCATTGGTGTTACCGAGCGTGCGCGGTTCATTGGCCGCGTTCGAGCGATTGCCAAGGGAGTTGCCGAGGCATATTACGCGCAGCGTGAGGCGCTCGGATTCCCTCTTTTGTCATCAAATCATCGGTAAGCTGGCTTCCAATCGTGGAGACATCTCGCTCATGAACCGAAGCGTGCTCGCCTTGGTTTTTTCTTTTGCGTTCGCGGCTCTTGGGTGCCCAGGCAACCACCCATCAAAAATGCCAAAAATGCCCGAACCACCTCAAGAAGCATCCCAAACCCGAGCCCAGCTTGTCGTGCGACTGTCGAAATCGGGACTTGGATTCCGAATCAGCAACGCAGATGAAGAGGCGGATCGCGGCGCGCGTACAGCTTCTGCGCCGTCCACTCCGCTCGGCAAAGCCGACAAGGAGCGCCTGCTCGCTCGGTTGCCTGCGCTCGCCGAAAAGCCCGACGACACCAAAGACTTCGCGATGCGCGACAAGCCCATTCCTGCGCCGCGTACGGGCAAAACCATTCGCGAGGCATTCCCTCCACCCGAAGCACCTCCGCCCGCCAACGTGCCCGCGCGAGGTCCGCTCACAGTCGAGCGCCACGCGCCTGAAGGGCCGGTGGATCTCGCCCCGCAACTGACCGTGACCTTCTCGCAACCGATGATCCCGGTGACATCGGTGGATGAAATCGCGAAAACCAAACCGCCCGTCGTGCTCACACCCGAGCCAGCAGGAAAGTGGCGTTGGCTCGGAACGCAAACGGTGATGTTCCAACCTGAGGTCCCGCCGCAAGGCGGCCGGGCAGCGCCGAAGACGCCGCAAACCACGAAACGTTTTCCAATGGCGACCGAGTTCGTGGCGGAAGTGCCTGCTGGCACGAAGGCGGCGAACGGCGAAGTGCTTGCGAAGCCGGTGCGCTGGACGTTCGCGACTCCGCCTCCAACGATGACGAGCCACTGGCCGTCGGAGAATTCTCAGCCGCTCGAACCTGTGATCTTTGCTGCATTCGATCAGGCGATCGATCCGGCCACAGTGCTCGCCAATATTGAGCTTACGAGCCACGGGGGCGTCGCTCCAGTGCGCCTAGCAACGGACGACGAAGTTGACGCGGACGAAACCGTTCGAAGGCTTGCAGCGCAAGCCGAAAGCGGCCGCTGGCTGGCATTCAAGCCGATCTCGAAGCTTGTCGTGGCGACGCATTACACGGTGCAAGTCAAAGCCGGTGCGAAAGGCACCGAGGGACCGCGGGAAACGACGAAAGCCCAGCGTTTCGAGTTCAGCACCTTCGGACCGCTCGAAGTGGCCGGCGCGCACTGCGACTGGGGCTGCCGACCACTTCAAAGTTTCGACATCGGCTTCTCGAACCAAATCGATCTCGCGCACTTCGACACGTCGATGGTGACGGTCACGCCCGCGATCCCGGGCATGAAGGTCGAAGTTCGCGGCAACTACATGACCATCCGCGGGCGAACCAAAGGCCGCACAAAGTACACGGTGACGATCAGCCGTGCACTCACCGACATGCATGGCCAGACGATGGCCAAAGACGCTACGGCGTCGTTCAACGTTGGCTCCGCAGAGCCGATGCTGTTCGGTGCCGAGAAACCAATGGTGGTTTTGGATCCGGCTTCTCCCAGACAGTACACGGTCTATTCGATCAACGAGCCGTCGCTGCGCACGCGCATCTACGCGGTCGGACCTGCAGATTATGAAAAATACATGCGCTTTTCCAATGAGTGGGAGCGACCCCGCAAGATCGCGCCGCCGGGGAGGCTCGTCGTCGACAAGGTGATCTCGCCCAAGAGCGCACCCGACGAACTTGTATCCACTGCGATGGATCTCGCGCCGGCGCTCTCGTCGGGATTCGGACACGCGCTCGTCATCGTCGAACCCACTCGCGCAATGCCGGACCGACGCAGGCCAGAACTGCATGTCTGGGTACAATCGACCAAACTTGGTCTTTCAGCCTTTGTCGAGAACGATGCCATCACGGGTTGGGTGACGAACCTCGAAGACGGCGCGCCTATCGAGGATGCGAACGTGTCTGTCCTCGACGTAGGAACATCGGGCAAAACGCACAACGGTCTCGCACGCGTTCTGCTCTCAGACAAACCAGGCAGCGTGGTCGTCGCAACGAAGGGCAAAGATGTTGTGATCGTGCCCGAACATTTTATTGCCTATGTAAATAGCCCGCGGTCAGACGATGTGCGCTGGTTCGTCTTCGACGATCGCGGCATGTACAAGCCAAGCGAAGAAGTCCACGTGAAGGGCTGGGTGCGCCGCGCGATCCTCTCGCGCGGCGGCGACCTCGCTGCCATTGACGGCATTGCGAATCAGAAAGTGCTTTTTCGTGTGGTCGATCCGCGCGGTGCCGAGATTGGCAAGGGCGACGCCACGCTCGACGATCAAGGTTCGTTCGATCTCGCTTTCAAGCTTCCCGGCAACGCGAACACCGGCAAAGCCCATGTCGAATTGATGCTTCCCGCCGTCACTTTCTCGAACATGATGTTCCAACACTCGTTCGAGGTGCAGGAGTTTCGCCGACCCGAGTTCGAGGTCACGGCGAAGACAACCGAAGGCCCCCATTTCGTTGGCGAGCATGCGGTCGCCACCGTCACGGCTTCGTACTACGCGGGCGGTGGGCTTGCTTCGGCGCCGGTCAATTGGTCGGTGACGCGCAAGACGTCGTCGTTCACTCCGCCAAATCGTAGCGACTACCACTTCGGTCCTGAGGAACGCGGCTACTGGTGGTGGTCGCAAAAACCAGACGACACGAAGACGGAGACGTGGTCTTCGGTCACGAACCCGCAGGGCATTCATCGCATTCGTTTCGACTTCGATGCACTCGAGCCGTCGTATCCAATGAGTCTCGATCTCGTCGGGCAGGTGACAGATGTGAATCGCCAAGAGTGGGCGGGCCGCACGACCATGCTCGTGCATCCTGCATCGGCATACGTTGGCGTGCGGCTCGCGAAGAACTTCGCTCGCGCCGGCGATCCCGTCGATTTTTCGCTCCTTGCAGCCGACATCGATGGCAAAGCGCTTTCCGGGCGCCCCATCGCGGTTCGTGCCGCGCGTATCGAATCCGTGCAACATGGCAAAGACTTCAAAGACGAGGAAGTCGACGTTCAAACGTGCAACGTGACGAGCGGCTCTGCGGGCGAGAACGAACCCGTGCATTGCGCAATCAAGCCGACGGAAGGCGGACAGTGGCGTATCACCGCGATCGTAACCGACGCAGAGGGACGCAAGAACCAGACAGCCACCACGCTTTGGGTCATGGGCAAGGACATGCCCAAGAGTCGCGCCCTCGATCGCGACAAAGTCACCGTGATCGCAGACAAGAAAGAATACAAGCCAGGCGAGGCCGCCGAGCTGCTCGTTTTCGCGCCATTCACACCGGCCGAAGGTGTGCTCACAGTGCGCCGTCAAGGCATCGTACACATTGAGCGCTTCACCATGCGCGCCGCATCCCAAGTGCTCTCGGTGAAGCTCGACGAGAGCATGGTGCCGAACGTCGAGATGCGTGTCGATCTCGTTGGTGCTGCCTTGCGCGAGAACAGCGCGGGCAACCCCGACGAGAAGTTGCCGAAGCGCCCCGCATATGCGAGCGGGAAAATCGACGCGAATGTGCTGCCTGTCTCTCGTACGCTCGCTGTGACGGCCAAGGCGAGAGCGCCCATGACGGAGCCCGGTTCTTCAACGGCGATCGACGTCGAGGTGAAAGACGCTGCGGGCCGCGCCGTCAACAACGCCCAAGTTGCGCTCGTGGTCGCCGACGAAGCAATCCTGGCGCTGTCGGGGTACAAGACGCCTGACCCTGTAAGTGTATTTTACATGAATCGACTGGCCGATGTGAACGACGTCGGCATGCGCGACAAGATTCTCCTCGCCGATCCAGATTTTGCGAACCTCGGTCCGCTTGTCGAGCAACGAGCCAACGGCAATGCCTGGGGCGACGACATTCGTGATGCGTTCGGCACCGGTAGCGCCAAGGTCATGAGAGCGAGAGCGCCGATGATGGACCGAGCGGCGGCACCTGCGCCCATTGCGCCAGCACCGCCCGCCGGCGAATCGCTCGCCGAAAAGAGCACAACGCCCATCCAAGTTCGGACCGACTTCGCGCCGCTCGCACTCTTCGCGCCGCGCGTTCGCACGGACGCCGCGGGCAAAGCTACCGTGCCGTTCAAGCTACCGGACAACCTCACGCGCTACCGCGTGATGGCGGTTGCATCGGCCGGCGAACGCAATTTCGGTTCGAACGAGTCCACGATTACCGCACGCCTTCCGCTGATGGTGCGCCCGAGCGCACCGCGGTTTCTCAACTTCGGCGATCGCTTCGAGCTGCCGATTGTGGTGCAGAACCAAACCGATCGTGCCGCGGATGTTGGCGTTGTCGTGCGCGCCGCGAATGCAACCATCGAAGAGCCATCGGCCAAGCGCGTCACCGTTCCTCCAAACGAGCGCGTGGAGGTGCGTTTCGCCACGAGCACGGTAAAATCTGGCAAAGCGCGCTTTCAGATCGGCGTGGCCTCGGCGGGGTTCTCCGATGCGAGCGAAGTCGAGCTGCCTGTCTACACACCTGCAACGACCGAGGCGTTCGCCACGTATGGAGAGATCGACAATGGCGCGATTGCGCAGCCTGTGAAAATGCCAGCGGGCGTGTTTCCACAATTCGGCGGGCTCGAAATCTCGACGAGCTCGACGCAACTTTCCGCGCTCACGGACGCATTTCTTTATCTCACGAAGTATCCGTTCGAATGCAACGAACAGGTTGCATCGCGTGTTCTCGCGGTTGCGGCACTTCGCGATGTGCTCACGGCGTTCAAGGCCGAAGGCATGCCGTCGCCCGAACAGATCGCCCTATCCATGAGATCCGATCTCGACAAACTCAAGCGCACGCAGCACCGCTCCGGCGGCTGGGGCCTCTGGCAAGAGCAGCCGTGGCCGTACGTTTCGTTGCATGTTGCACATGCCCTGGTGCGCGCGAAAGACAAAGGCTACGAGCCCGATCCATCGATGATGAGGCGTGCGCTGGGGTATCTTCGCGCGATCGAATCGAATATTCCTGCGTGGTATTCGGTCGACGCGCGACGGGCGATCATTGCCTATTCAATTTACGTGCGAAAGCTTATGGGCGACGCCGATCCAGCGCGTGCCAAAAAGCTTATCGTGGAAGCCGGCGGCGCGGGCAAACTACCCATCGAGGCAATCGGTTGGATTTGGCCAACGATTTCCGACGACAAGAGCAGCGTCGCGGAGAGCCATGCCATTCGCACGCACGTGAAGAATCGCGCGGTGGAAACCGCCGGAGCGGCGCATTTCGTAAGCGGCTATGAAGACTCGAACTGGGTATTGCTTCACTCCGACCGGCGCGCCGACGGCATTTTGCTCGAGTCGATGATTGGCGACGAACCCTCGTCGAGCCTCATTCCAAAACTCGTCAAAGGCCTACTCGATCATCGCAAAGCAGGGCGATGGAGCAATACGCAAGAAAATGCATTTATTTTGCTTGCACTCGATCGGTATTTCCATGTCTACGAAAAGATCTCACCGGACTTCGTCGCCCGCGTGTGGCTCGGCGACAGATTCGCGGGTGAACACGCCTTCAAAGGGCGCACGACCGATTCGAGCAACATCGACGTGCCGATGCAATGGCTCGTCAATTGCGGCGCCTTCGGCGCAGGTCGGCCCGCCTGCGGCGGGACCTCAGGCGAGATGAAAGGCATGCAGAACCTCGTCGTCGACAAGAATGGGCCGGGCCGGCTCTACTACCGCATCGGCATGCAGTACGCGCCCACGGATCTCAAGCTCCCGCCGGCCGATCACGGCTTCGTCGTCTCACGCATCTACGAGGGTGCGGACAGCGCGAACGACGTCACGCGCGACGCTGACGGCACGTGGCGCGTCAAGATCGGTGCGAAAGTTCGCGTGCGCGTGTCGATGGTTACAACGTCGCGCCGCTATCATGTTGCACTCGTCGATTCGTTGCCTGCGGGACTCGAAGTGTTGAATCCTGCGCTCGCTGTAACGGGCACTATCCCAACGGATCCGAAGGAGATCGATACGCAGAAAGGCCGCCTCGGCCGATATTGGTATTGGAACCGCACCTGGTACGAACACCAGAACATGCGAGATGAGCGCGTGGAGGCCTTCGCGTCGCTGCTTTGGGATGGCGTGTGGGACTACACGTATGTTGCGAAAGCCACGACTCCCGGTGTCTACGTAGTTCCGCCTTCGAAGGCCGAAGAGATGTACGCGCCGGAGACGTTTGGTCGTGGCAGAGGCGATCGGATGATCGTCGAATAGCCTGCTTTCGATTTGACGCGATGATTCCCGCAGCCCGTCACAGCGGCGGCAAGCATTCCAAGGACCACACCGCACTCGCACCTCGACTTCACCAGTCCATGGGTCACCTCCACACATGCGCGCTAACGACCGAGGGCGGTGTCACGTGCTGCGGCTGGAACAGTTCCGGCCAGCTTGGCGTCGGCACCACGAACAAAAAGCTCGAGCCGACCGACGTGAAGGGCTCAGCGACGTCGAGCAACACGAAACTGTGATATTTTGAGTTCGCGCGGGGTGATAGGAAACTGATTCCGGATTCGCGGTTCGCGGTGCTATCCCCTGTCCCGTTGAGAGATCGCGTTCGAGACCTCGTCTTTGCGTTGGTCAACCTCGGCGGGCGGTCGCCGTTGGCCGTGCTCGCCGTCGCAATCGCGATTTTCGGCGCGTGCTGGGCGTACGCATCGAAGTTGGAAGTCCGATCCGACGTGATGGAGCTGCTCCCTCGCGACAGCCCAGGCTTCAAGGCGTTCGAGCATCGCCTTCAGCGAGCCGGAGGGCGGGCGACGATCACCGTCGTCTGCGAGTCGCCGGATCGCCAAGCGAACGAGCGCTTCGTCGACGCGTTGACCGATGCGCTCCGCAAGACGATGAATGAGCGGCAGCGCTGCCTCGCGGCGTGCGTCGGCAACCGAACATGCGTCGATCGATGTGGGGGGCCCGAGTCGATAGCGTTCGTCGAGAGTGGGACGAAAGAAGCGCGTGCGTTTTTCGAAGCAAACAAGTGGCTTTACGCCGATCTGAAGGAGCTGGAGGAGGCGGACGCGACCCTCGACCACCAGATCGCGATCCAGAGCGGCCTCGTCGAGGATCTGGAAAGCGGAGAAGCCCGCCCCGAGTCGTCGCTCGGGATGGAGAAGTATCGCGCGAAGTGGAAGGCGCGCGCCGACGAGCAGGATAGCTTCCCCACGGGATACCTCGCGAGCTCCGATGGAACGCAGATCGCCCTCTGGATCGTCTCGAACGGCGCCGGGATGGGCGACGCGAGCGATGACGCCCTCCTGGCGCGCGTCCACGGGCTCGTCGATTCGCTCGATCCGCCGTCCTTCCACCCTGCGATGAAGGTGGGCCTCGGCGGCGACATCCCGAACGCCAAGGCGGAGAAGGACGCGCTGATCGGGGAGGCCATCGTGGCAACGGGCGTCGCGACGATCCTGATCCTCGCCGGGATCGTCTGGTTCTACGGCTCGCTCTGGGCCATTCCCCTCGTGCTCTTCCCGCCCCTCTTTGGTGTCGGTTGCGCGTACGCGTTCGCTACGGCGCGATACGGGTACGTCAACTCGTCCGGCGCGTTCCTCGGCGCGATCATCCTGGGCAACGGCGTCAACTATCCGATCGTCCTCTACTCCCGGTACCGCGAGTTCCGCGCTCGCGGGATGCCCCCGGACGTCGCGCGGCGAGAGGCTGTTTGGAATGCCTTCCGCGCGGAGCTCGTCGGCGCGTCGGTCGCCAGCATCGCGTACGGATCGCTGACCGTCACGCGGTTCCGCGGCTTCAGTCAGTTCGGGACCATCGGCTTCTTCGGAATGCTGCTCGTCTGGATCTCGATGATCCCATGCTTGCCCGCGCTCATCGTCGTCGTCGAGTGGATCCAGGCTCGGCTCCCCCAGTGGATGCGGCCCGCGCCGCCGCATGTCGCGGAGGATGGGAGCCGTGGCGTCGTCTCGCGCTTCGTCGGGGACGCTACCGCGCGCTGGCGCCGGCCGATCGTCACCGTGGCCGCGCTCGTCACGCTCGCCGCCGCGTGGCGACTGCCGGCGTTCCTCCGCGATCCGTGGGAATACGACTTCGACAAACTCGGCTCGAAGGGCGCGCGGACGACGGGCGCCTTCCAGTGGACCGCGAAGGCTGACGCCATCGTCCGAGGCAGGAAGAACCTCGAAGGGGCGCTCATCCTGGCGGACAAGCCGGAGCAGGTGCTCCAAGTGAAGGAACGCATCCTCGCGAACGACGCGGCCGACCCGAAGGGCCCGCTCATTCAAGAGGTGATTACGATCTGGGATTACCTACCCGGGACGCCCGAGGTACAGCAGGAGAAGCTCGAAGTCCTCACGCGGATCCGCGAACGAATCACCCCGCGCGTCCTCTCGCGCATGGCCGAAGAAGACGCAAAGAACCTCCGCGAGATGATCCCGCCGGAGACGCTCGGCGCCCTGGCTCCAAAGGATCTGCCGTCGTCGCTTCGGCGCCGCTTCGAGGAGAAAGACGGGACGCTCGGCACGCCTTTTTACGTCGACTTCCGGCCCGGGGTTTCGACCAACGATGGCCACGTCCTGCTCCGACTCGCCGCGACCGTCGATGGGATTACGCTCCCTGACGGCACGCGCGTCGACACGGCGAGCCGCTTCACCGTGTTCGCGGAGATGATCCGCTCGCTCGAGCGTGACGGTCCACTCGCCACGGGAGTGTCGTTCGCTGCCGTCCTCTGCGTCATCGTCGTTGCGACGGCGTCCCGCCGTGGAGTCTTCTCCGTCATCCTCAGCCTGGTCCTCGGCGTCGTATGGACCCTTGGCTTCGCAACGCTCCTCGGCCTGAGGCTCAACTTTTTGAACTTCATCGCGCTCCCGATCACGTTCGGTATCGGGTCGGAGTACCCGTTCAACATCTACGATCGCTCGCGCCTCCTTGGCGGCGACGTGACGAGCGCGGTGAAGCTCCACCTCGGCGCAGTATCCCTCTGCAGCTTCACCACCGTTGTCGGCTACGGCTCGCTGCTCATCGCCGACAACCAGGCACTACAATCGTTCGGCAAGCTCGCGATCGCGGGAGAAATCGCCTGCGTGCTCAGCGCGCTCATCCTCCTTCCGGCCGTGCTTCACCTCCTCACGGCTCCACGCACGGGGCCACCGGCTTCTCAGCGGGTCAACGCATGATGAACATGATCGATATTCGCCAGGCCGTGACTCTGGCACGTCGCGCCTCGGTGCAGTGGCGCGAGCGCAGTTTTGCTGACCGCGTGAGCCTCCTGCGCACCGCCGCCAAGGCGATGCTGCGCGATAAGACCACGATCGTCGCTTTGGTGCGCCAAGAGATTGGCAAGCTCGAGAGCGAGGGCGAATTCAACGAAGCGCTCGGACACCTCGATGTGCTGAACGCCTGGGTCGACGTCATCAAAGACGCTGGCCTGAGGCGGCGGGTAAGCCTCAGTCCGCTCAAGTTTCCGAACAAGTCCGCCGAGGTCGAGATGGTCCCGCGCGGCGTCGTTGGCATCATCGCGCCCTGGAACTTTCCTGTGGCCGGCTTGTACCGCTCGGTATATCCGGCCCTTCTGACCGGCAACGGCATCGTCGTCAAACCGAGCGAGCACGCGCCTCGCTCCGCCGATTGGTTCTTGGGCCACCTCGCGGCGGTGCTCCCCGAGGGGCTCATCGGCGTCGTACACGGTGCCGGCGAGGTCGGCGAGATGCTCATCGACAGCGGCATCGACGCGTGCGTATTCACGGGGTCGACAGCAACAGGTCACAAGGTGCGGGTGCGCTGCGCCGAGCACGGCATCCCCGCGAGCGTC
>WQZB01000058.1 GCA_009780955.1 Polyangiaceae bacterium | reverse complement strand
GACACCCTTGGCCGGAGACTCGCTTTGCAACCCGTTGACCCAAGGTGGGAGCCCGGTGCGGGAAATCCGCTCGCCGGGTTCTGTCCGGGGGGCGGCCCGAAAGGGCCGTCCCTACCGGGACCAGATGATGTCCCGATGGTTGTGTGAACGACAGAAGTGCCCAAGGACAGAATCGAACTGTCGACACGCGGATTTTCAGTCCGCTGCTCTACCAACTGAGCTACCTGGGCCCGCGCTTAGCGAGGGTGCGAACCATCCTAAGAATTCGACCCTCTGTCAAGAGCGTGTAGGGGCGCAGCATGCTGCGCCCCTACGAGATTTTATAAATCGGACCCGTTGGGGCGACGGTGATTCATCATCGCTGGTGGGGTGCGAAAAACGAGACCCGCTGGCGTGGTCCCAAACCACGGAGAAGCAAGCCCGCACTTGGTGCATATAAAGCGGTAAACTTTGGAAGCACTGTCGACCGCGAGTGCGATGCCGTGTGCGTCTTTCGCGCAAAGGATGGTGTCGCCGGCTCGAAACTTTGCCCAGAGCTGGGAGGTCTCCGCGCAAGAAAGCGAGGGGGACTGCTGCGTGTCGTCACCCGTATTCGTCATTCCCAACCGTTCTACACGCGATCGCGCCCAAAGGGCATATCATCGTCATCCTGCCCGAGCCTGTTTTCGGGTATACCGAGGACAATGAGCGCCGAAGGGCGAAAGAGCCGGAGAGTTCTGATCGTCGGCGCGACAGGGCGCCTTGGCGCTGCCATTGCCGAGGCTCTTGCGAATCGTGGGGACGAACTTGTTCTGACCGCTCGCGATCCAAAGAAGCTCGAGCATCTTTCCGTCATGCTAGATCGCGGCCGTGGTCCTGCCAAGGTTGTCTGCGCGGATCTAACCCACCGTGAAGCCGTTCGGCAAATCGTGGAGAAGCTGCGCGCTAGCGTGCCAACGACTGATTCTCGCGGAAGCATCGATGACATCGTGCTTGCGTGTGGCCCTTTCCCACGTACACCATTCGAAGATCTTCGCCGCGAGGATCTCGAGCGCACGCTGACCGTGCATGCAATCGCCCCTCTTTTGCTTGTCCATGCCCTTGCGGGCGATCTCGCCAAAGCCAAAGGGGCCATTGTCGAGCTCGGCGACGCAGGAACAACGCGCCCTTTCGAGCACTACGTTGCGTACCTGACTGCGAAAGGTGCAATGCGCACGGGTTTGCGAGCCCTCGCTGTCGAGCTCGCACCGGCCGTGCGTGTCAACATCGTCGAGCTCGGCATCGTCGCCGAACCAGACCCAGAGGCCGACACCGATCCACTTCGAAAGCACCGACTTGCCACGCGCTCGCAGCTCGGCCGCTTCGGGGCGCCAGAAGAAGTCGCGCACGTCGTGCTCGCACTGCTCGATGCCACGTGGGCGACCGGAGAGATCTGGGGTGTTGGTCGTTGACCGCTTTCGAGGCGAAGGGCGGCCACGGAGGGCCGCCCCTACGAATTGCGGTTGTCGGGGCAGGCCCCCGTGCCTGCCCCGCCTCGACCTCGCGTCAACTTGAAAGCGGGCAAGACTAGTAGCGCAAGTGCGATCGCCGACGTATCTTTTTCGAAACCCGTATTTTTAGTGGCGGCATAAGGAGTAAGCGATGGGCGTGTTCAATTTCGTGAAAAGCGGCGTGCGCGAGATGATGATCGCACGTCCCGATCAGTTCAAACAGCTCATTGTCTACAAGCATCCGGATCAGAACTTCCCAGCTTGGTCGCAGCTTACGATTGACAGCGACGAGTGCGTTGTCTTCTTCAAAGACGGGCGTGTCGTTGGCGTTCTACCTCCAGGGCGTCACACCATGTCGACCGACAACATTCCGTTCTTGAACAACATCATTAATCGCTTCACCGGTGGCGAGGTCTTTATCAGCGAGATTTTCTTCGTGAAAACTTCGCCCGTACGCTCGCTGCCATTCGGCGGCCCCATTGGCGACATGATCGACCCGCTCACAGGCGAGCAGGTCACTCCGCGCATTTTTGGTGAGCTGTCGCTCGTGGTGACCGATCCTGTCCGCTTCATCGTTGGCTATACGGGGCAGGCTGCCCAAGGCAACAACGACGAGATCCTTGGCTGGGTCAAGGGCTTGTTCATGAACGGCGTGAAAACCACGCTCGGCGAGCTCTGCGAAGTCGAACAGAAAAGCGTGCTTCAGGCCATTTCGCTCACAACGAAGCTCGCGCAAGCTTTCGTTGCCAACGCACCCGACTTGAACGAAGTCGGCGTTCGCATTCTACAAATGGGGCAGTTCAACCTGAACTTCTCCGACGAAGACCGCCAGCGGCTCATTGCGGCAAACGCTGAAATCGCGAAAGCCAACCGCGGTGTGAAGGTGGCCGAGGCAGCGGCAAAAGCGAAACAGTACGAACTCGACCAGAAGTACGCCCAAGACGCTCGTTACATACAAAACCTTGCCGGCAATTATCAGAATTACGCTGCTGGTCAGGTCATGATGGGAGCCGCGACAGGCATGGCCTCGCATGGTGTTGAAGGTGGTGGCATCGCGGGCGCTGGCGTTCAGATGGCGCTTGGCGTCAACATGGCCAACCAAATGTCTTCTGCGATGCAGTCGCATTCAGCGCCTCAGCCTCAGTTCACGCCGGGTGGATCCATGGTGACGTGTGCAAAGTGCAACGCACGCCAGCCTTCCGGAAAGTTCTGTGCAGAGTGCGGTACTCCGCTCGCCCAGGCTAGAAAGTTCTGCTCGGGCTGCGGCCAGGAGATGGCTCAATCCGCAAAATTCTGCGCCAGTTGCGGAACGCCAGCTCAAGCCCAAGCACCGCAATCCCCAACATAAGGAAAATCTGTTCAGTGCTTTAACTCGCGCAAAACGAGGAAGAGTTGACAGTCGAACGGCGCGAGGTGAATCCTTCTCGCGGCTCCTCGTGGCAAAGAAGAACATCCTCCTCGTCGACGCGGATCCGGCAAACTCGAGAATCCTTGAGGTCAGCCTCAAAAAGGCTGGCTACAACGTAACGTGCACCCACGACGGCGATGCGGCGCTCGACGTGATGAAATGCCAGGTGCCCGACCTCGTCATTTGCGACACGAAGCTACCAAAGCTTGATGGCTACGGTTTGGTTCGTGCGCTGCACGACAACGCCGAGTGGGCGCATGTTCCGGTCATCTTCCTTGCGAACCAGCACTCGGTTGAGGACAAAATACGCGGGCTCGAGCTTGGGGTCGACGACATCCTTACCAAGCCCATTTTTGTTCGCGAGCTGCTCACGCGTGCAACCCTGGCTCTCGCGCGCCGTATCAAGGAACGCATCGTCGGCAAACCGTACGGCGATCCGCCAAAGGCGCATTTTGCAGGATCGATCGCCGACATCATGGTGGTCGACCTGTTGCAAGCGTTCGAGCTTGCCAAAAGAGCTGGCACCATCACGTTCAAAACTGGCAGCCGAGTCGGTCGTATCTGGTTTCGCGACGGTCAGGTAATTGACGCCGAGATCGGTTCGCTGCGAGGCGAAGAGGCAGTTTACCGCTTGTTCGTACTCGATGAGGCCGACTTCGAGATCGACTTCGGCGATGTTGAGCGAACGGACACGATCGCCGTACCAACTTCCGCTGTCGTGATGGAGGGTATGCGGCGCGCCGACGAGTGGGACCGGCTCATCGAACAAATGCCGCCATTGTCGATGACCTTCGAGATCGATGATGAAAACCTCATGGACCGCCTCAGTGAGATCCCTGACGAGCTCGATGGCATTCTTCGTCTGTTCGACGGGCGTCGCACGCTGATGGAGATCATCGACGAGTCGCCGTTCGATGATCTGTCGACGCTTACCACGCTGTCGAAGCTCTATTTCGAAGGGCTCCTTGCTACGACCGATCCACAGCACGGGCGCGGCGCGTTTTCAAAAGGTTCGGCGTCGTTCGCGCCAGGTGAAGCTACGCGCAGGTCCGAGCCTCCGCTCTGGCAGAGTAGGCCCTATAATCCCGCGGTGCTTCGCGCGCTGCTTAGTAGCACGCGACCAATTCAGGCAACGGAGGCCGAGCCTGACATGCCGGCTACTACCGAGCTCACAGCGCCTGCAGCGCCAGAAACCGATGCGTCGACCGCGCCCGAAGTCGATCGCGCCAGCGAGGCGGCTCTTGCACCTGCAGTAAATGCGGGCGATGGCAACGCCACGCCTCCGCCCGCAGCCGACGTTGCCGTCGCTCAAGTCGCCGGCGCAGAGAGCGATGAGCATGCAATGCAAGCTCACCCTAGCAATGGTCGCAAGATTGCGATTGGGCTTTCCATTGTGACGCTGTCGTTTGCGGCCATGGCGATCGTGGCTAGGAGCAGCTACCGGGGTGCGCACGACGCTTCGTCACCGCCAACGCCGCCAATTGCTGATTCCCCGCCGATCTCGACGCCAGCGCCAAACAAGCCAAACAAGCCAGCCGAGCTAGGCGTGCCGGCAGCAACGGCTACCGTCTCGGCTGCGCCACTGGCTAGTGAGTACGCACCCGCCACTCGGTCTGACCCTTCCCCCCTACCAGGTTCAGGCGGTTCGGGCGACTTCGTTCCGCGACGTCGTCGAATGGTGCGCGCCGACGATGCGTCGGCCCGGCCCGCAGCACCAACAGCAATCGCTGCAACACCTGCTGGCGCGAAGAGTGCGAACGACGCGGTGGATCCAAGAGCAGCCGAATCCCTTACGCAGCGCGCGCAGCAAGCTCTCGAGAAGGACGATACCCATCAAGCAAGCAAGGCCGCCGAGCTCGCGCGGCAGGCCACGCAGCGAGATCCAACGAGCGCCGAAGCGTGGCTGACGCTGGGCGCGGCGTATCAGTCGCTCGGCAAGGAAGGGCAGGCGCTCGAGGCCTACCGCTCATGTGTGAACAAGGCGCAAGGTGATCGCGTTGCGGAGTGTCGCGCGCTCGCCGGATCGGAATAGAATAGGGCACCCACAAGGGGTGCCCCTACAAAAAAGCATATTCGTAGGGGCGGCCTCGGTCACCAGGAAGGGGCCGCCCTTATATGGCATCAGAGCGGGTTCAAAAACGACTGGATGGACGACGCACAGGCTTCTGGCACTTCGTCGGGAGGGCATCGACCGCACTCGAGAACTTCGAAGCGTCCCCGCAGCTCGCGCGCAAGTCTGCGCCCTCTCTCGACCGGTGCAAGCTTGTCTTCTCGCCCCCAGATGACGAGCGATTCAGCCTGGATGCGGGGTAGGCGAGCAACGAGCGTGCGCGTGTCGGCTTTGGCGGCGATGGTGGCATGTGCAGCTCGGCGAGCCTCTGGCATATTGAAACTCACGTAAGCGGTATCGAAGCGCCCTTGCGGGATTTCGCGCGCGCCCGCGTAAACGGTTCCGCGGAGGTAGCTTTTGAACATGGCAAAGCCCATGACTTGGCGCCATAGCAAGGCACCGATCGCTGGCAGCCGCGCGGTGCGGTCGAGCCGGTGCTCGTCGCCGGGATAGACGAGCGCGGAAATGAGCACAAGCTTGTGGACGATCGACGGATGGAGCGCAGCGAGGGTCAGCGCAACGCCACCGCCCATGCCATGACCGCAGACGTGGACGCGACCTGTGCCCAGCGCAGCGACGAGATCGAACAGCGAGTCTGCAAAAGTATCGTAGCCGTAAGCGTAGCGGGTTGGATCGGGCTTCTCGCTATGGCCAAAGCCGGGAAGATCGGGGGCGATCACCCGAAATGAGCGCGCGAGAAGCGTGATTGTGCGTTGAAATGTGTCGTGGCTTGCAAGTGCGTCGTGGACGAGAAGCAGTGCAGGTCCGGCGCCTACCTCGACGAAGCGGATACGGGCACCACGTGCCACCACGTCTTTCGTTACGGGTGCGCGCTCTGGGACGTGAGCGTGTGACACGATATTAACAGTTTACGATACCGTGCCGCGGGCTCCAACGAGCCAACGACGAGAAGAGGGCGCGTCGGCGCAAAAGCCGGTCAAGATCTGGACGTAGGAGGCCTGAGTAAGTCACGATCCGCCTGCCGACGCTTCTCGTGCTGTCTCGGAATGCTTTCATTGGCTTGTACCCATGACATTATTTGTCATAGTGACAATCTAACCATGCGAACACAATTCCATAATGGAAAGGTGCAAAAAAAACGCGGTCATCGCGTTGACCCTCGTCATTTGGTCAGAATACAGTCGCTCGCGTCGGACCTTACGCCCGGCGTTCCTTGCATTATGGAATGTTCAACCTCGCGACTGCCCAGTCGGACCAGTCGAATTTTGAGTTAGACCCGGTCTAGTTCACGCGTAGGGGGCCAACCTAGCGGGTTGTGGAACGGAAGTTCTTATTCGAACGCCGCTCAGGGTGTGTGTATTTTGCACTATTTTTCCAATATGCATGGCCCATTGGACGTTGCAGTCATCGCTGGAGGAGCACATGGAGTCGAAGAACGAAGGTGCCGAGCAGGTGATCGAAATGGCGTCTTGCGAGCTCGAGACAGCCGAGATCACCGAAGGTGCCCTCGCGCGCCAGACGGACGGACTGGGCGGTGGCAAGGTGGTGACTCGCGAGCAACGTCGTTCACGCCGCAAGCGCGAGGTTCGTGCCCGCACGATCAGCGTCAAGCGTATGACGAAGCGGGAACTCGAGCTGGGGCGCGTGCTTTACCCGGACGTCGACAACATCAACAAACCACGCGAGCGAGCCGATTGCGCAAGTGGTGAGCGGCCGTGTCCGTTCGTCTCATGCAAGCACCACTTGTTCCTTGACGTGTCGGCTCGCACCGGAGCCATCAAGTTGAACTTCCCCGACCTCGAGGTTTGGGAAATGAACGAAACGTGCGCCCTCGACGTGGCCGATCGCGGCGGCACGACCCTAGAAGAGGTGGGGGCGATTATGAATCTTACGCGTGAGCGCATTCGCCAGGTCGAGGTGAAAGGCTTGGCCAAGCTTCAAGCGCTGGGCGACATGACCGCGCTACGCGACTATGTCGAAGAAGGTCCGGTTGGCAAGCGCCGTCTGCCCGTGCTCACGAAAAGCGACGACGAAGAAGACAGCGAAGACGAATCGTGTGATGAGTCCGAGTTTGCAAGCGACGTCGTGTAGGGGCGCGATTCATCGCGCCCTGCGCAAGCGACGTCGTGTAGGGGTGCGATTCATCGCGCCCTGCGCAAGCGACGTCGTGTAGGGGCGCGATGAATTCGGGCGCCATGAATAGCGCCTCTACCCGTCGTGCGTTGACCCCGATCGTCGGTGTCAGTAGATGGCGCATATGACGATTCGTGCTGCGCTTCTTTCTGTTTCCGACAAAACTGGCCTTCTGCGCTTTGCTTCCGTGCTTCGCGAACGTGGCATCACGATTCTTTCGAGCGGTGGTACAGCCAAGGCGCTTGCGGCTGATGGAATTCCGGTCGTCACAGTTGAAGACTACACGGGTTCGCCCGAGGTTATGGGCGGTCGCGTCAAAACGCTGCATCCGCGCGTGCACGGTGGCATTCTCGCCCGCGAGGGGACGGACGATGGCGATCTCGCGCGCATCGGCGGCCGTTTCATCGACCTCGTTGTCGTCAATCTGTATCCGTTCGAAAAAGTCGCTAGCAACCCCAAAGCGAGTTTCGACGAGCTTATCGAGAACATCGACATTGGTGGACCGTCGATGGTGCGCTCGGCGGCGAAGAACCATGCGCGCGTTGCGATTGTGTGCGATCCAAGCGACTACGAACGCGTCCTCTACGATATCGAAAAGACTGGCAATGTTTCGCCCGGGCTTCGCCGTGAGCTTGCAGCCAAAGCATTCGCACATACGGCGGCGTACGACGCGGAGATCAGCGGCGTGCTTTCGGGGCCGCGCGCGCTCGAGGCTGACAACGCCGCGCCGTCAATCCCGTCAGCCCCATCCATCCCGTTGAGCCGCTACCTGACCTTGCCATTCGAGCGTGCCTACGGCCTTCGCTACGGCGAGAACCCACATCAGTCGGGTGCGTTCTACATTGAACGAGGCGCGCCGGCCGGTTCGATCTCGTGCGCCGAAAGCCTTGGCGCTGGCGGCAAGGAGCTCAGTTTCAACAACTTGGTGGATGCCGATGCCGCGCTTGACGCCGTGCGCGAGTTTGATCGTCCGGCGGCTGTCGTCGTCAAGCACACCAACCCATGTGGCGTGGCGGTTCGGGCAACCCTGGCCGATGCATACCGAGCTGCGCGCGAGGCTGATGCCATTTCGGCTTTCGGGGGAATCGTGGCACTCAATCGCGAGGTCGATGAAAAGACCGCGAAAGTCCTTGCTGAGACGTTCCTCGAGTGTGTCATTGCTCCGAGCTTCAGCGGCGCAGCTCTCGAAATGCTTCGCGCGAAGAAGAACTTGCGCCTGCTGGCAACTGGGGCGTGGCTACCGCCGGACTACCAAGCCACGACCTACAAGCGCGTTTCGGGTGGTCTCGTGGTTCAGGCACGCGATGCAACGGCGGACGGCGAAGTTCAAAAGGGCAAGCTTGTTACCAAGCGCGCGCCCACGCAGGGCGAGCTTGCCGCGCTCGAATTTTCGTGGCGCGTAGCCAAGCACGTCAAATCGAACGCCATTGTGCTTGCCAAAGGCGAGTGCACCGTGGGCGTTGGCGCTGGGCAGATGTCGCGTGTGGTTTCGGTGCAGATTGCATGCGAGAAGGCGGGCAGTGCTGCAAAAGGCAGCGTCCTGTCGTCCGATGCTTTTTTCCCGTTCCCCGACGGAATCGAAACCGCGGCACGCCACGGCATCGTGGCTGTGGCCCAGCCCGGCGGCAGTGTGAAAGACGCCGATGTCATCGCCGCAGCCGACCGACTCGGGATGGCGATGATCTTCACCGGCGTCCGCCATTTCCGCCATTAGCCCGCTTTCAAGTTGACGCGAGATCGAGGCGGTCGGCGAGGAGCGGACCGGAACAGCCTGCTTCGGCTTTGAGGACCGCACCGCAGCCGCCAACGAAGAGATCGCGTCAAATCGAAAGCGGGGCCACTTAGTTGGCCCGTGGCGTAGTCCTATGCCATGGGGGAGTCATGGTCGGCATACACGAGTCCTGCACCGTATGTGGACGCACCTTCGAGATGCAGTTCCGCTACCAAATGGAAGAGCGGGATGGTGCATTTCATTTTTTCTGTTCGCAAGAATGTCAAGGCAAAAGCCTTCGTGGTGAAATAACGAGCGGAGTCGTTTGCGACGGCTGCAAAAAGCGCTTTGTCGTGGAGCTCGTTTCGCAGGTCGTGCGCATCAAAGGCCAGGCGCGTTATGCATGTTCGGAAGACTGCCGCAGCCAGCTTCTCGCTGAAGCAGGTGGCCTTCGGCTTGGTAGTGCAATGGCGCCCACGCCACCACCTGCAGCGGCGGCAACGTCTCCGCAATCGCCACCGCCAGCAAAGCTAGCGCCCTCGCCGATTTCAGCGGTGCCGCCACCCCCAACTGTGGCTCCAATTGGGGCCCCAATTTTGGCCCCGATTCTGGGTCCCACGCGCCTTGCCATTTTCAACCACAAAGGCGGCACCGGAAAAACGACGACCAGCGTAAGCATTGCGGCAGGCCTATCGGCCAAGGGCTACAAGGTGCTTCTCGTTGACACCGACTCGCAGGGCAACGTGGGCGTTTCGCTTGGCGTAAAGGCCGAAAAGACACTCTACCACTGCCTCGTGATGGGGCTTCGGCCTCAAGACATTGCCCTCAAGGTTCGCGACAACCTCGATTTGCTTCCGTCGAACGAAACCCTAGCGGCCGCGGAGCTTTACCTCGCGGGGCGCCAGAATCGAGATCGCATATTGCGCGATCGTCTCGCGCCAGCCATCGCGCATTACGACATCGTGTTGCTCGATTGTTCGCCATCGCTTTCGCTGCTCAACCAAAACGCGCTCGTTTTTGCCGAGGGCATTCTCGTGCCCGTGGCATGTGATTTCCTATCGCTCGTTGGCGTGCGTCAGGTTGTCAAAACGGTCAAAAACGTCAATTCGCTGCTCCATCACCCGGTACAAATCTTCGGCGTGCTGCCAACGTTTTATGACGCTCGCGCGCGCATCTGCCGCGAGGCATGGGGCACGATGAAAGAGCACTTCGGCGACCGGTGCTTCGAGCCGGTTCGCTCAACGATCAAAATCAAAGAAGCGCCCGCACAGGGCAAAACTATCTTTGAGTACGCGCCCGATTCGCACGCCGCGCAAGACTACCAGCGTGTCGTCGAACGGATCATCACGGGCAAGGCTGAAGCCACACGGCAAGAGCCCGAGGTCGACGAAGCGATGGTTGGCTAAGGAGATCTTTGGAGGAGTCCTATGGCAGCGCGAGACGAAGAAGCAGGGTTCGGAGCAGCACGTGTCCTCGACGGTGACGAGGTGGCAGGAGTGCTGTCAGGCGTTTTCTATCAAGCGCCGCCCCCGGCAATGAGCACGCGGCGCGCCGCGCAGGCGGAAACAAAGCCGAAGCCGACGCATTACAAGGTGATCTGCATTTCGATGTATACGAAAGATCTCCAGTATCTCGACGACGTGGTCGACGAGCTGAAGGTGCGTGGCATTACGAAGGCGAATCGCAGTGCCGTGATTCGCGTGGCACTCGAGCAGCTCGATTTGGATAAGGTTCCGCGCGGTCTGTAGACCGCTTTCGATTTGGCGCGATCTCTTCGTTAGGACCTGCGGTGCGGTCCTCAAAGCCAGAGAGGCTGTTCCGGTCCGCTCCTCGGCCCCGCCTCGACCTCGCGCCAACTTGAAAGCGGTCTCGCTATCCCGACCAGAGCACGGCGAGATCCAGTTCGATCGCGTCGAATGGCTCTGCGCGAACAACCGCGTTTGCGTAGTAGACCGCCATAAGGGTGTAATGTACACCTTCCAGACGAAACACTTCGAGGGTTTGCTCAATGGGATTGACGAGCCACACGTGCTTGACGCCCTCGCGCGAATAGACCGCGATTTTTTCCCCTCGATCGAATCTTTCCGTGCGCGGCGAAAGCACCTCGCACACCCAATCGGGCGACAAATCGTAGTAGGGCGGCGCATCGTCGTCACCAATGGCGTCGGGCATGCGCTCGCGACGCCACCCCGCGAGATCCGGGACCAGGATGTCCGGCATGGACCCCAAATGAAGCTCCGGCTCGTAGAGAATGACCCAGCCGCCAGGGCCTCCTCGCCCTCGTTTGAATGGTGGACCGAGCTCTTCGCTCAAGGCCGTTGTAGCAACGGCATGACGGCGTGCGGGCCGCGGCTGGGTGTGCAGAATCCCACCAACGATCTCCGCAATAAAACGGTCCGGCGTGGCGCGCCACGCGGCTTCGACCTCTGGAGGGTTGCGGTCTAGAATAATTTTTTTTGCCAGGTTAGCCACAGCCGCCCACTATACCGCTTCCATCGCGTTCCAGAACGCAACCAGATCGGCCGGCAACGGTGCTTCGATCGACAGAGGCACGCCGGTCATCGGATGCGACATCGCCATGCGCAATGCATGCAGGGCATGGCGCGGCAATTCGAGCCGCGCGAGATCGCCATCGGTGAGCAAGCCATCGGCGCTGCGCGCGAAGCACGTCTCGTCTGGCCCGTAGAGTTTGTCGCCGACGATGGGTGCACCAAGCGACGCGAGGTGCACGCGGATCTGGTGCTGGCGTCCGGTTTCGAGCATGCAGCGCACTCGCGCGTAGCTCTGGCCGCCTCGGCCTGTGCGAATGGCCTCGACGATGAATCGCGTAGAGGCCGTCATGGCGTCGGGTGTTTCGCCGAGGCGCATTTTCACCTTGTAAGGGCTCGTTGGGTCAAGCTCGATCGAGCGCTCGTAGCGAAACGCATTCGGGGCATCGCTCGCCCGGGACACGATTCCCAATCTTGCAACGCCGAGAGCCGGATCGGGCACGCCCCAAGTGATTGCCGTGTACACTTTTTCGATGCCTGCACGCTCGAAGAGCGCGCGCTTCAGTGTGCGATCGCACTCTTTTGACTTCGATACGATAACAACGCCGCTCGTTTCGCGGTCGATGCGATGGCCGAGCGAAACGAACATTCCGGGCCGCTCTCGCTTGAGCACGTTGATGAGCGTATTTTTGTAATAACGCGCAGTTGGATGCACCGGCAAAAGTGCGGGCTTATCGACGGCAAACAAGTGCTCGTCTTCGTGCAAGATGGGCACGTTCGTAGGGACCGGCTCTTCGTCCCATGGCGGTCGCCAGAGCAGCACGTGCTCTTCGGCCTCTACGCGGTGGCTCGGGCGCAGGCGTTTGCCTTGAACGCTATAAGCACTTTTGGAAATGATGAATTGCGTGCGCGTGCGGCTCGTGCGTTTGAGCTGACCTTGCAGAAAGACGTCGAGCCGCTGCCCTGCGGATTCGGGCGGCACTCGAAAAACGCTCATCACCGCGCCGTCAGCCATGCCAGCCGGTGGTTCGAATTGCGTTTCGGACGCACGAAGGCGAGTCACGGCACCCTAAGCTCTCGATTCTCTCAGAGGATGTTTACCAGCCTGCTGCGCGAATCGATGCTTCGGTTGGGCGCTGCGGTGCCTGCGCACGTACGACAAGTACGCTTACGCGGGCTCCTCGCGCCCGTCCTAGCCTCAATTCGCTCGCGACGGCTGGTAAACATCCTCTCAAGGACCGAGATCTACCGCGGATTGGAGCTGAAAAAACATGGTAGAAGCGGGGTCCCGATGGAGATTTTGTTCGTCACAACCGAGCTTGCACCATACATCAAAGTGGGCGGCCTCGCTGACGTAAGCGCGGCGTTGCCGAAAACGTTGAAAGCGCTCGGCCACAAAGTCACAATTGTTATGCCGCGCTTCGCGGCCTTCGAGCAATCTGGCCTGCTCATGGCGCGGCGACTCACTTCGCTGCATCTCGAGCTTGGCGACAAGTCGTACGACGTTACGGTTTTCGACGGGCGGCTCTCTTCGCAGGTCGATTTGGTGCTCATCGACGCACCAGATCTGTTCGGTCGCCAAGGTGTTTATGGCGAGCGAGGAGAGGACTACGCCGACAACGCGATTCGCTTTGCTGTTTTGTCGCGCGCGGCTGCCGAGCTCGCCAAACAGCGCGAAGAAGCGTCGTCGCCTTTCGACGTTGTGCACATCAACGATTGGCCGTCGGCATTGTGTGCAAAATACATGAAAAACCTCGGCCTTAAAACGCCGGTGCTTCTCACGATTCACAACGGCGCCCACCAAGGCATCTTCCCGAAAGACGTTCTCTCTCGAATCGGTCTTTTAGCATCCGACTTCACGCTCGACGGCATCGAGTTTTACGGTTCACTCAATCTTCTCAAGCAAGGCATTGTCTCCACCGACGGCGTCACAACCGTGAGCCCAAGATACGCATGCGAGATTCAAACCGAAGAGGGCGGCGCGCGGCTCGACGGTGTTTTGCGTGCGAAGGGGCGCATCGTTGGCATCGTCAACGGGGTAGACTACGGCGTGTGGAATCCCGCAACCGACTCGAACCTTGCGGCTCGGTTCGACGCCGAAGACGTCACGAACAAGGCCCGCTGCAAGGGTGCACTGCAGAAAGAGGTCGGCCTCGCCATTAGCTCCCACGTTCCGCTCGTTGCGAGTGTTGGGCGAATCGACACGCAAAAAGGAACCGATCTCGTTGCCGAAGTGCTGCCGCGCATTTTTCGAGGCAGCGACGCGCAAGTCGTGCTTGCAGGCGACGGTGACGTCACGCTCATCAAGAAGCTCGAAAGCGCGGTTGCCAAGGGGCATGGTCGCGCCGTGTTCGTGCGCGCCGCTGCCGAAGCACTGGTACATCGGATTTTCGCGGCTGCCGACATTGTCCTGGTGCCGAGTCGATTCGAGCCTTGCGGGCTCGTGCAAATGTATGCACAGCGCTACGGCGCGCTGCCCGTGGCTCACGCCACTGGCGGGCTTGTCGACACCATTGTCGATTGCGATGCCAAGCTCGAAACCGGCACGGGCTTTCTCTTTGCCGAGCCCACAGCCGAAGCGCTTTTTTCTGCCACGTCGCGCGCCATCGCCGCGTCGCAGTTGCGCGCGTGGCCTTTGCTTCGCCGCCGCGTGATGCGCCTCGATCGCGGCTGGGAAAGGGCTGCACGCCAGTACGAGCTGGCGTACAAAAGCCTGGTGCGATGACGTAAGGGCGCGATGAATCGCGCCCCTACACCCCAAAAACGCACATTCGTAGGGGCGTATGTGCCATACGCCCCTGCACGCAACCGCTAACAAAACGCATCAAAACACACATTCGTAGGGGCGCCATTCATGGCGCCCAACATCGAAATCATGTTCGTGCATCATGCACGTATGCAGCCAGTCGTGTTGCGCGGGCGAGCCACGAAGCGCGCAGCGCTACGCGCACGAAGACAACGAACTGGTGGGCAGCAAAGAGCATGACGAGTGCGATGCCGCCTCTGCCCCCGAGCGCCGAGGACGCCGCGTAACCCAATCCAACGGCGATAGCGCCCAGAGCCGCGCGCCATGCCCACGCAATGCTCGCCGCGGCAAGCGCCTGACGGGCTACCACAAGCGCTGTGCTGATCGCACGTTTGGTGATTGAACCGCCGCGGCCGCCAGGCGAGCAGCCAAGCACGGCGGCCGCGCGCGCCACGTCAAACACCACGCCTGCGATGCACGCCACAAGAATGAAACAGGTAAGAGTCGCCATGCGGACGATGAAGCTCGGAGAGTCGCCAAGGCGCAAAGCGAGTGCATTGTACAAGTAGCCGGTGAGCAGAATTCCAACGCCCACGATGATGCCTTCGACGATGGCCGCGGCAAGAAAGAGAACTGCCATGGGCACGAGAGCCTTGGCGCCCACGTAAAGTGCTTCGGAAGGCTTTGGCTGTAGACCTAGTGCCGTTTTCGGCCTCTGGCCGAACGCGCTGCTTTGCAGCGCTAGAACGGCACTATCCTTTTCTTGGGGGCTCCGCCCCCCGTCCCCCGAAGCCGCTCCCGCGGCTTCTACTATTGCCGCCTCGCCGGGCGGCAATAGTTCATCTCGCCCAAGGGCAAGGGATGCGAGCAACGCGCCAAGGGCGAGCTGGCCGAGCACCAGGCTCACGAGGGCGAGCACGAGCGACGTCCGGCTCGTTGCTGCAAGGGCGGGTCCGGAATCACCGAGCCAGGTTAGAAGCTCGTAGGCACCTGGGCGGAAAAGCACCGCGTCGCCTTCAGGATGCGCGCCCCACACACTCGTTGCCCATGCAGCCGTTGGCATTGCCACGATGAGTGAAGAGGCGAGTTGCCAAAGGTAAAAGAGTATGACGGCTACGGGCCTTCGCCGCGCGCGAATCTCTTCAGGCAATAGCCTGCGAAGATTGCCATCGCTTTCGAGTGGTGTAGTCAAAACGAAAGCACCCCCATGACAAGCTCGGAATAATACGTTGCGCGCTCGAGCGTTCGCGGTGCGCCTGCTTTCGTCTTGCCTCTAGCGGTTGCGAAGTTGTTCTCTGGATTTTCGTCGAGCAAGATTCGATTGTCTGGATCGACAATCGCTGCGTGAAGGGGAGAATTTCCATTGTAAGACACACGTATTGATTCGTCTTTGCCGTCCCAAGGCACGCGCGTTCGAGTCCCGTCGTCGGCCACGAACTCGATGTCAACAGGAAAGCTTAGCGTTCCTCGACGCGTGACGAGCACCCAGCCGCTCGAACGGTGGCTCGGCGCACCGTCGTTCACCCTCTTGGCCACGACTTCGCGCTTGCCGTTCACATCGAAGATGCCCCACGGCCCGTGCGCGGGGTAGGAAGATATGTCCGTGATCACGAAATCGACCCAGCCTTTGTCAAACAAGGCAGCATGCAGAATTTCCGCTGCGCGATCACCGTGTTCGCCCATCGTGGTGCGAAATGTACTGACAAGATCATCAGGCGTTGGGTGCTTGAAGCGGAAGGCGCGCGCGTACGTTCCCATTGCACGCTGCATGACGTCGTTGCCCCATACGCGGCGCAGCGTTTCGAGCAGAGCGGCCGTTCGGTTGTAAACGAGCCCGCCATAGGCGTTGCCGGTTGTGAATGCGTCGGCTGGTTGAGCGATCTTTGCGTCGTGGGTGAAGTGCCGCGCGCGCTCGGCGTGACCATGAATGTCGGAAACCTCGAGGCCGAACAGATCAATGGCCGATCCTTCGCCTTTCCACGCCTCGAGTGCCTCGGCTTCCGCGTAGCTATTGAGCCCCTCGTCGAGCAAGGGCCACTTGTCTTCGTTCGACGCGATGAGCCCGTAAAAATACTGATGCCCGAATTCGTGTGCAACGGTTAGCTCGGGGGTGCGCACGCCGCGTGGGGTCCACGGCATGCCCTGGTCGCCGGTTGTGATGAGCGTTGGGTACTCCATGCCGCCAGCTTCGGCCGCGGAGGCTGGTGGGTGCACAAGGGTGAGCACCGAGTATGGATAGGTGCCGTACAACTCGCGATAGTGCGGTAGGGCAAACCGGATGGTGCCCAATTCGCGTTCAGCGTAGACGCCGCGTCCTTTTGGATAAAGTGCAGTTACGGAAACCTCGCCCATTTGCTCGGTGCGCGATTCGAATTTGTCCCACGCCGTCCACGCGAAGTCGTGCACGTCGTCTTGAACATGACGCTCGACGTGCCTGCCGTTCGAAGTGTGCGCTTCGATGAGTGGGCCGGTTGCTCCAACGACATAGCCCTCGGGAACATCGAGCGTGACATCGAAGCGCCCGAAATCGGCGTAGAACTCGCCGAGATGGTGGAAGGGGAAGTGTGCAAAGGTCCCGTCAGGCTCGATGACAGCGATCTTTGGAAACCACTGCGCAACCATGTGAAAGCTTCCGTCGTAACCCGTGCGCTCGACAATACTAGGTAGTTTGTCGTCCCACTCCACTTCGAGCGTGATGGTGTCGCCCGGAGCAATTGGTTGCGCAAGGGGTACGCGCGCGTCGGTTTCGTCGTCATCACCAGCGCGCTTGACTTCGATCTGCCCGCCGAGCTCCGTTCTTCCGTTTTCATCGACGAGTGTGAGGCGCTGCACGTCGATTGTGCCCCACTCGGTCGGCACCGTGTTGCCGCGAAACCCGCCTGTGGGCGCTCGCATGAATGCCGACGATTGGTTCTTGAATGCGTTGAGATACAGGTGCAGCCAAAGCTCGCGAACAGGCACGCGGCTGATATTGCGCCATGCAATCGTTCCCTCGCCATGCACCGTGTGTGAAGTTGTATCGAGCTTTGCGTGAAGTGTGTAATCTACAACTTTATCGGGATGCTCGAGCATTGGAACGGCTTCGAGCGCCGCAGCCGTTGCGGGGGCCACAGCCGCCGCGGGTGTGGGCGCAGCATGCTGCGCCCCTACGAAATGCGTTTTGTTTGGTTGTAGGGGCAGGCCCACGTGCCTGCCCGCAACGAGTAAAATCGCAAGGCCGGCGAAAAGCGTGGGGATGGCGGCACGCATTGGCGTACTGGTTAGCTTTTAGCAGCGGGTGTGCACTCGAATACGAGCTTGCTAGCCGGTTGCATTGCGCGCTTCTCGCCGCCTTGCGCGTCTTGCTCGTCTTCGACTTCGATGTTGGTTACGTCGACCGTGACGTGTCCGCCTTTTTCGAGTTTGCCAAAGAGCAGCTCTTCGCCGAGCGGCTGCTTGACCTCGTCTTGGATGATGCGCGCGAGCGGACGCGCGCCAAAGTCTGGGTCGTAGCCTTTGGCGGAAAGATAGTCGCGTGCAGCTTTGGTCAGGTGAATCGTGACGTTGCGTTCGGCGAGCTGCCCAGAAAGCTCGCTCACGAATTTGTCGACGATGCTGCCCATCGTTTCAGGCGAGAGAGCATCGAATGCGATTCGAGCATCGAGGCGGTTGCGGAATTCAGGACTGAAAAGAAGCTTGTATTCGCGTTCCGCGTCGCCTGTTGCGCGCTTGTCACCGAACCCCACGGCGCGTCGGCCGAGATCGCGTGCGCCAACGTTGCTTGTCATCAAGAGAACGACATGGCGAAAATCAGTGGATTTGCCGTTGTTGTCGGTCAGCTTCCCGTGGTCCATGATTTGGAGCAAAACATTGAAGACGTCGGGGTGTGCTTTTTCGACTTCGTCGAGCAGCAGCACGGCATGAGGCGTTTTGGCGATGGCGTCGGTGAGAAGGCCGCCCTGATCGAAGCCGACGTAACCCGGTGGCGCACCGATGAGGCGCGAGACCGTGTGGCGCTCCATGTATTCGCTCATGTCGAAGCGCACGAACGAGATGCCCATGATCTTGGCGAGCTGCTTGGCCAACTCGGTTTTGCCAACGCCTGTTGGCCCGGTGAGCAGGAAGTTACCAATGGGCTTTTCGGGCGATCGAAGTCCGGCACGCGCAAGCTTGATGGCCGCGGCAAGCTGCTCGACCGCGCGGTTTTGGCCAAAAACGACTTTTTTCAAGTCGGTGTCGAGGTTGCGCAATTTCTCTTTGTCGTTCGAGCTGACTTCGCGCGGTGGAATTTGCGCCATGCGAGCGAGCACGGTCTCCACTTCCTCGGCTCCAATGACGATGCGGCTGTCAGTTGGCTGGTTGCGCTCCTTGCGCTGGTCGTGCTCATCGCGCTCATCGCGAAGGCGCAGCTTGGCTGCGGCTCCTGCTTCATCGAGCAGGTCGATGGCCTTGTCGGGAAGGCGCCTATCGTGCAGATAGCGCGCCGAAAGCGTTGCGGCTGCGTCGATGGCCTCGGGCGAGTAGACCACGCCGTGAAATTCTTCGTACTTCGAGCGCAACCCCTCGAGGATTTTCTTCGTGTCGTCGATCGAAGGCTCGTTGATTTCAACGCGCTGGAAGCGGCGCGCCAGGGCTCGGTCTTTCTCGAAGTGCTGGCGAAATTCCTCGAACGTCGTAGAGCCGATGCAGCGCATGCGCCCAGAGGCGAGGGCGGGCTTGAGAAGGTTCGAGGCGTCCATACTTCCCCCGCTGGTCGCGCCAGCGCCGACGATGGTGTGGATTTCGTCGATGAACAGGATTGCGCCATCGATCTGCTGTAGCGAGCGAACCACACTCTTGAGCCTCTCTTCGAATTCGCCGCGGTAACGCGTTCCTGCGATGAGCGCGCCCATGTCGAGCGAATACACGGTGGACTTTTTGATTGCGTCGGGGACCTCGCCTTGGGTGATCTTGAGCGCGAGGCCTTCGACGACTGCTGTTTTCCCAACACCGGAGTCGCCAACGAGCAAAGGATTGTTCTTCTTGCGGCGCGCCAGAATTTGGATCATGCGCGAGACTTCATTCAACCGGCCAACCAGTGGATCGATGCGCTTGGATTGCGCCTCTTCGTTCAAGTTGACCGTGAACGCGCTCAGTGGATCGCGGCGTGCGGGAGCAGCGTCGGCTGCCCCGCCTTCGCTGCCTTCGCTGCCTTCGAGCGGCGCAGGCTCCTTGTCGCCGCGGCCGTCGTTCCCGCTCCGTCCCTCATGCCCCTCGTCGAGCTTCGAGATGCCGTGCGAAACGTAAGCAACGACGTCGAGCCGCGTGACACCGTTCTTCTCGAGAATGGTGACAGCGGGTGAATCGCGCTCGGAGAAAATCGCCACCAGCACATTGGCGCCCGTGACCTGATCTTTGCCGCTCGATTGCACATGGCTTACGGCTCGGCGAATGGCGCGCTGTACACCAAGCGAAGCTGCGGGTGTCGAGTACCCGTCTTCGTTTACGCTCTCGAGCTGATGGGCCATGAACAGTTCGAGCTCTCTCTTGATGATCGTGATGTCACCGCCGGCATGGCGCACAACGAGAGCCGTAGCCTCGTCGAACAAGAGGGCATACAGAAGATGCTCGAGCGTCACGTATTCTTGCCGTCTTCGCGCTGCCTCGTTGGCAGCAAGCGAAAGCGCAATCTCGACCTCGGGGCTAATTCGCATGGACCTATTTTGCCTTCGACTCGTCTCTCTTCGTCCTACGCGTGCGGCGCTCAAAAATCCATGGTGGCAAGGGTGACAAGTCTACGACGACGGCTACGCTTTGCCGCGTTCATTCGGGGCGTTCATTCGGGCTCGGTGGTAAGGAGCAGTGGCATGCCGTGCTCGCGTGCGAGGTCCATGACCTGCACTGCCTTCGTTTCGGCAACGTCGCGCGTGTAAACTCCTGCAACAGCGGCGCCCTTGAAGTGAACCGTGAGCATGATGTGGCGCGCTTCCGCCTCGCCCTTGTGGAAGAAACGCTCGAGCGCGAAAACGACGAACTCCTGCGTGGTGTAGTCGTCGTTATGAAAGATGACCTTGAAGCGGCGAGGCAGGCTTGAAATGGGTTTGTCGTCGAGCTCGACGTCGTCTTCGTGCGCAGGATCGCTAGGCGGGCCGCTCGGTCCGGCGAGAATCATCAGATCGATCGGCATTAGGCCCCCGCAAGGTATTGGCTACTTCGTTGCTGCGCAAGATATCGTCCTTCATGAGAAAGCGCTTAGACCGCTTTCAAGTTGACGCGAGGTCGAGGCGGCGGCGAGGAGCGGACCGGAACAGCCTGCTTCGGCTTTGAGGACCGCACCGGAGCCGCCAACGAAGAGATCGCGTCAAATCGAAAGCGGGCTAGAGTTCGGTGCCGAGCGGCGAGTCGGAGCGACGATCGGAAAGCACGCCTCTGGCGAATGCGCCAAGCACCGGCGCCATATTTGTCGCCGTGTTCTCGTCCCATTCATCGGCGCTGATCGCGTCGGCCGGGCGCGCCGCTGCGTCGAGTTTGTAAAACCACGGCACAGTGTCTGTATCGATGCGCATGGCATTTAGATCGGCCTCGAAGATGTCGACGTCGACGCGCACGAGCGTGACATTGGTGAGCGCTTTCTGCATGCGCGGATCGGCAAGAGCCGAGGCAACGTCGGCGCACTCACGACTTGTGCGCACGTAGGTCTGGAGGATCACGATGCGCCCGCGCACCTTCGCGTTCTTCGACAGGTTTGCAAGAGCGACGGAGAGCGGCTCTCGGTCGTCGAGGTCGATGACTTCCAAGGTTCCGTACGAGCGCGTTGGTTTTGCGACGGACTCGTGCCACGACGCCACCCATGCAGTCTTGATGGGCCGCCCGAAATCGAGTGCGCCGAAGGCGACCGCTGCAAGCAAGCCGATACTGATGCACGTGCCGAAAAAGCCGGTGATGATTCCACAAATAGCGAGCATCGAGCCGGACAAGGTACCTTGCGATCGACGGATGTCTTTGCGTGCAAAAGCACCGAGCACGATGGCCAGAATACCGGCAATGGCTCCGGGCCATGGGGGCAGGCTCATCACACCAAGCACCAGCGACGCGATGGCCTTGCCTTCTGCGCGCGCTACACCAGGGAGAGGCACCGCGTTTATTGACCCACACATCCCACAATAGTTTGGAGGCACCGGAGCCTCGTACGATCCGTTTGGCGAAAACGGCACCATCAATCATAAGCATACTCGAGCCGCTTACAGGTTACTCTCTACTTCGAACCGCGCGGAGGATCCCCGCGACATCAACGCCGCTCTGGCGGATGAAGTCGCGTGCGACGGTGCTTTGGCCCGTAGCGAGTGCTTCCGGCGTGCCGCACGCCGCAACCTTCCCGTCGATGAGAAGCACGGCCTGGTGAGCGATGCGAAAGCAGCTCGCGATGTCGTGCGAGATGACGATGCTCGTGACACCGAAGCACTCGCGCATCTGCTCGATGAGATCGTCGACCATTCGGCTCGTAAGCGGGTCGAGGCCGCTCGTTGGCTCGTCATAAACGAGGATAGGCGGCTCGAGCATGAGCGCACGCGCCAGGCCTACACGCTTGCGCATACCGCCGGAAAGTTCCGCGGGGAATTTGTGCGCCACCGTCGTTGGATCGAGACCGAGAATTTTGAGCTTGTCGATGACGCGCTCCTCGATCTCTTTGCGTGTGAGCTTGGTGTGTTCGACGAGAGGGAAGGCAACGTTGTCCATCACGTCGATGGAGTCGAGCAAGGCTGCGTACTGGTAAACCATTCCGAATTTTTTGCGAACACGATTGAGGGCAGTTTCGTTCAATCGCGCAATGTCTTCGCCATCGACGAGAACTTGTCCGCCCGTTGGCTTGTCGAGCGCAACGATGAGCCGCAGAAGCGTTGTTTTGCCGGCGCCCGAGCCGCCAATGATCACCGTCGTTTCGCCGCGCCGCGCGACCAGATCGATTCCGCGCAAAACCTCTTGCTCGCCAAAGGCTTTGCGCACGTCTCGCAAGACAACCAGCTCGTCGTTGTTCGGCACGTGCGCGTCTTTGTACCGCCCGGCAGAAGTTCTGTCAGCAGTCGTGCTAAGCGTTTCGGCTCATGACGCGCGAGCAGATCGAAACCATTCTTATGTCCTCCGGCGCCAAGGCCGACAAAGACAGCGTCGTTCTTCCGGAAGGGGCAAATATAACATTTCATATCGCGCATGACGGCGCGAGTTTATCGGTTCAAAAAATCGAAATGATTCGCTTTCTAGGTGACTTGGTTTACGCCAAGAGCAGCAAACAAACCATTGCGCTCATCACACAAGACATTTTCGCTGTCGCCATGGATGGCACGATGGGACAGCCAGGCCGGCGACAACCGGGATTCTTCTGAGTGGGCGCAGCATGCTGCGCCCCTACGAAGTTGCGCTCCGTCTCGTTGGTATGCTCACGGCTTTTCTGCCGTGGCGCATCCTTGGCATACCTGGAAACGCGATTGGGTGGATCTGCGGAGGCGTGCTACGCATTCGGCGCCGCGCCGTCGAAACTGCCATGCACCGCGCCGCCATTGCCGATCCGCGCGCGGTAACGAGTGCAATGTACAACAACCTTGGGCGGAGCCTGTTCGAGCTTTTTTGGCTAGCAGGTTCGAGTTCGCAAGACAGAGATCGCGCGCTCGACCATGTGCAAATCGACCCGGCTCACGTGTTGCTCGAGGCCGCCAAGCGCGGCCCGTTGGTAATTGCCGCTTCCCACACTGGCAATTGGGAGCTCGTGGCATTCGCTGCAGCGCGCATGCTTCGCCGCGCGGGCCGATCGCTTTTCGTGGTTGCCAAGCCGCTGTCGGTCGGCGCACTAAATGTGTTTTGCATGCGTCTTCGCGAGAGCTTTGGCCTGCGAGTCCTTTCGCCCGAGCGAGCCCTTGCTCCTGCGATCCATGCGCTTTTGGCAGGCGATGTCGTTGCGATGCCCATCGACCAAGTGCCCGATCGCGCGAGCCACGGCTGCGAGGTGTCGTTCCTTGGAGCGCGCGCCCTGGCAGACCGCGCTCCCGCGATGCTTGCGCAGGCAACAGGAGCGACGCTCATCGTGGTCGGGGCCGAGCGGCAGGGAGCAGAGCAGCGCGTCCGGATCCTGGCTGAAATCGGCGCATGCACTATGCATGGAACACGGCGTACCGACCGCGCCATCCAGGCTACCGTAGAGGCCAGCTTCGCGCTCGAGCGCTTTTGCACAGCTTCTCCAGCCGACTGGCTTTGGCTCCATCGCCGATGGCGTCGTGCTAACCAGAGCCCTCATGGAAAATTCTCGCGACGTGCTGCTCCTTGGCGGCCGCACATTCTCGAGCCGCCTCATTGTCGGCACAGGCAAATATAAGAGCGTCGAACAAACCGAGGAGGCTGTCGATGCGTCGGGTGCCGAGATCGTCACCGTAGCCCTACGGCGAGTCGATCTGGCTGACAAGTCGACAGGATCGCTCATGGCCATGCTCATGCGCCGCGCTCATGTCGGAGACGCGCGCAAAAGCGATAGCGATTCTGGCAGAAGGCGTTGGACAGTTTTGCCGAATACGGCCGGTTGTTTTACGGCCGACGAAGCCGTGCGCACGTTGCGCCTCGCGCGCGAGCTCGGCGTCGCGGAGCTCGTCAAGCTCGAAGTCATCGGCGATCCAAAAACGCTCTACCCAGACAACGAGCAAACGCTCTCGGCTGCGAAGATCCTCGTCAAGGAAGGCTTCACGGTTTTGCCCTATTGCATTGATGATCCCATTGTATGCCGCAAGCTCGAAGACATTGGTTGCGCGGCCGTCATGCCGCTCGCCGCGCCGATCGGCAGCGGCCTCGGCATCCGCAATTCCCACAACATATCCATCATTGTCGAGCACGCGAAGGTACCTGTCATTGTCGACGCAGGCGTAGGCACCGCGAGCGATGTAGCCGTTGCCATGGAGCTTGGGTGTGACGGCGTCCTCGTCAACACGGCGATCGCGCATGCATCACATCCGGTTTTGATGGCTCACGCCATGCGCGAAGGTGTATCCGCAGGGCGCAAGGCATACCTTGCCGGGCGCATGCCGCGATCGCGCTATGCGAACGCTTCTAGCCCCACGGCGGGTCTCATCGAATGACGCGATTCGCGCTTGCTGGCGCGCTGCTTGCGGCGCTCAGCGGTGCACCGATGCAGTGCAGCCGCCATCCGAGCCCAGAGCTTCGTACCGAAGACTCCGCAGGCGACGCGCTCTGGGGGCTCGCGCAGAATTTCCGCGCAAAGGGCAACGAGCAAGCGGCGCGCGAAACGATGCGTTTCCTTGTAGAGCGCTATCCGTCGAATCGCCATGCACCGGCCGCGCGCGCCGAGCTCGAAAATAGCGATGCATCGCCGCCCGACAAGTAGTGCCGTCGAGCCCCGGCTCGTTCTCATTACCGATCCTCGCTACTCACTTGCGTGGACAATCGACGTTGTGAACGCGGTGGCCTCCGTGCTCAAACCCTTTGCGCTCGCTGTACAACTTCGCGACAAGGTGAGCACCGACGAACGCGTGGCCGAGGCAGCGAGGGTACTTCGCGAAACTACGCGACGCACTCGCGCCATTTTTCTCGTCAACGGCCGAATCGATCTCGCTCGCGCAGTGGGCGCCGACGGCGTCCACATGCCAGCCGGAGTGCCCATCGCCGGCGCACGCGAAGCACTTGGCCAGGCCGCCTTCATCACCACGGCCGCGCACAACGACGACGACGTGGTACGCGCATGCGGGCATGGTGCTGACGCGGTTTTCGTAAGCCCGATCTTCACAACCCCAGGCAAGGGCACACCCCGAGGCACCGATGCACTTTCGCGAGCCGTGCAAATCGCGTCGCAAGTCGCGTCAAAAGGTGCATCACCGCGCGCGCGTGTTTACGCGCTTGGCGGTGTCACGGCCAATGTTGCTGCGTCGTGCGCCGAGGCAGGGGCTGATGGCGTCGCGGTGATCCGCGCCTTGCTTGACGCTGCAAGCGCGTATGCTGCTGCTGATGTCGCCCGCACACTAGCGAACCCATTCACTTGTTGACCGCTTTCGATTTGACGCGGTTTGACGCGCGCTCCTCGTTGGCGGCTGCCGCCTCCAATGCTAGCGTCGCACCATGGTAAGTTACGCCGAGACTCTCGAGATCACGACGAAGATCCTTCAGAATTACGTCGATGGCAGCCGGGTTATCCGTCCGCACGACCACATTCAGAACGATCTCGGACTCGACAGCCTCGCCGTGATGGAGCTCGTCGCCGATGTCGAAGACCGATTCTCCGTGACGATTCCAAACGATTTTCTATCGAACATGGCAACGGTGGAGGACGTCGCGAAAGCACTCGTAAAATTGAGTACTTAGAAGCTTTCTGCGCAAATCGACAAAAAAGTCGCCTACGACGCAACTCGCTGGCGTTTCGGACGAAATAGATTGCATGCCAAATGATCTATCTGTTTCCGGAAGCCGGCGGCGCGACGTAAACGGAAGCGACGCCGAAACCCCAACCCCAACCACCTCGGCTGCGGCCGAAAAACAACAGACTAGCGCAGCCGAAACCATCGCGCACAAGCTGGTCCATTCTTGGTTTGAAACAGGCGCCAAACCCCCGACCCAGGCGTCTTCAGCACAAAAAACCAAAGACTTAGAAGGTTCCGAAACCCGCATGCGCAAGGAGGTGGCTTCGTGGTTCGAGGCGAGCGCCAAACCCCCGACCACCTCGCCTGCGGCACAAACAACTAAAGCCTCGGTAGATGCTGAAACTCGCATGCGCGAGGCGGTCCATTCGTGGGCGGACAAAAGCTCCGCCGCCACCGCGCACTCTCTCGAAACAGGCAACAAGATACCGATAATTCCTTCCGACCAACTGCCGGCCGTGATGCCGAAGCTCGAGAACGACATTCACCAGGTTCGCGGCGACCTTGCGAAAACAACGGATTCAAAAGAAAAGCAAGCGCTCCAAACGCGTCTCGCTAGTCTGCAATCGGGGTGGTCTCAGGCGGCAACACACGCCGGGCTGCAGCCACCCGGGCCAAACTTTGACCCGCGCCACTGTTCGGTCAGAGATTTGAACAACGCGCATCAATGGGTGGAGCTCGGCAATTGTTATCCTGCCTCAGCGTTCAGCCAATCGATGACCGGTCCAGAACAGTATCGGGCGGATCTGCATTCTGAATGGCTGCTCCGAATGCCGGGCGCGATGAAGCAGGCTCTCTCCAAAAACCCCAACGATCCACAAGTGCGTGCGGCGCTCGGGAAGGAACTTCAGCGCCTTGGCGACAGGACCGGAGTCAAGAAAGGGGACACCGTACCGACGTTGATGAAGCGGTGCGACGACCTTCTTGCGGCACAGGCTAAGGCTAACGCCAAGCAAACCTACATAGAGTCTGACGGTTACGTGGGAACCGACGAACAAATCAGGTTTCACAAAGGACAGCAGTACGTGCAAACCTACTTAAAAACTATAATTGGGACTACGACCACCGGATCGCTTCTTGCGAACGGCACTCTCCTCGCGGGCGGTGACCTTGAGCAAGCGCAGACCGCGGGGAAGATTGGCAACTTCATGGAGGCCCCCTTCAGTGGATTGGCGAAGCAGATGAAGAAAAACCAAGAGCGAATGAACAATGCGCCGACGAACCATCCGAAGCTAGATGCCGCAGAAGTTCGTTCGAAGTAAAAGAAGAGAAGCCCATGTCGACTCAAGAATCGCCCTATCGAGAAGAAGACGCAGAAGCGCGTGCGCAGCTTGATGCCGAGCTGCGAGAAGCGCGTGCGCGATTGGAGGCAAAGCTGCGTGAAGAGCTTGCGGAGCAGGCAAGACTTCGGAAGCTTTCGCGCCACGCTCTCGACAATGAGAATGCGGTCGAGAACGATAACGAGCCCCGTCGACAATTCAGATGGGACATCGCAATAGGCACGGGGGCCATCGCAGGCGCCGCCCTTGGTGGGGTCGGATGGTGGGCAACGGACGACTTGTCCGTTCTCGTTGTTGCGCCGATCGTCGGAGTCATCTTCGGCGTGTTTTTCGCTGGTCTTTGGAACAAGCCGGGCAAGTTTTCGGACGCGCCACCAGAGGAGAGCGGTGCGGGAGCTCACATCTAGTTAGTGCGCTCTTAGGCTGACGACATCGATCCGTCATGCATCAAAACGGGTCGATGTCGGATGCTTCGAAAACGCTGATAAAAAAAGAGAAGCTATGTCGACTCAAGCATCGCCCTATCGAGAAGAAGACGCAGAAGCGCGTGCGCAGCTCGATGCAAAGCTGCGTGAAGAGCTCGTTGAAAAAGAGAGGCTTCAGCGTGAAGAGCTCGCGGAGCAGGCAAGGCTTCGGGAGCTCTCGCGCCATGCGCTCGCAAAAAAGGAAGAAAAAGAGGAAGGGGAAGACACGATTCGACGATTCGGATGGGTAATTTCAGCGGCCGTGGGGCTCGTCGTAGGAGCAGCCCTTGGTGGGGTCGGGTGGTGGGCAACGGACGACTTGTCCGTTCTCGTTCTTGCGCCCATTGTCGGGATCATCTTCGGCGTGGTTGTCGTTGGTCTCTGGAACAAGCCAGAGGGCAAGTTTCTGGGCGCACCACCGAATAAGTATGGGGAGGGGTCCCACGACTTCTAACCCGCTTTCAGGCTGACGACATCGACCCGTCACGCATCAAAACGGGTCGATGTCGGATGCTTCGAAAACGCTGATAAAAAAAGAGAAGCCATGTCGACTCAAGAATCGCCCTATCGAGAAGAAGACGCAGAAGCGCGGGCGCGGCTCGATGCAAAGCAGCGCAAGGAGCGCGCAAAGCAGGAGAGGCGTCAGCGCAAAGAGCTCGCGGAGCAGGCAAAACTTCGGGAGCTCTCGCGCCACGCGCTCGAGAACGAGAACACGCCCGAAAACGCTTCTCGTCGACGCATCGGATTGGTCGCCGCAGCACGCACGGGGGCCGTCATCGGCGCCATTCTTGGTGGCGTCGGGGCGTGGGTGGCCGACGACTGGCTCGTTCTCGTTGCTGCGCCCTTCGTGGGTGTCATCTTCAGCGTGTGGTTCGTCAGTGTCTCGAACAAGTCAGGCGAGCTCCCACGGGGATAGTCCCCCTGGGCGCAGCAAACCAAGCTGTGTGGTTCGCCAGTATCTCGAACAAGCCGGGCAAGTTTTCGGACGCGCCACCAGAAGCGCGGGCGCAGCTCGATGTTGATCTCTTCAAGGAGGCGGCTTGGCGCGTGCTCGCATGCTAGGTTTTGAGTCATGGCCCGGCCGGCATTCGCCGATCCCAAGACGGACTTTGTGTTCAAGCGCATTTTCGGCACCGAAGAGCACAAGCCGATTCTCGTGGGCTTGCTCAACGGGCTCTTGGAGCTCGACGACGCGCACCGTATCGTAGACGTAACGCTTCTGACACCGGAGCAGCGCCCCTTCGTACAGGAGCTGAAATACTCCATCGTCGACGTGAAGTGCATAGACGCCAAAGGCGTTCGCTACGTGGTCGAGATGCAGGTTCTCAATGTGGAG
>WQZB01000057.1 GCA_009780955.1 Polyangiaceae bacterium | reverse complement strand
GTTGAGTGATCCTCCCCTTCGAGACGCCCTCGAAGCGGCCAACACGGCGGGCTTCAACGAAGAAGAATGGGACAGCTACATCCGCAATGGCATGGCCATCCAGAGCGAGCGTGGGGCTCTGTCCCTCGCGACCAAGCAAGGACGCGCTGAAGGGCGCGCTGAAGGACGCGCTGAAGGGCGCGCTGAAGGACTTGCGAAGGGACTTGCCGAAGGGGTCCTTGGGGTTCTCGAGGCTCGCAGCATCCACGTCTCTTCGGAGCAGAAGGCGCGCATTCTCGACTGCTCGGATATCGCGATCCTCAGCGGCTGGATTCGCGAGGCTACCTCGGTCACTTCGGCGGGCGAGCTCTTTTCCGAATCAAGGGGAAACTTCCCGCCCAAGCGCGAGTGATGCGTTATCACCCAGACCCCATCGCCCACAGCCACCCTGCGGCAATCGCCAGGGTTACCAGCGTCACAGGGATCCCCGTTCGAGCGTGCGTGCGGAAGTTGATCTCGACGCCCAGCGGCTTTGCTGCAGTGACCACGATAATGTTGGCGATGGATCCGACGATGAAAAGATTGCCCGCGAGCGTGCTGGACAGGGCCAGAACGGGGCCGACAGGAATCGCGAAGTTGCCGTGCATCGCAGCGGGCAAGAGGAGCATCGTCGCCGGAACGTTGGACACGAGATTGGAGAGCACGGCGCTCAAGACAAACAGCCAACCGGGATGACTTGGATCAACGCCAACGCTTCGCATCGCCGTGAGTGCCCTTTCCATCTCCCCGGTGTGCGCAAAGGCCTGGTTGACGATGAAGAGGCCGATGAACAGCACCAAAAGCTGCCAGTCGACCAAGGCGAGCATCTCGCGGCTCGCCATGCGCCGCGAAAGTAGCAGGACACCGGCGCACACGAGCGCGGCACCGGCCCGGTGCGTTTCGTGGAAGAAAAGGAATATCACCATCAGCACCGCCAAGGCTGCTAGGCCCTTGAAGCTTTGCCAGCGGCTGAACGTCGGGGCTTTGACCTCGGGCAATGGCAACTGTCGGCTCCACCGTCCGCGGTACTGCGCTGCAATGACGAGCCAGATCGCCCCGAGCCCCAAGAGCGCGGGGACGCCTGCCTCGAGGAGGAACCGGCCAAAGGGCAGGTGCATGGTCTGACCGATGAGGATGTTCTGGGGGTTGCCGATGAGCGTTGCTGCAGATCCGACGTTCGACGCGCACGCCAGGCCCAAGAGGAAGGGCAGGGGATCTAGCTTACGGCGAGTGCAACCCTCCACGAGCATTGGTGTCACCGCGAGGCAGACGACGTCGTTGGTGAGCACCGCGCTCAGGGCGCCTGCACCAAGCAAGACTACAGCGAGCAGCGCAGGTGGCGTCAGCTCGAGCACCACCATCCGCCGCACCATGACCGAGTAGAAACCCGCGAGCCGCAGCTGCGCCGAGAGCACCATCAGCGCGAACAGCAGGTAGATGGTGGGCATGTCTACGGCGGCCCACGCGTCGCCGAAGGGCAGCGCGCCAAGGGCCACCATGGCGATGCCCCCAAGAAGCGCGACGCCAGTTCGATCCAGCGCAAGCCCGGGAAGCCCCCCAAGGGCCATGCCCAGGTACACCAGGCCGAAGACGACCAAGACCACGGTGCTCATGCTCGCTTCGTAGCGTCAGCCTTTGTTAGGATCGAGCTTGCCGAGAAGGCGATGACCTTCGAACACCGTGAGTATCACGATACCATCGTCAACGATGCGATAGACGATGCGGTATGTGCGCAGGAAGGTCTCGCGTATGTCGTCGCGGCCGATCTCCGGTACGACACGCCCGGCGCGCGGGACTTTCGAAACCTTCACCGCACGCTGCCGGAGCTTCTCGACCCACGAGCGGGCAGCGGCCGGGTTGTCGGCGGCGATGTAATCACCGATCGCGAGCAAGTCTTCGGCGGCACGCTCGGTCCAGCGAAGCATTACTTCTTCGACTTGGTGAGCGATCCATAGCGAGCGTCGAGCCGGCGGCCAACCTCGTCATCGCTGATGACGTGCCCAGCGTTGAGATCTGCAAGTCCCTCTTGCACGGCAGCCACGAAGTAAGCCTGGGTTGTGAGGCGGTCGAACTCCTCTGGAGCAAGCAGCACTGCTGCAGCCTTGCCGTTTTGCGTTACGATGAGCGGGCGATGGCGATCGCGAAGCTCATGAATCTTCTCCGATAGATGTGCCTTGAACTCACCGATGGGTACGATGTCCTCGGCGACCTGGAGTGCAAAAACAGAACCGTTTTCTGACCCATTCATAGGTCGTAATTTAGACCCATCGGGATCGTTCGGCAAGGGGGTGTCCCCTGGAGATTTCGATTCCCTTCGCCCGGGCGCGTTTTGCGTTCGTCCCCCGAGCCGAGCCGTGATACACGGTAGCTGCGACAACTAAGCTTTCATGGCTCAGACAGCTCAATGCCCATCGTGCGGAGGCTCGGTCACGGTCTGGAGCGGCGTTTCGATTCTGGTGGTTTGCAAGTACTGCCGGATGACGCTCAACGTCAGCGGCCTCGTTAGAGTCGGCGGCAAACTTGAAGCTTTGGGCAAGATGGCAGAATTGGCCCGAGGCCGTTCTCGCCTCCAGCTCGGAGCGCAGGGCGTTTACCGCCAAAATCCTTTTACCGTCGTGGGCCGCATCCAGTTACGGTACGAACACGGGCTGTGGAACGAATGGTTCCTGCTGTTTCGCGATCAGTGCACAGGCTGGCTTTCCGAAGCAGCGGGCACGTACGCGATTTCCTTCCAGTGGGCCTTGACGGATGTCGTACCGGCTTTTTCCGAGTTACGTCCTGGAGGCTATCTGCGCCATCTGGGAGGGAGCAATGCCGAATGGACCGTTACCAACATCGATCGCGCCACATGCGTGGCCGGGGAAGGGGAATTGCCATTCCGAGTCGGCGGAGGCTATCCTGCTCCGGTTGCAGATTTGCATTCCAGCACGGGAAATGCATTCGCTACGCTAGATTACAGTGAGAACGAGAGAATTCCGCTGCTTTTCCTTGGGGAAACGGTGGATTTTCCCCGTCTGAACTGGTGCAATCTACGTGAGGAAGGCCATTTCCCTCAACCCACGCTGCAAGCCAAAGCCCTGCGTTGCCAGAAGTGTGGTGCTCCCCTCAAATTCAAAAACGAAGGGACTGTCTCCGCCACCTGCGTTCATTGCGGAAGCATCGTTGACGCGGAAACGGGGGGATTGATCAACGAGATCAACCTCGCAAATTCCCAAAAAATAACCCCGTTGATTCCCATGGGCAGCACCGGTGTATTCCGGGGCGACAAATTGGAAGTCATAGGTTTCATGCAGCGTTATCTGGTCTCCGAAGGACAGAAATATAGCTGGCGAGAATACCTGCTCGCTCGCGTCGGCTCTCCTGGCTATCGCTTCTTGGTCGAATACAATGGGCACTGGAGCGTGGTGGATGCACTGGAGGTTCTTCCCAAAGCGTCGCGTTTTAGGTCCTCTCTCATGGAGTATCGCAGGCAAACGTTCAAGCATTTTCAAAGCTACACAGGCATTGTGGAATATGTGATCGGCGAATTCACCTGGCGGGTCAAAATGGAAGACGCGGTGCAGCTCACCGACTACGTCGCGCCGCCGTTCATGTTGACACTGGAAAGAACGGACAATGAAATAAGCTGGAGCCTTGCCGAATACGTGCCGTCGCAGGAAATCGCCGCGGCGTTCAAACTCGAAAACCTGCCGAAACCTGTTGGCGTTTACGCGAATCAGCCGAATCCTTTGAAGAAGCAATTGCGGCATATGTGGGCGGTTTTCGCCATGTTGGCTTTGTTCGCTCTCGTTGCAGAAGTGGCAATGTTTTCAAACAAAATTGTTGCACAAGGCAACGTTGCTATCGCTGTCGGCTCGGACCCCATGCTCTTGCCTCCTTTCAACCTGGACCAAACGTCCAGCCTGGTGGTGGAAAGCCGTGCTCAACAACTCGACAACGAATGGCTCGAAGTCGGTTTGGCGCTTGTTCGAGAATCGGATGGAGACGTGAGGAGCGGCAGCGTAGAGTTGAGTTATTACAGTGGGCAGGATTCGGATGGCTCCTGGAGTGAAGACGACTTGAGCCATAGCCTTGTTTTTCGAGATGTGCCGCCTGGCACGTGGCGGCTTCTGGTCGACGGGGTCGATTCCGGCTCGTCCAGCGGGTCCAGCCAATCTGCTGCGCCAACACGCGTCACCGCTCTATCTCTCGAGGTACGAGAACATCGCGCGCCGGCGGAAAACTTTATGCTCCTTTGGTTGTTGCTCTTTCTTTGGCCCACGTTTCTCTCTTTTCGACGCATTCTGTTCGAAAATAAGCGTTGGGCAGAAAGCGATCATTCGTCGTAGAGACCACGATGAAACGTTATCTCATCTTTGCTGCTCTGTTGTTCGTGCCTTTCTTCTGGGCGCAATGCTATGGCTACGGTTGTCTCGATTCCGTGGCAGCCGAGCACGCCACCGGGGGGCATACGGACCCACATACCATTTTCCACAAATAAGGAGAGTCCCATGCTTGGCCTCATCGATCCGAAGATACTCGTCAGTTCGCTCCTGTATTCCGTGCTCGGAGTCGTTGTGTTTTGGTCGTCGTTTCTTATTATTGACAAGATAACGCCGCATTACGATTTGTGGAAAGAAATCGTCAAGGATAAGAATCAACCCTTGGCCACGGTCATTGCCGCGATGTGTGTCGGCATTGCCGTCATCATCGCGGCAGCCATCCATTGAGAGCATGTTTACCAGCCTGCTGCGCGCCGCGATGGCCTTCGTTGGTCCCTGCGGTGCCTGCGCACGTACCACAACGTACGCTTACGCGGGCTCCTCGGGCCCGCCTCGGCCTCACGTCGCTCGCGACGGCTGGTAAACATCCTCTGAGGATACCTTGAAGAACGCTTCCTGACGGTTTTTTACCTTGGCCGATATTCCCATTTCACAGCCGCCGCCACAACAAGAAGAGCCGGCGCCAGCACGCATGCAGCATGCGCTATTGGTGTCGGTTTTCGTCATTGCCTCCTGCGGGTTGGCCTATGAATTGGTGACGGCGGCACTGGCCAGTTACCTGCTCGGTGATTCCATTACCCAGTTTTCCACGGTCATCGGCGCGTATCTTTTTGCGATGGGTCTGGGATCATGGTTTTCCCGCCATATCGATGGCGATTTGCTGCGGTGGTTCGTACGAATCGAACTCGTGGTCGGCGTACTCGGCGGCTTCGTCCCGATGGGTCTTTTCCTTGCGTTTGCCTCGCAAGCCGGGCCTTTCCGCGTCCTTTTGTATCTGGCCGTGCTGGCCGTGGGCGTGCTGGTGGGGCTTGAAATTCCCCTTGTCATGCGGATTCTGAAACGGGAAGTCCGTTTCAAGGATTTGGTTTCCCGCGTTCTTGCCGTGGATTATCTTGGCGCGCTTGCCGTGTCGCTGCTTTTCCCCATTTTCCTTGCGCCCCATCTCGGCATGTTGCGCACCGGGTTATTGTTCGGGGTGCTCAATGCGATAGTGGCGTTTTACGCGCTACAGCTTTTCGGCAAAGAGCGCCGTGGGTTGCGCGGGCTCTATGCCATGACGATCGGCTGCCTCGGTTTGTTGCTGGGCGGTTTCGCCGTGGCCGGAAAGGTGTCCGACATCGCGGAAAGTTGGTTGTATGCCGATACCATCATTCATGCGGAAAGTTCTCCTTACCAACGCATCGTAGTGACTCGCTGGCACGACGACGTGCGCCTGTTTTTGAATCAGAACTTGCAATTTTCCTCACGGGACGAGTACCGCTATCACGAGGCGCTGGTGCATCCTGGATTGGCGGCTTTGCCTCGAGCGCGAAAAATCTTGGTATTGGGAGGCGGGGACGGCTTTGCCGTGCGGGAGATCCTGCGCTATCCGCAAGTCCAGTCGATTACCCTGGTCGACCTCGATCCGGCCATGACGAAGTTGTTTTCCAGCGCGCCGCTGCTCAAGCGCCTAAATGGCAATGCTTTAAACGATGCGCGGGTGACCGTCATCAACGATGACGCTGCGCGCTGGCTAGAGGAGCACACGGACGTATTCGATTTCGTTATTGCGGATTTTCCCGATCCATCCAATTTTTCCCTTGGTAAGCTTTATTCGACCGGCTTTTATCGCTTGCTCAAGCGCCATCTCGTGCCCGGCGGGCGTGTCGTGGTGCAGTCTACCTCTCCATATTACGCGCGGCACGCATTCTGGATTGTTGTCGCCACGCTCGAAGCAGTAGGGCTGAAGACCGCCCCATATCATGCGCTCGTGCCCAGTTTTGGTGAATGGGGCTATGTGCTGGCCGGTGAACAAACCCCAGAAATGCCGAAATCGTATCCCGAAGGGCTGCGTTTCCTCACGGTTGAGACCACGCCCGATCTGTTCCGTTTTCCCGCCGATATGTCCCGTGTCCCTGCCGAACCCAATCGTCTCAACGATCAAGGGCTGGTGCGGGCATTCGAGGAAGAATGGAAAGAGGCGATACACTGATTCGGCGAAGAGACTTTCTGACTGTTTGCGGAGTGGCCGGATATGCGGGCTATGCGGCGGTTTTTAATGGATGTGCGCCGCAGGCATCGCCACCGCCGCCCGGAGAATTGGGCGGCAGCAACTTTAGGCTTGGGCATCGCCTGCGGCAAGCTGACTTTCCCCCGCCCACGGAAACCATCGACATCCCCGTGCTGATCGTTGGAGCAGGCATCGCGGGGCTCTCTGCTGCCTGGAGGTTTTGCCGGGAAACGCTTGTTACTCGTCCGCGTTTTCTCGTTCTGGAACTGGAAAAGAAACCAGGAGGCAATGCTCGTTACGGCCAGAATGCCATTTCCCGCTACCCGCTGGGCGCGCACTACCTGCCGCTGCCGAACCGCGAAGCTCGCGCAGTGCGTGCGTTGCTTTCGGAGTTGGGCATTCTGAATGGTAATCCGGAAACAGAAGCCCCGGAATATGATGAACGCTATCTATGCCACCCGCTTCAGGAACGGCTTTATCGGTTGGGGATTTGGCAGGACGGGGTCGTGCCGCGCCTGGGTGTACCCAAAGCCGAATTGATGGAGCAAGATCGCTTTTTCGAACGTATGGCGCAGTTGCGCGGTTCGCGCGATGGAGCAGGCCGCAGGGCATTTGCCCTGCCCGTGGCCTACAGCAGCAACGATTCCCAATGGACGGAACTCGATCGTCTGACCATGCACGACTGGATGGTACAGCAAGGGTTTCATGCTCCCTCGCTTCATTGGTATGTCAATTACGCATGCCGTGACGATTACGGTACTGACTATCGTCGAGTTTCCGCCTGGGCCGGTATTCACTATTTCACTTGCCGCACGGGCAAAGGCTCCACGCCGGAAGGCAAAACCTACGACGGTGTGCTGACTGCGCCGGAAGGCAATGGTTGGTTGGTCGAAGGGCTGCGCAGGCTCATCACCAATAATGCCCTCGCGCCCGACCAAAGCTGGCTGCGTACCAATCAAGCGGTTTACGCACTCAGGCAAAACACAAAGGGATGCGAGGTCGATGTCTGGAACGAGGCGAGCCAAACAAGCTTGCGTGTTCGTGCCGAACACGTCATCTGGTCTGCGCCGCTGTTTCTTTTGCCTCGTCTGGTGTCCGAACTGCCGGATGATTTAGCCAACACGATTTCCACCATCACCTACGCGCCGTGGCTGGTGGCCAACCTGACTCTGAATTCACCACTGCCAGAGCCGGGTGCGGGGGCCAGAACCGCTTGGGACAATGTATTGCAAGATAGCCTTGGCTTGGGGTACGTGGTGGCAACCCACCAGAACATCCGCCTTGCTTCCGGCCCAACGGTACTGACCTATTACTACGCCCTCGCGGAACACCACCCTGCCACCGCCAGGCAAATGCTGCTTGATATGTCCTATGAAGATTGGGCGAAAACCATCCTGAAAGATTTGTCTCGCGCGCATGGAGCTGTCCGCAATCGCGTCAGCCACATGGATATCTTCCGCCACGGCCATGCGATGGCGCGGCCACTTCCGGGCTTTCGTGAGGAAACGCGGCGCGCGCGCTTAGCTGCGGGATGGAACAAGGTGCGCTTTGCGCATGCCGACGTTTCGGGATTTTCCCTTTTCGAGGAAGCCAATTACCACGGCGTGCGAGCCGCCGAAGAAATACTGGCTGCCCGCGGTCCTTTGCGGACAAGGCTAATCTGACATGGAAGGCTTGCACATCCTTGCAGAATTCGGGCAATGCCATGCCGACGAGGCACTTATGCGTTCCGCCGACGCGCTGGAACGGCTTTGCCTGTCAGCCTGCTTGGAGGCGGGGCTAACGGTTGTCGGCAAGCTGTTTCATCTTTTCGGTACGCCGCAAGCGCCTCTAGGCGCAACAGGCGCGGTGATTTTGGCCGAATCGCATCTTGCCGTTCATACTTGGCCGGAACGCAAGGCCGTCACATTGGATCTCTACGTTTGCAATTTCAGCCGCGATAATCGCGCCGCTGCGGAGAGCGTTTATGACCGCCTGCTATGTGCCTTCCAGCCGGACAACCCGCATCGTCGGGACATCTGGCGCGGCAGTTTATGATGCATTGCCGCAAATCATGATGCAATACGCCAAACGGCTCTGACGCAGCAGTGATTGATCGTGGTCATCCAGCGCTTGACCAAGAGCGACTATAAGCCCACGATGAGCCACGTCGAGAACCTCTGAGGCTGTCACTTTCAAAGAAGGAGTGTGCTTTGAGCCTTGTGAATTCTTCTGCCGGGGGGGTGCTGGAGCCCATTCTGGAGCGCTATTCCCGCAATCCGCGCCACCTCATGCAAATTCTTCGAGAAACCCAGGAGCGTCTGGATTTCATCCCCCAGTGGGCTGTGGACTACCTCGCCGAGGCTCTCGCTTTGGCACGCACACAAGTCCAGGCTGTCATCGACTTCTATGCCTTCTTTTATGGCAGTTCGCGCGGCAAATACCGCATCCTCTTCTCCGACAATGTGACCGATCGGATGCAGGGCAACACGGCTTTGCTTGCGCGCATGTTGTCGAAGTTCGGCCTTGCCCAAGGGCAGGTTTCAGGGGATGGACTGGTTAGCATCGACACCACTTCCTGCACGGGCATGTGCGATCAGGGGCCGGCCCTTCTGGTCAACAACTACCCTGTCACACGGCTTTCTTCGCAGCGCATCGACCAGATTTGCGAGCTGGTGAAAAGCCAAACGCCACTCGTGGAATGGCCGTCAGAGTTTTTCCGCGTGGAAGACGACATCCGGCTCAAAGACGTGCTCCTCTCGACGGAAATGGCCAAAGGCCAGGCACTCAGACGCGCCATCGAGCTTGGCCGCCAGGGCATGTTGACCGAAATGAAAGTCTCCAACTTCCGTGGCCGCGGCGGAGCGGGTTTCACAACAGGCGTCAAGTGGGAGGCTTGCAGTAATGCGCCTGGCGAAACGCGCTATGTCATTTGCAATGCCGACGAGGGTGAGCCGGGGACTTTCAAAGACCGCGTACTGCTGGACTCCTTCTCTGAGCGCGTCTTCGAAGGCATGACGATTGCGGGCTATGTCATCGGCGCTTCCAAAGGCCTTGTTTATCTGCGCGCCGAGTACCGCTATATGCTGGAGAAACTTCAGGCCACACTTGAAGCCAGACGCAAAGCCAACCTTCTAGGCAAGGATATTCTTGGCCAGAAGGATTTTGACTTCGACATTGAAATTCACATGGGAGCGGGGGCCTATGTCTGCGGGGAGGAGACGGCGCTCATCGAGTCGCTCGAAGGCAAACCTGGCAGGCCCCGAATACGTCCCCCGTTTCCCGTTACCCATGGCTATTTGGGCAAGCCCACCGTTGTCAACAATGTCGAAACCTTGGCCAAAGCAACGCTGATTGCCCAAAACGGAGGCGCTTGGTATCGCGGCTTGGGCACCAAGCTGTCGACAGGGACCAAGCTTCTGTCCATCTCCGGAGATTGCGATCGTCCCGGTATCTATGAGTATCCCTTTGGCGTGCGCATTTCCAAAATCCTCGAGGATTGCGGCGCACGCAATGCCATGGCGGTGCAAGTGGGGGGCGCTGCAGGAACTTGTCTCGCGCAACACGAGTTCGGCCGAAAAATCGCCTTCGAAGACGTTGCCACCTCGGGGGCGCTCATGGTGTTCGGCAACAATCGCGACATGTTTGAAGTGGCCAGAAATTTTATGCATTTCTTCAAACACGAGAGCTGCGGTTTCTGCACGCCGTGCCGCGTGGGCACCACGTTAATGTGCAACATTCTCGACAAAATCGCCAACGGCAAAGGCACTGCCTATGAAATGAATGAGTTGACCCGCCTGCACCAGCTTTTGAGAACCGCCAGCCACTGCGGCCTTGGTCAAACCGCCGGACGTCCTGTCTACGACACTCTGCAGAAGTTCCGCCCCTCTTATGATAGACGGCTTAATCAAAAAGACTTTGAACCCGCCTTTGATCTGGACGCCGCTTTGGCTCCTGCACGTGAAATCACGGAGCGAGATGACGTTGACGCTCATCTTGGAACGCATCTATGAATTCGGAAAACACCTTTATCATTGACGGTACGCCCATCCCCTTCGAGCCAGATCAAACTGTGCTTCAGGCGGCGCTCAAAGCGGATGTTTTCATTCCGCACCTTTGCTACTATCCCGGCCTTCGGCCCAATGGCAATTGCAAGCTGTGCACCGTCATCATCAACGGCCGACACGCTTCCGCTTGCACTGCCTTCGCGCGTCCGGGCATCGAAGTCGAAAACAACACGCCGGAGCTAAACGACAAGCGCAGACTCCTTTTGCAAATGCTGTTTGTCGAAGGCAACCACTTTTGTCCCGGTTGCGAAAAAAGCGGCAACTGCCAACTGCAGGCCTTGGCCTATGAGTTGGAAATGATGACGCCTCACTTCAACCATTTCTTCCCGAGTCGGAAATTAGATACTTCTCACCCCGACGTCTTCTTGGACATGAATCGCTGCATTAATTGCTGTTTGTGTGTCCAGGCCAGTTGCGAGGTCGACAAGAAAAACATTTTTGCCATTTCCGGCAGGGGTATGGCTGCACGCATTGTCGTCAACACCCCCTCGGGGAAGCTGGGAGACAGCAACTTTGCTTTGAGCGACAAGGCCGCCAGTGTTTGCCCCGTTGGAGCCATTCTGCCCAAACGCGGAAGTTTTTCCGTTCCCATCGGTCAGCGTATCTATGACGATTTGCCCATCAGTTCCCAAACCGAGTTTCTGGCAACGAGGAAGGCCTGAGACATGATGCTAAGTCCACAAGAAACTCCCAAGCGAAAGTTGCGCGTAGCCACCGCTTCTTTGTCGGGTTGCTTCGGTTGCCACATGTCGTTTTTGGATATGGATGAAAACCTTCTCGATTTGGTTGAGCTGGTGGAATTCGATCGTTCCCCCTTCACCGACATCAAGCACTGCGGCACATGCGACATCGGCATTATTGAAGGCGGTGTCTGCAATTCTGAAAACGTCCACGTCCTGCGCGAGTTTCGCAGAAATTGTCGCACTTTGATTTCGCTGGGCGCCTGTGCCGTCAATGGCGGGCTTCCTGCTTTGCGCAACGAGTTGGACGTCCGCGAAGTCTTGCGTGAGGTCTATTTCGAACAGCCGGGTGTCGTCAGCAGCACCATCCCGAATGATATCGAATTGCCTTTGCTGCTCGATAAAGCTTACCCCATCAACGAAGTCGTGCGCGTGGACTATTTTATTCCGGGTTGTCCGCCCTCGGGGGATGCCATTTTTAAGTTTTTGACGGATCTCATTGCCGGCCGTACCCCGCGCTTGGATTACCCACAAATGCGGTTTGATTGATTCGCTCGGAGAAAACATGTTTGAACTTGAAAACGCCAAAACGACTCAGGGTCTTCGTCGTATCGCCATCGACCCTGTTTCTCGTGTCGAAGGGCACGGCAAAGTCACCTTGTTGCTCGACGAGCAAAACAGAGTTCACCAGGCGCGTCTGCACATCGTTGAATTTCGAGGCTTCGAGGTATTCATCAAGGGCCGTCCCTATTGGGAAGTCCCTGTCACGGTGCAACGCCTGTGTGGCATTTGTCCTGTCAGCCACCATCTGGCTGCGTGCAAGGCGATGGACGTCATCGTTGGCGCCAAACAGCTGACGCCAACGGCAGAAAAAATCCGCCGCCTCATGCACTATGGGCAAATCGTCCAGTCCAATTCCGTGCACTTCTATCACCTGGCTTCGCCAGACCTCTTGCTGGGTTTCGACAGCGACGTAACCCAACGCAACATCGTCGGTGTCGCCGTGAAATATCCCGACATCGCCAAACAAGGCATCCTCCTGCGCAAATACGGCCAGGAAGTCATCCGCCATACGGCCGGCAAAAAAGTCCATGGCACGGGCGCCATTCCCGGGGGTGTCAACAAAGCCTTGACCGCGGCGGAGCGCGACGAGCTGAAGAAAAACCTCCCGCAACTCATCGAGTGGGCCCAAGGCGGCGTTGAACTGGTACAGCATCTCTTTGAAGCGAACCCATCTTTCTATAACAGCTTTGGTCTGTTTGAATCCAATATGATGGGCATGGTTCGCGAAGATGGAGCGTTGGACTTCTATCACGGCGATTTGCGCGTCAAGGACGCCAAGGGCAAGCCCATTATCGACCGTTTCAACTACGAAACCTATGCGCAGGTGCTCCGGGAAGAAGTGAAGCCTTGGAGTTACATGAAATTCCCCTATATTGCAGAATTGGGGCCTGAAAAAGGTTGGTATAAAGTCGGCCCGCTTGCCCGTCTGCAGACGTGTGACTTCCTTTCTACGCCATTGGCAGAGTCTGCGCGTAAAACCATGCTGGCCATCGGCAACGGCCAGCCTGTGCATTCTACGCTGGGCTACCATTGGGCGAGAATCATCGAAGTCCTTCATGGTCTGGAACTCATTCAAAGCTTGTTGGATGATCCGGACTTGCTCGGCAAGGACTTGGTTGTCAAAGGCGAGCGCCAGGAAGAAGGGGTGGGCGTCATCGAAGCCCCTCGTGGCGTGCTCATTCACCACTATAAGGTCAACGAAGATGACCAAGTCACCATGTGCAATTTGATTGTGTCGACGACAAACAACAATCAAGCGATGAATACCGCCGTTCGTTCCGTCGCCACGCAGCACTTGGATCGTCGCGTCATTTCCGAAGGGTTGCTCAACCACATCGAGTGCGCCATTCGCGCTTATGATCCCTGCCTCTCTTGCGCCACGCACGCCCTTGGGAAAATGCCCCTGCAAGTGGAGCTTCTCGACGCTGAAGGCAAGTGCCTGAGCCTCCTCCGCCGCGACTCCACCGGCAACCTCCATACCTCGGAATGACTGAGACCGCTTTCAATTTGCTTATTACTGCCTGGGGTAACACCAGCCGTGGCGACGACGCATTGGGCCCATGCCTCCTTCAGCGCTTGGAGGCGTGGGCTTCGTCGTCAGGGATGGCCGGGCGGTTTGAATGGGTTATAGACTTTCAATTGCAAATCGATCATGCCCTCAACCTGGAGGGCAAAACCTTGGCTCTTTATATTGACGCAGGTAAAAATACCCCGGCGCCCTTTTCCTTCTCTCCCATTTTCCCCCTCAAACAGCCGTGGCATACCACCCACGCCATGCCACCCGAGTCCGTGCTGGCTGTTTTTGAGCAAACTTTTCAAAAGTTGCCATGCCCTTCCTTCATGCTGTGTCTAAAGGGCGAAGATTTTGGAATGCGAGAAGGGCTTTCTGCAGCAGCTCAAAACCACCTTGAATTGGCCCTGATTTTTGCGCAAAAATTGCTGCAAAATCCAACTCCAGAAGCGTGGCTAGCCCTCGGTTCCTCGCCGCCTCTTTGATTGGGTCCGCCAAGTGCCGACGCCGACGGCCATCGACAAAAAGCATGCGGCAGAGCTTGCATCGCAGAAGTGTGGCGCCAAGGTAACGCATGCACATACTTCATCTCACATCTCGTTTCGTTCTTTGTTCCGCCATCCTCCTCGCCGCCGGTTGTTCGAGTTCAAAGGGCTCGAATGACTCCTCCTCCTCGCCTGGCGGCGACATGACCGTCTCCGGGCAGTACGAGCCTCGCTCCGACGTGGGGCAGCTCGATGCTGCGCAGTGGGATCCATTGGTCGTCCCGCATCAAGGTCACGGTATTTGGCTCACGCCTGAAGCCAAAGGCGCGTCCTTTCTCGAGCCGAACGCAGTCACGATCATCAAAGGCCGTGGCGTGCTCAAGGTAAAAAGCGTGAGCGACGCGGGCGATCACCTCGTGGTTGAAAACGATACCGTTGTTCTCGAAGACTTCATTGAAAACGGCGAGTTCTCGCTCTCCGGTGCCATGGCCTTCAACACGCCTTTCGAGGACTACGACAGCGATCTCGATGTGCGCGACAACGTGTCATCGGGTGATACTACCGGCGACCCGAGTGCGGATAATACTACCGATGATGCGAGTTCGGACGACGGCGCAGCCACGCAGCTTGCGTCTGCCAAACGGCCCGCGTCTCTCTATCCAGCGGCGGAAAGGGTTCTCGGTTATAGCAGCACCCAGCCGACCACTCCGGGGGGTGCGCTCTGCCAGACCGCCGCGGGCGTCATCCTTGACGGTGGTTGGAAGGTCGACAAAACCGTCGTCTCCAGCAAGGGCGATGATCTCCAATACAACATCACGCTGACGAAGCCCTCTCCCAGCGCTTCTCCCAGCGCTTCTCCAAGCGCTTTCAACGCATCGATTACCATCTCCGGAAAAATCAATAACCTCAAAACAGCGTTCCAAGCGAAGATCCAAAGCCATACGTCGACGGTCCGCGAATTCGACGTCTCGGCGAGCGGCGAAGCCGACATTTCTTGGGCGATCCGCACCAACCAAGGATCCACCGCCTACAACAAAATCATTACGCCGGGAATGGCCTATCGCTATCAGTTCCTTATCGGAGACATTCCAATGGTCCTGCGCATAAGCGCGCCCCTCGCCATCATTGTTGGCGCGACCGGCAATGGCTCCGTGACAACTGGCAAAATCCACGCCACTTACACGTCAGACGGGGGCGTGAGCATCGAGAACGCGACGGGCAGTTCGAACGCGAACGGAACGAGCGATGCTGCGTTCGATCCCGCTCAGGGAACCGCCACCGTTGGTCCAGGAGCCTTTGGCTTCGCCTTCGCGATCCCTAAAGTTGAACTCGGCGTTGGTGTGGAAAACCTCTTCACCGAGGGGATGTACGCCAAGTTCACAGTGATGCCGATCATACAATCCGAGGGGGAAGTCGGTGGGTCGCTGTGTGCGAACATCGACACAACGTTGGCGGGGGAAATTGGTCTCTTCGTTGACACCAAACTGAACCTTACATCGGCGGTCCTCAAAGCAGGGTTTGCCCTGGTAAAACTCATAAATGGGACGCTCTCGAAGACTGTCTACCAGAAGGAGCTACACAATACGGTGTGCCTCTGACAGCATGAGCGGCTCTGGCCGCTACCCAATCAGCCTATTTCATGGGTAGCGGCCCGAGCTTCCGCTCCGACATGAGTGGCTCGCGCGGTGGGGGCCCAAGCTACTCCACGATCATCCTATCGCCTCTGCTGCGACCAAACGTTTCCGGCGCGTACATCTCTTCGGCCTTCGAAGGCGGCACCACGTAGACACCGGGAGTCGTGGCCTTCGCGACGTACGTGTAATCCCAAACGCCATCCCAAAGCAGCGACGTGAAGGCCTCCACACGCTCATCTCGCATGTTTTGGTGTTCGTACCAAGTGCGGTTCGAGTACCACCAATCCCAATTGCGCGGCTTCTGATTCTGTGGCCCGAGTGGATCAAACCCTTTTTCAGCCATTGAGATAGCGCCCGTCACTGCAAGCGCTGGATTCAATGCCTCGAGCCCCGCAGGCAACGGATCGACGAGCGCAACATGATAGCGGCGCGCCGCTACAACCATGGACACACGCACGCGAACTTTCGCACCCGCCCTGACATGCCACGTGCCGTCGGCATCGCGCGTGACATCCTTCGCGCTATCGGCGCCTTCATAGATGCGCGAGACGACGAAGCCATGATCGGCCGGCGGGAGCTTGAGATCCGTTGGCGCGTACTGCATGCCGATACGGTAATAAAGGCGGCCCGGCCCATTCTTGTCGACGACGAGGTTCTGCATGCCTTTCATCTCGCCGGCGAGCCATTGCATCGGCACGTCGATGTTGCTCGAATCGGTGGTGCGTCCTTTGAAGGCGTGCTGACCCGCGAATCTGTCGCCGAGCCACACGCGGGCGACGAAATCTGGCGTGACTTTTTCGTAGGTGTTGAAATATCGATCGAGTGCGAGCAAGACGAACGCGTTTTCTTGCGTATTGCTCCATCGCCCTGCTTTGCGATGATCGAGTAAACCTTTGACGAGTTTTGGAATCAGGCTCGACGAAGGTTCGGAGGCAATCATAGACTCGAGCAGAATGCCGTCGGCGCGCCGGTCGGAGTGGAGCAGTACCCAGTTCGAGTCTTGGTAGTCACTGACGAAATGTGCGGTGTCCGCGGTCTCCGTTGCATGGTTGTGCACGTGCACACGAACGGCCTCGTTCTCCGCGACGCTGCTCTTGTCGTCGGAAATCGTTGGCCAAATCCAACCCATTGCCTCGATGGGTACCTTGTCCACACCGCCGGCCTCAGCGATGAGGACCCTGGCGCGCGCCGGATCGGCATCTCCCATAAGCTTTCGCACGTAAAGCGAATACGCAACAAGAGAGCGTCGTGCATCGTCGGAGTACCCCGCAATATGAGAATGAGACTCGATCTCACGCAGGTAGTTTTGCGCGCGGTTCATCATGGATGGGTCGGGCGCATAGCCTTTGTCTTTCGCGCGCACGAGTGCATGTGCAACATGCAACGAGATGTACGGCCACGGTTCCTCTTGCCAGAGGCCCCAGCCGCCTGAGGAATGCTGCGTGCGTTTGAGTTTGTCGAGATCGGCTTTCATCGACGCGGCGATGGCTCCGGAAGACGGCATGCCTTCGGCTTTGAACGCCGTGAGCACATCGCGAAGTGCCGCGACCGCGAGGACACGCGATGCAACCTGTTCGTTGCATTCGAACGGATACTTCGTGAGATAAAGAAATGCGTCGGTGAGCGCGGAAAGCTGCGTCGAGCTCGTGGAGATTTCGAGCCCACCGAATTGCGGGAACACGCCTGCGGGCATCTTTACCGGTTGCGCAATCGTGCCGTTGTCGATCTCTCCGTACGTCGCGAAAGCTTCGGTCGTTGCAGGCGTGTAAACAGGGAGCTCGACTTCGCTCGCGTCAGAGAACCCCGCCGAGGCCACGCCGATCTGAAAGCGCGCTTTGCCAGATTTTACCGTGCTCGTGGCAAAGCGCACCTCCACGCGCTCGTTTGGAGGAACGGTAACGCGCTTGGCCGATGGCTCTTCGATGGTTGCATTCGCGGCGCGCACGACAACGCCAACATCCGCGGCACGATCGGTTTGGTTCTGCACCACAATCGGCAGCTCGAAGCGATCTCCGAAGTTGAGAAACCGCGGTGCACTCGGGCGCACCATCAGCGGAAGGCGTGCGGTGATCGTGGACTCGTTCGAACCGAAATTGCGTTCGCCGGCCGATGCAACCGCCATCACGCGATAGCGCGTGAGGTTGTCCGGCAGCTTGAACGGCACTGTGGCTTTGCCCGCAGCATCGGTGCGAACGCGCGGCGCGAAGAGCCCGAGTGGCGTGAAGTTTGTCCGGACTCGGATCGGCATCTTGCTCTTGGCGCCGATCGTTGCAGGCTGCCGGACAACACGACTCGCAACAACGCTCTCTGGAATGGAGGTCATAGACGCAGGTGTGAAGGATACGTGCCCGTGCCCGACCCCCGCCAGCCCCATAGAACCCGCCCCACCCACTCCCTCGCCATAGCGTACGTCTATATCTTCTATGGTTTTCCGGTTCTCGAGATCGGGATCGTCGGGAATGACGCTGTCGCGCATGCCGAGATCGGCCACGTCGATCGATCGATTTGTGTAAAATGCACTAATCGGATCAGGCGTCCTATACCCAGACAGCGCGAGGACAGACTCGTCGGCGACCACGAGCGCAACTTGGGCGCCCTGGACGGCGCGGCCGTTTGCATCCTGGACTTGCACGTCGATCGATGTCGCGGCGCCAGGTGCGGTTACGGGCGTCTTCGCGGCAACGGTCACGGCGAGCGTACGTGAGACAGGCAACACGCCTGCGTCGACCGCCCCGCTTACGTACGCAGGGCGCTTCGGAAGCCGCTCATCGGGTTTGCCCGAGTTATCGTCGCGCACGGACGCACCCACGAGATCGACGCGCATCTCGACGTTCGGCACCATGCTGTCATCGAGCTTCACCGAGAGCACTTGGGATGAAGCGCTCATGGTGAAGCGCTCGATGTGCACGATGCCTTGACGGCGCACGGTGAGCACGCCTTCGGCCGGTGTGAACGGAGCGAGAACGAGCAGCTCGGCGACTTCGCCTGGCTTGTACTCTTTCTTGTCCGCGATCAGGGTGGTTTCGTCGCGATCGACGCCACGGCCCGCGAGCATACCTGTGCCCGTGGCCCACAGCGTCGTCTCCGTTTGGTTCTTACGCCCCTCTGCGTCGGTCACGATTGCCGTGATCCGCCACAATCCGCTTCCCGGTGGCTTGATTGTACAATGCACGGGTTCGTTCTCGCCCGCTGAGCCGCTCGTCACGTTGCACGTCTGAACGCCGGCATCGACTTCCTTGTCCTCGAAGTCTTCCCCGTGCCGCACAGATTCGAGGCGCACGGCACGAACGGCGATGGGACGCCCGGAAAGCGCTTTGCCGTCGATGTCGACTGCAAGGAGCGAAAGATCCACCGCATCGTTGGCACCGACGAAACTCTTCGACACCTGCACGCCAACGTACGCCGACGCAGGATGCACGAGCATGCTCGTTCGACCTGCCCACTCTTGACGATTCACGTCCGTGATCCGCCCGACGAAATCGAGGCTCATCGGATAGGCAGGCTCGAGCGCGTCGAAGTCGAGACGAAGGCGATGGATGCCCCGCGAGTTCGTCACCGAGGACCATGTTTCCTCCTTCGAAACAAAAATGGTCCGCCCGTCTGGACCAAAGTGATAGTCGCTGCGATTCGGTGGCGTGAACGACGAAGTCTGGCGCGTTATCGACCAATTGACCGGCGCCGACGCAAGCCCGCCGCCTGCGTAATACGACGCTGTCATCGTCGCGATCGCATGCTCGCCCACGAAATGCGGGCCTTCCGTCGATGTTGTGGTGATCTCGAACTCGGGTCTGCGAAACTCCTGCACCTCGAAGGAATGGCGGCTGCCCGTTGTTCCACGAATGTTCTTTGCATCGAGATCGAGAGAGAGACGTGCTCGGCCGAGGTTTGCGTTGGCCGGGAGCTTGAACGCAAAATCGAACGAGCCGTGATCGTCGATCGTTGCCCCGCCATTGGCAATTTCGGCTCCGCGCGAATCGCTCACGCGGAAGCTCACGTTCTTGGCCACACCAGCAATGGAGGTGAGATCGCCACCTCGCTCGAGGATCGCGTGGCGCACCCAGCCCTTCACATGGACTTCTTCGCCCGGCTTGTACGTTCCGCGATCGTCGAAGACGAACCAGCGCACCTCGCTGTCCGATTGGTAGCCGTAGGTTGCGTGCACCTCGCTATCCGCATCCAAATCGGCATCCGGATCCGCATTCGAATGGCGCTTGTAGAATGCGTCGAGCTCGTCGCCGGGCATGAAGACGACGTCCTTGCCTTTCGTCGCCACAAGGAGACTGTCCTTCACTCTTGAAACGGGCACACGTGCGAGGCCGTCGCGCGTCTTGCTCGATGTTCCGGCGGTTTCTGCTGTTTCCGCGTCGAGGATCGACACTTGCGCATCTTCGATCGGCGCGCCGTCGTTGAGGTTCGTTACCCAGCCCGTGACAGCATCGTTTTCGACAAATGCAGAAAGACCGAGCTTGGTGGACTGCACCCAAACGGAGAACTCCGCCGGGATCGACCCCTTTGGCATCTTGTGCGCCGATTCAACAACGACAACCGCATGCCCGAATCCGGAGGAGAGCGCCGGAGTGAGATCGATCGGTGTTGCAACGGGCTCGTCGGGCACATTCTTCGTTGCAATCACTTTGTCGACAACAAGACGCCCCGGCGGCTTTGCTCTAGGTCGCTCGCTCTGCTCTCCCCACCGTTCGGAAAATTGAATGTATTTTACATAATCCTCGGGCGTGACCGCGTAGACGCGCGTATGCAGTAGCGGTTCGTTGACCGAGTAGACCATGTACTTTCTGGGAGAATGCGGATCGAGGACGATCATTGGCCTCTGCGCGTCGAAGAGCCACCGTTTCACGAATGGCTTCCACGTCACGGCTGGTTTCACGTCGATGTGAAGCACCGCGTCTTGGCCAAGCGTCTGGCCATACATGTCGGTGAGCCCGGAGGCGATCGTCACCGTGTACTTCGTGCGGCCTTTGGTTCGTCCATCGATGGATATACCGAAGCCGGAGACTTCGACCTTCATGTCAGGGATCGCGGGCGTAACCGTCACCATCGACGTGTCGAAGTGCGCGGGCTCGATCTGGTTCGAGAAGCCGATGCTGACGGGCTGGAGCGGTCTACAGGGGTCGGTGAGCGAGCCGTTGCAACCCGAGAAAATAAACTTGAGCGGTCCGAAGGTGCTGAACTCGAAGCTCTGGTCTTGCGGCGTTGTGCGCGGTCCTTCGGCGCCCTTGGCACCGGCTTTGACTCGCACCGTGTAATGGGTTGCCGCGGCAAGTTTCGAGATCGGCTTGAGCGCCAGCCAGCGACCGCTTTCGGCTCGCTCTGCAAGCTCTCGAACGTTGCTCGCCATAACTTCATCGTCCGTTGCGAGGCGCGTTGGAACGGAGCCCGCATTGCTGGCAATGCTGGCAAGTTCAATGCTGGCAAGCATCGTGGCCTTGTCGATCGCCTGATCGAACGAAGCGAAGATCACCGGATCGAGCAGCTGATGATCCTCCGACGGTCCGTGGCTCTTCATCGTTGGAGGTGGCGTTGCGAACGTCCAGCGCACCGGCTGCGCAAGCACTTCGCCGTTGGCAGCCTTGGTGCCCGCAGGCACGAAGGCGGTGAACTCTGTCGCCATTGGGAAACGTTTTTCCGGTTGAAACGTAAGCGTGCGCGTTCCAAGCCAGTGCCACGTGCCAGGTGGCTCTGGCGACAACACCACCGGCACGTTGCCCTTGGCGATTTCGTTTACCGACGTTACGGCAACCATGGGCTGCGAAAATGTTACCGTGAGGTTCAGAGCAAGATCGACCGGGCCTTCAGGCGCGCGGCGCTCCACCGTGAGCGGACCTTGCTCGGGCACGTTGGCGGGTGGATGTGGCGCTGCAGGTGGAGGAAAGTCCTCGCGAATGGTTTTGCCTGGGCGCGGCGCGGGGATGGACTCGCCCCGCATCGCAAAGCCTTTGGCGTCATCCGGCTCTTCGGCGAGCGCCGGCAAACGCGCGAGGATGCGCTCCTTGTCGGCTTTGCCGAGCGGACTTGCCGGCGCGGACGTGGTGCGCGCGCCGCGATCCGCTTCTTCTTCTGCGTTGCTGATTCGGAATCCAATTCCCGATTTTGACATGCGCACGACAAGCGGAGCTGGCTTTTGTGAAGCTTGTTGGGATGGTTCCGGCATTTTTGATGGGTGGGTTCCCGGGCACCCAAGAGCCGCGAGCGCAAAAGAAAAAACTGCGGCAAGCGCGTTCCGTTTCATGGGCGAGATGTCTCCACGATTGGAACGCGAGTTTACAATGAATCCGGCAGAACGGGCGCCCTCCGCCTCGCGGAGCCGCGCGAACGCAGCTCAGTTTTCCGGCGTGATCTTGCGGATCTTGTTGTTCAAGCGATCGGCAACGTAAATCACGCCGCTCGAGTCTACCGCCACGTCGTAGGGGGCATAGAAGGTGGCTGTGTTGGCTGGGCCGTCGGCGGCGCCTTGCATGCCCGTGTTCCCCGCAATCGTTGTGACTACGCCATTTGGCGTGACTTGGCGTATCGCACTGTTGCCATTGTCAGCCACCAAGAGGTTGCCGTTTGCGTTGATCGTTATGCCAACCGGATTGTAGAACGCGGCATTGGTACCCGTGCCGTCGACGAGTTCCTGGGCACCCGAGCCGGCTAGTGTGGTGACTTGGCCGTTGGCGATCTTTCGGATGTCGCTGTTCCCGGCCTCGGACACGTACAGAGTACCTTCCTCATCCACGGCGATCCCACACGGATAGGAGAAAGTTGCATTCAATGCCGGACCATCGGCGTTGCCTTCAGCGCCAGTGCCAGCGATGGTGGTGACCACGCCCGCGGGCGTGACCTTCCGGATCTTATTGTTGCCCGAGTCAGCAACATAAACATTCCCCGAGGCGTCCAACGTCAGCCCCGCCGGATTATTAAACATCGCCGCAGTTCCTGTGCCATCGGACGCGCCAGGGTTGACCGCACCAGCCAGCGTGATGACCTGGCATGGTGTGGGGTAGATTTTCCGGATATCGTTCCCGAAATCGGTCATGTAGATGATGTTGTCGGCGGCCTCCACGACAATGCCAAAAGGGTAGCTGAAGGTCGCGCTCGTGCAGGAGCCGTTGGTTAGGCCCAGTGCGCCCGTGCCTGCATAGGTACTGACCGTCCCGTCAACAGCGATTTTACGGATCTTCATGTTGTCGGTGACGTAAAGGCTGCCATCCTGTCCAATGGCGATCCCGTTCGGAGAGGCGAAAGTCGCCTGTAGGGGGTCGGGGCTGTCCACAGCACTTGGCGCGCCCGTGCCCGCCAGCGTTGAGACAAAATAGCTTTTCGGTCCCGCGTCGGGGCTACTGTCGCCGTCGCTCGCGTCATCCACGTCGTCCGCAGCGTCCGCATCCGACGCGTCCACATCCACATGCACATCTACGCCTGCAGCGTCCGCATCCGATGCGGTCAACGGCTGAAAGTCCTCCCCCGTGCACCCCATGGCGAGCAACTCCGCCCCGGTGCACCCCAAAGCGAACAACGCCAAAAAAGCAAAACGGCGAACGTGACTCACTCGAGCCTCCTACGGCGGGCGCCTGCGAGATGGGCATGTGCCACAAGATCGCGCGAATTCTCACCCCAGTCTTGGTTTCATGCAATCGGCTTGTTGTCGCTTGTCCCGCAATTTTAATGCCAAGCTCCGATGCCGAAACCGAAGTTCTGATAGCGCGGCGCTAGGTCAAGAAACGATGTGAGCCGCCATGTTGTCGGCGCGATAATACCGAATACGTCCCACGACACGAGGCGCACATCACCGCCGAACGTGAAGTGTTGGCGGTAGGTGCCATCCGAAAAGCGGCTTGGCTCAAAGTACGTGCCTGCGCGCACCCGAAGAAGGTTTGCCAGCGGCTCACTTTCGAACGCAAAGCGGGGTGCAAGCGTTACGCTTTGGCCCACATAATCGCGCTTTTGATCGATGAACCCCTCGAGCGCAACGGCGCTTTTGCTCGCGCCCGTGATGAGCAAGCTTGCAAGCAAAAGCACGCGCTCGCGCGGCCAGTTTAGATTACGCGCTTTGCGCTCTTGATAAAGGCGCTCACGCGCCTCGGCGAGCTCCTTGTCCTCGGCAGCGCGTGCAGCCTGCTCGTCGCGCGCAAAGGCCGCTGCAAGGGCCGCGCGTTTCGCGAGATCTTCTGCTGTCGCTTTTGGCAGACTCGCGAGGTCGGCCTGTTGCGACCGAGCTCTGTCGGCACGCTCGCGAGCCACGCGACGGCGTAATGCCTGTTCGTCTTTTTCTGGATCGATCCACGCAGGATTGAGCGGCCTGGGACCGTATTGCCACGCGATGCCGGCCTCGATTTCCCAAGGCTGAATGACCCGATCGGGCAAGATGAACCCACCGGCTTCACTTATGCCGGTCTCCGGATCGACCGTGGCGTGAGTCGTTGACAGGTTGGTGGCTTCCACGGGTGCGCGTGCTGTGGCGCCTACGCGCCATTGGGTGTCGTTGGGTTTGACAATCACGCCAACCTCGGGCGCGGCTCCGGCCATTCGGATGACGCTTCCGCCACTGGTTTGCGCGGCGATGTTGACGACGACGATGCGCGCGCCTGCACCCATGACGACTTGGTTGTCGAAGAGGCTGTATGCGCCGACCGCGTGAATGCGCCCGGTCGTGAGTGCCAAAGACGACGTCGTCCCGGAAAGGCTACCCACATCGTAACTCAAGAAATCACCAAGAACTGTGATTCCAAGTTCACCGAATTGCAATTGAAGGCCTAAATTGTAATAAAGAAACCTTGATGTGCGCTGAATAAGGCGCTGGTCGCCATTTTCCCCGCGGTTGTCGAAATCGGTATTTCCATAGGCACCGGGAAACGCGAGACCGATAGAAATATCGTGATCGAACCAGCGCAGGCTAAACGGCTCACGCACGGCGGGTGCTGCCGCGTTGTTGTAAACGCCTTCCACGGCCTCGGCATCGGCCGTCGTGGCACCCGCCAGCCCGGTGATGCGCCCTGGCGCGATGAGCGGGCCCTGGTTTAGTTCGAGCGAATAGTCGTTGCGAGTGATGGAAGGCGCGGCCGACGCTTGCGCCTGTGCAACGCGGTTGCCGCCCCCCATCATTGCCATCAAAAGGGCAACAGAAACTGCTGCACGATGGGCTAGGCGTCGATCCTGGAGACCCTCCGCCACAACTGCACCATGTCAGCAAATTCGCGCGACAAGGCCTCTAGCCACGTCAGCGAGGATGTCTCGCGCTGGGCACGAAGGGGCAGCTTCGAGCTTCGCAAGGGCTAAGGCTGTCTCGCTCTGCGCCAGATCGCGCACGGCTTCACATGCACCCGAGCCTTGCACGCGCGCTGCAATCTGCGCGGCGGCATCGGTGTCGCCTTGTCGTACCCGGGCGACGAGCGGCTCGAGCGACGAGTCGGTTGCGGCTGCTCGAAGCAAGGGCAACGTGACTTTGCCTTCGAACAGATCGGCGAGCATGGCTTTGCCGGTAACGCGCGCGTCGCCAACATAATCGAGTACGTCGTCGACGAGCTGGAACGCAACACCAAGGTGGCCGCCAAAGGCGCCAAGCGCGTCGATCGCTGCCTGCGAGCCTCCTGCCTGGCGCGTGCCAGCCCGAAGTGCCCATTCGAAAAGCGAAGCCGTTTTGCCTCGCACAATTTCGAAGTATGTCGACTCCTCGAGCGACACGGCGATGCGTCCGCGAAGCTGCATGACCTCGCCGTCAACGAGTCGCCCCAAGGTTTGCACGAGTTCGGCAGAGGTTTCAGCGTGCGCGCGCGTGGTAAGGCGCAGGGCTTCGACGAGAAGCAGATCCCCTGCAAGCACGCTGACCGCGTTGCCCCAGAGTCGTCGTGACGTTGACCGGCCGCGGCGCTCGTCGCCGTCGTCGATCACGTCGTCATGAAGCAAGGTTGCCATGTGAACGAGCTCGGATGCCGCGGCGAGCTCGCGTGCGCGCACGTCGATTGGCCCGAAACACGCGGTGATGAGCAAAAGCGCCATGGGACGCACTCGTTTGCCCCCAGCGCCCGACAAGTGGCGTGCCGCATTGGTTGCTGGCGGAACACCAGCCACGTCGCCTCCGCTCGACCGGCCACTGGTGTGGCGCACGACAATCGCCTCGACTTCGAGCATTTCGCGGCCGACAAGGGCTTGAACATCGCTCAAGCGCGAGGCAGCTTTTTCGCCGACGCGCTCGGCAAGAGCGGCCGCGTGAAGGGCGACGAGAGATGTCGAGAAAGTCATCGGTGCACGACCGAGCGTATATAGGAGCGCGCAACCAAAGAGGTCAAGGTTCGGTCCGGGCAGTTCGGTCAATCAAAGTGGACGCAGAGGCACGGCGAGCGCAGCGAAGCAGCGCCCGAAGCGGCACTAGCCTTTTTTGCCAGGCGGCACTAGACGGTTGGTGTGTCGAGACCCGAACGCGGGCATCACTCAAAGCGAGCAAGTCGCATCGTTTACGGTGCGTATACCCTGTTTTCGACGGTGTTTGTCGTGTCGATCGCCGTGCAAGTCATCTCTGCGCTTTACACAGATACGCCTCGTCCGCCCATCTCTGCCCGAGTTGGCCGGGCATGCGCGGACGGGTTGCGCGACCTTACCCAGGCGAGCGAAACCGCGCGCCTCGACGCGGGGCGTTACCATGGCCGCGAGCAAGCCGAGCGCGTCTTCGAGCAAGGCAAGAAAAACTCGGCGTGGGCAGAGTACGCCAAGATTGCCATGGCATGCGAAAGCGATCCGAACGGGGCTGACGCGCTCGCCGCTGTCCAGCGCTTCGACCGCGCCGCCCAACACGACGCCGTGCGCCAGGCCGCATCGCTCGGCCGCGTGCGTCGCGAGGTCGAGTCGTTTATAAGGGGGCTCGAATGATTGAGGTGCAGGCTTCGAATCCGAACGAGAAAGACATGACGCCGAAGCCAACATTCGACGTCGTGCCTCTTGGCGCAGATGTCCGCAAAGCGCTCGACAAGTTGGGCTACGTGCATCCTACCCCCGTTCAGCTCGCGGTGTTCGAACCTGCTGTACGCGGCAAAAGCCTCGTGGTGCAGGCGCGCACCGGAACCGGCAAAACCACCGCGTTCGGCATGCCGATCATTGACTCGCTAGTCAAAAAATCGGTGCCGCACGTTCAGGCGCTCATTCTCACGCCAACGCGCGAGCTTGCCGTTCAGGTCGCCAAAGAGCTCGCGCAAGTTGCGCTGTTCCGCGGCACGAAAGTCGTGCCGATTTACGGCGGCGCACCCATGGGCCGGCAGATCGAAGCCTTGGCCGAGGGGGCGCAAATTGTGTGCGGAACGCCGGGTCGCGTGCTCGACCATCTTCGCCGCGGCACGCTCGATCCATCGCATATCCGGATCTTTGTTTTGGACGAAGCCGACGAAATGCTGTCCATGGGCTTCGCGAAGGAGCTTCACGCCATCATCGAAATGCTCCCAACAGAGCGACAGGGTCTTTACTTCAGCGCGACGATTCCGCCCGATGTCGAGCGGCTCGCCACGAGCCATCTGCGCAATCCAGAATACCTCACGCTTTCGAGCGATCAGGTCGGCGCTGTGTCCATCAGCCATTTCGTTTATCTCATTCGCGAAGGCGATAAGCGCGCGTCGCTACTCCGCATCATCGAGGTGGAAGATCCTGAAAGTGCGGTCATCTTCTGCAACACAAAAGACGAAACGGAACGCGTTGCGGAAGCTCTCAAGCGAAGCGGCTACGACGCCGACTGGCTGAACGGCGATCTCGAGCAACGCGAGCGCGAGCGCATCATGGGCAACACGAAGGAGGGCAAGCTGCGCTTCCTTGTTGCCACTGACGTGGCTGCGCGGGGTATCGACATCTCGCATCTCACTCACGTCATCAACGCCGACTTCCCCGATTCGGCCGAGCAGTATGTGCACCGCACGGGTCGCACGGGCCGCGCGGGCCGCACCGGTACCGCGATTTCCATCGTTGGCCCCAAAGACGTGGGCCACCTCTACATGCTGAGGCTGACGTACAACATTCGCCCTGTCGAGCGAACGTTGCCAACGAAAGGCGAGCTTCGCACTCGCGAAGAAACCGACCTCGTTGCATTCTTAGCCGACGCGTACGCAGCAAAAGCAGCCGACCCGATTCATCTTGCCGTGGCGCGTCGCCTGCTCACGCACGAAATGGCCGAAACGATCGTCGCAGGCTTGTTGCAAGATCATCTTGGTTCAACGGCTATGGCAGGCAGCGACGACGACGTTGCCGCGCAAGCGGCGGCCGCACGACGCGCCAAGAACCCTCCGGTCGATCCCGCGCAAGACGAGTCTCCGCACACGCTGCGCGAAGGCCCCGTGTTCGAACCTCGCGCCGAATCGGATGGTGCCCAATCGGATGGTGCCGAATCGAGTGACTGCGAGTCTTGGCGTGACCACCAACAAGGCAATGTGCACGATGAGATCACCAGGCCGCGCCTTCCCGAAGGACCACCAACGCCGCGCGATCCGCGCGAGTCGCAAAGCAAGCGCGGCGATCGCAACACGCGCAACACGCGACAGCAGCCGCGACCGCTTGGCGTTGGGCGTCATGCGTTGCCACCCACGCCAGGCTATCGCATCGAACCCGACGACATGGGCGAGGTCGCGAACATCTTTGTCAATGTGGGTCGCCGCGATGGGCTTGAGCCCATTGACATCCAAAACATGTTGAACGAAGGCGGTGTGCTGGGTTTTGACCTGCGCAACGTTCGCATCCGCGACCGCATCTCGTTCGTCACTGTGCCACGCGCCGATCTCGATCGGGCAATTCGCGCGCTCGTTGGCCGGTTGATTGGCGGACGCACCATCAACGCCGAACTTGCCCGCGAGCAGGCTCGCTCTTGAAACCGCCTTCTTCCCGAGGCCCGGTCCCCGCACCGCCTGTGCCTGCAGATGACGCTGATATGCATCGGGATCCGATGCGCTCATCTTCCCTTCCGCCAATCGATGTAGAGTTCACGCCCCCGCCTGGCCCGCCTGGCAAGCCTTCGGCTATCGCGATCCCAAAAGGTATCGGCTCACCAAAAATGCCGAACATCCAACCGAACGTCAAGGTTGCGCCCGCGGCGACTCGCGATCCAACCACGCAGCTTGCAAGCCTCAAGGCACGCCTCGAAGCCGACAAGCGACCGCGCTACGTCGTCATCAAAGATCGCATGGACCACGGACCTTTCACGGCGGTCGAGGTCCTTCAACAGATTGCCTCGCATGCATTCGTTGGCGGCGATGGCCTGCGCGACGAAATTACGGGCGAGTGGCAAAGTATCGACGAGTGGGAAAGTTTCGCACCATTCGCCGAGCATGCGCGGATGCACAGAGAGATCACGCAAGAAAAAAAGGAAGTCGCCAAAATCGAAATCGCTGAAAAAAAGGCGGGCATCGCGAAATATGTAATCGGCGGCGTGCTTACCGTCGCTCTGCTCGTTCCTAGTGTCATGTTCATCGCCAAGAAGGTGGGCGAAAAAAAAGACAGCGGAGATCGCACGGGCGATCCGTTGGCGATCGACATGTCAGATGGCGGCTCGCTCACGGGTGGTGCGAAAAAGCCCGGCACCAAAGGCGTTGGTGGCGGCGGCGGCGGCGCGGCTGGCGCGTACGTCAGTGGTGGTAGCAGCTACGAGGCTGCGCTCGCTTCGAACAACCAAGAGATCGCGATCGGCGCAGGCAAAGCCATGCCCGATCTCACCGACGCGCAGCTCTCGGCGCCAATGAGCAACTCGGCTTTCCTTGCCGGGTGCGGCGCGCCGGAAGGTATGCGCGTTGTGGTGAAGGTTGCCGTGAAGAATGGTCACGCGGTTGGTGTGAGTGTTTACCCGAATCCACCGAATGGCGCGGTTGCGACGTGTGTCGATAGGCATGTGCGCGGCTTGAGCTGGCCATTCCATTCCTCGATGTTTTCGTTCACGACGACTTACGGAACGAAGTAACGAGATGTGGGATCTGAGCGGTCAATGGCTGTGATGTTCTGATGTTGTACTCTTCAATAGAGTACAACATCAGCGCAAAGAAGGCAGCACGTCACGCGATGGGCAGATCCCCGTCTTGTATGCCCTTGTCGTAAAATTCCTTGCATCGTCTTGCAGCGGGGCCATACTACATCGCCATGATGCGGCTAGTT
>WQZB01000056.1 GCA_009780955.1 Polyangiaceae bacterium | reverse complement strand
GGTTGACGGAGTGCGCACCGACCTTGGTGCCCAGATCCGTGCCGTCGACGCGAAGGTCGATGCCGTCGATGCGAAGGTTGACGGAGTGCGCACCGACCTTGGTGCCCAGATCCGTGCCGTCGATGCGAAGGTTGACGGAGTGCGCACCGACCTTGCTGAGTTCCGTTCCGAGATGCGAGATGGATTCGCCGAGGTCAACAAGGTGCTCGTGAATCACGTCGTGGTGACGCACATGAAGCTCGATGAGGAGATCGCCGATCTGAAGAAGCGGCTCGATCCGCCGCCTGCTGCACCCCGTGGTGCACGACGCGCTGGATAGAGCGCTCATCGCACACTTCGCGTGCTGTCGAGGCTGACGACATTGCCCGCCTGCGCGAGCCGAATGGCGGCCACTGGATTCGACCGTTAGGGTACATAATAATAATGCCAACTATGCGTAAAAGTGCGCTTTTGCGCGGGCACTACGCGCTTATCGTTGCGGCTGCCGGCTTGTTCGGCGTAGCTTCTGCGTGTTCAACATCCGTGGTGCCGAAGAACATCGATGGCCTTGCGGCTGCCCTTGGCAAGGCAAGCGGCGCCGTGGTCAAGGCCGACGACATTCGCTGGGAGCCTTCGCGCGGTTTGCTTGCCGATCTGCTTGTGGGGCGTTTCGTGCTTTTTCTAGGAAGCGAACGAGCGAGCGCTCCGCGCGATGTGTATCGCGCGCGCGTACGCCTTTCACCCGAGGGCACGCCGATCGATGTTACGTCTTGGTACAATCTGACTTCCACGCCGCTCGGCGACGATCACGCGCTCGTGGTTCGAGGCTCGCGTGCTGCGTTTGCAACATCGGCCTTCGGGCAAGAGCAAAGCGTGACTTGTCTCGATCTCGATGGCGAAGGCGTGCAAAACGTCACCCGCAAGCTCGATGACCGCGCCATGGCGTGGATTACGAATTTGCAGCGGACGGGCAGCGGCGAAGGCATAGGTCGCATCGATGTAACGCTCGACGATCCGGCCGAGCGCATTGGTCTTGCGCTGGCGGAAAAATCGCTCGACGTGGTGCTTGCCGACAACGCTTCCCGTGACGACAAAACACGCAGGTTACGGCTTGATTTGGACCGCGCGGTGTCCGACGGGGCGGGTGTGCATGTCGAAGTGGGTCGGCATTTGTCGAAACGACTGATTTTCTGGGCCGTTGACACGGTGCGCGCCATTGCGTGGATTGGCGCCGAGCCTGTTGCATGGCTCGAGGAGAAAACCTTTGCCCTTCGCGACACTCTCAAGCAAGCCGCTTTCAAAGTAACGTCCAGCGGCGAAGCGCTTGCCGGGCAAGCTCCCGAAGGCGTGCCGGCAAACGCGCCAGGCGCGGCAAGCGCACCAAGCGTGCTCGATGTATCGCAAGCAAGCGCGGATCTCGACCAGTGGCCGCCGCCGCCCATCCGCTCGATGTGGAAGACACCCGAGCCAGGCGAAGGCGCGTGGGAAGTGCCCACGCAACCGTGGATCAAAAAGCTGCCGGCAACGGTCGACGGCGAGCTGCCACCGTCTGGCTTCTTCCGTACGTTCGTTCGCACCGACGAACAGCGCCCGTATTCGCGCGTGCTGCTCGTTGCGATGGATATGCGGCAATTCGATCTCCATATCGAGGGGGGCAACGAAGATCCGAAACCGCTGATCGGCCCACCGGGTGCAGGGCGAATTCCGCGCGACCCAGCCGTTCTTACGCGCGTTGCAGCAGCTTTCAACGGCGGCTTCAAAACGGAGCACGGAAGCTGGGGCATGGTGCTAAAAAAGCGTGTTTTGCTCCCTCCGGTGCCTGGCGCGGCAACGGTCATCATGACGAAAGACGCGCGCGTTGGGATGGGATCATGGGGCATGAACAAAGACGTTGGCGGCATCGTTGGCATTGAGAATGCTGACATTCTCTCGCTACGTCAGAATCTCGATCCGCTCGTCGACGGCGACCACGTCAACCCACTTGGTCGCGCGCAGTGGGGTTTCACGCTTCCTGGCACGAGCATGCAAACCGAGCGCTCGGGGATTTGCATTACGAATGCCGGCCACTTGATCTACGCCTGGGGAGACGACGTAAATGCCATCACGCTCGGCAAGGCCATGAAGCTTGCGGGATGCATTTATGGCATGCACCTCGATATGAACCCGCACCACACCGGATTTCTATTTACGAACATCGTCGAACTTCGTAATCGCAAATACAATAGCGAACTCCTTTCCACGAAAATGGAAATCGATAATGGGCGCTATATCGAATATGCACCGAAAGATTTTTTCTATTTGACCTTGCACGATTCCACGCCACCCATTCTCGTGGGGAGCAGCCCATGGGAAGCCGATCCGGGCGTGCAGCCCGCGCCCGCGTGGAGCCCCGGGTTATGGCGCACGAAGGCCGCCTCGCTCGATATTCTCGAGATTGAGCCAGGGCGCGCGAGTTTCCGTGTACGGCCAGGCACAAAAGAGGATGCCAATACTTTGGCGCGGCACCATCACGAGCTCTTGCCCGACGACGCGCATCGCGTTCTTTTGGCGCTGTCGCTCGGCGTATCCCAGAAGCATGCGCGTGGCTTGGTGACAGACGGGCGGATCCTTTTGCCAATGAGCGGATTGGGTCGCATGGGTGTGCTCACCGCGTCCGAGGACGGCAAGCTGTCGATCACGGCGGCACCCGAGTCCGGCGCTCTCGGCGTGGCAATTCCCCAGCACGCAGACATGGTCGAGATGCCCATGCTTGTCGAAGACGGCAAGGCCATCACGCCGCCGCTGCCGCCGGCCTACGGGAAAGATGGCAAAGCGCACGCCGCGCTAGGGCTCTCGCCCGACGGGCGCGTTGTCATCGTGCGCTCAGCAGCGCCTACGAACACGAGCGAGCTTGCGGCCACGCTAATCCGTGCAGGATGCATGCGCGCAGTCGTGCTCGACCGGGGTGCAGGTTCTCCTGGTGTGATCTCGCGGGCAGGAGCGGCGAGTCCCCCCCGATCGCGCTACGAAGACACAACGCTTTACGCGATGGGAAAGCCGCTTTTGCCTCGCGGTTTCCGGTTTGAGCCTGTACACCCCGTGCCGCCGCCCGCACCGAAGAAGAAGTAGGGGTGCCCCTACGCTTTTACGCGGGGTCGGCGCTGCCCCTGCCCCTGACCCTGTGAATCGAACACGTAGCTTCGAAACGTCGTTCGGGCTATGCCGGCCGCGCGAGCTGCTGCGCTGACGTTGCCCTTGCAGCGATCGAGATAGACCTGCGCGGCTTGCGGCGTAATCTCAATGTTTGCTTGGCGCGGCCTGCGAAGCGCGCGGTCGATGAGCCCCGCATCGATTGTCGTTCGTCCTTGCGCGAGGACAGCGGCGCGCAATAGCACGTTGCGCACATCGCGCGCGTTGCCTGGCCAATCGTGCGCTGTCAGCGTTGCAATTCCTTCTGGCGTGAGATCGAGCCGCCCGAAGTCGTTTTCAAGCGTTGCGAGCCAGTGGCGCGCAATGGGAACGATGTCGCCGCGCCGCTCGCGAAGCGGTGGGATTTCGATGACAAGGGCTTCGAGCCGATGAAACAGATCTCGCCTGAAGCCGCCAGTCTCAACTTTTTCGCTCAGGATGACGTGCGTGGCCGTGACGACGCGTGCGTCTTCTCGGCGCCCGGAGCCGGCAGAACCGACACGGCGCACTTCGTAGCCGTCGAGCGCGCGCAGTAGCTTTGGCTGTGCGTCGATTGGCAATTCGCCGATTTCATCGAGAAACAGCGTGCCGCCAGCAGCTTCGGTGAATGCACCCACGCGCCGACTGACCGCTCCGGTAAACGAGCCACGTTCGTGGCCGAATAGCTCGCTTTCGACTAGCTCGCGCGGCAGCGCCGAAACGTTGATCGCGATAAAAGGACCATTTTGGCGCGGGCCTTCGGTGTGAAGCGCCCGTATAATGAGTTCTTTGCCCACGCCGGTTTCGCCGATCACCATCACGGGTACACTGAGCTTGGCAAGCCTGCGCACCTGCGCTGCCACGCGCCGCATGGCTGTGGAAGCGCCGGCCACGCCTGGCAGCGGATCGCCGAGTTCGTCGCCGTCGTCGTCGCTTTCGTCGTAGAGCCGGCACACAATCGAACTTTGGCCGACTGCAATCGTGGTGCCTGGCGTGGCAACGGCTTCTTTGATGCGTGCACCACCGATGTATGTGCCTTTTGCGGAGTCGAGATCGCGAATGGCAATGCCATCGCCAAGGGGGCGGATTTCACAATGACGGCTGCTCACTGTGCAATCGTCGAGCACGACATCGGCCGATCGACTCGAGCCGACGATCACGGGTGACTGCCCGACAATGACGAGCCGAGCACCAAATGCATTTTGTACCTCGAGAGCCCAATTTTCCTTTGCAACTGCAACGCTAGCGCGGATAGCCAAATTACCGATTGTTTGCATCGTTATTTCTCCGGGTGGATGTCGTTCCAACGACAGTCACGCTTGTGCGCGTAATTGTTTCACTCGGCCTCTTCGCGAAAGAGTTGCGGCCAACGCCGAAAAAAAATTTTTTCTCGTGTCTGCCCTGCGTCGCGCGCCCTCCCCAAGAACGAATCGAGCAGGGTGCTGAACTTTTATTCAGCCATGACTGCTTTCCGCGAAGCGGAAACGCACAGCGCGGGACGAAGTCCCGGCAGTAATGTTGAAATATTCTGTACCATGGCGCCTCGATCTTTATCGGAGGCTCTTCTTATGCGTGTCATTCACGGGGTGGTTGCTTTCGTGCTTTTTGTTGCAGCATGTACCGGGTATGACTTGCTGCCGTATCAGTCGACGAGCCAAAACGATGCGGGCTCGATCGACGCCGGATCAGAATCCTTTTCGTTCGACACTGGATCGACACCATCAAGGGTTTTGCAAGGAACGACAACCAAGGTTCCCCTCTCGATTGTGCGAAGTACCGCGCCTGCGAGTGACATCCAGATAACGCTGTCAAATCCACCGCCGGGCATCACCGCCGGCCCGCTGACAATCCCGTCATCCGCGAGCACGGGAGATCTCGAAATTGCCGTTGCCAAAACCGTTCTTTATGGTCCCTTAGATGTGACAATTGAAGGGCACGTAGTGGGCGCGGCAGGCACGAGCGAATCGGCAAGTGCGATTCTGCCGCTGCTTGTCGATCACGACGTGGGCAGTCTCGATACGACGTTTGCGACGGGTGGCCGGCTCATCGATGTGTTCGGGTCACAAGCGTACGGGCTTGTCGATGCCTTCGTGTCTTCTGACGACACCATCTTCGTGGTCAGCTCGTGTTCTTATAGTTATTACGCATGCATCGCGCGCCTTACCCCTGACGGTGCACTCGACCCAACCTACGGCGTTGACGGCATTGCCACTGTGACCGACCTGAATTCGCCGACTGCCGCCGCGCTTCTTTCGGATGGCCGCATCGTCGTTGGAGGTAACTCAGCGATCTCAGCCACATATTACAACGCCGCGTACAACATTGTTCCCTCCAGTGGGAACGTGAATGATGCGAGCGTCGTCATGGATATGGGCGTCGGCAGCTACCACATTGACTTGATGGCGGCTTTACCAGATGACAGCGTGGTCCTGGCCATAGGGGGATACGTTTCCCCTACCTCGTTTGTTGAGGTCGCGAAAATCGCCAGTGACGGGGAATTGGATACAAGTTTTGGCATCGGAGGCGGTTTCTCAAGCCGGTTCTTAGCCATCGACTCCTACAGCAGCGACGCCACGGGTATTGCCGTGCGCCCGACCGGCGAGATTTTTTTGGCGGGCTCTTGGTATTCCGGGGTTGAGGATTACGGCATTTTGCAACTCGATAAAAGCGGCGCTATCGACGCGACGTTTGGAACAGGCGGGCAGACATCCTTTCCGATGGCGATCAATGGCGGGGAATTGCCGGTGCTTGCCGATGGTCGAGTCATCGCGCTTAGCGATAACGGCATTGTGGCGATCAAAGCAGATGGAACCGGTCTCGACAGCACGTTTGGCGTCGACGGCACGGCAACAATCGGTGGCGTGGTATCGCGCGTCTTCCTCGACAACCAAAATCGCCTTCTCGTAACCAGTAGCGCTGACGGCATGCTCGAATCGGTCTCCCGATTGACAACCACCGGGATGCCCGACACTTCGTTTGGCGTAAACGGGCAAAATGGAACCGTGACGCAATCCCTTCCAGCAGGCTTTTCGTCCGGAACCTCCTACGTCGCACGCGTACAGCACGATGGGCGGATCGTCGTTGTTTCAGAGGCACCTGCGTCGCTGATGGGCCCAACCGTCGTGGTAGTCTCGCGCCTTTGGAATTGACTCGCACACCATCCACAACAACCGGAATTCCGCGAAGTCTTCTCTGGCTTCTGGCGGCGACCGCCGGGCTTTCGGTTGCAAACTTGTATTATGCACAGCCGCTTGCCGCGGCCATTGCAGCGTCGCTCCACGCAACGCCTGCCCAAGTCGGCAGCGCCCTGATGGCCACGCAAGTTGGCTATGCACTGGGCATGCTGCTTCTCGTTCCGCTTGGCGATGGGCGCGAGCGCCGAAGCGTCATTGTTTCTACGCTTGTTGCGGCGGTTCCGGCTCTGTTGATGCTTGCCGCATCCTGGTCGACGGCCATGCTCATCGCAAGCAGCCTTCTTGTGGGCATTGCGTCAGCCGTTCCGCAAATGATTCTTCCGTACGCGGTCGACATCGCGCAGCCCACCGCGCGCGGTAAAGTTGTCGGCACCGTCATGTCGGGATTGCTTGCCGGCATTTTGCTTTCGCGTACGGCTTCCGGCGCGCTAGGCGCCGCTGTTGGCTGGCGCGCTGTATTTGTTCTTGCCGCCCTTGCCATGGGGCTTTTGGCGATTGTACTCCACGTTACCATACCAAGGCGCGAACCTGCCGAGCGAATCGCCTACGTGACGATTCTTAGGTCTCTTGCCACCGTTGTTCGCACCGAGCCTGTTTTGCGCCGGCGCGCCATGGTTGGCGGGCTTGGTTTTGCCGCATTCAGCGCATTTTGGTCGATGCTGTCCTTCCATCTCGAAACACTCGGTTATGGCAGCGCAGTGGCCGGCACCTTTGGCGCCATTGGCCTTGTTGGTGTTTTCGTTGCCCCCGTGGCCGCGCGGCTCGCGACTCGACCCAAGCCGTGGCGTATCAATGTCGTGGCTCTCGCGATGATCGCGATATCCCTTGCGATCTTTTGGATTGGCCAACGTTCGCTCATCGTCATCGGAGTGGGGGTCGTGCTGCTCGATGCCGGCGTGCAAGCAAGCCAGCTGACCAACCAGACCGTCATCTTTGGTCTCACGCCTGCTTTGCGCAGCCGAATCAATGCGCTTTACATGGTTTCCTATTTTGGCGGTGGCGCCTTAGGATCGGTTTCAGCGTCGCTTGCGTGGTCGCTCTGGGGTTGGGGAGCCGTGTGCTTGGTTGGCGCAGCGTTCGCTCTTCTTGGCATGCTTCCACTAGTACCGTTCGGCAGAAGTTCGGCCAGAGTCCGAACGCGCTGCGATGCAGCGCCCGAACGGCACTAGACTTTTCTTGGGGGCTTCGCCCCCCGACCCCCGAAGCCGCTCCCGCGGCTTCTCCTACAGCGCAACTGGGTTGCGCTGTAGCTGGCGAGCGTTCAATATCGCCCGCGCCGCAACCGGGATAGAATGTCACCATGCGCATTGCTTGTGGACCGATTATTTCCTTCATGCTTCTTGCACCTCTTGCAATCGCTGCCGCATCCTGCACCGGTGTCGATGCGCCGGCGATCGACCTAACCAATCAATCGTCGATTGGTGATGCTGGGTCAACCGACGCAGGGGCAGCTGCATTCTCCTTTGACATGGGAACAACACCACTGCGCATTCTAGATGGGGCATCAACGCCAATCCCCGTTGCCATCACGCGCAGCGGATCGTCTCCCGCCGATGTTCAAATCACGCTGAAAGATGCGCCGTCAGGCGTGACGACGGGTGGCTCGCTGACCATTCCATCGACAGAAAGCAGCGGAGAACTCACGATCACGATTGCAGACAGCGTTTCTCAAGGACCCATTTCGATCACCCTCGAAGGGCATGCCGTCAATGACGGGGTGCTTGTAAGTGCTGATGTGCAACTTGTCGTTGCTGGCCTGCCTGGTACTCTCGATACGAGCTTTGCGCAGGGTGGTCGGCTCACGGATCTGATCGGTAGAATGCTGAATCCGATCGCGGCTCTGGTGTCGAGCGACGATCATATCTACGTGCCTGGCTCTTGCCCCTCCAGCAGTGATATCAATATTTTGAGTACATGCATCGCGCGGCTCAATCCAAACGGCGAGCTCGATATAACCTATGGCAACAGCGGCCTTGCCACGCTGGATACTTTGACTCCGAATGACGCGGTGGTTCTGTCCGATGGCCGCACGGTCGTTGGAGGTACCGCAAACAATGTAGATACTTATGACGGTGCCGCACACGATATGGGTGCTTATGGCACCTTCGACGCAACGGGGAAGAACAGCAAAATGACGATTTTGTCCACTGCCGCCGCGTTCGTTGGAACCACGACCAACAGCGTTTCTCAAACTTCTCTTGCCCCAAACGACAGCGTTGTCATGTTTTTCCCCGCCATCGCCACCGATGGTTCTGGCAATGATGTGAACGGAATCGCGAAAATCAAAAATACCGGAACCCTCGATACGACCTTCGGCAACGGCGGTTTCGTGAATGGGGATCTCGCCGATTACCATTCGGGCGAAGCCGACGCCGTGCCGTTGTCCGTGGCGGGGGCTGGCGTATACCCGAATGGCAACGTGGTCATCATGGGCGGGGGATTCAAAGCCGAAGGCGAAGACGGTGCCCCGCCCTTTGATGAGTATTTCGGCTTCTTGCAGCTCGATAGCAGCGGTGCGCATGACGCGTCTTTTGGAACGAATGGGCAGACGGCATTCGAAGGGCCAGCGGTTGGGGGTTCGGCGGTATGGGGATTTCGCCAGAGTCCGCTCACGCTACTGCCCGACGGGCGAATCCTATGGGTGAAGCCTGGCGGTGCCAATTCGGGCACAGCGATTTTGGCTTTCACAGCCGATGGAACGAGCCTTGACGACACATTTGGTGGGGGTGGTTTTTTGGATCCGCACAATACGGGTGTGCTCGCCCAAGCGTACGTGTTTCTCGACGATCAAAGTCGTCTTCTTGTGACTTCTTGCACAACCCCTCGCGTGAAACAGGACCTCCTCTCTCGTTACACGAGCGACGGCGTGCTTGACCCGTCATTTGGCGAGGACGGGCAGGTGTCCACGACCTCCGATGGGTGTCCTTGGTCGGCGCACGTGCAAAGTGATGGGCGGATTGTTGTTGTTACAGATGCGGGTACGGTCTTACGATATTGGAATTGATCGATGGTTTATTTAGGAATTTCGAACGAGTGCACCAGCGTTTATCGATGGTGGTCACAGTGCCGTCGGGGCCGAAGGCAACCGACGCGGAGCCAGGTCCAGTCACGCCGCCAGGTTGCTTGCACGCAATGAGAACGCCGTTCGCCATCGCAAGTCGAGCTCGCGCATTGGCTTCGTTGAATGCGTTCGGATGGACCGAAACTGGAGGAGCAGGTTGAGCCGTTGGTGGCGGGCTCGCAGCCGTTGCGGGTTCGGGAGCCGGCGGTCTCTTGCGTGGTCGCTCTGGGGTTGGGGGGAGCCGTGTGCTTGGTTCGCGCAGCGTTCGATATCGCCCGCGCCTCAACCGGGAGTAGGATGTCGCTATGCGCAGTGCTTGTGGACTGATTCCCTCCGCGCTTCTAGCAATCGTTGCGGCGTCATGCACCGGTTTCGACGCGCCGGCGATCGACCCATCCGATCAATCGTCGGCTGGTGATGCTGGGCCAACCGACGCAGGAGCAACTGCATTCTCATTTGACATGGGAACATCACCATTGCGCGTCGGTCAGGGGGCATCAACGAAAATCCCCATTTCTATCGCCCGCCGTGGATCGTCTCCAGCCGATGTTCAGATCACGCTGAAAAATGCGCCGTCGGGCGTGACGGCTGGCTCGCTGACCATTCCATCGACAGAAAGCAGTGGAGAACTCACGATCGCTATTGAAAACAGCGTTTCTCAAGGACCCATTTCGGTCACCATCGAAGGGCATGCCGTCAACGACGGGGTGCTTGTAAGTGTCGACATGCAGCTTTTCGTTGCCGGCCTGCCTGGTACTCTCGATACGACCTTTGCGCAGGGTGGTCGGTTCGCGGATATGCTTGGGAGAATGCTGAGTCCGATCACGGCTTTGGTATCGGGCGACGATCGCATCTACGTGCTTGGCTCTTGCTACTCCAGCATTAGTTTGAGTCCTTGGAGTACATGCGTTGCGCGGCTTACGCCAAATGGCGAGCTCGATGTATTATCCTATGGCAATAGCGGCGTTGCCGCGCTGGATACCCTGAGTCCGAATGACGCGGTGCTTCTGTCCGATGGCAGCATGGTCGTTGGAGGCTATGCAAACGATACAGACCCTAATGACGGTATCGCACACGATAAAGCTGCTTACGTCATCATCGACGCAACGGGACGTGCCGGCAAGAGGACGATTCTCTCCACTGCCGCAGCGTTTGTTGGAACTACGACCAACAGCGTTTCTCAAACTTCTCTTGCTCCAGACGACAGCGTCGTCCTGTTTTTCACCGCCACCGATGGTGGCGGCAACAATATGAACGGAATCGCGAAAATCACGAGCGCCGGAGACCTGGACCCGAAATTCGGGAATGGCGGTTTCGTGAATGTGAATTTCGCAGATTACCATTCGGGCGAAGCCGACGCTGTGCCGTTGCCCATGATGGGTGCTGGCGTATACACGAATGGCAACATCGTGATCATGGGCGCGGGAGCCAACGCCGGGGGCACCAACCTCACCTCGTCCCTTGATACGTATTTCGGCTTCTTGCAGTTCGATAACAGCGGTGTGCGTGACACATCTTTTGGAACGAATGGGCAGACGGCATTCAAAGGACCAACGGTTCCAGATTGGGGAGTTCGCCAGGGGAATCCGCTCACGCTACGGCTCGAGAGTCGAATTCTCTGGGTAACGAATGACTCCATGCTCCCAGCGATTTGGGCTTTCACAGCCGATGGAACGAGCCTTGATAGCACATTCGGTGCGAACGGTTTTTTGGATCCGAACAGTATCGGTGAGCCTACCCAAGTGCACGTGGTCCTCGACGATCAAAACCGTTTTCTTGTGACTTCTACAACCGCGAGTACAACCGCGAGCGGACACGAGGGCACCCTTTCTCGGTACACAGGTGACGGCGTGCTCGACCCGTCATTTGGCGAGTTCGGGCAAGCGACAACGAAGGCTGACAGCCCTGTGTCGGCACATGTGCAGAGTGACGGGCGAATCGTTGTCGTTACACAAGAGGGGACGGTCCTGCGATATTGGAATTGATGACCGACGCCCCTACAATCAACAAAAGCATGCGTAGGGGCGCCATTCATGGCGCCCGACGTGACAATATATTGGCCAATCGCCGATCTCGAGGGCGCGATGAATCGCGCCCCTACTTCGGAACTTCGAACGAGTGCACCACCGTTTGCGGCGAACCTTCGAACGCGTTGACTCTCACGCGGCGAAACTGCCCGGCAGCGCACTCCCCTTCTTTTGTGCCTGCGTACGGCGAATCGACTGAGATGGCCGTCACAGTGCCGTCAGGGCCAAAGGTTACCGCCGCGGAGCCAGGTCCAGTCACGCCGCCAGGTTGTTTGCACGCAATGAGAACGCCGTTCGCCGTCGCAAGTCGAGCGCGCGCATTGGCTTCGTTGAATGCGTTCGGATTGGTCGGAACCGGAACCGGAGGAGCAGGTTGAGAAGTAGATTTTTGCGGAGTGGCTTTTGCCCAACCGGCAGGCGCCGCGTGGGGAGCTGCAGCAGGGTGCTTTGCGCGTGGTGAAGCGGCAGGCGCCGGCTCAGATGGCGCTGGCCCAGGGGTTGCCGGCTCTTCTGGCGTGGTTGGCGTCGCGGTTTGCGGCTCACTCGCAGCAGGCGCGGGCTCGGGTGCCAGCGCGGCAGTCGCGTTAGGCGCGTTGAGCGCTTCGCTTGCACCAGGTGCGGGCTCGGTTGGTGCCGGCGCGGCAGTCGCGTTGGGCGCGTTGGGCGCTTCGCTTGCACCAGGTGCGGGCTCGGTTGGTGCCGGCGCGGCAGTCGCGTTGGGCGCGTTGGGCGCTTCGCTTGCAGCAGGCGCGGGCTCGGGTGGTGCCGGCGCTTCGTTACCTGCTGTTGTGTCAGCGGCCGCTACAGAGGCAGAAGTCGTGGGCTCGCCGTTCGACTGATCGTTTCGCGTTACGACAACGAAACCGATAGCCGCAAGGCCGACGACTGCTAGCAACCCAACGATGATCCCAACAAGGAGCAACCGCGGCGATTTTTTCGCGGGCGATGCCGCGGGCAAAGGCGGATAGAGCGATCCTGCGTCACTCGCATTCTGCTGCCAGGAACCTGCACTTGGGTCCTGACTCACCGAATGCATCGAATACGGTGGCGGACCAAAGGCCTGCCCCTGCATTGGCCCGCTCTGCGTCGGTACAAAGCGTGGGTCTTGCAAAGGCGATCCCGCATATTGTGGCGGGTACGAAGTCGACGGCGGCGGTGGCTCGGAGGGATGTGGAGGTGGCGCCGCCATCGCGTTAGGCGCGTTAGGCGAAGGCTGGTAGGCCATCGCGTTTGGCGCGCTTGGCGCGTAAGCCGGCTGGCCCGCGGTTGGCATCGCAACAGTCTGCGAAAACGCTCGCACCGGCGGTGCACCTGGCGTTTGCTGCGCGCCTGGTGCCTGCTGTGGGCTGGCGCCAACGGGAACTGGAGTGAGTGCAAGTGTGTTCCCGAACCTGCGCGACGCCTGTTGTGGTGACTCCCGCGGCTCGTGCCTATCGGCTTCTGGAATCAGCAGAGGAGGCGGTGGTGGAGGCCACCCCACGTACGTAGCGTTTACCCCTGCCGCCTCTGCCGTCTGTGTGTCGACCGCGATCATCGGCGGCGTTTCGACTTCTTCTGGCGGTGGCGTTTCACGCGCTGTGCGTTGATCGGAGTCGGAGAGTTTGCGAAGGACATCAGGCTCGGGGACGTGAACGCGCGTTACCTCGTCTTCTTCGAGAAGATCGTCGAAATCGTCGAGGTCGATGAAATGTTCTTCTGCATCAGCAGCAGAGCGCGACCTTTGCCTTGCCGCTTTTCTGGTTCCCACAACCGGCGTTGGAGGCTCGGATGTCAGTGGCGATGAAGACGATGCAACGGATGATTTAATTTGCGAACTCGTGAGCGTGGGTGCTGTTGGAGCGAGAGGCGCGACAGCTCCAGGCGGCGGGGTTGCAACACGAACCGTTGGTCGTGTGGACATCGGGGCCTGCACGACCGTTTGGGCGTCGTTCACATTGGACGGCTTGGTTCCTGGCCCGCGTGCTTCGTTTGGCCTGCTTGCCGAGGCCGACGCTGCCAAGCTTGCGCTGCCTGCTGGGGGCGCCAGCTTTCGTGGCTCGGGCGAAAGGCCTGGCACCAAGGTCACCATTTGCGAAGGGTTGACGGTGCTATCGGCCAAGCGCGACACTTGACTCGTTGCGCGACTCGATGTGGTTTTCACCGCGGGTGTTGGGGTATCGAGAGGCCTTGTTGGTGCCTGTTCTTTCACGGCAGAACGCTCCATTGCCTGTGTAGGCGCTTGTGGAGGCGCAGCGGGACGCGCCGCTGGTATTTGCTCTGGCGTGCGCGCTGGCACGCGGAAAGGCATCGTGGTCAAGTCGGCATACTGCGCGGTTGCATCCGCAGGCGGTTGCGATTCGCGCGATGCGAGCACGGTTTTCCCGTACGCAGACGCGGACTCGTTGCGCTCGTTGCTCGCGCGAGCGCCGCTCATCCCGTTTGCCCCGCTTGCGAAGGCGGCCCAAAAGTCTCTGGCCGTTTGCCAGCGCGCGTGCGTATCGAGCATCGTTGCGCGTACAAACGCCGACTCGACCGCGTCAGGAACTTCGATGCCGAGCGCGCGTGGCGTAGGCCTTCGCTGCGGATCGAGCGCGAGGTGTGCAAACACGCCGAGGTTGTCGGCTTCGTTGACAGGCCTGTCGCGCATGGCTTCGAGCATGATCAGCGCGAGCGCGTACACATCGGAAGCGGCGCCAACAGCGCCAAGGCGCTCGTCGAACTGCTCGGGCGCCCCATAAGCAGGCGCAAAAATTCTCATTTGCCCAACGGTTTGCGCGCGTGGGCCGAGCTGTAAGGCGCTGTCTTGCATTACCTTCGCAACGCCGAAATCCATAACCTTTAGCGTTTCGCCTTGCTGCGTTACGGTGAGGAATAGATTTCCCGCGTTGAGATCGCGGTGCACGACACCTTGCATGTGTGCGAAGCCCAAGGCTTCGGCCGCTGTACCGAAAAGCGCGGTAATTTCTTCGAGCGAGCGCCCAGTTTTTCCGGCTGCGCGCCGCATCGTGAAATCGGCTTGGAGCGAGCGCCCTTCGAGCCAGTCGAGGACCATGAAGGGCACGAGTGCACCCGTCATGGGCGCCTGGGTCGTGCCTGCCGCAATGCTGCGCACGATGTGCAAGTTGCCTTGAGACAGGCGGTACAGAATTCGGCTTTCGTCACGAAAGCGCTGGATGAAGCTGTCGACAAGGGATGACCCAAGCGATACAGGCAGCTTCAGGCACTTGATGGCAATGGGTTCGTTCAGCCCCTGATGATGACCTTGGTAGACGACGCTGAATCCGCCTTCGCCGACAACGCGATCGACGCGAAACTGCCCATCCAACACTTGCCCGACGAGCCCAAATGGGTCTGGCGGATTCACCCCCTCAGGTTATCAGCCTTCCCGCCAACCGTCGCCATCGTTGACAAAGAGATGACAGGTTGCGCGGATTTTTCGCCGTGTTCAACGCTTGCGTGGCGATCCGCGATGGTCAAGGGTGGTCGTTCGTTACAGCGCCGCCATACCACGCCACGCGCAAACCGATGCTCAGCCAGTGACGCTCGGTCGCCTGTGCGGAGATGGCGTTGTACTCGACGAAGGGCCCGAACGTGGCGTGCCCCCCAAACCTGCGGAATGCACGGAATTCGTGGTGTATGCCGATGCCAAGAAACGTTCGCGAGCCATCGGTATCGGTCGAGGTGCCTTTGAGGCGCAGGGTGGCCGAGCCGAAGCCAAGCTGGCTGTAAACCGATGTGTCGGCAAAGGTCGGCGCGAACACGAGCAGTGGAAACACCTCGACACGAAACCCAATGCCAAACCCGGTCGACTTCCAGGTGTCGTTGCCAAATGTTGCCACGTTGACCATGGGGCCAAAGCTGAAATAATCGGTCATCGCGCCCATCAAAAAGTACGACGTGGAAATGCCCACGAGCATGGACGACGACGAGTAGTAGTCCGGATTGCCAATGAACTTGACGTCGTTGGGGTAGCCGCTTGCACCGGCAAAGCCAATGCCCGGTGCGACTCCGAGCACGAGCCCCGCGCGTCGATCGTGGGTGATCGGGCGCATCGTTGGGTCGCTTTCAGCAGCGTGTGTGCCGGCAGGGGGTGGTGTGGCCGCGGCCTCGCTGGCAGTCATTGCCGGAGGGGTATCGTGCGCCAAAGCTGCCGACGACAACAAGGAGACGACGCTTCCAAAGAGCGCCATTGCGATCATCAGGCGGACTTGGAGAAGCATCAGCCTGCTTTATATACGAGCGCGGGCGATGACGCGGCGGCATTTGTACGGTAACGAAGTAGCCCATGGCTGACAGAACCCTACGAGAAACCGATGCTGAAGTTGCCAAATTCATCGACGAAGAAAATCGCCGCGAGTTCGAGTCGATGCGCCTCATTGCGAGCGAGAACTATGCCTCCGCCGCCGTGATGGAGGCCACGGGCTCGTGCCTGACGAACAAGTATTCCGAGGGTTATGCGCACAAGCGTTACTACGAGGGCCAGCAGATCATCGACCAGGTCGAAGAGCTTGCCATTTCGCGCCTGAAAAAGCTTTTTGGTCGAACGGCCGCCGCGGGCGGTGAAGACGATTTGCACGTCAACGTGCAGCCGTACTCCGGCGGCCCCGCGAACCTGGCAGTGTACCTTGCGTTTTGCAAACCCGGCGACGTCATCATGGGCCTGGGGCTGCCCGCGGGCGGGCACCTCACGCACGGCCACTCAGTGTCGATCACGGGTAGGTTTTTCAAGAGCGTGCCGTACGGCGTGCGCCGCGACACCCATCGCATCGACATGGACGAAGTGCGCAAGCTCGCGCAAGAACATCGGCCAAAGCTTCTTTGGGCTGGTACCACGGCGTACCCACGCACGCTCGATTTCAAAGCGTTTCGCGCGATCGCCGACGAGGTTGGCGCGATCTTCGCGGCTGACATCGCACACATCGCCGGGCTCGTGGCTGCGGGTGAGCACCCATCGCCCATTGGCATTGCCGATGTGGTCACATCCACCACGCACAAAACATTTCGCGGGCCACGTGGCGGCATGATCCTCTGCAAAAAAGTGCATGCTGCAGCTATCGACAAAGCTGTATTTCCAGGCCTGCAAGGCGGACCGCACAATCACACGACCGCCGGCATTGCAGTGGCCGCGAAGGAAGCGCTCGGCGAATCGTTTCCGAGTTATGCGAAAGCCATCGTGGAGAACGCAAAAGAGCTTGCGCAAGCGCTCATCGACAAGGGCTTCGCAGTGACCACGGGTGGCACCGACAACCATCTCATGCTCATCGACATGACAAGCAAGGGCATTGCAGGCAAACCTGCGGCGCAGGCGCTCGACCGCGCTCACATCGTTGCAAACTACAATGCAGTGCCGTTCGATCCACGAAAGCCCTTTGACCCATCAGGCATTCGCATTGGCACACCATCGGTTACATCGCGCGGCATGGGCAAGGCCGAAATGCGCATGCTTGCGGGGTGGATCGACCGCGTGGTGACGAGCGCATCGAACGAGTCGGTCATTGCGAAGGTTCGAGGTGAGGTCAAAGAACTCTGCTCGACCTTCCCCGCGCCTGGCATCCGCATGTGAACATGGGTGTGCAAGATCGCAGTGGGAAGGGCGGCGCTGGAAGCGATACGATCGAGTCGTCTATACTTCGCGGGCAACAATGAGTAGCGAAGGAAACCACACCGACGGCGCCGCATCCGAACCTCCGCGCGTCGCGCCGCCGCTAAAAGAAGCGGAAGCGGAAACGGCCTTGCCGATCCCTCCGGTGCCCATCGTGCCTATCGTGCCAGTCATGCCCAACTTTAAAGGCGGGCAGGGCGAAACTCCCGCGGTTCCGTCGTCCCCGCCAACCACACCGTCGGCGCTCGAATCTGCGCCTCCAAGCTCGCGCCCCTCGCGGCCACCGCGTGCCGTCGCCGTGCCGCCCCTTCTTCAGCAGGTTCAGCAGGCCATGCAAGAGCGGCTCGCGCTGCCAAACCCGCAGCTGTCGGCCATGCCCTCACCGCCTGCGCCGTTTGCTCCCACGCTTTCGCCCATTGGCGCTGCCCCCGGCATTCTGCGGGTGCCACCCACATCGGGTGCGCCCCCGCCTCCGGCGTCGTCGCCCGAAGACATCGCACGAGCCGCTGCACGGGTGAAAGCCGAAATCGCGGCTCCCGTGATTCGTATTCCACAAGGCAACATGCTCGGCGGCTCGCGCCCTGTAAGCTCGCCGCGCAGCGGAACTCTGATTTGCGAAATCCTCATCGCCAACGGAGCCGTTACGCCCGAAGCCGTGGAAAAGGCCCTCGCCATCCAGGAAGAGCGCGGCGGCCAGATTGGGCGCATTCTCGTCTCCAACGGCGCGTGCAGCGAAGAAGCCATTGCGCGGGCGCTTGCCGAGCAGCTTCGCGTCCGCATGAAGGCGGGCAACGCCGAGACCGACATCTCCGCGGCTGCTCGCAGCCACAAAGACGTTGCTGGTTTGCAGGTTCTCACGCGGCCCATCCGCACCATGGTCACGCTGTTCGTCACCGATGTTTTTTCGTTGGTTCTTGCCGCCCTCGTCGCGAGCAGCGTCCATTTCGTGCGCACGTACTCGGCCTTTGGTGAGTTCGACTGGAGCGCGTGGCTCGTCGTCGGTCCGTCCATATGTCTCTGCGTGCTCACGTTCGCCGGGCTCGAGCTCTACTCGCCCATGGCCAAGAGCACGCCCGACGAATTACGCGACATCGTTTTCGCAACATCGCTGGTTCATTTCGGCGCTTCGCTTCTGGCAACGCTCGGCGGGCTGCCCATTGTCGAATGGGGCATTTTCGTGCGTGCCGTATGGTGGCTCTCTACCATGCTGCTCGTGACCGTCATTCGCTCGGCGGTACGTAACGCCCTTTGCGTGCAGCCATGGTGGGGCATTCCCGTTTGCGTGCTTGGCGCCGCGAAAACAGGCCGACTCGTCGTGCGCACGCTGAAGGCGCAGCCGCGTTCTGGGCTCAAGCCAGTGATGCTTCTCGACGACGATCCTGCGAAGCACGGAACCCTCCGTGCAAGCTTCACGAACGAGGTGATGGATGTTTACTCCATCAACGTTTCGGCATCGCATTTCATGTCTGAGGCGCAGCGCAGTGCCCTTGCCGCTGACATTTTCGGCACCGACTCCGATGATGATCCACCAAGCGGCCCCATCAGCTCCGACCACATCATTCCCCCGCCTCCGGCGTCGTGGCGTGCAGCCGCCGCGTTTGCCACCAGCGAAGAATTTCTCGGTCCTGAAAGCCAAATCAATAGGCCAACCAAGCCGAAAGAGGCCGCGCTTTTTCCGCGCGGCAAGTTCGCCGAAGTCGACGGCATTCCGGTCGTCGGCGATCTGTCGCTCGCGCCGGTGCTCGCGCAGCGCTTGAAAATTCCGTACGCGGTGGTCGCCATGCCGGGCGTCGACAGCCCAAAGTTACTTCAAATCGTCGAGCGCGTTGGCGGCAAATTCAGCCACCTGCTCGTCATTCCCGATCTGTTTGGCTTTGCCACGCTTGGTGTGCCTGCCAAAAGCCTTGGCGGCATTCTCGGTGTGGAAGTGCGCCAGCAGCTTCTTCTTCCTGGTCCTCGCCTTGCCAAGCGCGTGATGGACGTGGCGCTCACAGGCTTTGGCATCTTCGTTGTTTTGCCGTTTTTGCTTCTCGTTGCACTTCTCATCAAGCTCGATTCGAAAGGCCCGCTCTTCTACACGCAAAAGCGCCTTGGCCGCGACGGCGAGCATTTCAAAGCCTACAAGTTTCGCACGATGCACGGCGACGGCGAGGAACGCCTCAAGGCGTTGCTCGACGACAATCCCGAGCTTCGCGCCGAATACGAAATTTACCACAAGCTTCGCAAAGACCCGCGTGTGACGAGAATCGGGCGATTTTTGCGTAAGTTCTCGCTCGACGAGTTTCCACAACTGCTCAACGTCATCAAAGGCGACATGAGCCTTGTCGGACCGCGACCGTACATCGAGCGCGAGCTCACCGAGATGGGCGGCAAAGAAAAAATCATCCTCCGCGCCCCTCCCGGTATGACCGGCATGTGGCAAGTGTCGGATCGCAACGCAACGTCGTTCGCACAGCGCGTGCAGATAGACGTGTATTACGTTCGCAACTGGTCGCCTTGGCTCGACATCCACATTCTCGCAAAAACCGTGGGGGTGGTGCTCAAAGGCTCTGGCGTGTAAGGCAGGGCACCCACAAGGGGTGCCCCTACAATAAACTCGTAGGGCGTATGGCCATACGCCCCTACACGCAACCGCCAACACAACGCGTATTCGTAGGGGCGGCCCCCTGTGGCCGCCCTTCCATTAGCGCGCGATGCACATAGAACCACCGCATATTCGTAGGGGCGGCCCCCTGTGGCCGCCCCATAACGGGGCAGACACGGGGGTCTGCCCCTACCGTCTAAATGCGGCGATTGAGCCATGGCATACGAGGCGCTAAACTAGAAAGTCATGAGTCTTATCAAGCAGCTCGTCGCTGACGCATACGGTATCGCGCTCACGAAAAGTGGTACCCCTGCGCCGGGTGCCAAGGCGTCGGCCAAAGAGGCATTCGAAGCTGCCGTGGTGCAAGACGGCTTTGCCGTTCTCGCCATGCATCGTCTGCGCGAAACCGCACGTCGCTTTCATGTGCCCGGTGCCAACCGTGCGCTAAGGCTCATGCAAACCATTGTTTATGGAATCGAGATTGGCAATCAGGTCAAGCTTGGCGACGGTGTCAACTTCACCCACACGCTTGGTATCGTGATTGGCGGCGATGCGAAAATCGGCGCACGGGTGAAGTTTCTTGGCAACAACACCGTGGGTACCGCGAAAGACAATGGGTATCCAGTCATCGAAGACGACGTTCTGGTGGGTTGCGGCGCACGCATTCTAGGCCCGGTGCGTGTTGGTCGCGGCGCCGTGATTGGCGCCAATGCCGTGGTCGTCGCGGACGTGCCTGCAGGCGCAATCGTCGCGGGCATTCCGGCCAGGGTCATCAAAATGGCGAGCGATGCAGCGCCGGGTGTGACGAAAGCGATGTAGGGGCGCGATTCATCGCGCCCTGCGCCGTTATCCTGCCACGAGCACAATCTTGGTCACCTCCGGCGGGACGCCAACGCGTGAAGGCGGGCCGCTCACGCCGAAACCGCGATTGACCCAAAGCACCGAGCCATTCTTGTCGTAACGACCCGCAACATAGCGCCGAGCAAGCCGGGGAAATGCACCGAGAAAATCGAACTGATAGCCGTGCGTGTGCCCGCTTAGCTGCAATGCCACTTGCCCCGCGGCCTCGTTGAACTGGCGCGGTTGGTGCGCAAGCAGAATGCGCGGACGACTGGGAGCCGCGCGCGAAAGAGCGCTTGCGAGATTGGGCGGCGCGCCGTCGAAGTAGGGTGCGATGAGATCGTTCATGCCGACGAGCGCAAAGCCCCCGCCATCGTTTGGGCGGATGAGGCGCGCATCGTCGACGAGCACCTGGATGCCGGCGCGCTCGAGCTGGCGGCGAACAGTGGGTGCGTGCGCATAGTAATCGTGGTTGCCAAGGATCGCGTACACGCCATCGCGTGCGCTGACACGCGCAAGCCACGAACCCACGAAAGGCGCAAAGTCGGAATCGTGATCGACCAAATCGCCTGTGGCAACGAAAAGGTCGGGGCGTGCTTTGCGAACCAGATCGAAGCCACGAGAAAAATCGCGCTCGCCAACGAACCTGCCAGCGTGCAAATCGGAAACTTGCACGATCGTGTAGCCGTCCAGAGCGCGCGGGAGCCCGGCGATGCGCACCGGAACTTCGACGAGCTCGAAGTCGTGTCGGCCGCGCACGAAGCCCCAGCCAATGACGCCGGCACTCGTTGCCCATGAAGCGGCGCCGGCGATGGCCAGAAGTGTTTCGCGCCGCCCTTGCATGGGCGCGTCGCGCCCACCCAATGTAGGGGCGCGATTCATCGCGCCCTCTCGGCATCGGTGATCGGCCAATGGTATGGATTCCGAAATGGCGCGGTCGGGCGCCATGAATGGCGCCCCTACCTTCGATGAAAAAAACCGCGCGCGTAGTCTCTTGCCCGCGGCGAGCATTGCCGAGAATGCACCGAACAGCACGGCGCCGAAGATGACGATAACGGTTTCGAGCGCCACCATGACGCCGAAGTAACCGCTACGGTCCATGAGCGCGACCGCGAACACGACCAGCAGCACAACCAGCCCGTAGCGAGTGATGCGGCGCCTTCCGATGATGCGACCAACCCAGGCGACGAACACGGCGTTCGCCGCGAACGCAAGCACGAGCAGAAAGAGGATTCTCAACGTCATACTGAACTCGACCTCGATGTGAACTCTAGCAACGCTTGGCCGGTGAGCCTCTTCCCCTGGCACGAGCAGAAAGCGCGTTGAGCACGAGTATAGACGCACAATAACGATCTTTTGTTTCGTGGCGCGCGGCTACGAGTGAGGGCATCGCGCGCGATATGCGCAAACACCAGGTGCACGCGATGCCCTCACTCCTAGCCGCGCGCATGACGGACCACGCCGTGCATCGTGTGCGCGTATGGCTTATCACGGTATCAACACCGACGCAGGCTGCAAGCCGCGTGGTCAGAAACAGTTGCATTGGCAACGAGAATTGTACGCGCGATGCGCGCTCGGGCTAACGCTTACAGGGTTGGCAGCAGTGGGTGCTTCGCTGTTCGCCGCATGTTCGAATTCCCCGAGCACGCAGCAGACATGTTCGGGCGACCTTGCGATTGGCTTTGGCGATCTCCATGGTCAATCGCTTCCAGAAAAAACGCTTGCGCTCACGTTCGACGATGGGCCTGGCCTTCGGACTTCCGAGCTCTCGAGCTACCTCAAATCGCAAGGCATTCGAGCGACCTTCTTCGTCATGGGCCAAAACGTGACCGATCCATCCATTCTCGCGCAGCTTTCTGCTGACGGTCACCTCATTGGCAACCACACGTGGGATCACGCCTCGATCACAGGGAAATCGACCAATACCCAGCACCTCAGTGCTGCCCAAACGGTGGACGAGCTCACGCAAGTCGACACGATTATTTCGCCATTCAATACGGACAATCACTTTCTTTTCCGCGCGCCGTACGGCGACTTCGATGTACAGGCAACCAACGACATCAATGCGTCGCCAATGAAGAAGTACGTTGGACCCATCAACTGGGACATTGGCGATGAAATGGGGCCAGGGCAGGCTGCCGACTGGGCATGCTGGCACCCCCCTGCCAACGCCGACGGAAGCCCCGGCACCCCAACGCCGCCGACCCAATGCGGCGATCTCTACGCCGAACAGATCGACACCGTGGGCCACGGCATCGTGCTCATGCACGACCCTTATTTCATCAACGACGATCCGGCGCAGGGCGGCACCGTTGACATGATTCAGTATCTCGTGCCCATTTTGAAATCAAAGGGCTATCAGTTCGCACGCGTCGACGAAGTGCCTGACATCGCCGCGCTTTTCCCGCCGCCCGACACAACGCCCGAGGCCGGCGCGGACGACCAAGATGGTGGGTCTGTGGTGCAAGCACCTGCCGACGCGTCGAGTGGCGAGCCTGCGGCTTGTCCTGCTTCGCCACAAGACGACGACCACGTGCTCCACGGCGAAAGCGGGAATCTTCTTCGCCGGTGATGAAAAAGAGTGCGCGATAAATATGTAATTTGCACGCGTTGCCGGGCTCGGCACGCGGCTCGCTAGTTCGTAGGGGGGGCGGCATTCATGGCGCCCAACCGCGCTGGAATACCACGGAGTCCAAGATGAAACGCTATCTGCCCTATTTGATCGTCCTGCCAATCGGATTGGCTTTCTATGCTTGCTCGAGCAGCAAGTCAGACGACAACAGCAACCCTTCGCCCGATGATCCCGGCGGCACGAGCCCCAGTGACAACAATCCCGATGGCAGCGCCGCAGCCAATCCGGTCGATCTCAATGCCAATCCCATTGACGGTATTCAGCCGGCGAAAGCGGTGCTCGAAACCGACGCGTACACCGATGGTCCAACGTGGCATGTCGGACAGCAAGTGCTTTTCTTCACCACGCCGCTTGGCACCGGCGCGCTTTATCGCATGCGCACCGATGGCAGCACGAAGAAGGTGAGCGACGGCGACCCAACCTTGGGTGTCCCGATTGGCACTGCGGTGGACGACGCCGGCAACCTTTACATCGTCAACACCTTCTCCCTCACGAAAAGCAGCGCGGACCCCGATGCAGGCGCACCAACAGTCATTGCCAATGGGTTTATGAATGGCACCGTGCAAACCAAGTTCGACTCGCTGAAAGCGGCGGTGGTTCGCAAAGACGGAACCATTTACGTGACCGACCCGGGCTATGCCTCGACCGACCCCAATGGCCCTACGCAAAATCGCATTTATCTCATTACGCCCGACAACACGGTGACCGTGGCCGATTCGTTCGACGACATTCCGCGGCCCACGGGCATTGCGCTAAACCCGGACCAAACCGAGCTTTATGTCTCCTTCACGGAGCCGACAACGGGAACCCTGCCATACGTTCGCAAATACCACCTCAACGACGACGGCACGTTCGGCGAATCGCAAGTATGGGTGAGCATGGACGCGGAAACTTCGGCGCCCGATGGCATTGCGGTCGACCAGGCTGGCAACGTGTTCGTTGCGGCTGCGGAAGGCGTCGAGGTTTTCAAGTCGGACGGCACGAAAATCGGCGTCGTCGCGGTTCCCGAGCAGCCCACGGGCCTGGCCTTTGGCGGCCCCAATTTGACATCGTTGTACATTACAACCCAGGTCTCGAAAATCTGGGAGGTCGACGTGAACGTCCCCGGCATCGCGCAGTAGCGGCGCGATTCATCGCGCCCTCAGGATGCGCCAGCGGTTGGGCGCCATGAATGGCGCCCCTACGAAAGAGCGCGGCGTTTTAGAGCGCGGCGTGCGCAGGCAAGAAGCCCCACGATCACGCTTGGCGGAAGTTCTTCCGGCACGCACGACAGGGCTGTGATAGAGCCAGCGAAAGCTAGCCAAAGCAAAAAAAGGCCGATAAGGTGCCCATGTAGGGCGAGCCCGAGCAGCGCAGGATTGCTCGGGTTTTCTCACTGTGAATGAAAAGCGCGGCATTCGCTCGCCATCGGCCCAGGGTGTGCTACGGTGAACCGCACTATGAAACGTATCCTGCCTTTTGCTTTGGTCCTCGTCTCTGGCGCCTGGATTTACGCGTGCTCGAGTTCGAGCTCTGACGACAACAGCGACAATACTCCTGATGATGAGAATCAGGGTGAGGTCGACAGCGGCGGCGGAACCACGACTACGGACGCCGGTCACGACGCCGACGCAGCCAAAACTGATGCAAGCGACTCGGGCGACGCCGACCAGGCAGCTCCTCCTGTAGAAGCCACGAATCCTATTCCTGATGGAACGGTGGCGACTTCAGCACTGGATGGTGTTACCCTTGGTAGCATCGGTGGCGTTGTTTGGACTGCTGGAGGTGGAGGCAGTGGGTCGCTCTATTATACGCAGCCTGACCGTGGCGATGGCATTGGCGACCTCGTATTTGCCGTATTGAGTGCTGATGGAAAAATAACCAGCCCAGCCCAACCAGGAGCTCCGGATCTAACAGACGAGTGTATTAATGGGATTGACAGAGCTGGCGGTATCGCACTGACGGGACAGACACTGTTCTATACCAATCCGGCGAATCAACAGTTGTCGTCGAGATCAACCAACGGGGATACCTTAGTCGACGGGAGTGCTGCATGTGGTGCAAAACAGAATGGTCAGTTAGTAGCCCATGTGCAGTCGCCGATCGACCTTGTGCTTGCTAATGACGGCACAACGATTTATGTCGTTGATTCGACGAACGGCGTCTACAAAGTAGACATCGTCACCAAGGACGCGACGTCTATCGGAATGGATGATGCTGATGTTGCCAATCAGCCTACTGGTGTTGCGCTTTCGAAAGATGGTAACACCCTTTACGTCTCGCTCGCGAAAACAAGTCAAATCATAGCATACTCGATTGCCGCTGACGGCACGGTGACGAAGAATCCCGAGCAGCCGTTTCCGGCGTTTACGGCTAACAACGCGGTCAATAACAACACGCATAACGGCTTGGCTGTCGACTCCGGCGGCAATGTGTATGTTGCAACCAGTTCGGGAGTTCAGGTCTTTAAGCCCAGTGGTGATCCATGGGGTACGATCCCAGTTGCCAACGGGGCGAATAACATTAGCTTTGGTGGTCCCAATAAAACAACGCTTTATATCGGGGCCAACCTCGGGATCTACACCGCTCCCGTGGCAGTTGCGGGGCAGTAGCAAAGCGGTTGCGTAGGGGCGTATGGCCATACGCCCTTACGTGATGGAATTATGAATCAGGCGAGCGCCGCAAGTCATTGCGACGCTCGCTGGGTTTTTAAGGGGGGATTGTCCTTTTGGCCGGGTGGGGGGACCCCTACGTTCGTCATCCCCCAACGTAGGGGCGCGATTCATCGCGCCCCTGGGATTCGGTGAATGGGGGGTTCCCCCTTGGCGCGGTGGGGCGCCATGAATGGCGCCCCTACAATTCAACGTGTTCTCGCGATCGATACGGGTTTGGATTTTCGCGATCCATGGCCCATTGCGATGGGTTATCGCGGATGTATTGGCGGATGTAGGCCAGCGATTCGTCGTCGCGAACGATGTGTTCGTAGAAATTGCGTTGCCAAACGCGGACCGATGGTGTCTGTCGATGGATCGCAATCGACACACGCGCCTTAAAGGCGCGAATGACATCCCCCAATGTAGGGGCGCGATTCATCGCGCCCCTGGGATCGGCCAATGGGATGGGTTCCCCCCTGGCGCGGTGGGGCGCCATGAATGGCCCCCTACGGACACCAACACCCCATGCACGTGGTTTGGCATAACAATGAATTGATCCATGACCACGCAGGGGAAATGTTTGGGAATCGCGCGCCATGTTGCATCGACGATCACGCCAGCGTCGTTCAATCGCATCTTCCCATCGAGCACCTCACCGAACAAACACGCGCGTCCGAAAGCGCAGATCGTCACGAAATACACACCTGCCTGCGTGTAGGCGTAGCCCTTCAGGCGAAGAGAGCTGCGGTGATGTCGATCGTCTTTTCCCACAATTGTTGATTGCACCGAGATTGACGCTCACGCCAGCACCAGAATCGATTGATCTTCGCGGATATCAACGTAGGGGCGCGATTCATCGCGCCCTCGGGAGCGGCCGCACGAAGATTGTCTTGCGCGAACGCTGTCGACCTGCGTTGTTGCGAGCTCTTGGTTGAGCGACTAATACTTTAGGCATGAATGACCGTGCAGATCGTTACCGCGCGTTTCTTCTGGGCGTCGGTTCCCTGATGGATCTTGGCGCTGTTGCTACGCGACCGCGGTACCCACGCCTGCATCGCCGTGGCCTCTACGATGATTTCGAGGCACTGTGCCGCGACGGTCGCGAGGTATATGCGGACCTCTGCACAGCGACAGTCGCGGAGCTTCCTGAGACGTGAGCGACGAAAAGGCAGGCGCACCAGAGAGCACTCCGTCCTCTCAGGTTGAGCCGAGAAAAACACAAGAGGATGGTCGAATCCCGTTCTCAGTCCGTACGATGAGTGTGAGGTCATCGTCGAGCCCTCTTCCACCTCCGGAGTGGTTGGAGGCTTACGAGCGTGTCCACAAGGGGACAGCGGAACGAGTACTTCGCCGCTTCGAGATGGAGGGCGAACACCGCCACGCCCAAGAGCGCAGGGAGCTCGACATCTTCGAGCGGGCACAGGCACAAGACTACCGGATCAGTCTCGCGGGCATGGTATCCGCCTTGTTGTGTCGGCGTTCTTGTACTCTGCCACGCCAGAGCGAACGAGATACGCAAGTTTCCTCCGCCTCGCGCCGAAGATACACGGAGCCTCCCGCAGGCCCCGACGTCAGGGCAGTAAGATTTTGTCCAATGAGAAGCGCGCGCCCAGCCACCGGCTTCCCGCGTAAGAGCGCAGCATGCTGCGCCTCTACATGCTTCGCGGGGCGGCCGCGGCCCACAAACGACCGGGGCCGCCCCAAGGAGCACGCCCTAATTCCAAATGCGCGCCACCACGAAGTGCTGGACGGGAGTGCCGGCGGCGTTCGTCCCTTGGATACTACCCACAACCACCGTGCGCGAGCCGTCGGGCGTGTACACGGCGCGCAAGCCAACCCCAGTGGTGAGATTGGTCAAAGTGGTGGATTTGGGTATGGATATGTTAACGATGCCTTGAGTGCCAATGGTCATATCGGGCGTAAAATCAGTATTGTCATAATTGTAATAGGCAACGTCCATGGATGTGGTGCTTGTCGATTGGTGGCCTGCAACAATGTAGCGGCCATCGGGTGCGCGCGTGATGCCGCCGCCAGAACCAACATCAAGCGGCAAATCCATAATGGTCGTTGGATTGCCGGTTGGATCGATGCGCACAAGCGAGTAGATGCGTGGGTTTGTGTTTGCTTTACCCGGGAGCAAATCAACGCTTCCATCAGTCTCGAACAAGGCGTCGGCAAAACCTCTCCAGTCTGGGGAGTACCATACGCCGCCGTTGGTTCCATAATTCTCGTCAAGAGTACAATTCGATGGATCCGTGTATCGACCGACACCTAGTCCATTGGACAGGTACGCCCCGATGGTAAAAGCAAGCGCACCAGTTGGAAGCAGAGACATATTGGTAATCATCGTATTCCCATTCAAAGAAAATCCTGGGCAGCTGGCCATGATTCCCTGTCCAGTGGCTGAGATTTGGAGGAAGGGAGTTAGTCCGCCGACGTAGATGCTGTCATTCGGTCCCGCAAAGACGGCATATATTGGTGACTTCGTATTGAATAATGTTGCGTCAAGGACGCCGTTGGCTTTGTAGCGGGTGATCGTCCCCGGTGCGGACATTACTACAATGCGGCCGTTGGCATCTGCAGTCACGCCTTTATACTCAAGGAGCCCTAAAATCTTTTGTATTGAGGTATCGGTAAGCGTTGAATCGACCAAACCATTGGCGTTCAGGCGAATCACCGCGCTTGTGTACTGGCCTGTGGTCTGGTCGTAGCTCTTTGTTGTACTAATAAGAATTTTGCCATCGTTTTGCGGAGGGGTGACCGAATTTATACTATAATAGTCCGTTGTGTCTTCGATAATGCCGGTGCCGTTAGTCCCAAATGTGACATCAGGCGAACCACGGTTGCCGCTCACGGAAAGCTTGTAATTGTTGGTTGCCATGGCGGTGCCGCCTGCAGAGCCTTCAAGTGTCAACATGCCTTGCAAATCACCTTGAGGAAGGGCGCCAATGGTAATGGGAAGATCCCCGGTGTTCGAGCCGGATGGGATGATGAACGGAGCCGGGGTAACGCCAGCGGGCGCACCTGTTACAATGACTTGAATGTCGCTTCCGGGGGTTCTGGTTCGGGTGACAGTAATGGGTACTTTGGTGGTTTGGCCTTGCCGCACATACACGCGGTCAGGGGCTGGGTCGAACGAGAATGCTTCAGGCCCGGGGGTGATGACTCCGCCGTCGAGAACCCCGCCATCGGAGTCAGTGCCACCATTGGTTTGACCTGACCCGCCACCGCCGTCGGGTGAACCCGAGCCGCTCGAGCCCGACCCTGGGGCATCACCGAACGAGCCGCCGCACGAGGCCACGCAGCCAAGAGCAACGAGCAACCAGCCGGTAGTAGAAATTTTCATCATTGGGAGGACCTTTCCGCAATGTTGTAAAAAAACATTGCTAGGCCGGCGTCAACTTGAACGCGGTCTAATTGTGCCAGTCGACCGGATGCGGAAAGAGTTGCTTGATGTTCAAAAAAAGATCGGATGAGCTCTTTTTTGGATCGGTCCCAGCCAGACTGCTTTCAAGTGGGCGCGAATTTTAGAGTCCTGTTGCTCTCATGGGCGAGAGCGAGAGGGGGAAGCCGCGATTCCAGGGGCGCAAGACGCGGCTCACGGACGCCACGGCGCCCCGATTTGGTTTGGTGTGGACACCTGAGGAGCCCCGAGATGATATGGGCCCTCCGGAGCGATATCGATGATCCGACACTTCAACACCGCAGGCCCCAACCAACCCGCAGAGCACTACAGCATCGACCCCTTCACACGGATCGACTGGCCCGAGATCCAGCAGCTCATCGACGCGAAAAAGTACTTCGTCCTGCACGCGCCCCGGCAGACAGGAAAAACGACGCTGCTGCAGGCGATCGTGGACCGGCTCAATGGCGAAGGGCGCTACGAGACCATGAGGTTCAGCGTCCAATCGGCGCAGGCTGCGCGCGACGATATCGCCATGGGCAACCGGATCATTGCCAATGATT
>WQZB01000055.1 GCA_009780955.1 Polyangiaceae bacterium | reverse complement strand
GAGAGGCGAGGCGAGAGGCGAGGCGAGAGGCGAGGCGAGAGGAATCGCGAAGGGACTTGCCGAAGGGGTACTCGGGGTTTTCGAGGCTCGCAGCATCCACGTCTCTTCGGAGCAGAAGGCGCGTATTCTCGATTGCTCGGATATCGCGATCCTCAGCGGCTGGATCCGCGAGGCTACCTCGGTCACTTCGGCGGGCGAGCTCTTCTCCGAATCGAGCTGAACGCGCTCGGACCTGGCCATGGCGGCCAGCGCTGCGCGAACGTCCTGGCCGATGCCTCAAACTGTTCGGTGCTCTAGCAGGCGCAAGCGAAGCACTGTCTTCCTGGCAGGCATGCGTTCGCTGTAACTAATTGATTCTATTGTGATTTTGTGTGTATCTCAAAAAATATTCTCGTGCACGCAACTTCCGGCAAAATCCGGTCGACTGGGTATGTATGCGAAAAACCATCCTATCAACCCTTGTGGTCCTCTTTACATGCGTTGCCTGCTCATCCTCGAGCGACGACGCCCATGATCCTACCAAGGATCCTACGTCCAGCGAGTCGCTCAACGTGGCATCGCCCATACAGCAGTGCTGCAAATACTCGCAGGCAACTTACAGCAGCATCGGCAGCCCCACGTACACCAACAACAACTGCGCTAACGGATCATGCGATAACGTCCCGTTATCGGAAGGCAGCGGTACAATGTACGTTGGAGGTACCGTCCTCGCGGGAGGTAGCAATAACTACAATATGCAGCAATACGCCGGCACCTGCTCGGCGCCTGTGCCTGTTAACTGCGACGAGTACAAAAATGACGGAGACGCGTGCGACGAGTGCCTGGCAACGAAGTGGTGCGAGGCATTGTACTTCGTTATGCACGATCCAAACGCGCAAGCCATTCTCAATTGCATTGACGGTTGCAAAGACGATCAGGCGTGCACGGACCGTTGCCGCAAGAATGGTGAGCCGACAGCGGAGCGGTACATAAAAAAACTTACCGCCTACATGACGACTGCCGGTACCGCCTATTGCGCCTCAGCGTGCAGTTCTCGAGGTGACCAAGTGCTGGCATCAGCAAGCCGCTGACGACCGCGTGCCCGCGCGTGTCGTAACGGCTCGCTGCGCCGGCTAGTGCCGCACTCGTGTGATTACCGCGTTTGAATGCTCAACGTGTGTGAGCCTGTAAGCGTGCGGGAAAGCGTGATCCACACCGTGGTGCCATTGATGCTGGCGAAGTAATCGGCGTCGGGTTTCAGAACGACGTTGTCGAGTGTGACAACGGGCCCGGCCGTGCCAGCATTGCTGATGATGTACATCGGCTGCACAATCGAACCCGCAGAGGTTCGCGTGGTGAACGAGGCGAGCCCCGACGCGTTCGCCTGAATGCGCCATGCGCCATAAACTGGGTCGTAGCCTGCCGGCGAGTAAGTCACGGTGTCGGTGCGCTCGACACCTATGGGGCCGCTCGTTTGCACCGTTCCTGATGTTGCCGTGAGCGTTGTCGAACGCACGGCTTCTTGGGCGTGAACCTCGGCGAGTACAGCCTGATCGGTGTGGCGACCGAGCACGACGTTCGTGGCGTAGCTCGTGAGCGGGTAGCCACTATACGTGCGGGTTCCGAACGAGCTGACGCTTTGCCAGCCAAGCGCACCGTAGCTGGTGCCCCACGCGATTTTCTTGTTCGTCGTCGGCGAAGCGCTCATCGCAAAGTTGACGAGCTGGAAGGGCCAGTACGACGAGCCAACGATGACAGAGCCTGCGCCGTCCATTGAAGGTGATGCGCATGACTTTTGTGTCGAACTCGTTGTGCCCCAGCAGTTTTGGTTGATCCACTCGCTGCCGTGGATGACGTTCTTGCTGTCAAACCAAACGCCCGCGTCCTCGGCCGAAACATCCGTGGCGTACGTGCGTGTACTCACGATGCCCATTTCGGCGTCTGCCGACGTTGCCCAGGCATAGGCAAACGGGATCGTGTTGGCTTGGTTGTACGTCCACGCGCTTCTCGTCGTGAAGTTTCCGCTGGTATTCGAGGTGTCGCTCAGGAAGCGGAACTTGTCTCCCCATGACACCCCCGATACATTCGCTGAACCTGTTGCTGTGCCGTCCCAGGCAACGTTGCCGTAAGGCGCGCGCGAGTCGGTGACAATGAGGTTGGGTCCGTTCGCACTCGAGTCGAACGTTACGCTGAAAAGGATGGGCGCGCGCCCTGTTGCGAGCAGCCAGTACACTGTGGCGTGCACGGTGCCGCGCGTCGACGTCGAGCCGTAGACAACCGGGTGCAAGTCAGCGGTGTAGCGCCGGATCAAGTGGTGCCGACCTTGCCATAGAAGCTGCGAGTGACCGTTGTTCTTCAGCGTGGCGGAGTAATCGGGATCGCGTGAGTCGGCGCTATCGGCCCCGCCATTGGAGCCGGTGGAATAGTGACTTACGAGGTAGCCGAAACCTTGGTACCCGCTCGTACCGTCGATGCCGCCAACGGCCGTACGTGTTGTGCCATTCGGAAGCTGGTAGGTGAAGCGCCTTATGTAGCCGCCAAGGTACGCATCGTCGACGAAGTCGGCGGTGCGCGGACGTCCCGCGTCGTCCTGCCACGTGTAGCTGTCGCAGGTTTGCCCCGCCACCGTGCTTCGCGCCACCGCGATCGGTGAGACGGGGCCGGCGGGGGAAGGAGGCGAGGGGGGCTGCGGCGTCGTCGCGGCGCCGAGCACCACGTTGTCAAGGTAGAACGAGAACCCGGTTGCCGTGGAATTGTTGAAGAAGTTCATACGGAAATACGGTGCATTGGCGCTGTTGGCCGTGGCGATGTCGACATGGGCATGCGACCAGGTGTTCGGCGTAAGCGGACTTTGGAGCATACTCGTAATGGGCACGGTGTTCGATCCGTTGTCGAAATCGAGTACAAGCGAGGAAAGCGCGGATGCAACACTTGGCCCCGGATTGATGTCGAAATCGAGGGATGCGTACGTCGCTGGGGCGATGTTGTTGGCTACGCCATTCGTCAAGTGCGCGAAAACGAAGCCGCTCCACGCGGCATTCATGGTCACGCGGATCGAGTTGGCGCCGAGTGCCGGCGACGTGACGATGCTCGACGACGAGCTCCACCCCCAGCCATTCAAGTCCCAATCGGGTGCTATTGCGTCGCCGTAAATCGTGGCACTTGTGTCGAGCGGTTGCTCCACGGAAGATAAGTTGTCATTCGAATCGTTTATTAAGTTCGTGCAAGCTACAACTCCGAAGAGCGCTGCGACGAGTACAAATCGTCCGGTCATTCTTGTTCACCTATTCCCACAATGGGGTCCTTAGAGTCGACGGCAATGTGCACAGAGCACGCCTGTCGGTGGCGAACGAGCGCATGCTTGCGCTCGCAACATTGTCTCGGACAATATCGCTCGCAAATGCGTCGTCAAGAGTCGCCGACGTTTCGATCCGCGTCACCGCCAACATTGTCGGCACTCTGACGCACTCGTGACGAAGTCCTCGTGAAATGTCGGATATAAGTGCTTTGCGTTGAATACCATTCTTCCTGGCATCTACACGTACGCCGAGTTCGTACTCACTCTCACCGCGTATCTTCCGGTTATGGCCGTCTCGTCGGTTCGGCATCGCAACGACCCCACGCAGCGCATGCCTGGCCGGTGGATGCGCCGCTTCGGGCGCACATCGAGCTGGCTCACGCCTCTTTGGCATTTCCACGTCGAGGGTAGTCCACCCGCCGACATTGGGCATTGCGCCTACGTCGTTGTCTCGAACCACGAGTCAACGGCTGATCCATTTCTTCTCTCGTGGTTGCCTTGGGACATGCGTTGGGTGGCGAAGGAGGAACTTTTTCGACCCCCTCTTACGGGCTGGGCCATGCGCCTTTGTGGCGATATCAAGTTGCGTCGTGGCCAAGGCGATAGCATTCGCGCCATGATGGAAGAGTGTGAGCGTGCCTTGCGAGCGGGAATCCCAATTATGCTTTTCCCGGAAGGAACGCGTTCGAAAGACGGAAAGCTATTGCGATTCAAAGACGGTGCTTTCCATCTCGCCATCAAGGCCGGTGTTCCGGTGCTTCCCATCGCGATCGCCGGCACCCGAGAAATGCGCCCCAAGGACTCCAAGTGGTTCGGGCGCGCGCGTGCATGCGCGAAGATCCTCGAGCCGCTTTCAACCGAGGGCCTCGGCCCATCCGACGTTGGTGCGCTGCGAGACCAATGCCGCGATGTCATTGCCGCTGCGCTGCCGGAGCTTCGCAGCCGCTACGGCACCATCGATAGTCAATAACCGGCTCGAATTGGTGGGATAGCGAGTGTCCCACATTGCCGATATGATCGGGCGCACGTGGACGCAGGAACCGTTGTCGCGGACCGATTCGAGATCGAGCGCCGTGTGAGCACGAGCGGCATGTCGGCCGTTTTCCGCGCACATGATCGGCGGATCGGTGGTGAGGTGGCGTTCAAGGTTCTCTTTGGCCGTGACGCTGGCGAACACAAAGAGCGCCTCTACCGCGAGGCCCGCATTCTCGAGAAACTTAGCCATCCGGGCATTGTGCGCCACGTCGCGCACGGAGCCATGCCCGATGGTTCGCCTTTTCTCGCGATGGAATGGCTTCACGGTGAAACCCTTGCCAAGCGGCTTGCGCGTACGGGCCTCACGATGAGCGAAGCCGTCCGACTCGTCACGCGCGTTGCCGAAACGCTGGCGGTCGCGCATGCCAAGGGCATCATTCATCGCGACATCAAGCCAACGAACCTCATTCTCCGCGACGGCGATATCGAGCGCCCTACCATCATCGACTTTGGCATTGCCCGAATGGGGCTCGAGGCAAGTTCTATCACGAACACCGGCGTGATCCTCGGCACGCTTGGGTACATGTCGCCAGAGCAAGCCCGTGGCATCAAACACGTCGACGCGCGCGCCGATGTTTTCGCCCTTGGCGCCGTGCTTTTCAAGTGCGTCACGGGCAAGCCCGCCTTTGCGGGCGAAGACGAGATCGCGGTGCTCGCAAAAATGCTCTTCGACAAGCCTCCGCGTGCGCGCGAGCTGCGCAAGGACGTGCCGTTTGCGTTGGACGATCTGATTGCGCGCATGCTCTCTCGCGACGTCTTGCAGCGGCCGCTCGACGGAGGCGTTGCAGCCGCCGAGCTCGCGGCTCTGGGGACAACCGACAGTCTTGCGTCGTTTTCGTTTCGCGAGACGAGCACGCATACCGACTTCCTCACGCGCGGCGAGCAGCGGCTCGTCAGTGTGGTGGCCGTTGCATCGCCCCCAAAGGCCGATGACGAAGTCATGTTCGCCGATGGCACGTGGCAGGGGCTCGTTTCGCTCACCGAAGTCCTTCGCACGGCCATTTCTCCGTTCGGTGCGCAGATCGAACCAGGCAATCGCGGTGTCATCGTCGTGACGTTGCCTGGTCGCCACGGCGCGACCGATCAGGCCGCGCGTGCGGCCCGCTGTGTGCTGTCGATGCGTGCCGCCGCACCTCTGGCGCCAATGGTTCTCGCCACGGGTCGCGCCGTGCTCGACGACGGCGTGCCAGCGGGCGACGCGGTTGACCGGGCCATCCGCAGGGTCTCTCAGCTTTCGGTCGATGCGCTCGCCTCGGGGGGCAGCCGCCGCGTCCACATCGACGAAGTCACCGCGGGGCTGCTCGACGAGCGCTTCGTCGTTCGCGGAGACACCACATCAGGGCTTTTTCTCGAGGGCGAGCAAGCCTCGCCCGATGCTGGCCGCATGCTTCTCGGCAAGCCAACGCCGTGTGTCGGTCGCGAGCGCGAACTTGTCATGCTCGAGAGCGTTTTCGCCGAGGTCGTGGCCGACGACGTTGCGCGTGTGGTGCTCGTGACGGCTCCGGCAGGTGTCGGCAAATCGCGCCTGCGCTACGAGTTCCTACGCACGCTCAGCCACCGCGGGACGGTCCACGAGGTGTGGACGAGCCGCGGCGATCCTATGCGTGCGCGTTCTCCCTTCGGCATGCTTGGGCAAATCCTGCGCGCTGCGGCCGACACACAAGACGGTGAAGATGTGCGCGTTCAGCGCGAGAAAGTGCGGGCTCGCGTAGCCAGGCATGTCGCGCCCGCAGAGCGCGCTCGCGTCACGCAGTTTCTCTGCGAGCTAATCGGTCTGTCACTTCCTGAAGACGACAACGTTCAGTTGCGTGCGGCGCGCCAAGATCCGGTTCTCATGGGCGACCAGATGCGGCGCGCCTTCGAAGACTGGCTCCATGCAGAATGCACGGAACATCCCGTCTTGCTGGTGCTCGAGGATTTGCATTGGGGAGATTTGCCGAGCGTCAAGTTCGTCGACGCGGCACTGCGTGCCCTTGCCGACAAACCGCTCATGGTGCTGTCGCTCGCGCGCCCGGAAGCGTTCGATCTGTTCCCCAATTTGTTCAAGGAACGAGGCGTACAAGAGCTTGTCCTCAAAGAGCTGTCGAAAAAAGCGAGCGAAAAACTCGTTCGCCAGGTGCTTGGCGACAACACGCCCGACGACGTCGTCGAGCACGTCGTGCATAGAGCGGCGGGCAATGCGTTCTACCTCGAGGAACTCATTCGGTCTGTCTCGCTCGGCATTAGTCAAGGCCGCTTGGGTCTACCCATGAACACCGGTTCGATTGCGCCGCCGGCTGACTCGGCAACCGACGCGAGGCGTCGTCCCTCGCGCGCGCCACCTCCACTGGCTTTACCCGGCACCGTGCTCGCGATGGTTCAGGCGCGGCTCGAAGCGCTCGAACCCGATGCGCGTCGCGTGCTTCGAGCCGCCAGCGTTTTTGGGCAATCGTTCTGGAGGAGCGGCGTCATTGCCCTGCTCGCTGGCGAGCAAGGCGACGCGCACGTTGGCGTGTGGCTCGACGAACTCTGCGAGCGCGAGCTCATTTCGCGGCGCGATCAAACGAAGTTCCATGGCGAGCAAGAATACGTTTTCCGGCAGGCACTCATTGCGGAAACGGCGTACACGACACTCACCGACAAAGACCGTACGCTCGGCCACAAGCTTGCGGCGCAGTGGCTCGAGAAAGTCGGCGAAAGTGAGGCCGTTGTCCTTGCCGAACATCTCGAACGCGGGGGCGAGCCAAAGCGCGCGATCACGCTCTATCGCCGTGCCGCGGCCCAAGCGCTGGAAGGCAACGATCTTGCTGCGTGCCTCGAGCGCGCCGACGCGGGCATCGCCTGCGGTGCCGAGGGCGAGGTGCTCGGTCGCCTGCTTCTCCGCAAGGCCGAAGCTCACAGATGGCGTGCCGAGAACGCGCTCGCCAAGTCGTGTGCCGAGCGCGCTCTACCCCTCTTGCCGCAGAGCGCGCGCCGTTGGTTTCTCGCGGCAGGCGAGGTCATCGAGGCAAGCGCGCGCCTTGGCGAGTACGCCAATCTGCATCGCTTGGTCGACGAGCTTTGCGAGGTGCGCGCCACCGGACGCCTCACGCAGGCCCATCTCGTTGCCCTTACCAGAGCCGCTTGCGTGCTCATGGAGGTAGGTCACTACCTTTCTGCCGATGAAATCCTCCGTCGAATCGACGACGCCTTCGAGCTCTCGCGAAGCCAAGGTGAGGATCCGCTTGCGGTCGCCCACGTCTATCGAACGCGTGCTTACCGTGCTCAGGTTGCGGGTGACGCGGCCACGGCGCTGTCTCTTTACAACATCGCCATTGGCAAATTCGAAGAGGCCGGCGACACGCGAGCAGCGTGCCGGCAGGTGGTGAGTGCGGCGTCGGCGTGCATCGAACTCGGGGCCTATGCCGACGCCGAGCGCGCGCTCAGCGATGCCGCTGTAGCGGGCGAGCGCATGGGTCTTACCGGTGTAACGGCGAGTGTGCGACATCACTCGGCCATGCTTGTGGCGAGGCAAGGCGACATCACGGGAGCCCTCGAGCGCGCCAATTCGGCCATTGAGGCGTTCGTTGCCCAGGGCGACCGGCGCATGGAGGCAGCCGCGCGTCTGTACCGTGCTGTGTTTCTTGCCCGCAGCGGTGATCTCGAAGGAGCCGAGCGCGAAGCAACGATTGCCCTCGCAGGTGGCGGCGCAGCTTCTCCTCTTGGCGCGTACGCCTACGCGGTGCTCGGGCGCATTCACCTCGATGGGAATCGGATCGATCGCGCCGAGGCGCCCGCTCGCGAGGCCGTGCGACTGCTCGACGATCTCGGTGGCGTCGAGGAAGGCGAATCGTACTTGCGCCTCACATTCGCCGAAACTCGCATTGCCCTCGGCGATCACGATGGCGCACGCGAGGCGCTGGCTACGGCGCGTGTGCGAATCCTCGAGCGCGCGGCAATGATTCGCGATCCGGCGTGGAAAGCTTTTTTTCTCGAGCGCGTGCCTGAGAACGCCCGCACGATGGAGCTGTCCCGCACGCTCAGCACCTGAGCGGGTACATGGAAAGCCAATGCCGTCGCGGCGTCCTACGCCCGAAGAATTTCTCGAGCGTGTACACGCGGAACAGTCGCGCGCTCAGCGCGGGAAGCTCACCATCTTTTTCGGCTCTGCCCCAGGCGTTGGCAAAACGTACGCAATGCTCGAGGCCGCGCGCCTCGATCGCGAGCAAGGGCGCGACGTCGTCGTTGGCATTGTCGAAACGCATGGTCGTTACGATACGGGCGCGCTTTTGCTCGGCCTCGAAATTCTTGCTCGGCGCAAGGTAGAACACCGCACCATCAAGCTTGAAGAAATGGATTTGGACGCGGCACTCGCGCGTCGTCCGGGACTCTTGATCGTCGACGAGCTGGCGCACACCAACGCGATCGGCTCGCGCCACGCCAAGCGCTGGCAAGACGTCGAGGAGCTGCTCGACGCGGGCATCGATGTTTACACGACCATGAACGTTCAGCACATCGAGAGCCTGAACGACGTCGTCGCCCAGATTACGCATGTCATCGTTCGTGAAGTCGTGCCCGATGCGGTCTTCGCGAACGCAGACGATGTGCGCCTCATCGACCTTCCCATCGACGAGCTTCTCGAGCGGCTCAAAGAGGGCAAAGTGTACGTGCCCGACGAGGCGCGTCTGGCCGAAAAAGGCTTCTTTCGCGAAGGCAACCTCATCGCTCTGCGCGAGATCGCTCTAAGGTTCACAGCGCAGCGGGTCGATGCGCAAATGCGTCGTTATCGCGAGGCGCATGGTATCGAACGCACTTGGCCCGCGGGCGATCGACTGCTCGTGTGCATCAGTCCGAGTCCTGCCTCGGCGCACCTGCTTCGCTCCGCGCGTCGGCTTGCGACGAGCCTCGATGCCGAATGGATTGCCGCTTACGTGGAAACGCCGTCTTCGCTTCGCCTTTCACAAAAAGATCGCGATCGGGTTGGCCGCCACTTGCAGCTCGCGCAGGGTCTTGGCGGCGAGGCCCTCACGTTGAGCGGAAATAACGGGAATAGCGGACCAGCCGAGATTATCCGCTTCGCACGCTCGCGCAACGTCACGCGCATTCTTGTGGGCAAACCCACGCATGCACGATGGCGCGATGTGTTCGTTCGCTCCTTTCTCGACGAGCTCGTTCGCTCGAGCGGCGACATCGACGTCCATGTTCTGTCAGGCACGTTGCCGCGCAGCGAAGGCCATGCGCACGAGCCGTTGCCTCCCGTGGTCGAGAAAGCAACTCAGTCGGCTTCCGGCTTGCTGGCTGCCGCGGCTGATGTTGCAATATGCACATTTCTGGGAAATATGTTCTTTGGCCCTCAGCAGCTGGCCGATGTCGTGATGCTGTATTTGCTCGGCATCGTGGTTCTTTCCATGCGATGGGGGCTCGTGCCGTCACTCACGGCTGCCATTCTTTCGATTCTTGCTTTCGATTACTATTTCATTCCGCCGTATCTTAGTTTTGCTGTTATCGACCTTCATCATATCATTACTTTTTTTGTCATGTTTTTCGTGGCCACGGTCATCGGTGGCCTTACCAGGCGCGTGCGCGACCAAGCCGATGCGGCGCACGAGCGCGAGATCCGCACCGCAAGTCTGTATTCGTTGAGCCGTGCGCTCGCGGTAGCAAAAACTACCGACGATGTGCTGTTTGTCGGCACCAAGCACGTGCACGATGTCTTTGGCGCCAAGTGCACCGTGTTCGTTGCCGATGGCGATGGCAGGCTTTTTGGCATTGGCAACGAGCCATGGATGTTTTTGCCCGACGACAAAGAAATGGGCGTGGTTGAGTGGGTGTGGCGTCACGGAAAGTCTGCCGGCCAGGGTACGGGCACGCTGCCTTCGGCCTCCGCGCTCTATCTTCCACTCGAAGTTTCTACCAATCGCGTTGGCGTGATTGGCGTTATGCCCACCGGCAAAAGACGCGTCTTTGGTTTTGATGGGCGTCAGCACCTCGAGGCATTCGTTGACCAGATCGCCACCGCTCTCGAGCGAGCACGCCTTGCCGAGCAAGTGCAACAAACCGAGCGTGGCATCTTCTTGCCCGTTGTCGAGGAGCCGTCCGCACCCAAATGAATTCTAATTTCAATGGCTCGTTTATCGCCTTTTGGGGCGCGAGAAAACCGAGGAAAACAGCAGCATGAGCATGAAGATGCCGGATGTGACAGCAAAACCTTTCATCATGATGCCGCTCTTGCCGCTAATGTAAAGCGTGAACGCTGCATATCCTGCTGCAAGGCCGATGGCTGTGTAAATGATCTGACGGAGGCCCGCGTAGATCGTCGCCGCTTCGGAAATGCCCCGGACACGCACCTCGAGCTCACCGCGCGCGGCTCGCACCAGGAACTTGCGCAGATCTTCCGGCAGCGTGACGGCGCCAAGCGCCATGTCGCGCACGGTGTCAATCGCCACTTTTTGCCAATCGCGATTCCCAAGAACGAAGTCTGACAGATAGGGCTGGATGATAGCCATGGGATTGAGTTCCGGGTCGAGCATGGAACAAGATCCGTAAACGAGCAGCAGGGTTCGCTCGAGCAGAACCCAGTCTCGCGGCACGTGAAACGCGCCCGAAAGCTCTTTCAGCCCCACATTCATCTTGCGCAAATCGAGCAGATTTTCGATGCCGCGGTGGGGGTCGATCTTGATGTCTTTCAAATTGAAAGATTCGAGCTTTACCTCTTCTTGAAAGCGCTTATGGAAATATTCAATGATTTTCTCGCTGATGGCTTCGTCGCTCGTGCGTGAAAGAAAACCCATTTTGCGGAGCGCGCGAATGAGTCGGTCGGTATCGCGGCGAAGCACGCCCTCGAGAAACTCTGGAATGCCCTCGCGCATGGGTTGCGAGAGTTCGGCAACAGCGCCGAAATCGAGCAAAACGAGATCGCCGTTCTGGTTGACCAGGATGTTCCCGGGGTGCGGATCGGCATGGTAAACGCCGTCCACGAAGATCATCTGGCAGTAGACGCGAACGAGCCTGCTTGCGAGCTCCTTTTTGTCGATTCCTATCGCGTCGAGACCGCGCAAATCGGATATTTTTTGGCCTTGTATGAAGGTTGTCGTGAGCACACGACGCGTTGACAGCTCGCGCACCGGGGTTGGAAAGTGCACGCGTGGATCGGCCACGAAGTTTTTCGCAATGCGTTCGATGTTGTCGGCCTCGGCAGAGAAATCGAGTTCTTGACCAAGGAGCTCTTTGATCTGGTGGTAATAGGCATCGAGCCCCTGCACGGGAACGAAGAACTGTACGATGCCCATGATGCGACGGATGGTCATCAAATCGAGCCGGACGATCTCATCGATGTCCTGATGTTGAACCTTGACGACCACGTGCTGCTGATCGCGCGTGTGTGCTTCATGCACTTGGCCGAGCGACGCGCTGGCGAGCGGGACGCGGTCAAAATCAGCGAACAGCTCGGCGATGGGCGCACCTAGCTCCTGTTCGACGCGCGGTGCAATTTCGTCGTAAGGTCGCGGTGGTACCTGGTCTTGGAGCCCCTCGAGCTCAGAGCGAAACTCGTCGGGCAGAAAGTTCGCCATGATCGAGAGCATTTGCCCGACCTTGATGAACAGGCCCTGAAGCTTGAGAATCGTTTCGTAGACGCGGCGCGCGTTGCGCCGGTGCACGCGTTGGATGTGTCGCTTCTGGTAGGCGCGCCCGAGAACCTTGCTCGCCCAAGAGAGCAAGAGGTAACTAAAAAGAACCTGAAACGTGGTTGCGTAGGCGCGAACGAAGCGAAAGCGGTTCTCGCCGCGTGCGCGGTAGCGAACGATCTGGTCTTGTGGGCGCTTCGCATCGCGTGCCTCTCGCGAAAGCGGCGGCTTTTGCGCCTCTGGCATCGAAGAGATCGCCCCATCCCGCTCGGACATTTCGCTGCTGACATTACTGGGCTTGCGCGTTCGCGGCCATCGCGAAGAGCGCGTCGTGGGCGGCTGGCCGTGCGGCGCGAATCCTCGTATTTTCGCGTGTATAATACACTCTATTGGTCAAGACCACGACGACCGCACCGGCGTCGGGATCGATCCAAAGGCTTGTGCCGGTGAAGCCAAGATGACCGAAAGCTCGCTGGCCTGCGCGCTTTCCGGCGCTCGAGTCGCACTCGCTTTTGCCATCGAAACCGGCTCGCAGCGTGCCGCCTGGTCGCTCGGTAACGAGCCAGCCGAGGTCTCCTGCGCTGAGAGGCCCTTGCCCATGCACGACGGCGTCGAGCGCGGCGCACCCGAATGCGAGCACGGCTCCCACGGTGCCGAACATTCCCGCGTGACCTTCGCCGCCGCGATTGCCGAGCGCCCATGCATTCTCGTCGTGAACGCGTCCGCGCACTTCGCCGCCGCGCCATGGGACGATCTCGGTGGGTACGACTCGCTCGGCGAAGCCAATGCCGCGCGCATCGAGAGCGCGCGCGGTGCCGAGCTCATCGCGCAGTTTGAGGGGTGCGACCACGCGCGCCTCGATGATTTCGCCGGCATCGCGCGCCCGCTCTTTTTGGGCCAGCGCTTCACCAACGAGGAGATAACCAAGATCGCTGTAGACGGGTGCAAAGCCATCGGGTGGTGGCAAGCCGACTGCGTCTGCGCGACGGGCCGATGCCGCCTGCACGAGCGCGCGATGCCTTTTCACTTCTTTGCCTTGGGTGAGGGGCAAGTAGAGCGGCGCGTGGGCCTCGAGGCCCGCGCGATGCGCGAGAAGCAGTTCGAGTGACACACTCTCGCTTGGCGTGCCGCGTGCCGTTGCGAGAAAAGATCCGAGTACGTCTGTGCGATGGCAGTCCGAGTGCGCCGCGGCGAATGCCGTCATCGGCTTGGTCAGGCTTGCCAGATCGAAGATCGCTCCGCCTTGCCCAAAGTCGATAGGCGTGCCCCCACCGCCCGAACGATCGATTGCCTCCGCGCTGCGCGACTCCCACGCATGGCCGGCGCGGCGGACAGCCCAGCCCACCGCGACTGTCGGCGCGACATGGGCTAAAACGAGGCTTTGTGCTAGCTCGAAAGGGGTTTGCGCGAGCGTCATGCGCGAAATAACTTTCTACTAGACTGATTGAGCGTACAAAAAAACCGAACAAGGATCGTCACGATGCAGATTCGCCAATTCATCTCGACCGCGCTGCTTGCCATCGCAACGGCAACGCTGGCTGGTAGTGCTTCCGCCGATGTCGCGGGCGCTCAATCGTTTGTGGAACGCGAGCACGGCAAAATGAAGAAACTTGTCGAGCAGAACGCGTCAGACGACCAGTTGCGCCAGTCGATCGACGGCATGGTCGACTACGACGCGCTCGCGCAACGCACGTTCGGCAAGCCTTGCCCTCCGACCATTTCGAACTGCACAGTCCACTGGGGCGAGCTGTCGGCCGAGCAGCAAAAAGAGGTCACGGGCCTTCTTCGTAAGCTCGTGGAGAAGAACTACATCAAGAATCTGAACAAAACGCGCGATTTCGAGGTGACCTACCGCGGGGCCAAAGAGCATGGCGAGAACACGTCGAAGGTTCGCACCGAGGCAAAAAGCAAATTGAAACCGCGCGATCCGCCAGTTCAGGTCGACTACGTCATTGCCGAGGGTGGCGGCACCTACAAAGTCGTCGACATCGTTACCGAGGGGTCGAGCATGACGAAGAACTATTACGACCAGTTTCATCGCATGCTGACCACGCAGGGCCAGGGGTATCCATATTTGGTGAAGAAGCTGCAAGACAAAATCAACGCGCCGGCCGCGAAGGATTCGAAGTAGGGGCACCAACGCGAAATCGAAACCGCTTTCAAGTTGACGCGAGGTCGAGGCGGCGGCGAGGACCGGACCGGAACAGCCTCCTTGTGCTTTGAGGACCGGACCGCAGCCGCCAACGAAGAGATCGCGTCAAATCGAAAGCGGTTTATTTGCACTCCCACTCTCCAAACACCACCCACGGCCGCCGGCAGACAACGAGCACGTGGCCGTGGCCCCCGAAGTCGTATTCGACGGACGTGGAGAGCACGCCTCGATCACCGTGCATTGACGTCACCCTGCACTTATCACCGCAGCCGGCCGTTTTGTGCGCAACGCTGTCGGCGAGCGCTCGCACTTCCGTGTCGTCGGACAATACGTTTGCGTACGTTGCCCAGGCGGAAAGCACGAAGACGAGAAAGAGAACAGCGCGCAGAATTCGACGAAAAGGACGGCTCATTTTTAGCCTTTTTCGTTGTAATTGGTATTCTCGAGCAAAATAACGTTGGATTTGCTGCGGCTTTCCCCAACGCTTGTAACATACACAGCCGGCTGATCTTGCACAGGGCATACCTTTTCGCAAGCGCCGCAGCCAATGCAAAGGCTTGGGTCCACGTGGGGCCGCTGAAGCTTGACGGTTTTCATGGCCGGTTGCTCGCCGTTTGGCCCGGGCACTTTCTCGCGCACCGGTGCCTCCACTTCTTCGACCCAAATGGCCTTTGGCGACGTCGGGCAAAACTCTTCGCACACGATGCATGGCGTTTGCATCGCCCATGGCAAACAGCGGCCGTGATCGTAAAAGGCGGTGCCGATTTTCACCGGTGCCGCGCCTTGGCCAAGTTTTTCCTTTTCGGTGATCTTCGCGATGGCACCGGTGGGGCAGACCTGGCCGCAGAGAACGCACGAGTGCTCGCAGTAGCCGATGCGCGGGATGAGAATCGGCGTCCATAAGCCTTCGATGCCGCTCTCGAACATCGCCGGGTGCAGCGCATTGTTCGGGCACACTTTCATGCATTCTGCACATCGAATGCAGCGCTCGAGAAAGGCTCGCTCGTCCACGGCGCCCGGCGGACGAATCGCCCTCGAGTGATAATTGACGTCGAGGCTGTCGGCGATGCGCGCCGCTGGGACGAAGGCCGCGCCCGCCGCGGTCGTTGCGAGCAGTGTGCGCCGCTGCAAGTCGGGCTTGGTGATGGTGCTCTTTCGGTTTGGCAAGAAGCGAAACTTGATGACGTCTTCAGGGCACGCATTCTCGCAGTTCAGGCACATGTGGCACTCGTCCTGCCGCCACTTCACGCCGCCCTGCGGGCTGTCGGCGCCCTGGCAGTGGGATAGGCAAAGGTTGCAGTCTGTGCATTTTGCATGGTTTTTCTCCATCCCGAACAGCGAAAAGCGGGAAAAAACACCAAGCAGTGCGCCAAGTGGGCAGAGCACGCGGCACCAAAAGCGTGGAATGTAACGGTTTGCGAAAACCACCGCGACAAGCAAAAAAACAATGAGCCAAACCTGGTGAAAGTAAAACTGGTGCGAGCCCCACACGGCTTGTGCGAGCGCGTCCTGTGTGTGGTCGGCCGCCGATTGCATGGTGCGCGCCGGAACGTTTTCGACGGCGCCAAGCGCGCGGTGCGTGATGTACTGCATGCCGGGCAGGACGCCGAGGCCGATGGATCGGACGGCAATGCAGATCGGATCGAAAAGGCCGCCAATGGCGCTGCCAGCAACGGCTGCAAGCAGCGAAAACCCTAAAATGTAGTACTTTGCGCGTTGCCAAGTGCGTGTTTTGTTGGCGTAGACGCGCGCGGCGCCACGGCCGCGTCGCGATGGAAGGATCCACCCGAAGAAGTGATGGAGCGCGCCGAATGGGCAGATCCACCCGCAAAAAACGCGGCCGAAAAGGAGCGTGATCGCGATGAGCCCCACGCTCCAAAGAAGCCCTCGATACACCGTGCGCGTCGAAAGCATGGTGATGCTGCTCACGAACGGATCGGCAAGCAGGAAGGCCTCGACGGGCCACGCCAAGCGCACCGGAGCGTCGGAGCTTGCGGCGAAGCTGCCGCGAAAGCCCGTTTGGACGAGGAAAAATAGGAACAATGCAAAGAAAAAGACTTGCGACCCACGCCGCGCCCATTTGAGTAATCTGACGGCTTTGCGCGCGGCAATGCCCGATCCGGGGCGCTTCATACTTCGCGCACCCTTAGGCTTTCCCAAAGCATTGTGCCAAGCCCGCGCTCGTGCCCAATTTTGAGATACGGGAGGTTGTCGCGATGCTGACCAATGAGCGTGGCGCCAAAGGCGTCGGCGGCGACCTGATCGGTTGTGGCAACAATCGTGTTCATAACCTTGGTGTCGTCGATGTTTCCGCCTTGCGGACCATTTCGCATCAGCACACGTATGGCGTCGACGACAACGAGCGTTGGGCGCATGAACGTTGCAAGATCGGCAATTGATACATCAATATTTTGGTGAAGGCGATTTCGCCGCCCGCCGAGAATGCCGTACCAGTTTTTCATTCCACCGGTGTATTTCGCCAAGTTGTGGTGCTTGGCTACGGGCACGTTGATAACCTTGTGGGCGTCGAGAAGCGTCGTGAAAATCGGCCACTCGTTCAAAACCTCGCCCCGAATGCGCGTCGTGCGAAAGTGGTGGTCGGCAGGCAGAACGACTTCAGCGCCAAGATCATAGGCTTTGCGCCAAATCCCCGAGCGTTGATAGCAACGGTGGGGATCGTTGCAAGAGCCGTCGGCTACGACGACCTTCTTCGCGCCCGCGTCAAAGGCAAGCTGAATGATGGCGCCGACAACGTCAGGATTCGTGTTCGCGGCGTGGATTGGTAGGCGGTCCCAGCCGATGTTCGGCTTGATGACGACAATGTCTCCTCGGCTGACAAAGCGCTTCATGCCGCCGACGGCATCCACGGCTCGACGAACGAGTGATGCGGCGAAGGGCTCGTGCTCGCCCGCTTTTGCCCTTGCAATGGCGAGCTCGGCGAGATCTTGCGAAGCTTTGTCGGCGTCTCCGGCCACGCGAAAGTCGCGCACCTGGGGCTTTGCCGCGGCTGCGGTTGCGCCAACGCTGCCCCGGTCCCACACTAGGCGGCCGAGCACGGCGGTTCCTGCGAGCACGCCGGCTGCTTGACCGATGCGCTTGATCATGTCCCGGCGAGATGGCTTTTCGAACATGCCTGTGCGGGCATCTCGAGCCGCCGTTGTCGTCTCGTCGCTCATTGGAGCGCCGTTTCTTGGAGCGTCGCGCATTGGGCGAAGTTTTAGCTCTCGGTGCGGATCAAAGGCAACGTGACGTGCAATTGGTCGCGCGCAATCGCGAGTGTTTTGACCTGCACCGCAAACCCTGCCAGAACTTTGATTTTAGCATGGCAGACGGCCGCGAAAGTCGAATTCTCAGCGGTCCGCTTGCGATTGAGATCGCCCGATTTGGTTCGCCGCTTGCGCTCGGAATGGCGCTGCAAACCACCTTCAACCTCGTTGACGCCTATCTCATTGCGCAGCTCTTGCCAGGCGAGGTAGGCGCCGCGGTTGGCGCGATTGGCATTTGCGATCAGGTTGCCGCTCTTGGAACGATCCTCAGCTTCGGTGTGTCAACTGCTGCTGGCGCCTTGCTCGCGCAGCGAAAAGGTGCGGGCGACCAGCACGGTGTGCAGAACGCGGCGTGGCAATCCATGCTCATCATTGGTGTACTCAGCGTGGTTTTTGGCGCCGTTTTTGGCCTTGGTGCCGACCTCGTCGTTCGCCATATCATTGGTGCCAAAGGCGATGTCGCCCATGTTGCGACTTCGTATTTGCATGTTGCGGCAACCGGTGGTTTCTCGATTTATTTCTTGCTTCAACTTACCAGCATTCAGCGCTCGCTGGGCTCGGCAAAATCGCCTGTTTTTCTTCTCGTGCTGGCCAACGTTCTCAACGTTGCTCTCGCCGTTCTTTTCATTTTTGGCCCGGGTCCTGCGCCCTCGATGTTCGGTTGGAGCACTTCCATCGCCAAAGCGTTGCATGTGCCGCGCATGGGCATGGTTGGCGCTGCGTGGGCGGCCGTCGTTGCGCGAACGGTGGCATTGATTCCAAACGTCATCCTTCTCGCGCGCCGCTTCGACGTATTTCCAAATCGAAGTAGGCTTGTCGCAGACTGGCGAGAAATTCGCCATATCGCAAAGCTCGCTTTGCCCTCGAGCGCGCAATTCCTTTTGCGGATTGCCGCCATGCTTTTCATCAACTCGCTCGTTGCGCGCTTCTTCACGACCGAGACCGACCAAACCGCCACCGTTGCCATGGGCCTGGTGTTCCGCCTCGACACCATGGCTCTTTTCGTTGCCATGGGTTGGGGCAGTGCGGCCCAAACTTTTGTCGGGCAGAACCTTGGTGCAGGCAACACGCCACGTGCACGCCGAGTCGGTTGGATCACGGCGGCGTACGACATGGTGACGAACTTTGGCCTTGTCGCACTCGTTTTTTCGTACGGACAATCTATCCTTTTTATCTTCGACAACGAGCCTGCGCCCGTTGCGATCGCACTCAGTTATCTCCACGACGTGGCGCCGTCGTACCTCGCGCTTGGCGTGGGAATCGTACTAGGTAACGCCATGGCTGGCGCGGGGGCTACGCGCACTACGTTCCTCATCGATCTCGCGGTTATCCTGGGGGTCCAGCTGCCCGCAGGGTTCGTTGCCGTGACGCTCTCGCCCGGATCGATTCGCGCTATTTTTCGTGCAGTCGCGATGACCAACGTCGCCAGCGCCATCGCGTATGCGATCGTCTATGCGCGGGGGCAATGGACGCGCGCTCTCGCCATGTCTAGCTAGACCGCTTTCGATTTGACGCGATCTCTTCGCGCTTCGAGAATTTCGCGGTGAAGTTTCGTCTCACCTCGATTACGCTTCACCGGAGGTATGGCGAAGGTCACCCAGGCGGCCAAAATAGGCCTCTTCGTCGTGATCACGGCGGGTGCAGGATACATCGTTTTTCGCACGATCAGCCCTGGGTTGGGCGGTGGCAAAGGGTACACGGTCCATGCGTATTTGAAAGACGCAACGGGAATCGCCAAGCATTCGCGCGTGACCATCGCAGGCATCCCGATCGGCTCCGTCGACGACATCCGGCTCGAGAACGGCGCGGCGCGCATCGACGTTCGCGTCAATGCCAACGTGAAGCTCCACGACAGCGCGCGTCTTGGCGTCAAAAGCACGTCGCTTCTTGGCGAGAACATGGTTGTTCTCACCGAAGGCGTTGGCGAGCCAGACAAGAGAGACGGCGACGAAATTCTCACGATGCCCGAAGCGCGATCGATCGATGATCTGAAAGAGACCGTTGGACGCATCGCCGATCTAGTGGAAAAGGTCGCTCAGCAACTCGCGCTTGCCGTGGGCAGCGAGGAAGGCGGTCGCAACATGAAAGCGACGCTCGAAAACCTGGCGCAGGCAACCGAGGCCATCAATCTCACGGTGCGCGAGAACCGCGCGATCATCAAAGACGCCCTCGAGAACGTCGACCGCATCTCGCAAACTGGCGCGCCTGAAATTCAGAAAATTCTCATCAACGTGCGCACCATAACCGACGACATGAGAGCCTTGCTTGCAGCGCAAGGCGGGCAAGGCGGCAAGCTCGGCGAGTCGGGCGAGCTTCGCAGCACCGCTGAGCGGCTGAACCGGGCGTCGAAGAGCCTCGAGAGCGCGCTCGACCACATCGACAGCGTGGCCGGAAGAATCGACCGCGGCGAAGGCACCGTGGGGCGCCTGACAAAAGACGAAGCGCTCATCAACGATGTGCAGGGCGTTGCCGAAGGCGTCAACGAATATGTCGAAGGCATACGGCGCCTTCAAACCGTTGTTGGGTTGCGCACCGATTACAACTTCCTCGCGAACACGATCAAAAGTTACGTCGAATTGCGGCTCCAACCGCGTGAAGACAAGTACTACGTGGTTGAACTCATCAACGACCCACGCGGCAGAACGAGCATCACGCAAACCGACGTCGACACCACGAACCCGAACGATCCAGCGCACTACCGCACCGTGACAACAACCACCACCGACGCGTTTCGCTTCTCGCTTCAATTCGCGCGACGCATTGGCCCGTTCACCGGGCGCTTCGGCATCAAAGAGTCCACGGGCGGTGTGGGCCTCGACACGCATCTTTTGTCGAACCGCTTCGAAGTCGTGCAAGATCTTTTCGGCTTTGGCGAAGAAATTCGGCCGCGCTACCGCGTGTGGATTGGCTACGAGTTCCTTCACCGTCTCTGGCTCATTGGCGGTGCCGACCAAATTTTTACACCCGACAGGCGTGATTATTTCCTCGGTTTGCAGCTTCGTTTCACCGATGAAGATCTCAAAACGATTCTGCCGTTTACCCCCTCCGGCGTTGCTCATTAGACCCGCTTTCGATTTGAAAGCGGGTTAAACTAGGCTAGTGCGCGTCTGCTAAGGTGGCGCGCGTGCAACGCCTACTTCTGGCTTTGGCTCTCTGCTTTTGCGTGGCCGCATTCTGCGCATGCGAAGGCTGCAGAAGCCGGGCGCCGTCCAAGGCCGCTGGTGCCAACGGCGTGCCGCCCGCCGTATCTCCGAATGCGCGCCTTTATTTCGTTTCTGATCTTGCTGGGGCCCTCGAGCCATGCGGCTGCGTGAACGATCAGCTTGGCGGGGTGGACAATTTTGCCGCTCTGGTCGATAGTGGAAGGCAAGGGGTCAAGGGTGTGGCCATTCTCACCGCCGGCCCGCTGTTCTTCATGGATATGGAGCTCGGGGCCACTCGCCGCTCGCAGGAAATTGCCAAGGCTGGTGCGATTGCGAGCTCCCTGAAAATCATGAATCTCGTTGGCTTTGCCCCGGCACGAAACGACTGGGCTGCGGGCGACGGCGTGCTTCAGAAGCTCCATAGCGACAGCGGAGCGGCAATGCTCGCCGCCAACGTGACAGGCCCGCCTGCGGCCGCCAAGTGGATCATCAAGGACGTCGGCGGGGTCAGGCTCGGCGTCATTGGCGTGGCCGAGCCCGACAAGGCGAACGTTCCACTCGACGGTGTCACGTCGCAGTCGCCCATCGATGCCGTTCGCACCGGCGTTGATGCACTGAAGAAAGATGGCGTTCACGCGATCGTCGTGCTGGCTTCTGTCGGCCGCGGCGAGGCCAAACGCATCGCCGACGAGAATCCCGACCTCTTGGCGATCGTCGTGGGCTCGGCAGGTGCAAGTGGCGACGCGAATACTACGGCGCCACCGGCCGACAGCGTCGGCGATGTGCTCATCATCGAAACGGCCAATCACCTGCAAACCGTGGCCGTGCTCGACCTCTATGTGCAGGAAAACGTGCAGGAAAGCAGCCCAAAAGGGCTTATCAAATTTTCCGACGTAGCAAGCACAGAGCGCACGAAGAAACGCGAAGAGCTCACGGCGCGCATCCGCGAGCTTCGCGCGCGCATCGCAACATGGGAAACGGACCAAACCATCGACAAGCGCGACGTCGACGCGCGCCGTCGTGACGTGAGCAAGCTCGAGGCGGAGCGCGATGCACTCGACAAGGCGCCGCTGCCAAGGGCGGGCAGCTTCTATCGCTACGCGATGCGCGACGTGCGTGACAACCTCGGCGCCGCCCCAGCCATCAAAGCTCAGATGGTTGCGTACTACAAATATGTCAACGAGTTGAATCGAACCGAGCTCGCTGGGCACTTGCCGGCAAAGCCTTCAGGTGGCGAGCCCGGATATGCTGGCGTTGAGGTATGCACGACGTGTCACCAAGATTCGCGTGTGTTTTGGGACAAGACAGCCCATGCGCGCGCGTACGCCACCTTGGTAACCGCGTACAAAGAGTACAACCTCGATTGCGTTGGCTGCCATGTAACCGGTTACGATCGCCCTGGCGGAAGCACCGTCACGCACGTAGACGGGCTCAAGAATGTGCAGTGCGAAGCATGCCACGGGCCTGGGCAAAACCATGCGCGCAGTCCGGGCGAGGTCAAGATCCCAATCGCAAAACCAGGGGCCGAAACTTGCGTGTCATGCCATCGCCCACCGCATGTTCACGCCTTCAACGCCATGGCAAGAATGAACGCAGTCGTTGGACCGGGTCACGGCCCTTCGAAGTGATGCGAATGCGCTATCGAAACCGATGAACAAGCCCAAGGCTCGAATATGGAAGCGAGCGATGGCAAGCATTGCGTCGCTTCCGGCTGGAGCGCGCGCGGCGCTTCTCGTTGCTTTTTTGCTTCACGCCTTTGGTCTTTGGTGGGGAATGCCCGCGTCGGATGCGTGGGACAACGATGGAATCGCCCCGCGCGATTTCCTTCCAGGCGTTGCTTTGACTTTCATGCCGGGCAACTACTTCACCTACCCGCCGTTGCATCTCGCCTTTCTTAGCGTGCTGACGTTGCCGGTCACGCTCGTGGCCGTGGTGCGCGCCAAGAGTACAAATTTTCCCGACGTGCTAGCGGAAATCATTTCGCCTCCGTACATGACGATCATGGCGATGACCGCGAGATTCGTCGCGCTCGCCATGTCGCTCGTAATCGTCGTGGCGCTAGCGAAGATCGCGGGCGAAATCGCTTCTCCTCGTCGCAAGCCAAGCGCCATGACGTGGACGGCATGGTTTGCAACGCTTGGCGTGCCCTTCACATTTTACTCGCATACGTCGAACCTCGACGTGCCCTACCTTTTCTGGTCAACGCTCGCCTTGCTTTGGCTGACTCGCGCCATTGCCCGCCACGAGCCCCAAAGGCTTCGCGTGTTCGCGCTGCTTGCTGCATGCGGCGTTGCAACGAAGGATCAGGCGTATGCCATTTTCCTATTTGCCGCGCCAGCAGTCATTCTGCTGTGGATTTTGCTCGACCGTGCGGTTCGCGAAAATCTCCGATCGATCGGAAAAGAGCTGGCAGTCGGCGTGGCCATGGCACTCCTCTTCATTCTTTTTGTCGACGGCGCGATCACCAACCCATCAGGTTTCCGTAAGCGCCTTGTGTTTCTCTCTGGCGCGGCAAGTCAAGACTTCGCGGCTTACTCAAAGGACGCCGCGGGCCGCTGGTTTGCCGTGGTCGACACGGCACTTGCTTTCCGCTTGCACTACCCAATGTGGCTCGTTGTCTTTGTTGCCATGGGCTTTGTTAGTGCCGTGCTCGCTGGCAAAAAGCAAGGACGTAGTGTGTTGGTCATTTCGCTCGTGCCGGCCCTTGCCGCGCTTTCGTTCACGCTTGCTTTCAATCTGGTTGCACGCCGGGTGGAAGAGCGTTTCACGCTTCCGCAAGCGCTATTTGTCAGCGTGTACGGCGGCATTGGCATGTCGCTCGCGTGGACGGGATCATGGTTCGCGCAGCGCGCCATGGTGCGTCCTGTCTCTCGTGCCGTTGTGGTTTTCGCGATCGGCTCTGGCCTTTACCGCGCCATGGCCGTCGACGCGATGCTTTGGCGCGAGGCGCGCTACGAGGCCGAGGCCTTTCTTCGCGTCAACGTCAAGCCTGGCGATGACATCGAAGTGCACGGACTCAATGCCTACTTGCCACGCTTCCCGGCATGGGCCAAGGTCGCGCGTGTTGGCTCCGGCCCAACGACGTTGCGCAACCCTTTGCCAGGGGTGCGCGAGGTGCAGGCACCGCTCATGAATATCGCGGCGCGTCGGCCGCGTTGGATTGTCGTAAGCGATTGCTACGCCTGGCGCTTTGAGCGCAGTGATGATCCGCTCCTCTTGGCAACGTCAGGACGCATTGTGCCAGTAACGCAGAAGCTTGACGCCAACAACGAAGACGCAACGCGCTTTTTCCGTGAGCTATTTGGCAACACGCTTGGCTACCATCGCGTCAATGATGCCCAAGTGAAAAAGGGAATTTTCCCTGCTGTGTATATGCACGCAAGCTTAGGTTGCAGGACTTATACTTTCGAGCGCAACCCCCCCTGACTTGCCGTTACGCCTTTGGCAGCGTTGCCGGCTCGGTTTCTTTTTCGCCTCGTGTGCGTAGCCACTCGACAAGCATTGGCAAGACCGACACGAAAACGATCCCCACAACGATGACTTCGAAGTGCTCTTTCACGAACGGCACCTGACCAAGCATCCAGCCAGAGCCGAGCATGAGCGAAACCCATGCAACCGCGCCAATGATGTTGAATAGAATGAAGTGGCGATAGCTCATGGCGCCGGCGCCCGCGACAAATGGCGCGAAGGTGCGCACGATGGGAACGAAGCGCGCCAAAATAATCGTTTTCCCTCCGTATTTGACAAAGAAGCGATGCGTTTTCTCGAGGTGCTTTTTGTTGAACCAGCGACTTGTTTCGCTCTTCATGACACGCGGTCCCATGATTTTGCCGGCGTGGTAGTTGACTGTATCGCCAAGGACCGCTGCGGCCACGAGGCCCAGGGCGAGGGGCAGCGGGCTAAGGAACCCGCGCGAGGCAACTGCGCCAGCCGCGAAAAGAAGCGAGTCGCCCGGCAAAAACGGCATCACCACGAGCCCTGTCTCGCAGAAGATGATCGTCATCAAAATTGCGTAGGTGGTGCTTCCGTGGTCGATCGTGAATTGATCGAGGTTCTTGGTCAGGCTGCGGAAAATCTCAAAAAGCTCGTGCATGAAAAGCGTCTCCGTGAATCTAGGATGTAAAGCTTGGTAGACCGCGATGGCGGTCTAGTCGACTCGAAAACGTAGTCGCGCTAAGCGGATGTTTACCAGCCTGCTGCGCGCCGCGATCCCTACGTTGGGCCCTGCGGTGCCTGCGCACGTACCGCAACGTACGCTTACGCGGGCTCCTCGGGCCCTCCTTGGCCTCACGTCGCTCGCGACGGCTGATAAACATCCGCTTATTGCGTGATATGTCCCACCGTGTTCCCATCGCACTCGCCGCCCGCGCGATTTGGGTCCCGCGTGAAGTAGAGCTTTTCGCTAAGGTTGTAGGGCGAGCCAATGGCTTGCACGTCGAGCACGAGCCGACCGTCTTGCATGAAAAAACCTTTGGCGCTCGCTGTGGCATTCGAAGGCGCCGCACCGCTGGCTTGAGACGGCAAAACGCGCCATGGTTCACCGTACGGATCATCATTTGAAGGGGTGACTTGAAGCATTGCGTGGGCCGTTGCCTCGCCACCAGCAAAGGCGAACGTGGTCGTGATCGCGAGCTCGGCGTCTGCGTTTGCGCATCCGCACCCGCCGTTGCCGGTCATGTCGAGTGTCTCCGTGGACGCGTTCTGGTAGCGGATGGTGTGGCATGCATACGCGCATTGCGTCGATGTGCCGATGTCTGGTGACGCACACACCGTAGCAGCATCGTCGCCGGTGTCTTCGCAGAGCAGAAGTGTCACTTCGCCAATCGACGACGTTGCAATGTAGGCCCCGCGCACGCTTTCAACGAAATGCGCGTCGCTCTCCGGCGAATAGCTCGCGCCATGGTCGCCACCGCAAGCGAAGGCTGCAAGTACGATCAATGCGAAAGCCAGAAGCCGGCGGCCGAGCGGGTAAGCGAGCAAGCGAGCTTGGCTTAGGTTTCTTCGGGCGGTTTTGTGGCCTGGGGCGGAACGGTGGGAGTGTTGCCCGGCACAGTTGGCTCTTCGCCGAGATCGTCGTCGATGGGGATATCTTCGCTGTCTTCGTTGGCCTCGTCGGCGGGCTCTTCGGTGTTCCCATTCCCGTCGCCTTCGGGCTGATCGTCGATTTCGATGACGACCGTAGTGACGTTGTCCTCACCGCCGTGCTCGTTGGCGCGTGCAATGAGTTGAGCGCAGGCCTCACCGATGTCGGACGAGGCATTGACGATTTTGAGGATCTCTTCGTCGGTTACCATGCCCGAAAGGCCATCGGAGCAGAGCACGTAGACGTCGCCCGGATGCGGATCGTCATGCTGCAGATCGACGACGACCTGATCTTGCATGCCGAGTGCACGCGTGATGACGTTCTTCGGCAGCTCGCTGCGCTGCTCTTCCGTCAGTTCTGGCATGGCGAGCAGGTAGTCGTTGATCAACGAATGGTCGCGAGTTAAAAGCTGAATTTGCTGGTCGCGTACGCGGTAGCATCGCGAGTCGCCAACGTGGCCAATGTACATACGCTGCTTGCGTTCGCTGAACATGGCGCCCACAACGGTGGTGCCCATGCCGTGGTATTCGCGCGAGCGGGTGCTGCGCTCGAAAATCTGACGGTTTGCCACGCGAATGCCGGTAAGAAGGCGATTTTCTTCTTCGGACAGGTTGGTGTCGAAGTGAAATGGCCAAGTTACGTCGTCGTTTGCTGTCGATTTGAAGAACTCGCTGATGGTTTCTGTTGCTAGCTTCGATGCCACATCGCCTGCGCGATGCCCACCCATGCCGTCGGCTACGACGAACAAGTCGTATTCCTTCAGAACAATGAAGGAGTCTTCGTTGTGCTCCCTTTGGAGCCCGACGTCGCTTGCACCTGCTGCGATTGCCCGCATCAAATTCTCACGGCTCCGCTGTCGAAGTAGGCTCGCCGGTAAACCTTCGTGATGTCAAGCCCGGCGTCGATTTGAACAACGATGACAAAAAGTTACGAACAATCATACCTCCATGATGTCTTTTTCTTTTTGACCAATGATTCCATCCACGACTTTTACGGCATCGCCAATTGTGTCTTCCACTTTGCGTTTGGCCCGGTCAATGTCGTCGGTTGCCGCGGTGCCGGAGCTGTCCATCTCACTTAGCATGTCGAGCGCCTCGTGGCGGGCTTTGCGAATCGCAACTTTGCATTCTTCGCCGTACTTGCGTGCGATTTTGACGAAGTCGCGGCGTCGCTCTTCGGTCAGCGGCGGAAGCGGAATGCGAATAAGGTCGACATCGGTTTGAGGATTGAGGCCGAGCTCACTTTCACGCAAGGCTTTCTCGACAGCCTTGATCGCATTCTTATCCCAGGGCTTGACAGTGAGCATGCGCGGCTCTGGGACAGCAACGTTGGCCATCTGCGTCAAGGGAGTCATCGCCCCATAATATTCGACGCGAATGCCGCCGAGCATGCTCGCGTTGGCGCGGCCGGCGCGCAGCTTGGCAAGATCGCGCTTGAGCGCCTCGTGGGCCTTGGCGATCGAATCGACCAACTCTTTGTGTACGTCGTCGAGCATTCCGATAAGAACCCTAGTATTTTGAGACTGTGGAGTCGACCGGTTCGTTTCAATTCCAACGTTACTGCCGGGGAACTCCCGGCAGTAGGCCTAAGATTGAGGCCCGATGCGAACATTGCATGCTGCACTTTTTCTTGCGCTCATCGCGACCTTGCCGCTTGGCGTAATTGGCGAGAAGCGGGCAGCGGCCGAGTCCAACGCCGCGCGAGTTGTCAAAGGACCTTGGTTTTCGCGGATCACGACATCTGACGCAGAAGTGCGCGTGGAAGTCGATCCGCCCGCGCCGGTCGAAGTTGGCGTTGCGGCAAAGGGGGCAGGCGGTGCAGGTGCCGCGGGAGCCGCGCCGGTGCGCACGGTGCGCAGCGCCGAACCGCGCGCGCTGCACCGTGTGCCGATCGCTGGGCTCGAGCCTGCAAAAGCCTACGATCTGACTGTCAAGGTGCAAGGGGCAGCAGGGGCGCCACCTTCCACTGCTTCATTCGTCACGGCGCCGAAAAATGGCGCCAACGCAACGTTCCGGTTCTTGGTGTATGGCGACAACCGCACCGACCACGCAGCCCACGCGGCGGTTGTGCGGGCCATGGCATCGCGCCCGTCCGATTTTCTCGTTCACACGGGCGATTTCGTGGCCGATGGCGCGTCGAAGTCCGACTGGCAAACGTTTTTCGACATCGAGGCGCCATTGCTCAAAACCAAGCTTCTCGCTTCGTGCGTTGGAAATCACGAGCTTACCGACGGTGCCGGCATTTTGTACGCGCGCTATTTCGGTCCGCGCGATAACGCTACGCTTGCGGAACTTGCCAGCACATTTCGATGGGGTAACACCCGCTTTTTTCTCATCAACGGCATGGTCTCTTACCGCGAAGGCGAGGCGCGTTCGTGGCTTGAAACGGCTCTTGGCCAGGCCGATTACGAGCCAGGGCTCGTCTGGCGTATCGTGGTGGTTCACCATAGTCCGTGGTCAAGTGGGCCGCACGGCAACAACGTTCGCTTCGCAGAAGCAAAAATTCCGGAGCTTCTCACGGCGCATCGCGTTGATATCGTTTTTGCCGGACACGATCACCTCTACGAACGCGGCATGCACGAAGGCCTACCCTACGTTGTCACCGGTGGCGGTGGCGCGCCGCTTTACAACGTAAAATCACCACTTCCGTTCTCGCGCAAAATCGAGTCGACCCATCACTTCATTGAAGCCGAGGTCAGCTCGCAAGCCATTGCGTTGACAGCCGTGCGCCCTGATGGCTCGATTATCGAGCGATGCCCGCTCGTCAAGGCATCTGATGGTACCGGTTCGCGATGGGGTTGCGATGGTGGGTGACCGCAACTTGAAAGCGGTCGTAAGTCGTAATCCGTCGTCACCCGTTGTCGAGCTTTTCGCGATAGCCTGGGCCGCATGGACAACAAGCGAATTTTCATTACAGGTAGCGCCTCGGGCCTTGGGTGTGCGCTTGCCAAGCGCTACGCAAAAGACGGTTTTTCTGTGCTTGTCACCGATGTCGACGAGGGCGGCGCCGCGCAGACTGCCGCGCTGCTCGAAGGAAAGGCCCGCCGTGTGCACGCCATGCGTTGCGATGTGCGCAAGGAAGACGATTTCATGGCTGCGGCCGACTGGCTCGAGCGGCAATGGGGCGGAGTTGACGTTGTGGTGAACAATGCGGGCGTGGCCGTGGGCGGTGGCATTGCCGATGTGCCAATGGTCGACTGGCAGTGGGCCGTTGACATCAACCTTCTCGGAGTTGTGCGCGGCTGCAAGACTTTCACTCCTTTGTTCCGGCGCCACCGAGGCGGTTACTTCGTGAACGTCGCGTCCGCCGCAGGGCTCATTCACCCGCCGCTCATGTCCGCTTACAATGCAACGAAAGCAGCTGTTGTCGCCATCTCCGAAACGCTTGCCGTCGAACTCGCTCCCGACAACATTTACGTTTCGGTGGTTTGCCCATCTTTCTTTCGTACGAACCTCAATGCATCGATGCGAGCCGCGAACCCCGATGTGGCGCACCTTGCCGATGGTTTGATCACGCGGGCCACAAAAGGCGCCGACGACATTGCCGATCGCGTTTTTCGCGGCGTAGCACGTCGTGAGTTCCGAATTGTCACGCATGCCGATGCGAAAGCCGCGTGGATGATGAAGCGCTTCGCACCGGTTTCGGTTTACCTCAAGGCCGTAAAGGAAGGGTCGAAGCAGATCATGGCGCGCCGCAAAGCATGATCTTGAGACCGCTTTCAAGTTGACGCGGGGTGGCGCTTGTCTTGCTTGCGCGTCGCCGATAGGTCGGCTATCTTGCGCGCCCTTGTCCCTCCCTGGCAGAAAATTTCGGATTTTTTTTCACCGGGGTCGCCTTGCTGGCGTAGCTCAATCGGTAGAGCACCTGTTTTGTAAACAGGTGGTTAGGGGTTCAAGTCCCCTCGCTAGCTCGATCCGAAAGCCGTACGACTTTCATTTTGCTGCATTTTTCTAGGTTACTATGCTTTTTTTTGAGCGTTGTTGCGATCTTGGAGGGTTGCCCGAGCGGCCAAAGGGAGCAGACTGTAAATCTGCCGGCTTAGCCTACGTTGGTTCGAATCCAACACCCTCCACACGTGCGGGAGTAGCTCAGTTGGTAGAGCGTCAGCCTTCCAAGCTGAACGTCGCCGGTTCGAATCCGGTCTCCCGCTCGAAGTTGCGCCTAATTTACTGGCTCCTGCCCACCTAGCTCAGTGGTAGAGCACTTCCTTGGTAAGGAAGAGGTCACGGGTTCAAGTCCCGTGGTGGGCTCAGCAGACCGCTAGCCCGCTTGTTCCGTTTGCCCTCATGTGAGGTTGTTGGAGAAATCGAAATGGCCAAAGAGAAATTCGCGCGAACCAAGCCGCACGTGAACGTAGGGACGATAGGACACATCGATCACGGCAAGACGACGCTGACGGCGGCGTTGGTAAAGGTACAGAGCAAGAAGAACCTG
>WQZB01000054.1 GCA_009780955.1 Polyangiaceae bacterium | reverse complement strand
TGGAAGTCCATCGGCTCCAAAATGGCTTGTGGCTGCGCGTGGCTACCTATTGCGACGACGCCAAGGTGCGCGCTGAGCCCTTTGACGCCATCGAGTTGGAGCTTGCTGCGCTCTGGATTTGAATGGGCATCTTGTCGAAGGAACGCGCCTGCTACACTGAGCAATCATGGTAGCCGTGGCGACACAACATAGAGCGACTTACGACGATCTGGTGCGTGTGCCATCGCCGCTCGTGGCGGAGATTGTGAACGGTGTACTTTACACGAATCCGCGGCCTGCGTCCCCGCATGCGCGCTCCTCGTCCGCATTGGAAGTTCGTATCGGCGGCCCTTTTGATCTCGGGCCTGGTGGTCCTGGCGGCTGGTTCATCCTCTTCGAACCCGAATTTCATTTTGGAGAAGACGTTGTGGTTCCGGATATTGCGGGGTGGCGGCGCGAGCGCATGCCGAAGGTTCCCGCCGTGGCCTTCTTCACGCTCGCTCCGGATTGGGTTTGCGAGGTGCTTTCGCCAAGCACCGAAAAACTCGATCGCACCGGCAAAATGGATGTGTATGCGCGCGAAGGCGTGCGCCATCTCTGGTTCGTAGATCCAATTGCGCGCACGTTGGAAGTCCATCGGCTCCAAAATGGCTTGTGGCTGCGCGTGGCCACCTATTGCGACGATGCCAAGGTGCGCGCTGAGCCCTTTGACGCCATCGAGTTGGAGCTTGCTGCGCTCTGGATTTGAATGGCGCGGCGGTCGATTGAGGCGGCGGCGAGGGCATATGATACTTGCGATTTTCGCAAGCGTGTGTTAGATAATTTGCCATGCCGATTCCGGCGCCCGAGGCGAAAAAGCTCATTCGGCGCCTGTTGAAAGAAGGTACCTTTGTCGTGTGCCAGCACGGGCGCGATGAAATGAACAAAGATGGGCTCAATGACGTCGACGCATTGAACGTTCTGCGCGCCGGGACCGTTCAGGAAGCAGAATGGGAAAACGGCGGGTGGCGGCATCAGGTCTGCACGCAACGCATGACGTTCGTTGTCGCTTTTGACCCAGATCCAGCGTCGAAAGTTGCGGACGACGTGAACTGTGACGAAACAGAGCTCATTGTCGTAACCGCTTGGAGGGCGAAGCGATGAAACCATGCCGCAAATGCAAGGGGGAAATGACGGTCCAGCGTGGCGTCCATCTCTACACCGAGTGCGGCCTAGACAACGTCATCCTGTACGGTGTTGAGATCCGAACCTGTCCGCATTGCGGCGCGAAAGAGGTCCCTCTTCCCAACGCTGCTGGGCTCCATCGCTGCATCGCGATGGCGATCGTTCACAAGCGGGCGCGATTGTCGGGTCGCGAGGTGCGCTTTCTTCGAACCTACCTCGGCTTGTCTGGAATCGATTTTTCTGAACACATGGGCGTCACTGCCTCGACCGTGTCGCATTGGGAGAACGACAAGGAGCCCATTGGAACGAGTGCCGATCGCCTCCTGCGAATGATGGTCGTGTTCAACTCCCAGGTGCAGGACTACTCGCTCGAGGATCTCAAGCGAATTGAGCCGATCGTACCTGCAGCGTGGAAAATCAAGCTTCATTCAGGGCGCAAGGGCGACTGGGGGCTCGAGACGCAAGCTTAGCTGAACGCCATACGATCCCCATGAGTGAGCTGCGCGGCGAAACGTACGGCCAACGCTTTCCGCGAAGACGCCGTTGCCCATCGCAGGGGCGACCACAAGGGGCCTAGCGATAATGGCAAGCGTCCCGGTGCTCTGGCCGGGTGCAATGGTGAGCGAGCCCACAGAGGAAATGCCATCGGGCGGATTTATTATATCGATTTTGATATCCGTTCCAGGCGTTATATATCGCGTGATGGTAATGGGGATGATGGCGGTTTGCTCTTGCACAACCTGCTGCACCGGGCCATCGGCTTGCACGAACGAGAACGTAACGCCGGGGTCAACGACTCCGCCGTCGAGGGTGGCGTGACCCCCGCCATCGGAGCCGGTGCCGCCATTGGTTTGATCCGACGCTCCGCCATCGGATGAACCCGACCCGCTCGAGCCTGGGGCATCACCAAACGCGCCGCCGCATGACGCTAGGCAGCCAACAGCCAACAGCAAGGAGCAAAACTTTTCATTGGGGGAGGAACCTTTCCGCAATGGTTCAAAAAAACATTGCTAGGCCGGCGTCAACATGAACGCGGTCTAAATGTACAAGTCGACCGGTCTCGCGAAAGGTTGCGTCGAAGCGCAAAAATTTGGCTGAGCTATTTTTTCGGATCAGGGCGCGCGAGGCAGCCGAAAGCACGCCTGGAGGCCGTCCACCAGGGGCAGCATCTTGCAGAAGATGAGCGACGTCGCCTTGGCCTCGGGCACGCCATCGAGGTTCGCGCCAACGCATTCGCGGCCAACTTCCTCATAGCGATTGCTGATGGGTAGATGAAGGTCGAAGTCATCGACGATATTGGCGCCATAAGGAACGCGCCTGCTACACTGAGCAATCATGGTAGCCGTGGCGACACAACATAGAGCGACTTATGACGATCTGGTGCGCGTGCCATCGCCGCTCGTCGCGGAGATTGTGGATGGTGTACTTTACACGAATCCGCGGCCTGCCTCCCCGCATGCGAGTGCCTCGTCTGTGCTCGGGATGGATCTCGGTAGTCCCTTTGATCGCGGGCGCGGCGGTCCTGGCGGCTGGATCATCCTCTTCGAACCCGAGTTTCATTTTGGCGACGACGTCGTGGTTCCGGACCTTGCCGGGTGGCGTCGCGAAAGGATGCCAAAGGTTCCCGCCACGGCCTTTTTCACGCTCGCTCCGGATTGGGTTTGCGAAGTGCTTTCGCCCAGCACCGAAAAACTCGATCGCACTGGCAAAATGGATGTGTATGCACGCGAGGGCGTGCGCCATCTCTGGTTCGTCGATCCGATCGCGCACACGCTGGAAGTTCATCGACTCCAAAATGGCTTATGGCTGCGCGTGGCCACTTATTGCGACGACGCCAAAGTGCGCGCAGAGCCCTTTGACGCCATCGAGTTGGAGCTCGCCGCGCTCTGGATTTGAATGCACGTCCTACGATCGAGACGGGGCGGCCCCTGGTGGCCGCCCCGTATAGAGCGACCCGCCAGTGGGATTGGGCAAGGTGTTGGAGACGGATATGGGAACGATGCCATTGATTGCCAATGGACGTATCGGGGTCAAATCAGATTTGTAATAGATAGCGACCATCGGATAAGCGAAGAGTTTCTTCGAAGCGCATAAAAATACGGATAAGGTAGGGGCACACATGCTGCGGCCCCACCGCGTGACACACCCGCAGCCGCAATGCGCCAATGTGCCCTCCCCACGTTGGCACTCCTGGTGGCACGCTGAAGTTGCATGTAGCTGTCATTTGTTTGCTTGGCCACACGAAAGTCTCAGTCGTGCGCAATATTGTCACGCTTATGAATCACAAAGGTGTAGGCTCGCCATCGGTTTGCGGTCATTGCAGGCGCTTGTGCGTTTGTGATGTATCGCGAAAAGGAGTCACAAGTAATCTGTTTCATTGGATTTTTCCTCACGGAGAAAGACGAACAACCATGTTAAAAATAAGCTTTTGTCAGAGGCACCTTTTCTTGGCCGTTGTTGGGCTCGCAGGTGTGGCAGCCTGTTCGAGCGCATCGACGCCACAAACCAATGCCGGCGCAACCGGTGCAACCGGACGCACCTCGGCGGCTCTCACGGCGAACGACCTGTTGAATAACCCCGACACTCCACTGTTGTTCCCAACAGGCGTTGACGCCGACGGAAATTCGCTGGCGTTTGGCGATGCGAACAATCCGCCCGTCCCCGACCCGCACTACACGGTCACATCCGATCCGCCTGATCCGAATTGTACTGGCCACGCGTATGCTATTTCCGTCAGTGTCGACAATGGCGGCGCACCGGTTGTCTCAGGCCATTGGGCCGATCCAACACCGCCGGCTCAGTGGATCTCCTGTGCGACACCTACAGATCAAGGGACTGTAGACCCAGCCGGTAACGGGAGCACAGACTACACCTACACAACCACACTCACCATACCTGCAGGCGTGCCAGCGTCGACAGTTCAGGTGACCGGCGACTGGGCATGCGACAACTGGTGCTGGATTACGGTCAATGGCGGCGCGCCACTCGTTGTCGTTATTGGCGGAGATACGGTGGTGATGACTCAGCCGGCAGATCTAAATATTGCCCCGGCGAACTTCGCTCCGGATGCCTTCGACGACCCCAATGACGCCGTCGTCAACACAACCGACCCAGGCTACAAGCCCACCGGCTCCTTCACGATTCCTGCGGGAACATTCCAGGCTGGGGACAACACGATCAATTTTGTCGTCAGAAATACCGCAAGCACTACAGATAATCAGGATAACCCCGCACCCAACCCCGAAGGCCTCCTTATCAATGACATCACCATGACTGGCGGCTGCGCGGCCGACGCCGACTGCGGAGACGGAAACACCTGCGACACCGATACAAGCCTCTGCACGCTCTACCCGAACGGCCAAGGCAACTGCTCAACGGATAACACCGCTGCCAACAACGCCGCCACCGTGTGCCAATCGGGAGCTTGCGGCAGCGATGGCAAATGCGGCCTTGCACCAGGCGAGGCGTGCACGCAAGACGCTACGCAATGCCGCTTCGGCAGGTGCGGTAGCGACAACACGTGCGCGGACTTCATCCCGTGCAACGACGACGGCTCGTGCGCTGATGACAGCATGTACTGCGATCAGACGAACGGGTGCGTGTCCAAGCAACCAAACGGCGAAGGCTCGTCATGCACAGCCGACAACGCCGCGATCGTGTGCCAATCGGGCGCGTGCAGCACGAATGGCACTTGCATGCCGGCCGGCGGCTGCAACGTAAATGAAGACTGCACCGCATCGCAGCCGGTTTGCGACGCAGCCGCGCATCAGTGTGTACCCACGGAAGACGCTGGCTCTGGCGGGTCGACATCCAGTGGCGGCGGCAGCTCCTGCTCGGTGCCTGCGGGCACAAGCCACGGCGCTGGCTTTGGCTCGGTTGCCGGCGTTACAGCCATTGCGCTTGCGGGTTTGATCCGCCGGCGCCGGTCATCGCGGTAAGCCGCTTTCGATAGCGGATTCGTAGGGGCGCCATTCATGGCGCCCGACGTGGGCATTTCGGAATCCATACCATTGCCGATGCCGAGGGCGCGATGAATCGCGCCCCTACAACCGACGATAAAACGCATTCGAGGCTCGTTTTGCTGCCATCTACTGCAGCGAAACGGGCCGCGAGGCATTTGGACGGCGTTAAATCGAAAGCGGGCTGAAGGAACGCGCCTGCTATACTTGATGGCTCATGGTAGCGGTGGCGCAACAGCATAGAGCGACGTACGACGATCTGGTGCGTGCGCCATGGCCGCTCGTCGCCGAAATTATTGACGGTGTACTTTACACGAATCCGCGGCCCGCGTTCCCGCATGCGAGTGCGTCGTCTGTGCTCGGGATGGATCTCGGTGGTCCCTTTGATCGCGGGCGCGGCGGTCCCGGTGGCTGGATCATCCGCGACGAACCCGAGCTCCACTTTGGCGAAGACGTCGTGGTTCCGGATATTGCCGGGTGGCGTCGCGAAAGGATGCCGAAGGTTCCTGCCACAGCCTTCACCGAGCTCGCTCCGGATTGGGTTTGCGAAGTGATTTCGCCCAGCACCGAAAAACTCGATCGCACCGGCAAGATGGATGTGTATGCGCGCGAAGGCGTGCGCCATCTCTGGTTCGTGGATCCCATCGCGCGCACGTTGGAAGTCCATCGACTCCAAAATGGCTTATGGCTGCGCGTGGCTACCTATTGCGACGACGCCAAGGTGCGTGCAGAGCCCTTTGACGCCATCGAGTTGGAGCTCGCTGCGCTCTGGATTTGAATGCGCGTTTTTCGGGCCATCCTCGGGCGTTGCTCATCGAGCGCCGGCGTTGATGTCGGGCGGCGAAGCCATAACGCGCTCTGGTAGGCACGACGAGCACTTGTTCGTCTATCGTACACTCATGTAACGTGAACGCGATGTCCGAACCAACGATCCAAGACGTAGTCGAGCTGATTCAACAGCTCCGTACCGAGATGGCAACGAAGGGCGAACTGCAGGCGCTTCGCTCCGAGATGGCAACGAAGGGCGAACTCTCGGCGCTTCGCTCCGAGATGGCAACACTTCGCTCCGAGATGGCAACGAAAGACGGCCTTCGCGCAGTCGAAGTCAAAGTCGACACGCTCGATACCAAGGTCACCACACTCGCAGCCAAGCTTGATGCGCATCGTGCCGAGACCGCGAAGGGCTTCGCGGAACTCGACCGGGAGCTAGCTGGCCACGCAGATCCGATCCACCGTCGAATTGAAGAGGAAATCGCTTCGATCAAAAAGCAGCTCGCCGCCACGAGACCCGCTGCTCGTCGTGCACAACGGCGCGCCTGATAGCATTATTCGCAATCTGCCGTCAGGGCTGGATGCGCCAACGGCAATGGCAAGCGTCCCGGTGCTCTGGCCGGATGAAATGGTGAGCGAGCCCACGGCAGAAATACCCTCGGGCGGATTTATTATATCGATTTTGATATCCGTTCCAGGCGTTATATATCGTGTGATTTTAATGGGGATAAAGGCCATTTGCTCTTGCACAACCTGCTGCACCGGGCCTTGAGCGTCCACGAACCAGAACGTGGTGCCGGGGTCAACGACCCCACCGTCCAAATGGGTGGCACCATTGGTTCCCGACCCGCCATCGGAGTCGGTGCCACCATTGGTTTGACCCGACCCGCCGTCGGATGAACTCGACCCGCTCGAACCCGGGGCATCACCAAACGCGCCGCCGCATGACGCTAGGCAGCCAACAGCAAGGAGCAAGGAGCAAAACTTTTCATTGGGGAGGAACCTTTCCGCAATGGTTCAAAAAAACATTGCTAGGCCGGCGTCAACTTGAACGCGGTCTACAGGTACAAGGCGACCAGTCTCGCGAAGTGTTGCGTCGAAGCGGGAAAAAAGATCGGATGAGGTAGGGGCGCGTGGCCGCACGCCCTCACACCCCCCATATCGGCACCGCTGCGGCTGTTATTTTTTCGCTTGGCTGTACGAGCCTCAACCCTGCGTGATACTGTCACGCTCGTCTGGGCCGCAATGGTGTAGGCTCGGCCATCGCAGGCGCGGATGCGCTTGGAAGGATCGCGAAGAGGAGTCGCAAGTAGCAGGTTTTATTAGATTTTTCCGCGTGGAGAAAGACAAACGATCATGTTGAAAATAGGCTTTTGTCAGAGGCACCTTTTCTTGGCTGTCGTTGGGCTCGCAGGCGTGGCAGCCTGCTCGAGCGCATCACCGCCGCAAACCAAAGCCAGTACCGGTGCAACCCGAAGCACCTCGGCGGCTCTCACGGCGAGCGAGCAGTTGACGGCCGCGTTGTTCCCAACGGGCGTCGACAGCAATAACGATCTACTTGCCGATCAAGCGCAGGATCAGCACTACACGGCCACTACGCAGGATGGGAATTGCGAGCCTGGAGCACCGTTCGTTGTAACTAAGGCATCTGCCCCAGGTGTCCTCCCAAACACCTGGATCGATCCACCAGCAGCGGACCCACCAGTGGCGGCTCAGTGGATTAGCTGCTCCTTGAATGCGTGGGGCGTGGACGATCCGGGCAAAGGTATTGACAACACGTATCTATATGAAACGAAGCTCACAGTGCCTCCGGGTGTTCCGCCGTCGTCGATTAGCGTGACTGGGCGCTGGGCATGCGACGATTTTTGCACGATTAAGGTCAACAACGTGGCGCTCGACCCAGATATTATTTCCAAAACGGAATCGGGAGCATACGGTTCGCTCGACCAGTTCACGATTCCCGCTCAAGTATCCCCAGGTGGGCCTAACACGTTCCTACCCGGAGAGAACACGATTACGTTCGTTGTTGAAGATACTGGTGGACAGGAAGGCCTCCTCGTCAGCGACATCACCGTTACCGGAGGTTGCACGGCCGATGCCGACTGCGGAGGAAACGGAAACACCTGCGACACCGATACAAACCTCTGCACGCTCTACAAGAACGGCGACGGCAACTGCTCAACGATCGACACCGATGCCAACAACGCCGCTACCGTGTGCGCCACGGGCGTTTGCGGCAGCGATGGCAAATGTGGCCTTGCACCAGGCGACGCCTGCACGCAAGACACTGCTACGCAATGCCGCTCTGGCGTTTGCACAAACCAAGGTGCCTGCCAAGCCCCGAATGACTGCAACGCCGACGGCGCATGCGACGACACCAGCAAGTACTGCGACACCGGTACGAACAAGTGCCTGCCCAAGCAACCAAACGGCGAAGGGTCGTCATGCACGGTCGAAAACGGCCCTACCGTGTGCCAATCGGAAGCTTGCGACGACAACGACCACAAATGCGGCTTGGCCGATAGCACCCAATGCATTGCTGACAACCCGGCAGCGTGTCGCTCGGGCGGTTGCAGCGCGAATGGCACTTGCATGCCGTCCGGCGGTTGCAACATAAATGATGATTGCACCAATGCATCGCAACCGGTTTGCGATACAGGCACGCATCAATGCGTGGAGTCGTCCGTCGTCGTCCCTGACACGGACAGCGGCACGCCCGAACCCACGAACGACGCCGGCACCAACGCATCGACCGCGACCACCGGCGGTGGTGGCGGCGGCAGCTCCTGCTCGGTGCCTGCGGGCGCAAACCACGGCGCCGGCTTTGGCTCGGTTGCCGGCGTTACAGCCATTGCGCTTGCGGGGCTAATCCGCCGGCGCAGGTCATCACGGTAGATCGCACACATTCGTAGGGGCGTATGGCCATACGCCCCTACAATCAAATCAACAAATCGCATTCGTAGGGGCGGCCCTTGTGGCCGCCCTAAAACGTTCCAAATGCGGTTACGCCTCCAGAATTTCCGCCAGCCCACGGCGATACATGAATGCTGCCCGTGGTGGTTGTTTTCTCGACTGGCTGCACGAAATACCAAATGAGGCCGCCAGCGAGAACAGCGCCTCCGGCGATGGTCGTGCCAATGCCGACATTGGCGAGCTTAACGCCGCTTTTCGCGTCGCTGAAGGTCGTAGTGCCTGGCGCTGCCATGCACTGATGCGACGAGGTCGAGCAACCATCGGGCACCTTGCCAAAGCCAACGAACGTGAGCACGAGCCCCGTGACAGCCGCAGCAGCGCCAACGCCTGCAACGACCAGCGGCAAAACGGGTCGGAATTCTTCTTCCTTGGGTTTTTCGTGCGCCACCGGGGTGCTGGTGGCAGTGTTTTGCTCGCCAAAGGTGGCGGCAACGTGCCGTGCCTTCTCGCCTTCGCCTACCACGATCGGATGCACCACGGTTTTGCCGGCGTGAACGAAGCGAATTGTGTGCGGACCAGGGTCGACGTCGATCGGCGTACCCGCTTCGAGCCGCGCGGCCACTTGGTTGTCGTCGATGAAAACCTGCGTGTCTGGCAGGTCAATACCTTGGTCGTCGCGCGAGCTGAAAGTGAGCGACGAAACCAGCTTTTCGAGCTCGTCGGCAAAGCGCGCGCAATCGGCCTGAACGAGCTGTGGGCAGGCGGTATTGGCGCAGATGAGGAATGTCGCGCGCGCCCGTGACACCTGGTTTTGGTCACGCAAATCTTGGCCGCGGGAGAACGCGGCGACGCATTCTTCTTTTGTTGGCGGCGCCGCCGCCGGCGTTTGCGCCGGCGGCGATGGTGGTGGCGGTGCGGCCCCGGCTGCTCCACTGACAAGAATCGAGACCGTACCTACGCCGAGGCCGAGAAGGCGGACAAATCGGAAATGCATTTCCTTTTTCTCCATGGGATGCTTCTTCAGGTCAGTTTCAATTTCAATCAATCAGACAATCGAATGGTGCAATCAGAGGCAACCAGGTTTGAAGACTTTCTTGTCGCCTTCAAAGTAAAAGGGAGGATTGCAGTCTGCTTTCGGTGCCGGCGGCGCGGCCGGCGCGGCGTCGGCAGGTGGAGGCGCCGCGTGAGGCGTCGCCGTGTGCGGAGTCCACGTGTGCCCGTGGGGCACAGCGGTGAGCGCAAGCTCGATGACTTCATCGGAGTTGCAATCGATGCGCCGCTCTCGTGCGGAATAGCCATTCGCGTTGACGCGCAGAATAAGCACGTCGCCGTGCTTGCAAACGGCCGTTGCAGGATTCGCGTACGTAATGTCGTTGAAGGCGATTTCCGCGGTCGCAGGGGTGGCGGTCACGCGAATTTCGTGCGTGACGGTGCCGGTTTCATCGTGACCGCTACCGGTCGACGGAGCCGCGACCCCAGGAGACGGCGCGGCTGCAGGTGCAACGTTGCCGCTGTCAGGAGCCGCCGCTGCGGTCGGTGCCGCGGTCGGCGGCGAGTCGCCGAAATGATCGGTGAACCGCGTGACGATGACGGCCCCAATCACCAGCAGCGCGGCCACGGAACCGAGGGCGATTTTGCGCCATCGGTTATGCTCGCGCATCAGATAAATTGAGTTGACGTCGGCAACCGATCCGGCTGGGGTTGGCCCAGTGCCGGTAAAGCCGGTGACACCGGTAACGCCGGTGAAACCGGTCATGCCAGTAACGAGCGTTCCTGATTGGGGTGCTACTGGCACACCTGGATTGCCTGGATTGAACGCTGGCCCGAAGTTTTGTGCAATTGAGCCCGTTCTGCTCGGGGTCGGATTGTCGACGCGCGTTGGCACAATGACCGGCAGCTTTTCGTCTTGGTTCCAACCCGAACGCAGTGACTGCAGCTGCCCGTCGATGATCGCACGCACCGAAGCGCGTTCTTTCGCGAACATATCGGAGACGAGTTGACCCACTTCGCGCATGGAAGGAGCCCAGCCTCGTGCCACCATGTACGCCTCGAGGGCGTTCGCAAGCGCCTGAGCGCTTTCAAAGCGATCGTCGCGGTTTTTGGCGAGCCCTTTCTCGCAGATCTTCAAAAGGGCTTCGTCGACGTCTGGCTTGGCAGCACGAAGCGATGGCACTTCGCCTTTGAACACCGAAGTGAGAACTTCGACATCGCTTTTCTTGTGCCACATTCGGCGGCCGGCAATGGCTTCCCAAAGCACCACCGACATGGCATACACGTCAGCACGCGCGTCGACCTCGCCCGCAATTTGCTCGGGCGCCATGTACGCTGGCTTGCCTTTGAGAATGCCTTGCTGCGTTTCAACGCTGCTGTCGTGTGCCCTGGCAATGCCGAAATCGACAAGCTTTACTTGGCCGTCATACGTAATAAACACATTTTGCGGTGTTGCATCACGGTGCACGATGCCAAGCGGCGTGCCGTCGAAATCAGCAAGGGTGTGTGCGTAGCTTAGGCCGCGCAATGCATCGCAAATGACGCGAAGCTGCATGGCCAGCGTGAAAGCGTCGGTTTTCTTGCGCAAAATACGGGCAAGGGGTACGCCCTCGAGGTAGTCCATTACAATGTAATGGCGTTGGCCATAAGCGCCTACCTCGTAGGTTTGAACGATATTTGGATGATTGAGTCGTGCGGCCAGCCGTGCTTCTTCGAGGAACATCTCGAGGTAAGCAGGATCTTCGGCGAGCTCGGGCTTTAGCTCTTTGACAACGAGCAATTTGCTGAAGCGCGCCGGGCCGTGGGTAACGGCAAGATGGACGATGCCCATCCCACCGCGGGCGATTTCGGCGATAAGCTGATACTTTCCAAGAACGTGCGTCACGGATGTTTCCTTGCGTGGGCTAAGGTTGGATGCCTTGTGTTGGCGTTATTATGTGATGAGTGGTGGTGAGTGGTGAATTGTGTTTATTGGGTGATGGGCTGGAGACTTCCATTGCTCCAGAAAAAGCGATTCTTAAATGTTCCGTCGGGGTTAAGGCCGGTGCCCCACACCGAATTCAAATACTGGTGAGGCTGCGACGAGAAACCGGCTGGGCCAAGGCCAATGTCATGTGCTGGAAGGCTTTCGAATGTGCCAACGAGCGCTTCCGGTGTGAAAGGCCCGTTATGCGCGAGCAGGCCTAAAATGAAGACCCTTGCAGCAACATAGCCTTCGAAAGAAGGAAAGCTAGGCGTTTGATTCGTTGCCAAAAGCGCCGCGTTGTATTGGTTCGTGATGTCGCCTTGGTCCGAGTCGTAGTTGGGAACGACATTGGAAACGGTCACATCGGTGGTATAAGAAGCCCCCGCTGGACCCAGCGGTTCCGTCGTGTCGAGTCCGACTAGCTGTGTGGAAAGCGCGTTGGCCGAAACGTCGGATATGGCAATGAATAGGAGGGTGAGGCGGCTCAATCGTTCCGGGTTGGCATACTGCCACTGGCGAATTTTTTTGATGAATTCTGCGGCTGGTGCGTACTCGGCCCCCATAGCGATTCCAACGGTATGATGGGATGTAGTATCATTGTCGAGCAATGGCTGTATGTATTGCGACTCGGCAATCTCAGCCTTCGCGTCGACCGCGCCCATGTCGTCGGGTGGCGACGAAACGAGCTGAGTGGTGTCTAACCCGTTGTAGACCGCCTTAAACGTTCCTTGTACGATTCCTGCTGCATAAAGGCCGAGCACGTCTTCCGATACGTAAGTAATAAAGTGCTGTGGATCGGGAACGCCGCTGTGCTGAAGGTATTGGATATCGGCCGCGGCTTCTTGTTCATAGCTCGCTCGAACATTGAAAATCGAGCTCGAGCATGCACCGGCCGTGTTGTCGCGCAAAAGAGGAGACAGACCGGTCATGGTGCCAAACCACAGCGCGCCCGTTTCAATGACATAAGGTCCGCTTAGCAGCGCCTGCGTGGGGCCAACGTTACCAAGAAGCGCAATCACGCTGCCCGGACCACGAACCAGAGCATTGGAAATGTCCGGCACGGGGACGTTGTCTGGGAGCGGAGAGGTCGTTGAGCTCGGGCACCGCGGCGGATCGCTGGTCACCTGTTGTACATTGAGCAGCTGCTCCACGTCAGTCACGGTATTCGTTGGGATCGACACGTCGTCGCGAGACACGAGTTCGAGCTGCCGACCGCGAATTCCGCCTTGTGCGTTTTGCGCGTCGAACGCAAGCTGAATGCCTTTTCTGGCCTCAACGCCTACGCTTTGATTCACGCCGGAGAGCGGGCCAACCGTACCGACTAAGATTGTCGATCCGATGGAGTCGCTGCAAACAGCAGGCGTGGCCTCGAGGCTGCAAATGAGGCCACCACTGCAGTCGGCGTCGCTTGTGCACGGTGTGGGCGAAAAATCCGTGCTGCACGCAATGGACGACACGATGGGTGTGGCTGCGAGAGCGGCGAGTGCGAATAGGCGAACGACAAACTTGACAGAAGTGGTCTGCATGTGGGATAATTCCCTCGTGAGTTGTGGCTCTAACTAGACGCTACTGCGGTAGTGGTGCACGGCTCATGCCCTTCGCGATGCCCTTCATAATGATCGAGGTGAGCGAAGCGAACAAGCATGGCTGGCCGAATGAACCAGCGTAGTCGAGCAGTATAAGACGCGATGAACGCGATGGCGAATGTCTCGCGCAAAAACGATTCGGTTATGTGCGCTTGCCGAGCGACAGTGTCGCGGGGGCGCGACAAGCTAACATCGATATCAACACACCTTGTGACAATAGCGGCATATTGGGCCGAATCATGCGTAAACGGCGCATCTTTAACATGATACCGGTACATCACGGTCCATGTGGTTGCGCGGATCGCGTCGCTCGCATCCGCCATTGGCTCACTTGTCGGTGTTGCGCCTCACACAACGCGACACAAGACATAGCAAGCCGAGTTTGACGTTCGTGGCGTGCGCGTTAAATCCGGCCCTGTTCTCGCACGCCTCGCACACCGAAAGCTCAAAGGGCCCGATGCTCCAACCCATGCGCACTTGCACCGAACCAAGCTACGTTGTTGACGGGCGTTACCGTCTCGGGCGGCTTGTTCATCGGTCTGCTGCGGCAAGCGTTTACGAAGCGACTCACCGTAACGGAGCTTCGGCGTGGATCAAACTGGCGGCGTCGCCTGCCCACGCCCGCCTGTTCGACGTCGAGGTGGCACTCGCGAAAACACACGCCTCGGCATTGAGTGTGCGCGACGACGGAATCACCGAAGACGGGCTGCCCTACCTCGTCATCGATTCGCTCGTGGGCCAAAGCCTTGCCCAACGCATGACCGCGCGGCATCCGCCAGCCAGGATGATACACGACGCGATTTCTGCAGACGGCCGAGACCGAAGCGAGAAGGGCGCACGCCGCACCGCAGAGCCGAGGCGTACTGTACGTACGTCGCAGGCTCAAGGAGCGCCGTACGCCCTTCGCAGCGAGAGGATCGGCACGTCTGAGTGGAGTCGTCGTGAATCATCCGGGCTTAGTGCAGCAGAAGTGGTTCGTATCGGCGCCGCGCTCGTGCGAGCCGTCGCGGTCCTTCACCATGAAGGTTATGCCCTTGGCGCGCTCGACGCTCGCAGCGTTTTCGTTACAGAAGAGTGCGAGATCATGCTTCTCGACTTCTCTTGCATTTCGGAATTATCGGAAAAAACTGCGGCGGTTGATGCAAGCCTCATGAACTCGCTCGTGCAGTCGATGCTCGCCACGCTCCCGGAAAACGAGCGCAACGCTGCTGCGCGGGCGCCCGAATTACGGCCGTGGCACTCGGCTGCCGTGATAGACCGCTTTCAAGTTGACGCGAGTTCGAGGCGGTCGGCGAGGAGCGGACCGGAACAGCCTCTTCCGGCTTTGAGGACCGCACCGCAGCCGCCAACGATGAAATCGCGTCAAATCGAAAGCGGTTTCGCGCGTTCTTTTGTCATTGGCATAGCGTGCGCCGTGCTCGCCGTGGCAGCCACGTGTTTTGCGATGAACGCGACCGCAGGAACGCGGTCTCACGGTGCTTCGGCGCGCGCACCTGATGATGATGCCCAACCCGTTATCGAGCTCGACGAAGCACCCACGCCTTGCATCACGCAGTAGGGGCGCAGCATGCTGCGCCCCTACACCTATGTGATGTTGGTTGTAGGGGCGCGATTCATCGCGCCCGAATGCATATTCGTAGGGGCGTATGGCCATACGCCCCTACGAGCCAACGAGAAGAGATCGCGCCAAATCGAAAGCGGTCACATGTGGGCGATGATGTTATCGCCGAATGCACTGCACTTGATTTCGGTCGCGCCTTCCATCAAACGTGCAAAATCGTAAGTGACCTGTTTGCTTGTGATGGCGCCGTCCATTCCTTTGATGATGCGATCGGCCGCTTCGGTCCACCCCATGTGACGTAGCATCATCTCGCCTGAGAGAACCACCGACCCTGGGTTGACCCTATCGAGGTCGGCGTATTTCGGTGCCGTGCCGTGCGTGGCTTCGAAAATGGCGTGTCCTGATACATAATTGATGTTGCCACCAGGTGCGATACCAATGCCGCCAACCTGCGCCGCGAGGGCATCGGAGAGGTAGTCGCCATTGAGATTCATAGTCGCAATCACATCGAACTCTTTTGCGCGCGTGATGACCTGCTGGAGCGTAATGTCTGCAATGGCGTCTTTGATGAGAACTTTGCCTTTTGCGAGCGCTGCTTTTTGCTCCGCATTTGCAGCGTCTTCGCCGCTCGCTTCTCTGGTTTTTTCCCATTGCCCCCAGGTGTAAACGTGATCGGCAAATTCGCGTTCGGCAAGGGCATATCCCCATTTCATGAAAGCACCTTCGGTGTATTTCATGATGTTGCCCTTGTGGACAAAGGTGACACTTTTGCGCTTGTTGACAATGGCATATTGAATGGCCGCGCGAACGAGGCGGTCGGTGCCTTCCTGGCTGACCGGCTTGATACCGACACCCGACGACCCTGGGAAACGGATTTTCCTAAAGTCTTTGGGGAATTCTTTTTCGATAAACGCAAGAACCTTCTGCGCTCCAGGGCTTTTCGCCTCCCACTCGACCCCCGCGTAAATGTCTTCCGTGTTCTCGCGGAAGATGACCATATCGACGTCTTGTGGGCGGCACACGGGGCTTGGCACCCCCTGAAACCAGCGCACCGGTCGCAAGCACACGTAAAGGTCGAGAAGCTGCCTCAGCGCAACGTTCAGCGAGCGAATGCCACCGCCAATGGGCGTGGTGAGCGGCCCCTTGATGCCAACGAGGTACTTGCGGAACGCCAAGACCGTGTCGTCGGGCAGCCAGTTGTTCGTTTCTTTGAACGCCTTCTCGCCTGCAAGAACTTCGAGCCAGGCGATTTTTCGCTTGCCGCCATAGGCCTTTTCGACCGCGGCGTCGAAAACGCGCACGCTGGCACGCCAAATGTCGCGCCCCGTGCCGTCGCCTTCAATAAAAGGGATGATTGGGTGATCCGGGACGTTTAGCTTGTTTCCAGAACCCATCGTCACAGGCTGACCATTCGACGTCGCGGACATGGAGGACCTCCGTGGGGGGATGCGCAGGCGTATCACGGCCTGGGGCTACGACGAAAGAGCATTGCCGCCGCCCAGCCGACCGGACGCGAAAAGCCCCAGCGCAACCTTGGTTGCGCTGAATTTAAGTCCGATGGCAATGCACACGCGACGCCCTTCGCTGAGCCCGAAATCCGTGGCTCTTGACAAAAGCGAAGCGTGAGCCACGGATTTCGTGCTCAGCGCAAGCGGGTGCGGCCATAAGTACAGTAGCGTAGATATCATGTGCGCTAAATCAACGACACTTTGGCCGCGGCGGGAACGAGCGGCGGTGCGCGTGAGCCGCGTGGTGCGCGCGGTCTTGCCAGCAGTCGCGATCGGAATCGCGACCGCCAATGCAGGCGCTAGTCAGACCAGCTACGCAAATCACGAAAGGCACTTGGTTGCGGAAACGCCCGACACAATGATAGGCAATCATAGTGCGCGCGCCGTCGGGGCAACGAGCGATGCGGACACCATGGCGTCGCTTGCCGTCATCGCTAGCCTGGCCAACGAGGCAAGCGCCGGGGTTGCCGAGCGCGCCATCATCGACATCGCCAATGCCCCGACTGTGCCCATCGAGATTCGAAGCGAGGCAGCGCTCGCTGCGCGTGCACTTTCTCCGAGCGACACCACGATGGCGGGGGTCGACAAGGCAGAGAGCGCCGGCATCCTCACGAGCGTTGCGGTGCTCGGCCCGCTGCGTGACACCGGCGGTGGTCTTGATGCGCACGATGGACCAGAACGCACGCCAGACCCGACAGGCGCTGCAGGCGTGACCGACGCGGCAACGTTCACCAACATGCACACGTCGTATTCGTGGGGCACGGTCAAGGTCGAATGGCGCGCTGTGCCGCATGTTTTTTCGCAAGCGCGTGGCACACCGCTCGACTTGTTCGTTCACCCGCGACGCGAAAGCTGCTCGCTGGTTGCGTCGAAAATCCATCTCGACGCGGCCAAGTCCATCATCGTTCGTCTCGCTGCGGCGGGTCAGGCGCGCCTCGCATTCGACGGCGTCGACGTTGCCAAAAGCGACGACGTCGACGCACAAGGGCAATTCGATCGCCTTGCCGCTCGCATCGACGCAAAAGCTGGCAGCCACATCGTTTACGCAAAAGTCTGCAGCGGCGCCCTTGGCGATTCGGGGCGCGTGCGCCTTCGCATCACGGACACGAACTATGCACCGCTTCGTGTCACGCAATCGGCCGACCTCACGCTCCACGATGGTGAAACGATTCCGTGGGGCAACGCGAACGCCGCGAACGCAAAGACACTGACAACGCCGCTCGAGCGCGCCATCGACCCAGCCATCACCACAAAGGTTGGTTCCGCGAACGCGCTGCTCGATGCAGCCATTGTCCGAATCATGGCGGGCGCCGACGATCTAAAAAGCCCGCGTGCAGCCGGCGAACTCGACGCGTTCTTGCAGAACCCGCAGAACCCCAATCTCCCGGCTCTCCCGGCCGACGCCGTTGCCATGGCCGCCATCCTTTCGCCTTCTGGCGCCACCAAAAGCGCGCGGCTTTCCTGGGCGCGAAAGGTTGCAGCCAAAGACAACGACACCGTAACGATGGCGTTCGTCGACCGGCGCCTTGCCGAACTGCGCCTCGACACGAACATGACCGACTGGGCATTTGCAACGTTGCGCGGTGCGGGCATCGACAAGCAAAAAGACTCTGAGGCCTTGGTTCTTGGTGCGCGCGCGCTTCGCGACCTAGACGTCAATACGCTCGATATCCAGGCATTTCGCGATGTTGCAGCCGCATTCCGTGCGGCGCCCAAGCAAGTTTCGAACGCGCTCGTCTTCGAGCTAGCACGCTTCGCCCGGACCAACGACTCGAACGCATGGGTCGAGGCAACGAGCGAGCTTGCCCGACGCGGCGTTGGCAGCAAGGCCTTTGTCGATGCCATGGGCACGCGCGGCAAAGACGAAGTCGTCAAGGCCGCTGCCATCGGTTTTGCGGGCGGAATAAGCGATGCGCACGAGGCCTTGTCGATCGCGAAGAACGTGAGCGAAGCGGGCGCACATGATGTTGCTCTTCGCCTTTACGGCACTCTCGTTGGCTGGGCCCCGAACCGCGCGGAGGCGTGGGCAGGCCTTGCGCGCGAGCTATCGGCAGCGCCGCAATCAGGAACAGGAAAATCGGACGAAAGCTCGCAGCGCGCAATCCTAAGTGCCCTCGAGCGCGTGCGCGAGCTCAAGCCGAGCGACGCGAACGTCCGCGCCGAGCTTACGATGCGACGCGGCGCCGACAACACCGATAAGCAATCGAACAAGCCCGAAGACGACGAGCGCTGGCTCACGCCAACTTCTACGATTCTTGCGCGCCGCAAAGGCATCGCAAAGGGCAATGCGCCGCCCGATGTCGTTGACCGCCAACTTCATTGGCTTCGTGCCGTGCGCACGCATGCCGACCATCGCATCTCGCAGCTCATTCAATATGCGCGCGAAGTCGTGATTGCCCCGCGCACGCAGCAAGAGCTCGTCGAGCCCATTCCTCAGGAAGGGGACTTGACCGAAATCTTGCGCGCACGCCTTTATAAGAAAGATGGCCGCGTGGTTTTCCCCCTCGAGCAAGGCGACGCGAGTATTCGCTGGCCGGAGATCGAGCCCGGCGACACCGTGGAAGTCGTCCTTCGCCAGTGGACGGCCGCCGCGGTTGGCGGGCGCGGCGATGTTCCATTTTACTTCGTCGATTACGCCGGCGCATCCGCCTCGCACCCGCTGCTTTACAATCATGTGGTTGTCGAAACTTTGCCCTTTCGCCCACTTTTCATCGACGTGCTTCATAGCGAGCTCGGTTCACCAAAGCGCATGGATCGCGACGAGCGCGGAATGCACGTGACCGAGCTCATATGGGACAACCCCGTGAGCGTTGCCGAAGAGCCGTTGGCTCCCGAGCTCACCGAAACCACGCCCGTCGTGGTCGGCTCCACGTTCCAGTCGTGGGCAGACTTTCGCAAGTGGTACGCAGAAGCCACGCGCGACTTCACCGTGCCAGACGACGAAGTTCGACGCATCGCTCGAGAAATCACGAAAGGCAAAGTGTCGCGCGATGACAAGCTGCGCGCGATATTCAATTTTGTTTCCGATGACATTCGTTATGTGAACTTCGTAAGCGGCGAGGCGTGGCTGCCAAACCGGCCGCAAGAACTGCTCGCGCGCCGCCAAGGCGATTGCGACGACAAGGCGATTCTTTTGATTACGCTTCTTCGCGCCATTGGCATCGAGGCCGAGGAAGTCCTCGTGCAAACGCGCCATACTGGGCAGCCATCGCTATTTTTCGCGAAAAATGCGGCCATTCCCCTTTTCGACCATGGCATTGCGCTTCTGCCCGGCCCAGGCGGCGGAATGTACCTCGATGCCACGAGCCCGCAGTCGCGCATCGGTCCCATTCCTTCGATGGATGCACGCGCGTTCGCTTTGCGCATGAAGGGTCCGGCAGAGATCGTTGCGCTGGCAGAGAGCTCTCCGAGCGAACATGGCCTCGACGTGACGTGGACACTCACGCTTGCGGCTGACGGCAGCGGCGAGCTCGTTGGTGAGGAACTGCACTCGGGCGACAGTGCATTTGAGCTGCGCACGAATCTCTCGCAGGCCGCAGCGCGCGCCCAGTACGTTGAAGATGAGATTTTGGGTCGTTGGTTTTCAGCTATCGACCTCGACAAGGCGATCGATTTTCAAGGCGATCTCAAAGGCGGCCGGGCCAAAGTGACGTACAAAGCCAAGTCGCGCAATGTAACGCGCCGCGAAGGTGAAGATCTCGTGTTGTCGCTATCGTCACGCAACACGCTCATCTCGTTTCTTGCGCCACTCAAAGTGCGAACGCTACCCACGGTGCTACCCTCGACCCTCGCGCCGAGTCATCACGACCGCACCATGCGCATCGTGGCGCCTGCCGGGTTTGCGTGGGGCGAGCTTCCATCGGGCGGCGACGCGAACGGTCCTTTGGGCAGTTCTTTTGGCCACGCTCATCTCGAGATCGTGCTCGACACGAGCAACGCGAGCAACGCGAAGAGTGGGCGCGCGCTCGTCATCAAGCGAAGTGTCGCTTTCAATCAGCACCTCATTGCCGTGAGCGAGTACGCGTCGTGGCGCGAATGGCTTCAGCAGGTGGATGCACTGCTGCACAAGGAAGTGCGCTTGGTGCGCACGGAGGAAGCCAAGTGAGAGGCTTACTTTGCCTACTCGCAGTCGCATGCATCGCATGCAGTGGAGCGAACCGCCATGCGAAGGCACCGTCCAGCTTGTCTAGCCTTGAAGCGCCTTCACCGCTCGCCCTCGCTTTTCGTGAAGAAGCCACAGGAGATCAGGTCAAAGCCGTGGCGCTGTACATGCAAGCGTTGGACGCGGCAGCACAAGCTCCTGATGATCCATCGAGCCTTGCCGTGATCATGGCCTCGCTCGACGCCTTGGTGCACCGCCAGGTGAGCGCGCTGTCCAATTTCGCCGCGTCAAGCGCTTTGGTCGACCGAACCAGTCCAGCGGCTCTTGTGGCCCTCACGAATGGCGGCGGCAGCGTCGATGCTCGCCTCGCAAAAGCGCAAGTCACCGCAAAAGGCCCCTTTGCCGCTCCGCTCATCGCACGCGCGCGCCTTGCTCTTGCCGAGCGCCGCGGTGACATCGATGCAGCCAAGTCGTTGCGCACGCAAACCGGATGCGTGCGGCAAGCCACGGTTCTGGGTCCCGTTGCATGGGCTCCTGTGAGCGGCGTGGATCAAGGCAGCAGTCTCGATCGCGCCGACTCGCAGCTTCCCCAACAAGGACCTCGGATCGGTCCCTTCTCGCACCCAAGCGCGCCGCTGGTGGTGCGCGCGAATGGCTGTCAGATCCCGCTTGGTGCCGATTCGAGCCAACGTGGCGTGCGCGAAATTGTGGTCGATGTCGATGTGCCGAAAGCAGGCAACCTTGGCGTTGGGCTCGAGTCACCTCTTGCAACAACGCTTCGTGTAGGTGGCAAGGTTGCCATCGTTCGGCCGCATTCGGCTGGCTCAGAGGCTGCCATGCGCTTCGCGCACGTCGCCGTCGATCGCCCGGGAACGCTGCGGCTCGTGGCACGCGTTGGTGTCACCGACGCGTCGGCTACGATTGCGATCGGCGCTTGGGACGAAAACGGCAAGCCGCTCCATGCCCATGCTCCGTTGCCAGGCTCACGCGCCAGCGTAGCGGCAAAGCGCGCCACCACGCTCGACATGCGCACGCCCCGTTCGCCGGGCCCCAATTTGCTGCCCAATTCATCGGACGAGGTGCTCGCAGCTTCGCTCGGCTTGCTCGCAGCCCACGAAGGACGCGCAGCCGAGGCACTGCTTTACCAAGAGATTGCTCGTGGCGCGCGTAACGCGAGTAGCCAGGCGCCTCCCGAGATCATGCTTGCTTACGGACGTGCCGCGCGCACGATCAATGACCTGCCAACAGTCCAATCCGACGAGCGCGCACGCAGCGCGTTCGATCGAGTGCTTGTCCAATGGCCAAGCGCGTGGGAAGCCGCGATCGAGCATGCGGTACTTGCCGGGCGCGCTCGCGCGGAAGTCGGCTTCGCGGTGCTTTCCGATCTCGATCGAACCCTTGCCAAGCACACTACCAGTGCGCCCGCGGTGGTCGCTGCGTTCGCGGCCGTAACCGCAAGTGGAGAGTCGCTTTACGACCGCGCGTTGACTGCGCTGCACAGAGCCAACGAAGGGATCCCAGCCACGCTCCTTTTGCACGATGCGGAGCGCCGAGTGTTCGATCGCACGGGGCGTGAGCTCGCTGCTTTTGAGTGCAACCCCACCTTGCCGGGCGATCGCACGAGCCTTGCTTGCTACCACGCACGCCTCGCCATTGGCGATCGCCAAGGCGCTTTCACGGAGCTCGAGCGACTTGGTTCACTTACGCAGAGCTCGCAACCTTACTTGCGGCTGTCGTCGTACAACGCGTTGCAAGCGGGTGATATTGCGCGCGCGTCGCGTGATTTTGCTGCCATGAACCCGGGCGACCAATTGCTGTCCACCATGTACGGCGTAAAGGGCCATGCAGCCATCGCAGAGATTTTGGAGCGTGCTTCCAGCACTAGCGATGCCCCAAACGTGCTTTTTGGCATCTTGCGAGCCTCAGGTGACAAGAGCGACGATCCCTTTGCTGCCTATAGCGGCATCACCGAAAAAGTCGTCGCGAACAGTGCCAACGGGAACAGTGGCGCGGCGCTCGAAAGCGGTCAAGCAGCCACCACAGTGCTAGCCCACGAAGAAAAATATGACGTCGACGAGCGTGGCCTCGTTCACTTCGTGATGCTCGACGTCCGCCGCGTGATGGGCACAACCGACGTAGAAAACAACGCCAAGGCAAGTTCACCAACGCTTTACGGCGAAAGCACCATCCGTTTGCAACGACAACGCATCTTCAAGAAAGACGGGCGAGTCCTGTCGCATGCCAATCTTTCTCAGCTCGAAGCGGGCGACGCGGTCGAAGCCATTTACGAAGGCTTCGCGCTGCCGAAAGGTGCGGGCAACCTTGGCATCGACACGCCCGACTTGTTGCCCGAGCGCACAAACGTGCAAAGCGCACACATCGAGCTTCGATTGCCCAAAGGGCTTTCGGGCTCGCTCTGGAGCCATCCCATGCTCGGCAAGGCCGAAGAACACAGCGAAGGCAATCGGCGCGTGCTCACGTGGGCCATCACGAATCACCCCATTCGCCGAATAGAATATGGCGTACCGAAAATGGACCGCAACGTAGGTCTCAGCTTTTCGACCATGCGGTGGGACGACGTCGCGCTCGGGCTAAAGAACACGATTGCATCGCTCGATGCTAGCCGTGCGAGCAGCCCCGAAGTTTCCGCATGGGCGCGCGAAGCCGCTGGGCCAACGTCACGCGAAACAGTAGAAGCCGTAGTCGCGAAATCTGCGCAAGCCGTCAAAGTTGCATCGAGGTCCGTGCTAACCGATATCGACCTCGCAAGTACCGCAGGGGACACAACGACCGCGCGCACGGTGCTTGTCACCCACGAAGGCAGTCGCACGCTTCTCATCACGAGCGCGCTTCGCGATCTCGGCATTCCAACCGACGTCGTCCTTGCCGAAGACGAACCATTCAGCAACACGGCTTCGTACCCTCCGCATTCTGAGCGTTTCACGCACCCGCTCGCGATTGCGCATGTGCCGAACCCACGCAAGCCAGGTGTTGTCGACGACGTGTGGATCGACGCTGACATCGCGGGTCCACCGCTTCCCGCTGGGCGCATCTCACCAGAGCTCCGCGGGCGCAGCGCGCTGTACGCGAACGGGCGCATCGAGCCGCTGCCTGCCATCGCGAACCACACCGCACACGACGAAATCGACCAGCGTATCGTTCTCGATCGCGCTGGCAACGCAAAGGGCGTACTCACCGTCAGTTTGCGCGGACGCGACGCGCAAGACATCGGAGAGGCTTTCACGCGCCTTGCCTTGGCCGAGCGCGAGAACATGCTGCGGGCCGTTGCGCTTGGCTGGGTGCCGCTTGGCACCATCGACCGCGTCGAGCTCTTGTCGCAGGGCAGCGGGCAGGTCGACATTCGCGCCGAGTTTTCCATTTTTGGCTATGCGCAAGTGGAAGGCCAGAAGCCCGAGTCGCGCACGTGGGTACTACCGGGAATCGATCCGATCCACACCGTTTCCCCTCGCCCTTATGCCACAACGCTCGCCTCGAGCTACGCAAGCCAAGTGGCAAGGCAAAGCGCTTTGGCGATTGGTCAGGCGACGTTGTACCACGTAAAAAGGTACATCGAGCTGCCCGCGGCCACGCAAATCGTCCGTGTGCCGCTACCCTTCGACGGCATCCGTGGCAAGGGCCCGCTCTTGTCGGCGTCGCGCACGATTCAGGTTTCCGGCACGACCATCGAAGACAACTTCACTCTCGACGTAAAAACCGGCACCGTGCCGCCCGAGCACTATGGTGAGTTCGTCGCGGCCGCACGCAACATCGACGACGCCTTCCGCGCGAGCACGCGCGTCAAATTGCCTGTTCGTTGAATCTGCGTGTCGGGACGTATGGCCATACGCCCTTACGGTGACAGGCGTTCGACGTTCCACCGTCCGCCTTCGTTGATGCGTGTATATCGCAAGCGATCATGCAAGCGGCTTGGGCGGCCCTGCCAGAACTCGATCTTCTCGGGCGTAAGCCGGTAACCGCCCCATGTTGGCGGGCACGGAATGTCGCTCTCGCCAAAGCGTGCGCGCGCTTCGGCAACGAGCCTGTCGAGCTCGCCTCGACCCGCGATGACAGCGCTTTGGCGTGATGCCCATGCCCCCAGCTGGCTGTCGCGCGGACGAGAGCGAAAATAGCTCTCCGATTCGCTCCGAGAGACCTTTGAAATCGAGCCCGTCACCCGCACCTGACGCTCGAGCAAAACCCAGAAGAAAGAAGCGCACGCGCGCGGATTGGATTCGAGATCTCGGCCTTTGTGGCTATCGTAATTCGTGTAGAATACAAGTCCGTCGTCGCCAAGGCTCTTGAGCAGAACGACGCGCGCGGAAGGCTCGCCGGCAGCGCTGACCGTAGCGAGGGTCAATGCAGTTGGTTCGGGATGTTTCGCGTCGATGGCCTCGCGAAGCCAGCGTTCGAGCTGGCGGATGGGCGAAGGATCGAGAGTGCTCTCGGCAAGGCCTGCGCGACAGTATTCCGTGCGAATGTTGGCGAGGTCGACGTTCATCTCATCCGGGCATCTAGCATCATGAAGGAGGAGGCTGAATCGTCGTTTCGTTCTCCAGCGCTTCGGTGATGTCGACTCGACGCTTGTTCGCCACACCGGTTGCAGCCTTTCCGCATACGGAAACCAGGGCCTCGGCCATGAGAAGAAAACCGGTGAGCTGGCGCTCGAGAGTTTCGCGTACCGTGCCATCGGCGAGCTGGCCTTGATGGGTGAACGCCGCGTGCGCATGCGCAAGCGCAAACATGTCGGGAAACACGAGCGCGCCGCAACCTTCGAGAGGAACGCGCGTTTGCCAGAGCCCGCGAATGCCGCCCATGGGCGAAGGCGAAGCAGACATCAGAAAAATGCTTTTGCCCCGCCACGGCATGGGTCGGGCGCGTGACACCCAATCGATGGCGTTTTTGAGCACGCCCGAGATGGAATAGTTGTACTCAGGCGTCGCAATGAGCATCGCATCGGCTCGCTCGATTCGGCGCTGGAGCGCAACCGCCCCTGCTGGAAGGCCTACTTCTTCGTTCAGATCACCGTCGTAGAGCGGCATGGTGAATTCGTGAAAATTGGCGAATTCCACGTTCTCGCCCTTGGCGCGAGCGATCTCGACAGCAACCTCGATAAGCTTGTGATTGTATGACTCTTTTCGAAGCGAAGCAGCGAACGCAAGGACCTTCATGAGCACGCCTCCAAAAAGCAAGTGGCGAGCAACGCGTGGGCCAGCACGCCGCGCGTCAGTTCAACACTTGTGGCTGCGTTGTCACCAGAACGTCAAGAGAGAGTGCGATAGAGCACCGCGGTACTTCAATCTACAAGCGAGAGTAATTCATGCGCCAACGCAGCATCGCCTCTTCGATCATCGTTTCATCGTTGGTCATTACGAGCATCCTTGGACAAGCTCGTATGGCTCACGCGCAGAGTCCTGACGCGCCCGAAGCACCTCCTCAAGCGCCGCAAGCCATCCCCCCGCCCGCGATGCCCGATTCACCTGCGCCATCGCAAGTCGCGCCCGCAACAGCTTCACCTGGCGCAGAGCAAACCCCACCGGTGCAGTTGACTGCCCCCGCACCGGCATTCGATGCCAACAAGGAGGCCATCGCCGATCGCACGAAAAATGCAGACTCTGCACTGGCACACGATGGCCACCCGCTCGCAGGCTACCATAATGGCCTTTTTTACCTGCGCGACGACAACGACAACTTTCACATGTACATCCAGGGTCGCATGCAGCTCGACTTCTATGGCTACGCTGGGCCAGGAGTGAGCAATACGAGCCTCAAGCCGACGCTCTTCGTACGCCGCATTCGCCCTGAAGTGACGGGCGACTTTCTCGGGCACTTCCGCTTCATGATTGGCGGCGACTTTGGCGCCACCGGTCTCGACAATCCGAAAGGCACCAACCAAGTCTCCGCGTCCTCCCCTGGCGCGGCTCCCAGCGACACGAGTGCACGTTTTTCCGCTGCTGACGCAACGAGATTCAGCGCGGCAGCCACCGACGCATTCATCAACTACCGCAACACATCGATTTTCAACGTGCAGGTCGGGCAGTTCGACGCGCCGTTCACCCTCGAGAATCGAACGAGTGACAAATACATCCAATTTATGGAACGCTCGCTCGCCGTTCGCGCCGTGGGCATTCCAACGAACAAAGACATCGGCGGCATGTTCTGGGGCGAAACCCCGGACAGGCTTTGGTACTACTCCATCGGCCTGTTCGACGGCGACGGGCAGAATCGACCGAACGTCGACTCGCGCGGCGATCTGTACGCACGCACGTTCGTCCACCCGTTTGCCAAAAGCCCCGAGATCACGGGCGCACTCAAAGACGCGCAAATCGGCGCGAGCTTTCACTACGGTTCGCGCGATCCGAAGTGGGTCAACTACGACTACCCTGCACTGACCACACAGGGAAACTACACGTTTTGGACACCTTCGTACTCCGGTGCGAAAGGCAACACCCACGTCATTCCGTCGGGCGATCAGCTCGCCGTCGCCGGTGAAATCCGCATTCCGTACGACAAGTTCGATTTGACCGGTGAATTCGTGTGGATCAACAACCACACCCGCGAAGCGCTCGAAGGCTACCAGGCCACGAACAGCGAGCGATTTGGCGCCATTCACGGCGTTTCGTACTACGCGCAGCTCGGCTACTGGCCTCTTGGCAACCGCGACATCAACGGCGGCGCGCCCGGCTACGAAAACCCATCACGCCTCGACTGGTCGAAGAGCGATCCAGAGGTTCCGCCAGAAGCGCTGCAGCTGCTCGTCAAGTGGGAGCAAGTTGCGCTCAAATACGACAGCGCCAGCCGTGGCGGCACGCCCGATGCGAAGAACATCGATGGCAGCATCAAGGCCAATGCCTTGTCGTTCGGCGCAAACTACTGGTTTACCAAGCACGTTCGCGTTTCGCTCAACTACGTGCTCAACATGTTCCCAGGCTCAGCCCCCGTGAAGGCAACCACTGTGGGCGGCCCAGCGCAAACAAGCGACAACCGCGCAGTGGCGCCAGGCAACACGCTCGCAACGGGTGTGAACGACAGTGCGCGTGACAGCGCACACACCTTGCACGAGATCCTGGCACGGTTCGCCATTGCGCTTTGAAAAGATCACGCGCGGCACTTGCTGTTGGGACCCTCAATCGGATAGAACCGGTTCCGACTTCGAGATCAAGCAAGAGGCGCGAGTCGCGCATCGTTGTTCACGAGCGGCTTCGTCGTGCGGTCGACGTCGCAGCGAATGGCTGCGGAGGTTCGGATGGTCAATCCCCAGATGGTGATGTACGAGGAGGAGTTCAACCAGATCCAAGCAGTCGTGGACCGTCTGGTTCGGGATGCAAACGCCAAGGTCGTATTCATCGTCGACAAGAACGGGCAGCTCATCGCAGCGGCCGGTGACATCGACAACGTGGACACGACAAGTCTTGCATCACTCACCGCGGGCAACATTGCGGCAACCGGCGGCATGGCAAAGCTTCTCAAAGAGAACGAATTTGCCACGCAGTTCCACGAAGGTGAACGGGCGAACATCCACATTCAGCTCGTTGGTAACCGAGTCATTCTCGTTGTTATCTTCGATTCGCGCTCGAGCCTTGGCCTTGTCAGGCTCCGCGTGAAAAAAGCTAGCGAGGAGCTCAATCACATTTTCGAAGCACTGCTCAAAAAAGTGCAGGAGCCCGGCATGGACTCGCCCTTCGCCGAAATTACCGACGAAGACATCGACAACCTCTTCAACGACTGACCGCGCCCAAAAATGAGAGGATGTTTACCAGCCGTCGCGAGCGCCGTGAGGCCAAGGCGGGCCCAAGGAGCCCGCGTAAGCGTACGTTGTGGTACGTGCGCAGGCACCGCAGGGCCCAACGAAGGCATTCGCGGCGCGCAGCAGGCTGGTAAACATCCGAGGAAACGACGATGAGTTTCATCAACTACATGGCGCGGGAGATCAACTGCAAGCTCGTTTATTACGGGCCGGGTCTCTGCGGAAAAACGACGAACCTCCAGTACATCTACGAGCGCACCAATCCGGACGCCAAAGGCAAGATGATCAGTCTTGCAACGGAAACCGAGCGCACTCTATTTTTCGATTTCTTGCCTTTGTCGCTCGGTGAAATTCGGGGCTTCAAAACGCGCTTCCATCTTTACACCGTGCCCGGGCAAGTCTTCTACGACGCCTCGCGCAAGCTCATTTTGAAGGGCGTTGACGGCATTGTGTTCGTCGCCGACTCACAAATCGAGCGCACGGAAGCGAACCTCGAGTCAATCGAAAACTTGCGAGCAAACCTCGCCGAGCAAGGCTACTCGCTCGACAAGCTTCCGTATGTCATCCAGTACAACAAGCGTGATCTGCCGAACGTTGCAACCGTTGACGAGCTTCGGTCCATGCTCAACCCAACCAACGTGTTCGACTTCGAAGCCGTGGCCCGCACAGGGGTTGGCGTGTTCGACACGCTGAAGGCTGTTGCGAAGCTGGTTCTTACGGAGCTCAAAAAGGGCAGTAGCAGCAGCAGTTCATCGTAAATGGGGTTGTTGCCCATCGTTGTGTTGAATGTGCTGTTGTTCTGGGTCTGTAGGGGCGCAGCATGCTGCGCCCCTACGGGCCAAGGTGCATCGTCGATCCTACGAATCGTCGATCCTCCTACGAATTGCGTTCTAGCTACGATCGGTGGGCCTGGTAAACGCGCGCGAGCCGCTTGCGATCTTTCGCCTTGAGCTTCGCGCGATAGCGCTTGCTTGCGTTGCGAGACACCTTACGGGGTTTTTTGGAGATCACGAGATACATGGCGGCACGGCTTTACTTGAAGCCCTCGCGCCGAGCAAGATGAAGCGCTCATGAACGTGCGCCTCATTAAGGAATTCCGCTTCGAAGCTGCGCATCATCTGCCGCGTGTGCCGGCTTCGCACAAGTGTCAGCGGCTGCATGGCCATTCCTTCAAAATCGAGCTCACGGTTGCAGGCGCCGTCGACCCAGTCACGGGCTGGCTCATCGACTACGATACTATCGACGACGTTTGGCGTCCGCTTGGGCAAGTGCTCGACCACAATTGCTTGAACGAGATCCCAGGGCTTGAAAATCCCACGAGCGAAAACCTAGCCAAGTGGATCTTTGACGCCGTAAAAGAGAAATTGCCAATGCTCGCGCAGGTCACTGTGTTCGAAACATGCGATGCGCGCTGCGAGTATGCAGGGGAGTGAGCGGCGCGTCTGAGTAGAGTCATCGTAAATCGTTCGGGCTAGGTGCCGCACATGTGTCCACGGGATTGGCACTTGCCCGCAGGCTCGACCAGCTTCATCTTGGTGCGATCTTGGCCAGCAAAAAGCCTCCGCCACCAGTCGAGGCAAGCGAGAAAAGCTTTCGGCTTCTCATCGAAGGCAGCCCAGATCTTATCGTTGTGCATCGCCAAGAACACATTGTTTACGCCAATCCGCAGGCCGAGCGCGTGCTGGGGCATAGCGATCCCCCCGGCCTTGTTGGCAAACCGCTCGACACCATCATACCCGAACAAGGCAAAACCAATCGCACAACCTTGCAAGAGCGTTGGCAGCGCGTCGATGGCAGCATCGTTGTCGTTGAGGTGCTTCACTACCACGTAAACTTCAACGGAACGCCTGCAACAGTGCATATTGCACGCAACGTAACCACGCAAAACCAGGCGACCCTCGCCCTCATGGAAAAAGACCGCATGGCGGCCATGAGTGTTCTCGCCGCTGGCGTCAGTCACGAGATCTCAAACCCTCTTGCTTACGTCCTTGCAAACCTCGATTTCATTGCCGCGCAGGTGGGCGAGCTATTCAACGCGATCCCTCTGGCAACGCGCGAGCTGCACGCCCAAAAAATCTCGGATGTGCAAGAGTCGCTTGGGGACGCAATCTTCGGAGCCAAGCGTGTGCGCGACGCGGCCTCCGACCTGCGATCCTTTTCTCGCACTCGGCTAGGCAAATCGGCGCTTGTCGACGTGCGAAAAGTGCTCGATGCGTCGCTTCGCATCACGGCGCCGCTTTTGCGCTCGCACGCTACCGTTGTGACCGAATACGGCGATGTTCCGCTCGTTGCCGTGGACGAGGCAAGGCTTAGCCAAACGTTTCTCACCCTTCTGGTCAACGCTGCGCACAACATGAGCGACTGCTCACCCGACGCCGCGCACGTCGAGATTCGTACTCACACGAAAGGCGAATGGGTCACAGTTTCGATTTCTGACACAGGCAAGTGCATCGGCGAGGAAGATCTTTCTCTCCTTTTCGAGCCCTTTTTTACGATGAACGACACGACGAGCGAAAGTAGCCAAGGTAGCCAAGACGGTCGGCTCGGCCTTGCCCTTTGCAAGCGCATCGTGACGTCATTCGGCGGAAGCCTCGACGTTGCCAGCAAAGAAAAAACCACGTTCACCGTTCGCCTTCCTGTAGCGCCGAACATGCCAGCAGCGCTTTCCGCTACCAAAACATCGACCCAATAATTGCCGCGCCGCGCGGATGCCCGAGCTGCTGCCTCAAGACGAGCAGTTAGACCGCTTTCAAGTTGACGCGAGATCGAGGCGGCGGCGAGGAGCGGACCGGAACAGCCTGCTTCGGCTTTGAGGACCGCACCGCAGCCGCCAACGAAGAGATCGCGTCAAATCGAAAGCGG
>WQZB01000053.1 GCA_009780955.1 Polyangiaceae bacterium | reverse complement strand
CAGGCTTCCTGGTTCTTCCTCCTTCACGAGCGAACGACCCTCGGTTGCGAGCCAGCTCTGTGGAAAGCTAAACCTCGCCTCGAGAAGCAAATCATTGGCAATGATCCGGTTGCCCATGGCGATGTCGTCGCGCGCAGCCTGCGCCGATTGGACGCTGAACCTCATGGTCTCGTAGCGCCCTTCGCCATTGAGCCGGTCCACGATCGCCTGCAGCAGCGTTGTCTTGCCCGTCTGCCTGGGAGCGTGCATGACGAAGTACTTTTTCCCATCAAGGAGCTGCTGGATCTCGGGCCAGTCGATCCGTGTGAAAGAATCGATGCTGTAGTGCTCTGCGGGTTGGTTGGGGCCAGCAGTGTTGAAGTGTCGGGTCATCGGCATCGCTCCGGAGGGACCTGCGGTGGGTTCAGGGGAACCTTTCCTATCTGGCCGTAGCTGACCCGTCTTGCGCACGCAAGCGCTCAACCGAAGGTCGCTACGGGGAACGCAACGGGCGCGATCGAGTTCACCGTCACCCCGGGTAGCGATCCGGTCACGCTCGTTCCCATTCGCTAGACCGGATAATTCATATCGTCGACTCATGGCGCCTAATGGCGCTTGACATATGCCAGGCATATGTCCACATTGACGTGTCTCGCACAGGAGCGCCGCCCATGACAAAAGCCATCGTTTCCATTTTTCAGAATGGCCGAAACCAAGCCGTGCGTATTCCCCGAGACATGGAATTTAGCGGCGTCTCCGAGCTGATTGCTACTCGCGAAGGCGACACCTTGACCCTGCGTCCTGCACGCCCGTCCTGGGATGATTTGGCCGCGCTGCAGCCCATCGAGAACGACTTCCTTGGAAATCGTCCCGACGTAATCGAACTTGGTCGTGTCGATTTCATCGGCAACAAGGAATGATCCGGTGCCCTCCAAGACCTACATGCTTGATACGAATATCTGCTCGTTCATCATACGCAACAACCCACCGCAAGTGCGGGAGCAGTTGAAGCGCGCTGTCAGCGACGGTGATCGTTTAGTGATCTCGGCCATCACCTATGCCGAATTGCGCTACGGTGCTGCCGCGCCGCGAGCGCCTAAGGCATTGACGGTCTGGATTGATGCATTGGTGCAGCGGCTGGATGCCGTGCTTGCCTGGGACACGGCGGCAGTTGATGCCTCGGCGGCGTTGATGGCGCTTCTATTCAAGGCCGGTACGCCAATCGGCCCGAACGATACAGCGATAGCTGGTCATGCCTTGGCGGCAGGTTGCATCGTCGTCACGAACAATATGCGCGAGTTTATGCGTGTTCCGAGCCTGGCTGTTGAAGACTGGTCGGAGTAAAAGTGACCGACTCGGCCACACGCTTGGCCGCGCGGCTTGTTGCCCGAGCCAAAGCGCGCCGCTAGGCTCAGAAGCTGATGAGCGAAGGCTACCGCGACGAGATCGAAGCGCTCCGCGCCCGCGAGGAGGCGCTCGAAAAGGAGCTTGCCGAAGCCAAAGCGCTCGAAGAACAGCTCACGCGAGCTACCCCGCCGTCCCCGCAGCCGCCCTCCTCGCCCAAGGGAGCAGCGATGTCTCCTCTCGAATTCATAATGGCATTAATGCTGATTGTGGGAGTTATATTAGCGGTGATTGTGGGGGTAACGGGCATGCTGAGCGAGAGGCGGAGCCGCCAGTCCGCGCAAGAGCCAGCGCCGCCCGTGACTGCGCCTGCGTTCCGCTATTACTACGCGAATGCCGTTTGGCACGCGCACGTGAAGTCCGCGGACGGCGTGGATCTCGAACCTGGCAGCGAGTGTCGAATCGAATCCGCGCCCTCCTACAAATCGCTGCAGGACGACACGGCGACCTTATTGAGCGGTGTCAAGGTCACCTGCGGCACGCTGGTGCTTTTCACAGGCGACGGCGCCGTCCAACGCAACCTCACATGGGGCGCCTCGAAACGCAGAGCGCCAGACGCGCCCGACCAATACATTATGGATATCATCTACATGTACTATATGGACGTCGACACGCCGTCCGTGACCATTATCACGGCCCGTGGGCTCGCGTCGTTCACTCGCGAGCGTCCTCAGATGCGGGTCGAGCTCGAGATCACCCCGGGCAGCGATTCGGTCACGCTTGTTCCCAGTCCTTAGCCCAAAGTTAGCCCTGCCATCCTGGCCAAGTCGGAGTACTGAAGTTATACTTATATCTTACGTAGGTACGAACTAAGTGCATACATGATGGTCAAAAAGCTCTCCGCAGTTGGCAACAGTCTAGGCCTTATCATCGAGCGCCCGATCCTCGAACTGCTCGATATCAATAAGGATACTCCGCTTGAGGTGCGGACCGACGGCCAGGCGCTCATCATCCGGCCGGTGAAGAAGGCGACCGTGATGGATCGTGCACTCGCAGCCGCCGATGAGCTGATGGGCGCGCACGACGAGACATTTCGGAAGCTCGCAAAGTGACGGACTCGACCACTGATGAGGAGATCGTCTTCCTCTCGGTCGATGTCGTACTCGCGCTGCACCAGCGTCAGATCGATCGCTACGGTGGAACGCCAGGGCTTCGCGATCGCGGACTGCTCGAGTCAGCGGTGGCGCAGCCGCGGACGTCGTTCGGCGGCACGTACGCCCACGACGGGGTCTTCGCGATGGCAGCCGCATACCTCTTTCACATTGTTTCGAACCACCCGTTTGTTGACGGCAACAAGCGCACGGGTCTGCTGGCTACCCAGGTTTTTCTGCATCTCAATGGTATTGCGCTGCTGCATGAATCCGATGCATTTTACCTACTGACGATGGGCGTAGCCGAGGGTCGCATCGGTAAGATGGCTGTCGCCACCGAACTCGAACGGATTGCAAGGTCGAAGACAGTGCGAGCATAGAGCGAAGCCATATTGTACTCCACGAAGGAGTACAACATGGCTGGGGTGTAATCTCACGCGTTGCCACGACCTGCAAAAAGACCGCCGAGAACTAACTTCGCTTTAGCGCCTGCTACACTGAGCCATCATGGCAGCGGTAGCGACACAACATAGAGCAACTTACGACGATCTGGTGCGCGTGCCATCGCCGCTCGTCGCGGAGATTGTAGACGGTGTGCTTTACACGCATCCACGACCCGCGTTCCCGCATGCGCGCTCCTCGTCCGCATTGGGAGTTCGTATCGGCGGCCCTTTTGATCTCGGGCCTGGTGGTCCCGGCGGCTGGATCATCCTCGACGAGCCAGAGCTTCATTTTGGCGAAGACGTCGTGGTTCCAGATATTGCCGGGTGGCGTCGTGAGAGGATGCCAAAGGTTCCTGCCACGGCCTTTTACACGCTGGCTCCGGATTGGGTTTGCGAAGTGCTTTCGCCAAGCACAGAAAAACTCGATCGCACAGGCAAGATGGATGTGTATGCACGCGAAGGAGTGAGGCATCTCTGGTTCGTGGATCCCATCGCGCGCACGTTGGAAATTCATCGACTCCACGACGGTTTATGGCTGCGCGTCGCCACCTATTGCGACGATGCCAAGGTTCGCGCAGAGCCCTTCGACGCCATCGAGTTAGAGCTTGTTGCGCTCTGGATTTGAATGCATGTCTAGCGTGCCGCGACTCGCAAAAAACCGCGCATAAAGCGTTGGTATGACAACCAGCGTGAGAAGCGTGGAGGTGACGAGGCCTCCGATGACCACGGTTGCCAGCGGCCTTTGCACTTCGGCGCCTGCACCGGTGGCGAGTGCCATGGGCACGAAGCCAAGCGACGCAACGAGCGCCGTGGTGAGCACCGGACGCAAACGCCTCTGCGCGCCGAGCCGCGCGGCATCGGCCGCCGTGTGCCCGTGACGTTGCATGTCGCGCGCGGTGGACACGAGGACAAGGCCGTTGAGCACCGCCACCCCAAAGAGCGCCACGAAGCCAACGCCCGCGGAGATGCTGAGAGGCAGCCCGCGGCCGGCCAGAAGCAAGATGCCGCCAGTGGCTGCCATGGGCACGTTGAACAAAATGAGCATGGCAGCACGAAGATCGCGAAAGGTTAGATACAAGAGCGTTGCAATGAGGCCGAGTGCGAGCGGAACGACCACGAAAAGCCGCGCCCGCGCGCGACGAAGATTTTCGAACTGACCGCCCCACGTAAGGTGGTAGCCGCGTGGGATTTTGAGCTTGCGCGCCACCGCTTGCTGCACGTCGTCGGCAAACCCGCCAAGATCGCGGCCGCGCACGTTGGCTTGCACGATGAGCCGGCGCTCGGTTGCCTCGCGGTTGATGAGCAGCGGTTCGTCGACGATTTCTGCTTTTGCCACATCGGCGAGCGTGACGAAGGCTCCGGACTGCGTGCGAAGCGGCAACCGCTCGATGGCATCGCGATCGTTGCGCACACTTTCGCTGAGGCGCACGCGCAGCGCGAAGCGGCGTCGCCCTTCGAGGATCTCGCCAACGGTTTTGCCCCCAATGACTTCGATGGCATCGAGCACGTCGGATGCCGATACGTTGCGTTCGGCAAGGGCGAGCCGGTCGACCGAAACCCGGAGCACGGGATCGCCTTCGAGCCGGTCGGCCTTGATGTCAACGGCCCCGCGAACGCCGCCGATGATGCGTTCTAGCTCTCTGCCAAGGTGGGCCAAACTTTCTAAGTCGTCGCCGTAGACTTTTACGGCAAGGTCCGAGCGCACGCCGCTCACCAGTTCGTTCATTCGCATTTCAATGGGTTGGGAAAAGCCGAACACCATTCCCGGCGCGATGCTACGCAGCCTGTCGCTCATTCGCTCCACGAGCTCGTCTTTGTCGCGTGGGGGCGGCCACTCGCTACGAGGCTTGAGCATCACCCAGACATCGGATTGCTCGACGCCCATCGGATCGTTGGCGATCTCGGGGCGGCCGGTTTTCACGACCACGGTTTGGACTTCGGGAAAAGCGCCAATCGCTCGTTCGATGACGTCGGACTGCCGTAGCGATTCTTCGAGCGAGGTCGATGGCAAGCGAGTCACTTCGACGATGATCGCGCCTTCGTCGAGACGCGGAACGAACTCGGAGCCCATCTGCGTTGTGACGCCAACGCTGAGTGCGAAAGACACGATCGCGAGCGCCGTAGCTCGCCACGGGTGCGCAAGGCTGTGGCGGAGGAGAGGCTCGTAAACACGCTGCGCTATCGTCACAATCGGGCTTGGCTTGTCGATCGTGGTGCGCGAAAGAAGCAGTGATGCGAGCGCGGGAACGAACGTGAGCGACAGCACGAACGCGCCGAGCAGCGCAAAAAGCACGGTGAGCGCCATGGGGCGAAACATTTTGCCTTCCACGCCTTCGAGCGTGAGCACCGGAAGGTACACGAGCGCGATGATCATCTCGCCGAATGCCGTGGCCGAGCGAACTTCGAGGGCCGACCTTTCGACTACGGCGTCACGCTCCGCGGGCTCGAGGGGGCGACCGAGTTTCTGCCGCTCTTCCGCAAGATGATGAACGGCGTTTTCGAGCAGAATGATGGCTCCGTCGACGACGAGCCCGAAGTCGACCGCGCCGAGCGACATCAGGTTTCCGCTGATCCCGGCGATGCGCATTCCAAGGAAGGCAACGCTCATACAAAGCGGAATCATCAACGCCGCGAGAAGGCCGGCCCTTGCGTGCCGTAGCAAAAGAAACAAGACGACGATGACGAGCGCACCGCCTTCGACGAGATTTTTTGCAACGGTATGGATGGTTTGGTTGACAAGGACCGTGCGATCGTAAAAAGGCTCGATGTGCACGCCAGCGGGCAAGGTCGCATTGATGGCATTCACGGCGCGCTGCACGTCGGCAGCCACGTTGCGCGAGTTTTCGCCCATGAGCATCATGGCCGTGCCCGCGACGATTTCTCCGCGGCCATCGCGTGTTGCCGCGCCCTGCCGTAGCATCGGAGCAAGGTGAACGTCGGCGAGCTCGCCAATGTGAATGGGCGTTGGGCCGCGCGTTGCAACGAGCACTCGGCGCACGTCATCGAGCGATTGCACGAGCGCGTCGCCGCGCACGAGAATGCCTTCGGGGCCGCGCAAAATGGCTCCGCCGCCGCTCAAGCGGTTCTGCGTGCGGAGCGCTTCGAACACATCGCGCATGGTTACGCCGTGCGCTGAAAGCTTTTGAGGATCGAGCGAAACCTCGAACGTTTTGAGCTGCCCGCCGAACGTGTTCACTTCGACTACGCCCGGAACTACGCGAAGGCGCGGGGCGATTTCCCAGTCGAGGATCGATCGAAGCTCCATGGGCGAGATGCCATCGCCCTTCACTTCGAATTGGTAAATTTCGCCGAGGCCAGTGCTCATCGGCCCGAGCTCCGGGATGCCGTATTCGGGGTCGATCGCGTCGCGCGCGCGCACGAGGCGCTCACCGACGAGTTGCCGCGCAAGGTAGGGATCGAACCCGTCTTCGAAGACCACGGTGACGGCCGAAACGCCGTAGCGCGAGATCGATCGGAGCTCGACGAGGCGCGGAAGGCCTCCCATGGCGCGCTCGACAGGTGTGGTGACGAGGCGCTCGACGTCGAGTGGCCCAAGCGATGGCGCGCTCGTCAGGACTTGAACCTGCACGTTCGTGAGATCGGGTACGGCGTCGATAGGCAGCTTTTGGAATGCGTGCACGCCAAGGACGAGAGCCACGCACGTGGCAAGCAAAACCAGGACGCGGTGACGGATGCTGAGCGCAAGGATGGAGCCAAGCATCGTGCTTTAGTCTCCCGCGAGATCGGCGCGTTCGAGCTCGCCTCGAAGAGCGAATGCACCTTGCACGACCACCTCGTCGTCCGGCCGAAGGCCGCTTTCGATCGGCAAGTAGCCGCCTTGTTCTTCGCCAACCACCACGCGATGGGCCACAAAGCGCCGATCGCCCGTGCGAACGAAGACGATGCGCGAGCCGTCGTGGGGCTGGACAGCGGCTGCAGGCAGCCATGTCGATTGATCGCTCGCGGCGCGTGCGGTCAGCGCAATCGCGCTCATGCCTGGGCGCAGCGCATTGTCTTGGTTCGCGAGACGAATGCGGACCTCGGCGCTGCGGCTCGCGGGATCGAGCACGTCGCTGACAAAGGCGATGGTTCCCTCGAACGCGCGAGAAGGGTAGGCAGGAACTTCGACCGTGGCAGCAGCACCTTGGCGTAGCGCGGCGAGATCTCGCTCGTAGACGCGGACTTGGGCCCAGATGGGATCGAGATCCGTGATGATGGCAACGGTTTCGCTGCCCGTGAGAACCTGCCCTGGCGTAAGGGTCAGCATGGCCACGCGCCCGTCGATGGGGCTCATGATTCGGCTCTTTGCTTCTCCGGTTCCTACGTCCATGCGTGCGATGTCGGCGTCGGTGAGGCCGAGGAACTTGAGGTGCTCGCGAGCCTCGCCAAGGGCTGCTTCGGCTTCGGCCGCGGCGGCTTCGGCGCGCCGCAACTCTTGGATCGGCCCCACGCGCTCACTAACGAGCTGCTGTTGGCGCGCGAGCGTGTCTCGTGCGGCTCTGGCTTTTGCCACAGAGGTTCGGTAGTCGAGCGCAACTTGATGCAACTCGACGGTGTCGACGAGGGCGAGCTCTTGCCCTTGCTTGACCCGATCACCAACCGCCGCGCCAAGGGCCGTGACGCGGCCGCTCACCCGCGCGCCCACTTCTGCAACATGCTTTGGATCGCCAAGGATCGATCCGGCAAGGCGCAGTCGTGGTGTGAAGGTTCCAGGGCCGACTTTCTGCGTGCGAACCTGTGCGGTGGCAAGGCCTTCGGCCGTGAGCTCAACGCCAAGTTCGGGGCTCGCATCGGCTACGGGCGGCGGTGGGTCGGCATGCTTGCATGATGCAAGTATCATTGCGATCGCCGCTAAAGCGATGCGAAAGCGGAGGCCGCTTTCAAGTTGACGCGAGTTCGAGGCGGTCGGCGAGGAGCGGACCGGAACAGCCTGCTTCGGCTTTGAGGACCGCACCGGAGCCGCCAACGATGAAATCGCGTCAAATCGAAAGCGGCCCGTCATGGGAGTGCTCCGGTGAGCACGTCGAGCGCAATGCGGGCTTTTGCAAGGGCGATGGCTGCATCGAGTTTGGCCATGCGTGCCGTTGTGGCTTCACGTCGTGTGGTTGCGAGCTCGGACAAGCTTGCTTGACCGAGCTCGTAGCTTCGCACGGCAAGATGCTCGGCGTCGTCCACGTCGGTAGAGGCCCCTTCGAGCGCCGCGAAAGCGTCGCGAGCGCCTTCGTACTCGGCATAGGCAGCGCGGAGCTCGGCTTCCCCCATGGCGAGCTCGGCGCGATATTCCATTTGTGCTGTTTGCTGATGGGCCGAAGCAACGGCGGACGCTGTTTGGTTACGCTGGTAGATGGGCAAGGGCACGTCGGCGCCGAAGTGAGCATACGTATCTGGATCGCGACCCATGCTTGCCGTGACACGCGGCACGGGCCACCCGACTCGCCCTTGTAGCACGGCGTCGCTTTCGGCAAGTCGCTTGGCTGCCAGGGCGCGTACGACTGCCGGCTGCGATGCGAGATTTTGCAAAAGGACGTCGAGCGGTTTCGGATCGCTCGTGACGAGCGATCCACTGGCGTGCGTTGGCTCGGTTGACGGAAGGCCGATGCGCGCACGAAGCCTTTGTTCGAGCGCGGTGGCAACGTGATCGGAAGTCACCAGGCGCGCAACGCCTTGGGCTTCGAGGGCACGTGCCAGCGCGACATCTCCATCGCTTGCCGTGCCGGCGCGCCGCCGGACTTCGGCCGACCGGAGCACGGAGCGATCAAGGGCGAGGTGAGCGCTATCGAGTAGAACGCGCTCTTCCGCCCCGCGTGCCGCTGCCCAGAGCATGAGCGCCTCGGCCACGGCGGCATGGCGAATGGCTTCGGCCTCGCTTTCGGTGAGACGCGCGCGATCGCTTGCAACGCTCACTCGGCGCGACGCGGCTCCCGACAGGTCAAAGGGCCACGCGAGACCCACGAAGTAGTCCGCGCTCGCTACTCCGCTTTGCCATCGTGGCCCGACGTACACCGAGAGCTCGGGGTTGGTGGGGGCGAGGGCGCCGGCGCCCGTGCGTGCTGCTCTCGATTCTTCGACACGGCGTTGGGCAACCGCAACGCTTGGAGCTTGCGCGGCTGCAAGAGCCACCACCGTGGCGCGGTCGAGCAGGCGCGCTTGGGGTGCTTGCGGCGCCTGCGGCTCGGCGTTTGCTGCAATGGCGCTCGTTACAATGAAGGCAATGAAGACAAAGACGGTATGCGCTCGCACCGTAGGCCCTAATTCGTGGTGAGTTCCATGACGGTAATCGAGTACGGCAATAGTTTTGCTTTCAGGCTCGGTCCGTCGATTTTTGCGTCGGCCGGCACAAAGCCCGCGTCACCACCAGCGTATACGAACGACTTGAGTGCGCCCGGAGCCGTGCACCCTTTGAGCTCGATGTTCGCGTCATATGGCCGATCGGCGCTGAAATTCAGTGCGACGAGCACCCATTTCTTTCCGGTCGCATCGCGCGATGCGTAGAGCGACGTTCCGCTTGGCGAGCTCGAGGGCACGATGCGCTCGAGGAAGTGGCCGCCCGCCCCGTCGTAGTTGCGGTATGCACGAAATGCCCAGTACGCCGGTGTCGGCTTCTTTGGGAACGTCCAATAAAACGCGTGGCTCACCCCGAAAAGCGCGAAGCGCCCGAGTGCTTCGGCGAGCGCAACGCCGCCTGCAATATGGTGTTCCGCACCAAAGTTGTATTCGCCGATTTGAAATCCGAGCCCCGGATAATTCTCGGCGATAAGGTCTTTCATTCGCGGGACGAGAGATACCTTGTCTTTGATCCACGACTCGTCTTCGTAGTTTCGATCCCAGAGCGAACGCGTCGTGCGGAAGCGTACGTCATTCGTTTTCCGGTCCGTTGCGCCGCCGCCGTCACCGCCATGCCCGTCGGGCCCTTGAACGCCGTCGGCCTGCGGATAGATGTGCACGTCGAGAACATCGAGAATCCGTATGCCGGTTTTTTTCTCGTGCTCGGCAAGCTTTCTCAAATACCAAGCAAGCAGCGGTACATCGCCATGGGCACGCCGATCGGGTTTGAGCGCAAAGCCTTTTTCGTGATCTTTTGCGCTGTAAAAGTATCCCCACCAGCCCCACGAAGACGGCCCCGCAATGAGCGCATCGGGATCGGCTTTGCGGATTGCGGTTCCGTAGGCAATCGTTTTTTCGAGCAGCTCGTCGTAGGTGGCGGGCTCGGGATGCACGTCGCGATGCGCCGTATGCCAAAGTCCGGGTTCGTTATCGAGAATGTATTCGTAAATGAGTCTTTTCCCGCGTTTCAGGTCCGCGGCGCGCATCGCCGCAACCCATTGACCGACATCCTCGGGCGTGAGCTTCACACTCGTGCGCGTTGGGTCACCGGGGGGGATCTGGGTTTTGCCATCGGGTTTGAGCCCGTCGCCAAAATCCGGGTGGTAGGGATCCGTCTTGTTCTGCGGACCGAAAACAGAGACGGGAAACGACGCGCTCGACTTGTCTTTCGCAATCCATCCCATGATGGGCACGGTGATGACCGCTTTTCCGCCGAGCTCGCCCACTTTGCGCAAGAAAACGTCGTGCGAATCGATTTCGATGTTCTGGAAGAACCACGTGAAAGTCGTGTTCCACGCGCCAATCTTTGGGTTGTAACGCGTGGTCGTGTTGCCACCCCACCTGTTCGCGGCAGCGTTCAAGTCTTTGTCGTTGTCAGCCCATGCAACACCGAAAATCGTGTCGCTTACAGGTTGGCCAGGGCTTTTGCACTCGACGGCCATTGGCGTTGTCGCCATGATTCTTCCGGTCGTTGGCACGGGCCCGGCAACCTTTGCTGCGACGGCTTCGGTGATCGCAGCTTGCTCGTGTGATGTGCCCCCATCGGCCAGAACCACCACCGGCCCGGCTGTTGGCCTACTTGGCGCGCTGCCTGCCGCCTCGGCAGAAGGCTCGTTGGTTTTCGAGCACCGCCCACAGCCGGAGGCCGCACACGCGAGAACGGCGAGCGCGAATGGTGCGAACGGCGCAACGCATAACGTTACTTTCTTGGTCGTCATCGTCAAGATCGCTTTCCTCTACAAGAATCGCCCAAAATTGCACACGCACGCCATCTCTTTTTCGTTGAGGCATCGCCGCAGACAGGGCAATAGCGACCCATGCTGAGTATCGATCTCACGGGCAAGCGAGCGTTCGTGGCCGGCGTGGCCGACGACGCAGGATTCGGCTTCGCGATCGCCAAGGCGCTTGCCGAAGCGGGCGCCTCGGTGTGCGTCGGAACTTGGCCCCCTGCGTTCGGCATTTTCATGACGCTTCTTCGTCGCGGCAAGATCGAAGCGGCTCTCACGCTTTCGAATGGCAGCAAGATGGAGTTCGAGCGCATTTACCCGTTCGACGCCGAGTTTGACACGCTCGCCGACATGCCCGCCGATGTGTACGAAAGCAAGCGGTACAAAGAGTACGGCGACGTCAGCATTCAAGCCACCGTCGATCGCATGAAGGCCGACTTCGGCGATGCGTGCGTCGACATCGTCGTTCATTCGCTAGCCAACAGCCCCGAGATCAAGAACGTGCTGCTCGAGACGAGCCGCAAAGGCTACCTCGACGCCATGAGCGTGAGCACCTACTCGATGGTTTCCATAGTGCAGCGTTTCTCGCCCATCATGCGCAAAGGCGGCTCGTACTTGTCGCTCTCTTTCATGGCTTCCGAGAGGGTCATTCCCGGATACGGTGGCGGAATGAGCTCGGCGAAGGCGGCTCTCGAGAGCGACACGCGTGTCCTCGCCTTCGAAGCCGGCCGCAGGTACGGCCATCGCGTCAACTGCATTAGCGCCGGTCCCCTTGCTTCGCGCGCCGCGAGCGCCATTGGCTTCATCGATCTGATGATTGAATACTGCAAGGTGAATTCGCCGCTGCCCGAAGAGCTCGATGCGCGCGAAGTCGGCACCACGGCAGCCTTCCTCTCGAGCCCGCTTGCCAGTGGTATCACCGGCGCAACGATCTACGTCGATAAGGGGTACTCCGCGATGGGCAAAGCCATCTGACCGCCATTCGTAGGGGCGGCCCTTGTGGCCGCCCTACATTTTTCGCGTCCCCCTGCAAGCGCGGCTGGACACCGCGCACAGCGCGGTTATTGTTGCCCTGCGCACTTACAATGGGGAGAAAACAGCGCCATGCGTTTAGTAAAGTATTCCGCGATTTTGATTCTTATGACTGTCGCAACAAGGGGCTGTGTCGGGGAGGACGCTCAGCTTAGTAATACCGGCGGCGGAAACACCCAATCCAATGAAACCGGTAGTTCCAACGAAGCTGGCGCCTTCTCTGGCGGGGCAGATGGATCAACGAACGATACCAATGCCGGACCGCCGGTAAGCACGTGCACACCCGACACGAATGATGTGACGTGTGCCGGCCATTGCGGATTAACGCTCGACAATTGCGGTGCGAATCGAGATTGCCCAACCGACTGCGGTCCTGGCAACGCGTGCCAGAACGGAACTTGTCAGTGCGTTTCGGACATGACCTGGTGCAAAAATCGTTGCGGTTCAACAACGGACAATTGTGGCCAGCCGGTGGACTGCGGCGGATGCCTCGCTGAAAACCAAACATGCACCAACAATACATGTGGATGCGTTCCAGACGACCCCGCAACGACTTGCGCGGGAAAGGGGTGTGGCACGGCAACGAACAATTGTGGCCAAACCGTTGTCTGCGGCAACGGTGGCGCATGCGCGCGTGGCATATGCAATGCCGCGAATGGCACCTGCTGCGTTGACGATGGCGTAGCATGCAGTGGCAGGTGCGCCGGCGTCGTGGTCGCGAACAATTGCGGTGTCGTAGTGAATTGCCCTGCGGGTTGTCCGAACGGTCAGGTTTGCACTGGCACCAGCAGCTGTATAACAGACCAACCGGGGCCAACCCCAATCCCTATTGGATCATGGTAGCAAAGAGTGGTACGCGCTAATACCCCCCCAAGTATCGCGGCGGCAGATTGGTTGCGGAATGCAACAATACGAGGGGCTGTTCGGTCAAGGCTGTGCCCGTAACATCCCAGCGGCGCAGGCCAATGCTTTCTGCGTCGGCAAAAAAACATCGGGAATCGCAACAGCGAACATCACCGTAAACGAATGCATTCTGAGCATGCAACAGCTCGGTGAGTTCGCGTGTTGCTACGTTGATGGCGAACATGCGATCGGTCTGGCCGGTGTCGAAGTTGCCATAGGTTGTTCCAACCACGAGATCGGCCGATGCAAAAGCAAGGGACGGCGCGGGTGGCGTTCCGAATGAGCTTTCAATATCAAAACGGGATATCTCCACCGGCGGGCTCACGGTGAGATCCAAAATGGCAATTCCGCTTTGTGTGGCCGCACCTGCAGGCATATTCGCGGGCATATTCCACGGCCCGGTGCATGCCAGCGCCAAAGCGCTTTGCGTAGGCGACATCGCGACCCCCGAGCAATTGGCGAGCCCAGGTAATTCGATATTCCAAGCGACGGTGTCGTCGGCTATGTCGACTCCCACGAGCCGGGCAGGGCCAACCTCCGAAAAATTCGCGTTGAATCGTTGCAATATCACAATGACTTGATTGCCTAGCCGAGCCATCCGGTCGGGTCGTGGCAAGAAAAGCCCATCGTCGGGCATGGAAAGGTCGACCCGCCCGAGCACCCGAGGCGAGCCAGACGACGCACCAGGATCGATCACGAGCAAATCTCCCCCTCGATCGAAGTCTTGCTGATTCGGATTCAAATTCGATCCGTACCGCGAAACATAGGCTTTGTTTGGGCCTACTTCGATGTAATCATGGGGGTTTGCATCGAACCCCGTTCTCACCGAGAGCTGGGTGCGCACCTGGCCGGTGGTTGGGTTCAGCCATGTAATGACACCGTTTGGGTAGCGATCGATAAGAACGATTTCTCCCGACGGCGGCGTAGTCAAGGGAAGAACCACATCGCCGGAAAGAGCCGCGCTCGTGCCAGCTCCTGCCGAGCCGCTGGAAAGGATGGCGGGCGAGAGAACATCCCCATCGTATGACACAATCGCGATCGAAGTGGAGCTGTAATCGCTTTCGGCTACGACCAAGGCGTGACCGCAGCTCGCGTCGCCAGACGCTGCGACCCCGCCCGTCGATCCGGCTGGGCTCGGATTGTTGCACCCCAACGCGGCCAACGAGACAAGCGCTGTACACAAAAAGATGGAAGGATTCACCGGTTCACCAATGCCCTTCGAGCGCCGCGAAAAGGGATCGGCGCGGTAGTGGATACCCAATGACATCGAATCGACTTTGATTGAGTGCATCGGCAAGACGAATGCGCACCGTAAGATGATGGACGAATTCGACCTGCCCGTCCATATCCAAAGAGCCTTGTGCGGGAATCACGACAAGGCCCGCCGCATCGGCATAGCGGTTGGATTGGTACACGTATGAAATGCTAAATTTAGGCTTTCGTAAAGTTGCTTCCAGAGCGTCCGTGGCCGATCGGCGACCCGCCAGATTGAGCTCCAGGCGAGGTGCAAAAACGAGGCGTGACTGGTAAGGAAGGATGTCGTTGGTGAGCGTGCGACTCGGGGTTTTATCCCGCGCGTCCGTCCATGTTGCGCTCACCTCGGCGAGCAACATTCGCCATGGCGCCGCTGCTGCGAGAAATTCGATCCCCGAGATGCGTGCAACGCCGACGTTGAAGGGGCGCACGTAACCGAGCGACGATTGGCGATAGCGAATCAGATTGTCTACATGCCTCGAAAATACAAATACATCGAGGCTTGCACCACGGAATGTGCCGCGTGGCGCGATGGCTGCGCGAACGCCCAAATCGGCCGTCCATCCGCTTTCGGCTACGAGCGACGGCGAGCCAAGCGTGGTGCCTGAAACACCATAAAGTTCGCCGAGTGTCGGACTTCGCTCGTAGTGGCCCCCGTTCGCCAACACGGCGAACTGGTTCGACCCGAGCCTACCGCCCAAGCGAGCGGCTGGCTGCATGGAGTCGCAGAGCGCAGGGCTGCCTGCGATGCTGGTTGCGTTGCATTCGGCTGCGGCAAACGCCTGCGCAGCCGCCCATTCGGCGGGCGTCCATCGCGCCGCGAGAGCCGCGCGTGTAGTCAGCCGACGCGCTTGCTGCGTGGGCTCGTGAGCGGGCGATGTACGGAGGGATTCACCCGAGGCGGCGAGCGTTGGAACCATGTGCCACGACGGCCATGGTTGTAAGGCGACGGAGACGAACTGATTGACGCGCCGTGCATCGACATCCACGTGCGAACTTCCAAGACCAATTTCTTGGAGCGGATCGTCGTACGAGTTCGTTGACAAGAGCATCGCGGTTCCCGTTGTCACGGTGCACCGACTAGTCCCGCTGGCCCCGCTAGTCCCGTTTGCTCCGTTGGCCGCGCCGCAAGGTACATTGAGCGTCACGGCGCCGATCGTTCGGCTCAGGTGAGCACGTGCGCGCACGGTGGGAAGCAGGCCAAGGCCCGGAATTCCCTGCCCGCGGTCCACGTGATTGATAAGGATTGAAGCTTGTCCTGATTCACCGAGCGCGGCGGTGCCAAGCCCCCAGGCGTCGAGGGTGTGTTCGTCGGCGTTGGTGCGCCGAACGGTCGACCCAACGCCTGTGAATCGCATGCCGTTGTCATCGATGTACGGATAGTCATTGTTTGCCGCTTCGTAGCGAATTCCAACGAGTGCAGCAGCGCGATCGGTCCCCGCGGCAGCGTGCGCAGACCAACTTCGCTCTCGAAAGCTGCCGAGGGTCTCTTCCGTCCCGAATTCGGTTTTCGTGGGACGTCGTGGTTCGAACACAATCGCGCCGCCAATATTGAATTGGTCCGCTTCGAAAGGCGCATTCCCTCGGTATATTTCGATTCGGTCGACGAGCCAAAGTGGAATGAGCGACAGATCGGCGGTGCCTCCGACATCGTCGTTGACGCGGACACTGCCGATGTAAACAGGCGTCTGCGCCGATGTGGCCCCACGAATGCGTGCGGTCGAGAGCGAACCGTTGCCTCCGGTTTCGGTAACGGCAAGGCCTGGTTGCGTGCGGAGCAGATCGGCGGCTTCGACTCCTGGCGCTCGGAGTCGGTCGCCGGTGATTTCCGAGCCTGCGGCGGAGAAATCTTTGGGAGGCGTAGGCAAAGGGGCGCGCGTTCCTTGCACGACGACTTCGTTGGTCTCCGCATCGCCCTCCGCGTGCACAACGCCGGCATGGAGCGCCGACGATGCCACGACGAAGAGCTTAACGTAGGCGGACGGCGCGAGACGCACGGAGCTTCGTACCGTGTTTATCGCCTCGGCGAAATATGGGCTTACGCGATCGTTGCGATCGTTGCCGGCGGCTCGATTGGCATCTGCACGGTGAACGTTGCGCCGGCGCCGAGCTCGCTTACGAGGTCGATGCGCCCTCCGTGGGCGTCAACGATTTTCCGCACGATCCACAGACCAAGCCCAAGCCCGCCGGCGTGCGGCGAAGACACGGCGCGTCCGAACTGAGCGAACAGTCGCGCCTTCTGCGTGGGCGCGATGCCAATGCCACCGTTTTCGACCACAAGGCGTACGATGTCGTTTTCACGCCGAACCGAGATGCGAACAGGCGAGCCCTCGCCATACCGAAGGGCGTTCGTCAGCAGATTCGTCACAATCTGGTCGACGCACGAAGCATCCCAATGCCCAACTACGCCGCCCTCGGCATTCTCTGCATCGATGGTCACGCTTGCACCGCTTCGCGCGATCTCGTCCGCGTAGCGTTCCGCGACGTCGCGGATGACGACGAGCATGTCGACCGGCTCACGGCGGATCGTGAGCTTACCCATGCGGATTTTCGTGACGTCGAGCAGCTCGCCAACGAGGCGCTCGAGGCGCGCGATCTGACGTGCGAGTACAGCAACGCGCTTGCGAAGCACCGCGTCCTGCGCGCCCGGCGAGGGAGGATCGAGGGCGCCTGCGAGGGCTCTTACCTGCAAGTTCAAGGTTGCCAGCGGCGTTCGCAATTCGTGCGAGGCAACGGCGAGGAAATCGTCGCGCGATGCGAGCGCTTCGCGAAGCTCGGCGACGACGCGGTCCGTGTTCGTTCCGGCCGTGCGCCAGCGTTCACGTTCAAGCTCTAGATCGGCATGCAGCGTGAGAAGCCCTACGAGGATTTCACGCTTTTCCTCCGATGGCTCGGCCGCGAGGTCTTCGTCTCGGATGCTGCATCGCCCCGCGCCAATCTCGGCAAGGTGACGGAGCAGCGAGAGCGTTGTGAGCGATTCACGCGACATTGGCACGACGCGCGACATCGAGAGCTTCTCTTTGATCGAGCCGCATCGCGCGCTCCGCGTTGCTCATGTTTTCATCGTACGGGCGCGACTCGATCGCCCGTGCCCGCTCATCGATGGATCGAGAGTGCATCGTCAAGGGTTCCCTCCAAGTTCCGTTGCGAGCCCGCAACAACCCCTTCGCTCTACGACGAATGTTATTATCGCAGGAGTGCTTGTTGCGATCTGCACACTAAACGAATCCGCACGAAATCTCGCGCGATCGCGTGCCGTGGCAAAGTACTTTGCCGTCCACAAACTCACACACACACGCATTGATGCGGCATGTTTTCGTGGAGACGATGCAACGAATGCCGCACCTCAGTGGCAAGCGCCCGACAGACACGAATAGCCTGCGCAGCAGTCGTCGTTGACCGTGCACACACCGTATAGATCCGAGCAGCCACTCGAGCCGCTTGCAGTGTCTTCGCAGCGGCCGACGGTGCTGCAACGCAACGAGCAGCAGTCGGCGTCTACAGTGCATGTCGTTCCAGGAGCCGCACATACAGTTGACGGTGCTCCGGAGTCAGTGCCTGCGTCGGAAGGCAGCACACTCACGCACTGGTTGTTTTGGCAAATGCTGCCGGGAGCGCAGTCACCATCGACCTGGCATGCTGCCCCTTCGGAGTGGCAGCCGGATTGTGACGGCACCATGGTTGCTGCGAAAACAAGAGCGACGAGCAACGTTGTCGTACAGGTCCGGAGTGTATGCTTCACGCGTCCATCGTGGCACCGAATGCGTTCGGAGTGCAGCAAAGCGGTTTTGCGCAACGAGATCGCGTGGCGCGATGCGCCAAGCGTCGTGCCGCCAAAGCATCGTTAAGGCTACGCCACGTGACGGAGGCGCCACAATCGCGTGTGCGCCGACGACGACCGAAGCAGCTCGAGCTAATTGCTCGTTTCTCGCAGTGCAAAGCCTCCAAAGTGTTTGGTCCGCTCGGTGGTATGAGGCGTGCTGCACGGAGCGTCGAGTTCTTCGGAGCGGGACTGCTCGTGCGAGCGTCCAGCAATGGACCGACGGGAGGCAGCATGTCGCGCAGGGATCGCGCAGGGGCCCAACCTAGAGCCTCTGCGGCCAAGAAACCTACGGATGCCGCGGCGAGGGGAACAACGGGCAAACCCGCTGTCGCCGCGCTCGAGCCGACCGTTGTGCATTGGATGCCGATCGCATCGGAACGAGCCAAACCCGCCAGCGGGCAAGTCGAAATACGTGCGGCGTCGGCGCACACATGCGCCCTTGCAGCGGCCGTTGCCGACACGGCACGTCCGAGTCATCCCGGAGTTTCAAAGCACGACGAGGCGAAGGCGAACGCTGGCGCGGATCCGCTGAGCGCGGTCGGGCTACGCGCAGGTGATCTCGTGGATCGCACCTACCGTGTCGAACGAGCTCTCGGTGTGGGCGGCATGGGGGTCGTCGCGCTTGCTGTCGACGAGAGGCTCGACCGCAAAGTCGCCATCAAGTTCATTCGGCCGGAGCTCTTCGCATTCCCCGAGATGCGCACGTTCTTTCATAACGAAGCACGGGCGATGGCACGGGTTTCCCACCGCAATGTTCTGTCGGTTTTCGCATTTGGAGAGCACCAGGGCACACCGTACTTCGTGATGGAGTACGTCGACGGCCGAACTGCCGACCAGTGGCTGCGCATGCGTCCTGCCGATTCGTTTCCCGATATCGACGAGGCTATGTGCATTCTCGATCAGGCGTGTCTCGGCGTTGAAGCCATCCATGCAACGGCCACCGTGCATCGTGATCTCAAGCCGACCAACCTTCTTATCGACTGGGGCCAGGGATCCATCAAGGCAAGCGAGTCGGTGTGGAGCCGTCCGGCGTTCACCTCGTCGGGACCGCGAAGCCACCCCGAGCCGAGTGGCGATAGACCCGTTGTCGGTCCTCCGAGCGAGCGCGTTCCTGAGAGCGGTTTTCGCGTCGCTGTCGGTGATCTTGGCGTTGCGCGCGTGCTCGACAGTGCAACGGGCGGCAACTTCATCGTGGGCAGCGCATCGTGCATGGCGCCGGAAGCTGCCCTTGGCGAAGACGAAGCTCCCGAGCTCGCAAACCGTCGCGACATCTATGCGCTCGGGTGCATCGCGTACGAATTTCTTACCGGGCGTCCGCCGTTCGTCGGAAAAACGGACATGAGCGTGCTCTCGCAGCACGTGCTCATCGACCCCGAGCCTCCGAGCAAGGTGCGGCCGGACCTGCCGCCTGGCTTCGACGACGTCGTGCTCAAGGCCCTGGCCAAAGATCCTCTGAAGCGATGGCCGACTACCGATGCATTCCGCAGAGCATTGCTTGCAGAATACAGTGGTGTGCGCGAGCCCGAACGCATTCTCATCGTCGACGACGATCCCGACTGGCTCGAGATCGTTGCCACGTCGCTCGCGTCGCGTTTCCCGGAGGCGGTCATCGATCGAGTCGCCAATGGCGAGGAGGCACTTTCGGCATTCGAAACGAGTCCCTACTCGGTCGTGCTGGCCGATCTTCAGATGCCTGGAATCGACGGCGCGCGCCTCACTCAACTTTTGCGTGCGCTCGACGATGCAGCGCGCACCCCCATCATCGTTTTGACGGCGGAAGGCGGCCCGCGTGAGTGGCAGCGGCTGTCGGCGATGGGCGCCGACGCGTTTCTCGTCAAGCCCGTGAATGCAGACGACGTCGAGCTCGTCATCCGGCGAACGATGCGCTCGCGACACGCGCAGCTGATGCCTCCCTCATCACGTGGTCCTCGTTAGAACGATTTCGATTTGGACGATCGCGATGAGGGCGGCCACAGGGGGCCGCCCCTACGAAATATGCGTTAGAAATGCGTATCGTCGATGCGGCCGCCTTCCAGTTCTCGCTCGTAAAGGCTCATCGCGGCGACCCACACGCTCATGACGATGGGGGCAACGATGAGTCCGGCAAGTCCAAAAACTTCGATGCCGCCAAGCAGCGCAATCAGCGTGAGCAGAGGGTGTGCATGGTGACCGCCGGCGGCGAGCCGGGGCCGGATGACGTAGTCGGCTAGCGACGTGACGGCGAGCAGGCCCCACACAACGAGCAGAAGCGCGCGCACCGGATGCCCTTCGAGCAGGAAGTATCCTGCCAGAGGCAACCAGACGACGAAGGTCCCGACGATGGGAACAAACGACGTGAGGGCGGTGGCGACCGCCAAGGTTACTGTGTGCGTAACGCCTAGCACCGCATATCCGACGCCTGCGGTTACGCCTTGGACTGCGGCCGTGACGAGGGTGCCGAGGAATGCAGTGCGCCCGACATCGCTCGCTTCGTGCAAAAGTGCGCGCGTGTGTTTGGGGTCGAGCGGCAGCATGCGCTCCAGGCGGCGTTCGATGCTGTCTCGTTCAATGAGTGTATAATACATTGTCATGAGCGCAACGATGAGACCAAGAAAAGCGAAACTCGTTTTGTGAAGGATGATGGCTATGGCGCCTGTCGCGTAACGGGCGCCTGCTTCGAGCTGACTGCGTGCCCATTCGGTAGCACGTTGCGTATCGATCCCGAGCTGCTCGAGTGTGTGCTCGACTCGGCCTCCAATGAACCATGTAAGGGCTCCTGAATCGCCGTGTTCACCAAAGCGCGCGACGAGCGACGAGAGCTCGCGTCCTGCGAGCACGACGATCGTTGTGCTGAAGACCGCAACGCCCAACCCGCTCGCAATCGTCATGAGCGCCGCAGCCCACGACTTGCGACGTTTTCCAAAACGGCGCACGAGCGCGGCATAGGGGCGGCCTGCGGACACGGCCATGACCACGCCGAGCATGATCGGCACCCAAAGCGGCGAAGCAACCCATGCGACGAGGCCGAACGACCCGATCGCAACACCCATCAGCGCCCACGTTCGCCGGCGCCTCGTAGTCCAATTGTCGTTGTCGGATGTTTGCGTGTCGGGGGTTGCCACGCACTCTACGTCAAGCAGAGCCCATGCCGTCAGACCGCTTTCGATTTGACGCGATCTCTTCGTTGGGGCCTGCGGTGCGGTCCTCAAAGCGCAAGGAGGCTGTTCCGGTCCGCTCCTCGGCCCCGCCTCGATCTCGCGTCAACTTGAAAGCGGTCTAATGGCGATCTCGCGTCAACTTGAAAGCGGTCTAATGGCAGTCCGGGCGACGACGTCGCGCAGATCATCCACGCTCACGGGCTTCAGCAGATGCTCGTCGCAGCCGGCTGCGAGGCTTCTTTGTCTGTCTGGCGCGCCACCAAAGCCCGACACGGCCACGATGCGTGCGCGATGCGCACGCCCTGCACGCATGCGACGGGTGACCTCGTAGCCATCCATTCCAGGCAGACCGATATCGAGCAAGATGAGGTCCCAGTCGAGCGCCGCCGCCGTGTCGAGCGCCGCTACAGGATCGTTGACCACGTGCACTTCGTGGCCGAAAAGTGTGAGCATTTCGCCTGTCAGCGATGCAGAGTCGACGTCATCGTCGACCACGAGCACGCGCAGTGGCCGGCTCCCGATGTCGTTGGCGCGCACGCCACTCAGGGGGTTCAGCCCTCCGCGTCTGCCAGGCTCCGTTGCCGGCAGCGTAACGAGAAATTCGCTGCCTTTGCCAAGGCCATCGCTACGCACCTCGACGTGGCCGCCATGAGCCTCGGCAAGACGGCGCACAAGTGTGAGCCCGAGGCCAAGACCGCCATGAGCACGGTCGTACGTTGCGCCAGCTTGCGAAAATAGATCGAACACATAAGGCAAAAAGCCGTCGTCGATGCCAGGTCCGTTGTCGCGCACGGAGATGACCACTACGTCGCCTTCGCGACGGACGGACACGACGATGTATCCGCCGCGATCAGTGTATTTAATCGCGTTGGTGAGAAGGTTGGTGACGATCTGCTCGAGCCGCATGGGGTCGACAAAGGCTTGCAGATCGCCCGACGTACGCACCTCGAGCACATGCTGCCGCGCATTTGCTTCTTTCGCGAGACTGTCGGCCACTTGGTGCACTGCGTCCCCGAGATCGACATGGCATCGTTTCAGATCGATTTTGCCAAGCGTCATGCGCGAGACGTCGAGCAGGTCGTCGAGCAGTTGCGTGATGACGCGCGTTTGCCGCTTTACGATGTCGAGCAGGTGTGAACAACGCGCCACTTCTTCGCACGATGCGTCGAGAAGCACTGCGGCGCTTGCAATGGCGCCGAGAGGGTTGCGGATCTCGTGACCGAGCATGGCTAAGAATTCGTCCTTGCGTCGATCCGCGGCGCGAAGACGTTCGCATGCTTCGGCGAGCTCGGCGCATGATCGCTCGACTGTGTGCACGCCTTCGTCACCCTCGTGACGCATTGGAGGGTGCGCAAGAAGGAACGCCGTGAAGTCGGCAAGATGCGTCAGAATGCGTACTTCCGAGGAATCGAATTGTCGATCCTCCGAAGGTGTGGTGATCCACAAGGTGCCGATGACGCGACCGTCAGGTGTGCGAAGAGGCACAAGGAGCACCTCGGCGACGGGGAGGTCCGCAACGCTTGAAAAGACTCGCTCTGGGTGCCGAAAGTGCTGAGGGGCTTCGAAGTCGACGCACCATCCCGATGGGCTTGTTTCACGCTGCATTCTGCGCCCCACGGCGCCCTCGAATGCCCCCACGACAGCGGCCCAGCGGAACGATGATGTTCCATCGGCCGACGTTTCGAGGAGCGATATCCCGGCCGATCCTGCGGCGCAAATTTTGAGCGACGTACGCAGCAAGGCTCTGATCGTGTCGTCGCCGTTCATTGCCCCCTCCCTGACGTGCGTCATCTTGTTCCGTCCTGCACGACACGCGCCCCGGTGGCTCGGTATATCTATATCACTCGCAATCTTCCTCCGATTGGCGAATCGCAATCGTTCGTGTGACGTCGTGTGCGGGTGCCACGCCGCATACGCACCCGGAACCTTGACGTGCTCGTCGTGCTTTACGACACCTCGCCGATCCTCGCGACAGTCGCGATCGGCTCAACCGGCTCAACATTACGCATTTGCGTCTGAGATTCGGCCTGCGCCACAATGGAATCAAGCTGGTCGCGCGACAACGTTTCTTGCGTGAGCAGTGCCTCGGCGATGCTCTGAAGGACTGCGCGACGGCGCTTGAGAATGGACCGCGCGCGCTCGTGCTGCGCGTCGACGACGAGGCGAACCTCGTCGTCGATCGTTTCGGCCGTACGCTCGGAGAAATTCCGTTCCTCGGCCCCTGTCTCGAACAAGCGTATGCCGGGCGTCGTCTTGCCAAAAGCGAGCGGTCCGAGACGCTCACTCATGCCGAAGTGGCAGACCATCTGACGGGCGGTTTCGGAGGCGCGATCGAGATCGTTGGACGCGCCGGTGGAGACTTCGCCAAGCTCGATTTCTTCCGCGACGCGTCCACCCATCATCACGCAGAGCCGGTCTTCGAGCTCGCTCAGTGTCATCAAACGACGCTCATCGGTGGGAAGCTGAAGGGTTGCACCGAGCGCGCCGACGGTGCGCGGAATGATGGTCACCCGATGCACCGGATCGCTCGCCGTGGAGAGCGCAACGAGCGCATGCCCGGCCTCGTGGACGGCGACGCGCCGCTTTTCGTCGGGTGTCATGACCACGGCCTTCTTTTCGAGGCCAAGCTGCATGCGGTCGACCGCAGCGACGAGATCTTGTTGGGCGACCACGCTCGCCGAGCGCCGCGCAGCCCCGAGCGCTGCCTCGTTGATGACGTTGGCCAGATCGGCGCCGACCATGCCAGGCGTCATCTTGGCAACGATGGAAAGTTCGGCTTCAGGAGCCAGGGCGATCTTTCGTGCATGCACGAGCAGAATCGCTTCGCGTCCGCGCACGTCCGGGCGATCGACGACGACCTGCCGATCGAAGCGCCCTGGACGGAGCAGGGCCGGATCGAGCACTTCGGGTCTGTTCGACGCGGCCATGAGCAGAACGCCGGCGTTGGCATCGAAGCCGTCCATCTCGACAAGAAGCTGGTTCAAAGTCTGTTCGCGCTCCTCGTGGGCGACCGCCACCGCGCCGGCTCGGGATCGGCCGATTGCATCGAGCTCGTCGATGAAAACAATGCATGGTGCACGTTGTTTTGCTTGCTCGAACAAATCACGCACGCGCGCTGCCCCAACGCCAACGAACATCTCGATGAAGGCCGATCCGGAAAGCGCGAAGAACGGCACGCCGGCCTCACCGGCAACTGCCTTGGCAAGCAATGTTTTCCCTGTGCCTGGCGGGCCCACGAGGAGCACGCCCTTCGGCACACGCGCGCCAAGGGCTTGGTATTTCTTTGGCTCGCGGAGGTAATCGACGATCTCGACGAGTTCGGCCGTCGCCTCCTCGACACCGGCAACGTCCGCGAACGTGACGCGCCCGTCTTGTGTTGCATCATACACCTTTGACTTGCTCCTGCCAACGCTGAGGGCACCGCCGCCGCCCGTGCGTTTCATGAGCCGCAAACCGATCAGCCAGGGGGCAACGAGAAGAAGAATTGGCAACATCCATAGCAGCGCCGAACGCCACGCCGAGGGCGCCTCCACCTTGCCCTCGAACGAGACGTGATGTGCTTCGAGCTCCTTGAGCAGCGGCGATTCGTCGATGCCTGGCAGGCGTCCCGTGGCAACGAGCTTCGCGGTGCCAAGCGATGTTTTGCCTTCGCTGTCTTTCAGGGCTGCCACTACTTGGGAAGTTCGAAGCTCGACGTGGTCGATCTTGTCGTCGCGCAGCAGCGCGAGAAACTCGTTGTATGGGACATCTCGTGCACGCGTATCGGCGGCCACGAACGACTGCGCGGCCACGAGCATTCCAACGCAAAGAAGGCCGTAGATGATCGTGAAGACGAGCTTCTTCTTTTCGGAGGGCTCGGCCATGGTCGCCCCTCTTGGCTGCAAGAACGACGCTTGACCGCTTTCCGATGGCGACGTCCCCAAGTCGGGTGCGCAGGCGTCACGGCCGTGGCAAATTTGTGCGTGCAGTTGTCACGCATGCCGAGGGTCGGGATGATGAACGGGCCCACTCGATGAATGCGACCGAAGCTCGAGCCATCGAAAAATGTCTTTTTCGAAGATGATGCCAACGAGCCGACCTTCCGACATGACAGCGAGCTCGTGCACGCCGCTAGTGCCGATCTGGCGCAAGGTTTCGAACAGGTCATCGTCGCGGGTTGCGATCTTGAGCTCGGCGAGAGGCGTCATTCTGTCTGCCGCGATGGATCTGTCCCACTCTGCCATAGGAACCTTTCGGATGTTTCCGAGGGATATGAGCCCAACGAACGAGGTGTCATCGAAAACCGGACAGGCAGTTTCATCGTGCCGAGTGAAGTAGTCGTCGACGACCGCGCGTAGCGGCATGTTCGCATTCACCCAAGGGCCGCTTGCACGCATGACGTCGGCAACGTGGAGTCCACCAAGCGCACTTTGGGCAGCCACGCCTATGCGATGTTGCACGGCCGCGTTGCGCAAGAACAGCCCGATGAGACCGAGCCAAAGGCCCGAGCCAAAACCGGTGCCGAAGAACGGCACGCGGTAGCCGAGCGCCATGAAAATACCGGTGACAAGAAATGCCCACCCAACCAATTGTCCGATCCACGCCGCAAGCTCGGTGGCTCGCGGCAGGCTTTTCGTGATGCGCCACAAGATGGATCGCAGCACGCGACCGCCGTCGAGCGGGAAGCCCGGAACCATGTTGAACAGGCCAACCATGATGTTTACCGGACCAAGCCACACGAGGAGCGTCGACAGCGGCCCCATGCGCGAAATCGCCTCGGCCGCGGAGGCAAAAGGCTCACCTTCTAACGTGAAATCCGTGAAAATGGCTGCAACGACGAGCATGCCTATACCGAGCAGCACGCTCGCGATCGGCCCGACAATGGCGATGATGAACTCGGCACCCGGTGTTGGGGGCTCGCGCTCGATGCTCGACACGCCGCCGAACATGTGCAGCGTGATGTCCCGAACAGGAATGCCGTAGAAGCGCGACATCATCGAATGCGCAAGTTCGTGCAGGACAACCGAGCCGAAGAACGCGAGCATGGCCAGAGTGGCAACCACGAGGCGCGTCGGCAAAGCCCATTCTGGATGCCACGCCGCGAAGAGTGACGACAAACTCCAGATCACGAGCGCCGCAATGATGACCCAGCTCGAATCGATTTTGAAGTCGATGCCAAAGAGGCGCCCGATCCGGATGGCGTTACGCATAGGCAGTTTTCCGCACACCGCATGCCAGGCGTGGCGGATGGCGCGCATCTCGAGCGTTCGTTCTATCGGTGGTTACGATTCGCCGTCCCCAACCTGGTCACGCGGGCATACTTCGCGATCGTCGTGTGTTCGGCGTCGTATGTTCGGCAGGCGGCCTCAAAGCTTATGAACTCGACCTCCCTCGATCTCGCGTCGGAAAGCCAACCCAGGCAAGTCAGCACCGCCGATCCGCTCGATCTGCATTTCCGCAAGATGAGCGAGTTCCCGCTGCTCACGCACGAAGACGAGCTCGCGCTCGCCAAGCGGCTCGAGCAAGCTGACTTCGCCATTTCGCGCGCGCTGCTCGGTTTCGCCGAGGGCAGGCAAGAGCTGCTTGATGTCGCGCGTGCGCTACATGAAGGCGAAGCTCGCGTCGAAGACGTTGAGCGCAACCCAAAAGGTGCCCATCGCGATCTCGCCATGCGAATCGAGCGCGCCGTACTTGCAGCTTCACGGCGCTCGAGTGGTTTGCAGCCTCGCGCAAGTGGCCTTAGGTTTCACCCGCGAATTCTGCGTCAAATCCTATTGAACCTGACCGATCTTGCGCAGCGCACGCGAGGCAACGCGGCGCTTTCGGGGGCTTTGGAAGAAATCGAAAAGTGGCAGGCAGAGGCAGGTCGCGCAACCGCCGAGTTCATTCACGCCAATCTCCGCATCGTTGTCACCTTCGCGCGACGCTACCGTGGGCTTCCTCTTGTCGACCTCATTCAGGAAGGTAACCTTGGGCTTTTGCGTGCGGTCGACAAGTTCGATCACAGGCGCGGCTTGCGCTTCAGCACGTATGCAGCGTGGTGGATTCGCCATGCACTTAGTCGTGCGCTTGCCGATCAGAGCAGAACGATCCGCCTGCCCGTGCACTTGACGGGCACAGTTCAACGCGTCAGGCGTACCGAAGAGCGCATGCTCCGCGAAACCGGTTGTGAGCCCACGCCGCCCGATCTTGCGGCCCGTTTGGGGCTTCCGCTCGAGCAAATCAAGCGCGTATGTGAGGTTGTTGCGCAGCCCATCAGCCTAGAAGCACCAGCGAGCTCGGTTTCTGGTGACAAAGAGGGCGCCGAGCTCGGCGACTTCGTGCCCGACGGATCCGCCCAGCCAGCTGATGAGGTGGTTGCGGACAGCGAACTTCGCAGTGAGGCGCGTAGGCTTCTCGCGGAGCTTCCCGAGCGTGAGGCAGAGATCCTTCGCCTTCGCTACGGACTAGGCGGAGGTGTGCAACAGACGCTCGAAGAGATCGGCGAACGCCTATCACTGTCGCGCGAGCGAGCGCGCCAGCTCGAACGCGAAGCTTTGCGTAAGCTCCGCGCTGTTTCAGAAAAACGTAGGCTGCGCGCGCACCTATCAGGTTAAGTAGCCCAGGCGCTTACCACCGCGAGAGCTGCCGCACGGCACGCGGCTTGCGACCTCACGTGCAGCGAGGAGGTGAAAGCATGGGCGCGCCTGATCCAAAGAACGCGAGCGGCGAGGACGATACAAAAGGTGTCGCCGCAGTGCCAGTTGCTGATGAGAAGAAACCGGAAACGGAATATAGCGATTCTATCGTAACTTCGCCTTCTGACGAGGCCGCGCCCGCCGAGAAGCCAAAGCAGAGGCGCGGTTTTGCCGCCATGGACCGAGCCAAAGTTCGCGCCATTGCCATGCTTGGCGGCGCCGCCGTTCATCGCAAGGGCACCGCGCATCGCTTCTCGCACGAAGAGGCGCGCGAGGCAGGCCGCAAAGGCGGGTTGGCGCCTCACCGCGTTCGCGGGCGCAAGCTTCCAACCGAGGACGAACCCGAAAAGACTCCGACCCCACCCCCGACCGAGGAGGGTTGATGATGGCGACTCGAGCCGAGATTGCCCATGCGATAGCCATTCGCAAAGGCGAGAGCCCGAAACGCGCTCGAAAGCTTGCACAGCGCAAGGGCCCTACCCAAAGGCATGAGCATCACGAACCGAAGAAGGCAGCGCGAAAAGCAAGCTACGCGTTGGAATCTTCTTAAAGCTAGTTAGATATCACTTCGTGGCGATTGTGCTCGAGCAGCTCATCGAACCGAAACGTGTATGTTCCTACCTTCCGGATCGACGAGCGCAGCTCGAGATGCGCATTCAGGTAGAAGTAACGGCAACCGAGCTCGAGGCCATGCTCGAGCGCGGTTGGCGGCGCTTTGGTCCTGTTTACTTTCGGCCGGCTTGCCAAACGTGTGAGAGTTGCGTTTCGTTGCGCATTCCGGTCGACACTTTCCTTCCGACCAAGAGCCAGCGGCGTGCTCTCAAAGGAACCCTGCGGCTCCGTCGCACCGTTGGTCTTCCTCGCGTCGACGACGAGCATATGCGCCTGTACAGGCGTTGGCATGCCGAGCGCGAACGCTCGCGCGGATGGGAGCCGAGCCCGCTCGATGCCGAGCGCTACGCGTTCGACTTTGCCTTCCCGCACCCCGCCGTTCGTGAAGTGTCCTATCGCGATCCAGGCGATCAGCGTCTCGTTGCCGTTGGCATTTGCGACGAAACCGAGGCGGCACTCAGCGCTGCCTACTTTTATTGGGATCCAGCGTGTGCGCCCAGTTCGCTTGGTGTTGGGCATGTCGTCATGCTGATCGCCGACGCAAAAAAAGCGGGTTGTAAGCATGTTTACCTTGGCTATCGAGTCCTCGAGTGCGCATCGCTTGCGTACAAGGCGCGATACGAGCCGCACGAGCTGCTCGCAGGGCGCCCCCAGGCTGACGAGTTACCCAATTGGCGCTAAACCGCGCCGGCACAATGGTAAGTTCCGGAGTTTCGAATGATCGGCACTTCGAATCTCGGAAAATCATTTGGTGCGCGCACGCTCTTCGCGGGCGTGTCGCTCAGCCTCAGTCCTGGATCGCGCTACGGGCTCGTTGGCGCGAACGGCTCGGGCAAAACAACGTTTCTCAAGATTCTGTCCGGTGACGAACCGGCGAGCGAAGGCACCGTGGCCATTACAGCACGTGCGCGTGTCGGCGTTCTTCGGCAAGACCTTTTTCTCGACGACGCGCAAATCATCCTTGACCTTGCCATGATGGGCGACGAAACGGCATGGAAGCTTTTGCGCGAGCGCACACGCATCATCGATCACGGCGAAGGCGATGCGGCGCACCTCGGCGACATCGAGCATGCGCTACAGAACGCTGGCGGTTACACGCTCGAGCCGCGTGCCGGCGCGATTCTCGTGGGGCTTGGCATTCCGACTTCGCAGCATCGTTTGCCGCTTTCTACGCTTTCGGGCGGATTCAAACTTCGCGTTCTTCTTGCGCGCGTGCTGCTTGGCGGACCCGACGTGCTCCTGCTCGACGAGCCCACCAACCACCTCGACATTCTTTCGATTCGCTGGCTCGAGAAATTCCTCGCGAGCTACCGCGGAACAGCCATTATCATTTCGCACGACCAGCGATTCCTCGACAACGTGACAACGCACATCCTTGACGTCGATTACGAAACCATCACGTCGTATGTTGGTAATTACGGCGCTTTTGCGATTCAAAAGAAAGCCACGCGCGAACGCAAAGAGAGCGAAATTGCTCGGCAAGAAAAGATCATCGCATCGAAGCTTGCCTTCGTCGAGCGCTTCGGCGCGAAAGCCACGAAAGCGAAACAAGCGCAAAGTCGGCTCAAGCAAATCGAGAAAATCGAAGTCGAAGAGCTCGCACAAAGTTCGCGCCGCGCGCCGCTTTTTCGCTTCACGCAAGAAAGACCGAGTGGCCGCGAAGTGCTCACCATCGAACACGTGTCGAAGTCGTATGGGAAAAAGCAAGTCCTCTCCGATGTGTCACTCGCGATTCGGCGCGGAGAAAAAGTGGCCATCATAGGCCCCAATGGTCTTGGCAAATCAACGTTGCTCAAGATTGTGATGGGCAGGCTCGAAGCCGATGGTGGGGAAACGAAGTTTGGTTATGAGGTTCGTGCGAGCTATTTCGCGCAAGACCATCACGAGCTTTTCGACGATCCGAAAATGAAGCCGATCGATTTCGTGTGGAATGCAATTCCCACGGAAGCAACCTCCTATGTGCGCGGGCAGCTCGGGCGAATGCTATTTTCGGGCGATGACGTTGAAAAGCCAATCATGACGTTGTCGGGCGGCGAGGCGGCGCGGCTCATCTTTGCTCGCATCATCGTGGAGAAGCCGAATTTGCTCGTGCTCGATGAGCCCACCAACCACCTCGATCTCGAGGCCATTTTTGCGCTCACGGAAGGCCTTCGCACCTTTGACGGCACCGTGTTTTTCGTTTCGCACGACCGCTTTTTCGTCTCGGAGATCGCCACGCGCATCATCGAAGTCATGCCCGAAGGCGTGCGCGATTTCCCAGGTCGCTACACTGAATACCTCGAGCAATGCGGCGACGATCACCTCGATGCCGAGGCCATTGTGCTCAAAGCGAAGAAGGACAAGCCGGCAGAGGGTGATGCCGCAAACACGGCCTGGGAAGAACAGAAAAAGCGCAAGAATCGCATTAGCGCACTTCCGCAAAAACGCGACAAGGTACTTATGCTCGTCGAGGAAGCCGAGGCTCGAAAAAAGGCTATATGTGCAATGTACACAGCCCCGGGCTTTTTCGACAGAACACCAAAAGCCGAACAAGACTCACTCGAAAAAGAAAGCGCCGAGCTCGACAAAAAAATCGAAGTTCTCATGACCGAGTGGGAGGCAATCGAAGCGGAGATTGCGACGAGTGGCGGCACGTGACGTTCACCTCGTGCGCGCTCTTACCTAACCGTAGGAATCATTCTTTATCACATGCCCCACACCGTGACCGAGCGGCCATCGGCGCTGCGCTCTTCTACGAAGACCTTCTCGTCCCAACTTCGTGTTTCGCTCGGGTCGACAACCATCAGGTGGGCCTCGTCCGAAGCGCACTGGTCGGCGTACTTCGCTGTCTGGGTCAATCCCTCGGCGATCGTCATT
>WQZB01000052.1 GCA_009780955.1 Polyangiaceae bacterium | reverse complement strand
CTTCTCGAGGCGAGGTTTAGCTTTCCACAGAGCTGGCTCGCAACCGAGGGTCGTTCGCTCGTGAAGGAGGAAGAACCAGGAAGCCTGTTGGCGACGCTTCTCACGGGATGGGCGGCTCACTCGTCCAAGCCGGTCGTGCTGCTCATCGACGAGATCGACGCGCTGGTGGGAGATACGCTGGTGTCGGTCCTGGGACAGTTGCGAACCGGCTACATTGGGCGCCCTAGACCCTTCCCTCAGTCCATCGTTCTTTGCGGCGTGCGCGACGTGCGCGACTACCGCATCCACACCTCGAAGGGCGAGATCATCACGGGTGGAAGCGCCTTCAACATCAAGACGGAGTCGATGCGGCTGGGGAACTTCTCGGAGGCCGAAGTTCGTGAACTCTACGAGCAGCACACGGCCGAGACGGGACAGATTTTCGAGGAGTCAATCTACCCGAAAGTGATGGCGCTAACGGGCGGCCAGCCTTGGCTCGTCAACGCATTGGCTCGCGAGCTCACCGAGAAGATGCCTGCGCTTCAAGACCGCTCGCGCCCCGTCACTCTCGATGACATGGATGAAGCCAAAGAGCGGCTCATTCTCCGGCGCGACACGCACCTCGACCAGCTCGTCGACAAGCTCAAAGAGCCACGCGTCCGGCGCGTCATTGAGCCCATGCTCAAAAGCGAAGAGCTGCCAGGGGTGACCACCGAAGAGGATCTCGCGTATGTCGCCGATCTCGGTCTCATCAAGCTGATTGGTCCCAGAAAAAGCCAGATAGCCAACGAGATCTACCGTGAGGTGATCCCTCGGTCGCTCAACTTCGTCACCCAGTTCAACTTGCACGGCCGCCTCGATGACACGGCCTTCCATCTTCCTGACGGCCGGCTCGACTTCCGAGGGCTACTCGCGGGTTTCCAGCAGTTCTACCGAGAGAATTCCGAGGTCTGGAACAAGCGAGCGGTCTACGAGGAGGCGGCACCGCAGCTTTTGCTGCAGGCGTGGCTGCAGCGTGTAGTCAACGGGGGCGGGCGGATCGAGCGAGAGTATGCGCTGGGAAGAGGGCGCGCAGATCTCTTCGTGCGGTTCTTTCGGCAGGTAGATGGGAAGCGCGCTGAGCAGCGATTCGTGGTGGAGATGAAGGTGAGGCGCGGCTCGCTGGAAGCGACGATCGAGCAAGGGTTGAAGCAGACCGCCAGCTACGCCGACAAGTGTCATCCCGATGAAACGCACTTGATCGTTGTCGACCCGAGCGAGACGCGAAGTTGGGACGAGAAAATCTTCGTGCAAGAGCGCAGCGCCGACAGCCACTCGATCACGGTGTGGGGCATGTGATTCGATAGCGATGATCGCAAACGGCATCTCTCGTGTGCAATCGCCTGTGCGGGCCGTTACATCAAACCGGGCGGCAGCCGCGGAGCACGACGCACGCGGTGATGCCGCCAATGCCGAGCATGATCTTCACGCCAATGTCGCCTTCGATTTTGCGCGCGGAAGTGACCACCTGCGCTGGCCGCGTAACACGCGGGTGCAAGTGCTCGCCGGCGATTCCGGTAGGAAGCGCGATGCCGGACGACAACCCCATGGCAAGCGCGGTGAGCTCCCAGCCGCCAGAGTTGGCCATGCCGTGCCCGAGCTGCCCTTTGTGCGCGGTGATGAGTGTGCGGTCGTTGATGAATTCGTCGACGAGCATAAGCTCGTTGAGATCGCCTGGCGTTCCGGTGGCGTGAAGATCGACGACAGCCACGTCTTTTGGTGTGATGTGCGCCTCGGCGAATGCGCGCGCCATGGCTCGCTTCGGACCGCTTTTCGACGGCGTGATGATGTGCTCGGCGTCCGACGAAATTGCCACCGCCTCGAGATATGCGAGCGGCACCATGCCTTTTGCCTCGCAATACGCGGCGTCGCCAATCACCCACACGCACGAGCCGCCAGACATGTGCGTTCCGCGCAGCGCCATGAATGGATAGTTCACCTCGCCCGTGCCGGGCATTAGGCGCGCGCCGTGGAACGCCGCTGCCAGCGCAGAATCGGGCCTTGGATCGGTCGAACCAACGATCGCCATTTTGGCTTCACCACGCTCGATTGCCTGCTTTCCGCAAGCGAGCGCAACGCCAAACGTCGAGCATGCCCCCACCGGCGCCCACGCCGGCCCGTGAATGCCAAGCAACATGGTGATTTGCGCGGCCGGTGAGTTTTGAATGTTCCAGATGAGATCGGCATCGACGCTCACCCACGGCGGCGGCGGACACCCGGCTTCTTCCACGAGAGCACGATGCGCACGGGCGCGCGCGCGAATGGCGGCCAAGTGACCGCTTTCGTCGTCGGTGTTCTGAATTGCGAGTTTCTCGATGTCGGCATAACGCGTGCAAAATGCATGCAGTTCGGCGGAGCGTGCTGCCCAATATTCGTTCCACATCAAAAGCGCATCGAAGCGTGCCTCGCTGTCGACAGGCAGCGATTGCGGATTGGGCGGAGGTGGCTCACGCGACTCACCCCCGAGCAGGGTCCCCGTGCCCTGCCCCGTGCCCAGGTAGTGACGAAGAGCCGTGCAGTGCTCGGGCATTGCCCAGAACTGATTCCACACGCGTGTGGCACGATCGAGCAAGCGACCGGCCTTGTAGCTCACTTTCAAATCACCAACGCCCGAACCAATGTAAACATGGCAACCTTCGTCGAGCTCTTTGATGGCAGCTTCCATTCCTGGCTGCGCACGAACAGCCTGAATGGTCGCGCCCACCGCGAACTTGACGTTGTCGCCCATCTTCTTGTCGAGGCGCACTGCATAAGGCTCGCCGTGACGATCTTTGATCCACGCCGCATAGTCTTTGAAAGCAAAGTCAGGCTCACCCACGGCGAACAGGCCCGAGCCGAGCTCGAGGCGCCCGCTTGGCGCAAGCGCCGTTGTCGCGCCGGAAAACAGCGCCTGAAACGATGCAATGTCCCGCGCGCCAGGCGCTACGATTCCCCAGCCGTAAATTCCAACGCGTCGTGCAACTGAAGAGACCACGCTCGCAGCATCCTTCCGAAGAAGAGGCCGCGTCAAATCGAAAGATAGACCGCTTTCAAGTTGGCGCGAGATCGAGGCGGCGGCGAGGAGCGGACCGGAACAGCCTCTTCCGGCTTTGAGGACCGCACCGGAGCCGCCAACGAAGAGATCGCGCCAAATCGAAAGCGGTCAGAGCGTGAAAGACACTTTTGCCGGATAGCTGCCCGGGCTCGGAAGACCAAGGCCCTGGAGCGCATCGACGATGCAGTCGACCCGCTCTGCTGCCTGCTTCGTAGATGCGCCAATGCCAAGCGCCTGGAACCTGCCGCTACCCGCGGTTGGCTGCGCCGTTGTTTTGGTTGTGGACTTGCCTCGCGTACCTTGCATGCCGCGCTTGCCTCTGCGGCCAACGGAGGCGTGAACCGCCTCGTCGGCGTTGCCAACGTCAGGCACCACGTATGCCGTCACATGAAACGAGCCTACGATGCCGGCCTTGCAAAGGTTGATAGCCTTGCGAACCGACGGAGCCCCAGCCAGAGCACTTGTGACTTTCTCGGGCCACCATGGGGTTGGCTTGCGCTCGTCGCCCGGGCCCCAACCAAAACTGTGACGCACTTCCGCCTCGCCGCCTTGGGGCTTCGGCCACGAGGAGGCTCCAAATACATTCAAAATGCACTTTTCGACTTCGCGATCGCCAAGCGTCGACTCTTCGAAATACGACGAAGTCACTTTGCCGTTCGCGTCGATGCGCAGGAAAACTTTCGCGTCGCCCGCAAGATAGTCGATTCTGTCGCGGCCTTGCTCGTGGCATGCCTCGGTTTTGTTTTCGAGCACGCGGAACACTCGCTCGACTGCGCCCTCGTCGATCGAGCCGAGCTCCTGGTAAATCACGGGTGCAGGCGGTGCTACCCCATGCGCGGATGTGATCTCGACGGGAGGCTCGGGTGACTTGGGCGGCGCTTCAGCACCGGCCCCGCATGCGGCCGTGCATAATACAACTACATGAGCCATGCGAGCCGGGAGCGACAATGAGCTTTGGGTAGGCGGTTTCACTTGAGCAGGCTCGCGGCAATCACGATGCGCTGGATTTCGCTCGTGCCTTCGTAGATTTCGGTGATGCGCGCGTCGCGGTAGTTGCGCTCGACTGGGAACTCTTGCGAATAGCCGTAGCCACCGTGAATTTGGATGGCCTTGTGTGCCACGCGCGTTGCCGTTTCACTCGCAAAAAGCTTGGCCTCGGCGCTTTGCATCGAGTGACGCGTCCCAGAATCTTTCATGGTCGCAGCGCGCCAGGTGAGAAGGCGCGCGGCGTCGAGCTCGACGGCCATGTCACTCAGCATGAACTGGATGGCCTGGTGCTGCGCGATAGGCACGCCAAAGCTTTTTCGCTCTTTCGCATAGGCAACGCTGGCATCGAAAGCGGCTCTTGCAATACCAAGCGCCTGCGAGGCAATCCCAATGCGCCCGCCGTCGAGTGTCGCCATCGCGACCTTAAAGCCTTCGCCGGCCTTGCCTAAAATGGCACTGTCAGGCACTTTGCAGTTTTCGAAAAATACCGTGCACGAGTGTGCCCCGTGAATGCCAAGTTTATGATCGGGTGATGCCTGCGTGTAACCGGGTGTGCCTTTCGGCACGACGAACGCGGTGTGCCGAACTTTCGGACCCGAACGGTCCGTCACCGCAAAAACGAGGATGAAATCGGCATGAGGCCCGTTGGTAATCCAGTTTTTCGCGCCATTGAGTACCCAGCCACCCGAGACCTTCTCGGCGTTGGTTGCCATGGTTTGTGCGTCGGAGCCGCTCATGGGCTCGGTCAGGCCAAAGCAACCAAGATTTTTGCCTTGCGCAGCGGGCACAAGAAATTCTTTTTTCTGGCTTGGCGTGCCGTATTTGTAAATGGGATCACAAAAGAGTGAATTGTTCACACTCATGATCACGCCGCATGAAGCGCACGCAGCGCTAATTTCTTCCATCACGAGCGAGTAAGAAAGCGTGTCGAGGCCGGCGCCGCCGTACTCCTGCGGAATGGCCATGCCGAGAAAGCCCAACTCGGCCATTTTCGCGATGACCTCGCCCGGCCAGCGAGAAGACTTGTCGATTTCCGCAGCCTTTGGGGCAATTTCGCGTGCTGCAAAATCACGGGCTGCATCGCGCACGAGGCGCTGCTCTTCGGTTAGGTTGAAATCCATCGTGAGTGCTTTTTAGGTTGGCAGCCGCGCGGATTCAACTGCACCGCATCCGCCAATCGAAAGCAGCCAAGATCGCTACTCGGGGTTTTTCGATTTTGATCGGCTCTTGAGGGCTCGACTCGATCTACCGTGCCTCGTGTGCATAAGACGAGGAAGAACTGATGACGAGGAGGCCGGGGACCACTACACGCCGCGCGAGATCATCTCGATCCGGCGTGTGGTACGGGCGGCATGCTCAGCGTCGCTGAAGAGTACCTGCACGAGCTCAATCCCGACGCGGATCTCAAGGTGTTTGGCCAGGAACTGAACCCGGAGTCCTACGCGGTTTGCAAAAGCGACCTGATCATCAAAGGGCAGAACCCCGAAAACATCGTGCGCGGGAATTCGTTCGACCAAGACGGGCACGCCGGCCAGCGTTTCGACTACATGCTGTCGAACCCGCCGTTTGGCGTGGACTGGAAGAACGTACAGAAGGCGGTCGAAGCCGAGCGCGATATGACTGTTCGTGAGCAACTCGTGGGACTCGATAAGGTCGCAGAGGTCGTCACCGAGGGGATCGACAAACTCCGCGAATACCGCCAGGCGCTCATCACTGCCGCTGTCACCGGCAAGATCGATGTGGGGCACACATGACCAATCCGCAGCCTCCCAAATCCGAGTTGCTCCTTTACCAAACAGAGGACGGGCGCACGCGCATCGAGTGTCGGTTCGAGGGCGAGACCGTCTGGCTCACCCAAGCGCTAATCGCCGAGTTGTTCCAGACCACGCCGCAGAATGTTACCCAGCATCTCCGTGAGATCTACGCCGAGGGTGAGCTCGACGAGGGAGCAACTTGTAAGTCGTTCTTACAAGTTCGAACCGAAGGCGCCCGACAGGTATCGCGAAGCCTGCGCTTTTACAACCTCGACGCGATTCTCGCCATCGGCTTCCGCGTGCGCAGCCACCGCGGCACGCAGTTCCGCCAGTGGGCTACCGCGCGCCTGTCGGAATACCTCGTCAAGGGCTTCACGATGGACGATGAGCGGCTCAAGAATCCGTCCGGTCCTGGCCAGCGTGACTATTTCGATGAGCTGCTCGAACGGATCCGCGACATCCGCGCGTCCGAGCGGCGCTTCTACCAAAAGGTGCTCGACATCTACGCCACCAGCATCGACTACCAGCCTGACAACGAGCTCTCGCAGCAGTTCTTCGCCACTGTGCAGAACAAGATGCACTGGGCTGTGCATGGCCACACCGCGGCCGAGATCGTCCACGAGCGCGCTGACGCGGACAAGCCGTTCATGGGCATGCAGACGACTCGGCCTGGAGGGATCATCCGCAAGGGTGACGCGGCGATCGCCAAGAACTACCTCACGGAATCGGAGCTTCAAGTGCTCCACCGCATCGTCAACGTTTACATCGAGTACGCGGAGCTGCAGGCGCTCGATCGCAAACCGATGACGATGCGCGACTGGATTGCGAAGCTCGACGACTTCCTTCGGATCTCCGGTCGTAACCTGCTCGATCACGCCGGAGCAATCTCCGCGAAGGCTGCCAAGGCAAAGGCCGAGCGGGAATATGAGCGTTACCACGCGCTTCAAGACGCGAAACCGCACCCGATTGATGCCGCATTCGAAAAGGCCGCGAAGCAGCTTCAGAAGCCCGCGCCTCGTCGGCCGAGCAAAGGACGCACATGATCGCCAAGCACACCGAGCGGGCGTTCGAGGACGCGATCGAGCACCACCTCGTGACCATCGGTGGCTGGCACAGTGTCGCGCCCAGTGCGTTCGATCGCGAGCGGGCGCTCATCCCGTCCGAGCTCTTCGCCTTCATTGAAGCTACGCAGAGCAAGTTGTGGAGTGAACTGCGCGCGCAGCACAGTACCGGACTCGAGACCGAAGTACTCGACACGTTGGCCAAGGCACAAGCGAGCCGAGGCACGCTCGACGTGCTCCGTCACGGGTTCAAGTTCTTTGGCAAGACGATCTCGCTCGCGACGTTCAAGCCGACGCACGGGCTGAACCCCGATGTGCTGGCTGCCTACGCAGAGAACCGCCTCGCAGTCACGCGGCAGGTGCGGTTCGCACCAAGCGGCGACAAGGACGAGGATCAGTCAATCGATATGCTGCTGTCGCTCAATGGTCTGCCAATAGCGACGGTGGAACTGAAGAATCCACTCACCCAGCAGAACGTGCAGCATGCCATTGCGCAGTACCGTGCGCGGGATCCTCGGCATCGACTCTTTCAGTTCAAGCGCGGCGCGCTCGTTCACTTCGCGGTCGATCCCGATCTCGCGTACATGACCACGCTTCTGCGCGGTGGGGAAACCACCTTCCTGCCGTTCAATCGAGGTGCGCATGGAGGTGCCGGCAATCCCGAGCACCCCAGCGGCTATCGCACGGCGTACCTCTGGGAGGAGATCTGGCAGCGCGATTCCTTTCTCGACATCGTCGGGCGATTCCTGCATCTCGCCAAAGAGGAGAAACTACGCAGGGGCAAGAAGGTCGAAGAAAAGAAGATCGTCTTCCCGCGCTACCACCAGCTCGACGCGGTCCGCAAACTCGAAGCTGCCGCGCGCGTCGACGGGCCAGGCCACAGCTACTTGATCCAGCACTCGGCCGGTTCGGGCAAGTCGAACAGCATTGCGTGGCTGGCGCACCGCCTCGCGAGCCTGCACGATGCGAGCGACGAGCGCGTCTTCAATTCGGTCGTGGTCATCACTGACCGGCGCGTGCTCGACAAGCAACTCCAAGACACCATCTATCAATTCGAACACAAGCAAGGCGTCGTCGCGAAGATCGATGAGCACTCCGATCAGCTCGTCACGGCGCTCGAGAGCGGCACGCCGATCATCATCACGACGCTACAGAAGTTCCCCGTCATCCTCGACAAGATCAGCAAGTCGAAGAGCAAGCGCTACGCTCTCATCGTCGACGAGGCACACAGCTCGCAGACCGGCGAATCGGCACGCAAGATGAAGCAGGTGCTCGCGGTGATCTCGCTCGAGGAAGCAGCAGCAGCTGATGCAACAAGCGACGAGGATGACTCCGAGGATCGGGTGACGGCGGCGATGGCCTCGCGCGGACGGCAGAAAAACCTGTCGTACTTCGCCTTCACCGCAACGCCGAAAGCCAAGACGCTCGAGATCTTCGGCACCCGCGACGCCGAAGGGAAGCCGCACCCGTTCCACCTCTACTCGATGCGCCAGGCCATCGAGGAGGGCTTCATCCTCGACGTGCTCAAGAGTTACACGACGTACAAGGCGTATTACCGAATCGTGAAGAAGACCGAGGACGATCCACGCGTGCCGAAGAAAGAAGCGACGCGACAGCTCGCGCGCTTCATGAGTCTGCACCCGCACAACGTCGCGCAGAAGACCGAGGTGATGGTCGAACACTTCCGCGCGAAGGTCCGGCACAAGATCGGCGGACGCGCCAAGGCGATGCTCGTCACGAGCTCACGACTGCACGCGATTCGCTATAAGCAAGCGTTCGAGGCGTACCTGAAAGAGAAGGGCTACAGCGACATCGGCGTGCTCGTCGCGTTCTCGGGCGCGGTGAAGGATCCCGACACGGGCATCGAGCTTACCGAGCCCGGGATGAACGTCGACAAGAGCGGCAAACACATCTCCGAAGCTGGTCTCACGGGTGCATTCGACGGGGACGATTTTCAGATCCTGCTCGTCGCGAACAAGTACCAGACCGGCTTCGACCAACCGCTGCTCCACACGATGTACGTCGACAAGCGGCTGTCGGGCGTGCAGGCCGTGCAGACGCTCTCGCGCCTAAATCGCACCGCACCCGGCAAGACGGACACATTCGTCCTCGACTTCGTGAACGACACCGAAGAAATCCAGCGAAGTTTCCAGCCCTACTACGAAGCGACGACCGTCGCCGAGACGGCCGATCCACAGCAGCTCTACGATCTCGCCCACAGGCTCGAAGAGGCGCAGGTCTTTTGGCGGTCGGAGGTCGATGCGTTCTGCAAAGTGTTCTTCTCGCCGCGTGCAAAGCAAACCGTGCATGACCAGGCCGAGATGAACCGCCACTTGAACCCTGGCGTCGATCGGTTCAAGGCGCTCGAAGAAAAGCCACGCGACGAGTTCAAGAACGCCCTCGGTGCATTCGTACGCCTCTACGCCTTCCTCTCGCAGATCATGCCGTTCTCAGACCCCGACCTCGAGAAGCTCTACACGTTTGCGCGCTTCTTCGAGGCCAAGCTGCCGCAGGATCCGAGGAAGAACCCGCTGCAACTCGATGGCGATGTCGCGCTCAAGTATTACCGGCTCGACAAGGCGAGTGAGGGATCCATCATCATGCTCCTCGCTGAACCATCTGGCGTGTTATATGGCGCAACGGAGGTTGGCACCAAGAAGGCCAGAGACGACGAGGCGCAACTCTCCGAGATCATCGAGGTGCTCAATGACCGCTTCGGCACTGAGTTCAAACGGGACGATGAGATCCTCTTCGACCAGTTCGTCGCCGCGGCCAATCTCGATGACGAGGTGGTCCAGCGCGCGAAGGCCAACCCGTTCGACAACTTCGCTCTAGCAATGAAAGACAAGGTCGATGGATTGATGGTCGATCGCATGGACCAGAATCAGGAGATCGTCACCCGCTATTTGAACGACTTGCAGTTCAAGGACCTGGCGTTCCGATTGTTGGTGAGGCGGATTTATGACGAGATTCGGGGCGGGAAGAGTGAGGCGAAGGGCATGTGATGTAAGCTCACCTCAAAGATGAGACTTCGGAAAACAAAGAGTCGATCGAAGAAAGAGATCCTCAAGGAGGATCCGTTTTGTATCTACTGTGGCGAACGGTCAACGACCGTAGACCACATGCCTCCAAAGAAAATGTTCATCCGAAAGTGGCGCCTGAGCGGAATGGAGTTCGGTTCCTGTTTCCGCTGCAACGAGGGGGCGGCGGCTGCGGATGCCGTAGCTTCGTTTCTTGCTCGCATGGGAATCCATGGGGGTAGCGAGGCGATCGATGATCTTATTAACACAATGAAGGCAAAGGCCCCCGCTGTCCTTAAAGAAATTGTGCAGAGCATCAGTGGCTCTCAAGCCATTTTCGGCCGAGCGAATGAATATCTCTATCAACCACTCCGATATGGTCGTCTGGATGGATCTGCTGTACGAGCTCATATGTCGGTGTTTGGCGCTCGATTTGGCATGGCGCTCTTCCGCCAGCTTGTTAGACGCCCATTATGTCGAGATGGAGTCGTCTACGCGCGTTGGAATCTCAACTGCGGGATTCTCGAAGAATTCCTCAACGGACTTCCCCTGGCAGGGACCCTGGAACAAGGCAAACACGATGCAAGCGACCAATTTGAGTATCAATACAATACTGACAGGAAGTATATAGCGGCTTCGTTTGCAAGATTTCAAAGAGGCTTATATATATTTTCGATTGCAGCAGACAAGCCGGAATATATCGAAGCAATCAAGCGATATCCTGTTATCGAGACAGATTCAAATATGCCTAGCGCCAGGACTGCAGTGCGCCTGCAACCTTCGGAACTCTGCTCAAGAATCGATCGCATGCTAGCGGATCAGGCTTCGGCTCGGGCAATATAAGGTTCTGAAAGACCGAATACTCATGCGTCTTCGTGGCCTTTATTCATTATCTCATCCAGTACCCCCTGCAGGGCTACCCCCCGCTCGATCATAAGACGCACGCAGGGCGAAGCTTGCCACGTGAGTTCAAGGCCTACCTGGCCCAGAGTTCGCCAAGTTCGAGCTCAATCGCGTCAAACGGTTCCGCGCGAACGAGCGCATCGTCGTGCCAGGTGCCAATGAGGCGGTAGCTTTCGCCGTCGAGTCGAAACACCTCGAGCGTTTTTATGATGGGATCGATGAGCCACGCGTGGCTTACCTTTTCACGCGCGTAAATTGGCAGCTTTTCACCTCGATCGATCGCCGCTGTCGACTTCGAAAGAATCTCGCATATCCAGTCGGGCGCAAGCGTAACAAACGCGCTGTCGGGCACTAGGGCCATGCGCTCTCGGCGCCAACCCCCTTGGTCGGACACGATCACATCGCGGCCAAGATGTAGCTCCGGTTCATCGAGCATGACCCAACCGCCTGGCCCGCCTTTGCCGCGGTTGAACGGAGGCTCGAGTTGCCCACCGAGCGTCGATGCCGCCAAGGCATGGGGAATGGCAGGTCGGGGATTCGCATAAAGAACGCCATGCAGAATCTCGCCCACCATGTTTGGTGGCAGCGCCTCGATATCCGCATACGTAGCCAGTCGCGTCGCATGTGCAGCCATGCTGTCAGCCTAGCAGTCATAGGCGCGAAGGCTGGAATTGCTGTATGAAGATCGAATCATGACAACGGCGCCGAAAGTCTCCATCATCGGGGGCGGAACCTGGGGCTCGGCGCTCGCCGCCGCGGCTGCGAACGGAGGAAGCGAGGTCGTTATGCAGTCGCGCCGCGGCTCGGGAGATTTGCGCGACTTCGGCGAACGGCTGCCCAAGGGCGTTCGTGTCGTTCGCACGGTGGCCGAAGCTGCACGTCATGGGCGACTCATCGTCATCACCGTACCGTCTGCGGTGTGCCGCAACGTCGTGCGCGATCTTGGCAATCATGTCGATGGCAGCCACTACATTGTGCACTGCGTGCGCGGCCTCGAAGGCCCCAGTCTCGAAACCATCTCGGACATTGTCCGGCACGAAACGCCCGTAAAGCGAACCGGCGCGCTGGGCGGACCCGCGCTTGCGCGCGATCTGATGGACGGACGCCCCTCGGTGAGCATCACGGGTTCGCGCTTTGTGGAAGTCAACGAGGCGGTAAGCGCCGCGTTTGGTTCGCCCGTGCTAAAAATGTATCATACACTCGATTTGCACGGCCTCGAATGGGCAAGTGCTTTGGTCGGCTGCCTCACGCTTGCGGTCGGCTATGCGCAGGCCCTTGATGTGAGCGCAGGCCTCATGGCGTCACTCATTGCACAATCGATCGATGAAGCATCGCGCATTGCGGCCGCGGCTGGCGGCGAAGAGCAAACCCTGCTCGGTCTTGCGGGTTATGGCGATTTGCTCGCCTCGATCGTCCAGGCCGAGCGCCCCGAAGTGCGTGTGGGAACAGCACTTGGCAAAGGCATGTCGCGTGAAGAGGCAATCAAGGCAGCCGGCTTGCACGTTGAGGCTCTCGAGCTCATTCCGCGCGTTGCCGAGTGGGCCGAGGCCCGCGCTGTGCACACGCCGATCTTCCACGCACTGGCCTCGGGCTTGACGAACAGCGGACAGGCGGACGCCATCGTGCGGGAGCTCATGTCCTACGGTTAGCGGGCGGCGCAGGCAATGGCAAAGACGACAAAATGGCGATACCCATGCGCTCGCGCAGCTTTCCGTACGCTTCGGACACGGTAAACGACAAGAGATCGCCGCGCTTGGTGTCTAGAGATAAATCGCTCACCGTGCGCACTTCGCTTTTGATGATTCGCAGCGCGGTTCTCAGGTCGCCCGCAAGAAGAAGCCCTGCGCGCCCGGCCGTGAGCTCGACGTGGCGAATCCAAGTATGCAAATCGAGCTTGCCGCCACGCGCCTCGAGACGCAAAACGGCTTGCTCGAGAGCAGCTTTGTCTTCGGCGGGCAGGCGCTCGCCAAGCTCGGTGACAACACGCGAAGCGCTTTCTTGAAGCTGAGGCTGAGGCGCACCGGCGGACAACCTGGGAACGATAAGGCGCACCGCAGCCATGAGCAGCGACGAGAGCGCCGGCAGAGTAGGGAAAAAAATAAGCGCGTAGTGCTCTGGTCGGCAGTAGGTGAGATGACGCCCGGCAAGGAACGCGATCTCCTGCACCGTGCGCCGCGTGCGCAAATCAGCAGCAAGGGCCACTGTGGGACGAGGCGTTGGCAACGCCGCAACGCCATCCGGCACATTCGGAAGCAGAATCAGATCAGGATGTGTGATCGACAAAACGCGCGCAGCCCACCCGAACGTGCGAACCGCAAGATCGCTTTTCGCGTTGTCTTTTTTTGTGCCAACGTCGCTAACGTCGTCGTTGCCATGATCAACACTTGCCGCTCGCTCTTCGATGGCAATCGCGATGGCCGTGGCGGAAACAGCTCGCAAAAGATCGCCAACAATGGAATCGGCGCCGGGCGCGCACAAGTATTCGTCCCACCAAGTTTCGTTCATCGCGGCCATTGGGCGGATGGGGCCTTCAGGCCGAAAGTGCTCGATCACGACTTCGTGTGTTACGTCGGCCACTGCGAGCTCTTCGAGACACGTAGCGGCAAGCCACCCGCGATCAGGACGCTGGGCACGCGCATGCAGATCGTAAAGGCACTGGTAAGTGTCCGCACGCAGCGGCGCATACACCGACACAGTCTCGAGCTCGCGCACGGACAGAGCGCGATCGCCCCGATTGGCGTACAGCTCGGCGAGTGCTGCGCGGCTCTCGGTGTCGTCGGCGTACAGATCGGTGGCGGTGCGCAGCGCTTCGATGGCGCCCGATCCATCGAGAAGGATGTCGCGACGTAGCGTGCCGAGCTTCTTGCTGATTTCCCATGCACGCTCTTTGTTGCCGGCGCCGGTGAGCCGGTCGAGCAATCGCTCATACATGTTTGCGAGCTCGGCCCACTCTTCGCGCCGCGTCCGGATTGAGATGAGCAAAGAGAGCGCGCGATCGAGCTCTGGATCTTCGTCGAGCGCAAGCTCGAGGAACGCAACGCAGCGCGGCTCGTCGCCAAGCTTATGGAGCGCGAGGTCGGCCTGACCAAAGCGGTAGGTACCCCTCTCGCGTGCACGGGACGAAGTGCGGAACAGGCCGTCGAGCACCTCGACGGCGTGCCCCCATTCGTGCTGCGCTTCGTAGAGCTGGCGCAGCTTGAGGAGAATTCCGACATGGCTCGGTCGCGCATGACGCGCATGCTCGAGCATCGCGATAGCCCTTGGCGTATCGCCCACGCGTTCTTCGAGAATGTCGGCGACTCGGCAAAGCTCGCTTGCGCGCTCGTCATCGTCGTCGAGCACTTCGGCGCGCTTGACGCGGTAAGTAACGACGCGGTCCCATTCTTTCGACTGGGTTGCGAGCGAGATGAGACTGTCGATTTCTCGCAATTTCGCGGCTTGTTCGAGTGAGAGCCGAGACTCGGAACCACGTGATGAACTCGGCGGCGGCACAGACGCGCGCGAACTCGGCGGCGGCAGAGATCCGGACGAGTCGCACGGCGGCACTAAATCTGAACCCGGCATTGCGTTGCAAGCGTACCGCTTCTCGACAGCTCTGGTGTAGTATCTTGGCAGGATCGGCCCGCTTTCGCTTCAAATCGAAAGCGGGCTACGCACTCGCGAGCTCCGTGTCGTCGGAACCGGGTGGAGGGAATGGGCTTGGAATCAAGCCGCGGCGTATTCTCCATGCTTCCCACCACTCGTGTGCAAGCAGGAGAAGCGGCGCCTGAATGATTCGCGTCGTGATCACGAGAATGAAGGCGCCGCCAATGACGGCGATGGCGAGCGGTTTCTGGCTTTGTGCGCCAATGCCATGGGAAATGGCTGCAGGCAGGAGCCCCAGCATCGCCACGAGCGTTGTCATGAAGACTGGCCGAAATCGCTTTTCGGCAGCGCCGTGCGCTGCATCATGCACGGAAAGGCCTTCCTTGTAACGCATTTGCTGAAAATACGTGACGACGAGAATCGCGTCTTGAATGGCAATTCCAAAGATAGAAATGAATCCCATGGCCGCAGACACCGAGAAATTCGTCCCCGTAATGAGCAACGCAAGCAAGGCGCCCGTGCACGCAATGGGAATATGAATGAGCACGATGACAAGGTCAATCCACAATTTGACGGCCCCGATCACAAGCAACGCAATGAGCAAAAGCGTCACCGGAACGATAATGAGCAGGCGGCGCTGCGCCTCGCGCAGCTCGTTGATCTCCCCCGACCAATCGAGGCGTTTGCCGTAGCCCATCGGGACCTTTGCTTCGACCTTCTCCTGCGCCTCCTTGACTGCGCTCTCGAGATCGCGGCCGCGGACGGAGAATTTCACCGGGGTATCGCGGTGCCCATCTTCGCGGAAAATGGTTGACGGCCCCTCGGCGAGTTCGACTTCAGCGACTTGGCCGAGCGGCACCATGAGGTTGTCGGGAGTTGCGATTTGAATCTCGCGGATCGCAGCAAGCGACATTCGGTAACGAGGCAACCAGCGAACCACGACATCGAACGATCTCTCACGCTCATAGAGTTGCGTAACAGCCTGACCGCCTAGTGCTGTTTGGACAACGGTGACGACATCGCCGCTGTTCAAACCGTAGCGGGCACAAGCTTTTCGATCCGGCGAGATTTTCACGTTCGGCTGCCCGAGCGTCGAGAATTTGCCGAGGTCGGTGATCCCGGGCACGTTTTCCAGCACATCGATGACGGCATCGGCGTTCTTCTCGTTTTCCTCGAGATCTGGGCCGAACACTTTGATCGAATTCTCGCCTTTGACGCCTGCGATCGCCTCCTGCACGTTGTCGCCGATCATCTGCGAGAAGTTGAAGACGACGCCCGGAAAGGATTCATGCAGCTCCCGGCTCAAGTCGTCGGTGAGCTTGTCTTTCGTCAGCCCGCGCCTCCATTGATCGAAAGGCTTGAGGGGGGCAAAAAGCTCGATGTTGTAAAAACCGGTGACGTCGGTACCGTCGTCGGGGCGCCCAAGCTGCGAGGTAACGGAAAGAACCTCGGGATGCGCCTGGTTTTGGGCAGTGCATGGTACATGTGGATCTTCAGGGCATCCGCGAACAATCGCACGCATTCGATCGACATACGTGGAGCTCTGCGTAAGTGAGATGCTCTTGGGTAGCGATGCGCGGATCCAAAGGTTGCCCTCTTCGAGCTTTGGCATGAACTCGCCACCAAGCAGCGGAACGAGCGCACCGCATGCAACGAACATCACGACCACGAGCGGCAAAGCGACTTTTGGATGCGAGAGAAATGCATTGGCAACCGGCGTGTAAATGCGATGCAGCCATCGCATGACCGGTGGTTCTTGATCCGTCGTGTTCGCAGGAATCAATTTCCAGGCGAGAACGGGAACCAAGGTGAGCGCAAGAAGAATCGCCGTGCCAATGGCAAACGCATACGTGCGCGCCATGGGCGAGAAGATGACACCCGACACCCCCGTCATCGTGAAAAGCGGGATGAACGAAGTTCCGATGATGAGCGTGGAGAACGCCATCGGAGTGCCGACCTCGTGCGCAGCGGCAAGAACACGCTGCTTCATCGTGCCTTTGCCGTGGGCGCCGAGGTGACGAAAAATATTCTCGATCATGATGACCGACGAGTCGACGACAATGCCAAAGTCGACCGCCCCAATCGAGATGAGGTTGGCCGACGTTTTCGTGAAAACAAGGCCTGTAAACGCGCCGAGCAGCGCAAGCGGAATCGTGACCGCGGTGATCAGCGCGGCCCGCAGATGCCCGAGAAACAAAAGCAGAACGATGGAAACGAGGCCAATGCCCACTGCCACGTTCTCCATCACGGTGTGCGTGGTGATATCGACGAGATCGCCGCGATCGTAATAAGGCTTGATCTCCATTCCGGGCGGCAGAACATGGTCTCTGCGGATCTCCTCGATTCTGGCGTGAATGCCTTCGAGGGTTGATTTCGTTTCTGCGCCGTAGCGCATGAGAATCGTGCCTTGCACGATGTCGGGGCGATCGTTGAATCCTACTCGGCCAAGACGCGGTGCTGGGCCAATCTCGACGTCAGCAACATTTTTGATGAGGACAGGTGTGCCTTGGACCGCAGCAATGACGATGTTCTCGATGTCGCGCACATTACGCAAAAGGCCGATGCCGCGAATGTCGTACGACTGCTCTCCCATCTCGAGACGCTGACCGCCCGTGTTGAGATTGGCATTCTGGACGGCTTGCACGACCTGCTGGAGAGTGACGCCGTGCCCTTTCAACCGATAGGGATCGACGCCAATATGAAATTGCTTGGTTTCGCCGCCAAAGGAAACAACGTCGATAACACCGGGAACTTGCTTGAATTGCCGCTCGAGAATCCAATCTTCCGCCGTTTTGAGCTCTTGAACGGTGTACCCCTTGCCTTCCACCGTGTAGCGAAAAATCTCGCCAATGGCGTTCCACGGTGAAATGGACGGCTGCACGCCCTGAGGCATGGTGATGAATTGTAGGCGGTTGATAACCTCTTGCCGCGCATCTTCGTATTTGGTTCCCCAATTGAAATAACATTTTACGTCGCTCAGCCCGAAAAGCGATTGCGAGCGAATGTGATCGAGGCCGGGCATTCCCGCCAGCCCCACTTCGAGCGGAATCGTGACGTAGCGCTCGGTTTCCTCTGCGCTCCAGCCTGGCGGTTGCGCAATGACCTCGACAAGCGGCGGAACGGGGTTCGGGTACGCCTCGATGTTGATTTGGGTGTACGAATAACTGCCAATTCCGACCAGGGCGAGCGCCAGCAAAATGGCAAATGCCGGCACATGCAATACGAAGCGGACGATTTTCTCGATCATTGGCTAGAGCATCCCGGACAAGAGAATGGCCCCACTGGTCACAATGACATCGCCCTTGTTGACGCCGTGTTCTACCGTGAGCCATTCGCTGCCTTCGCCTTCGTCAACCGTGACGGGCAAGCGCTCGAAACGTCGCTGATTGCCTTGGGCGCCGCGATCGAAAAATGCGACGGTCTGATCACCGAATCTTAGAACTGCGGAACGCGGGATGGCGACGGCCTTCTTCACGTCCACCGAGATCTTGACCGTTGCGAACATTTCGGGTTTCAGCGCACCATCGGGGTTGTCAAAGCTGCATCGCACCTTCGTTGCGCGCGTGTTCGTATCGAGCGAGCCGCTGATCCAATCGACTTTGCCTTCGAAGCTTCGGCCTGGCCACGACGCCACTTCGACAACGACTTTCGTGCCGAGCTTCACGCGGCGAACGTCGAACTCGAACACGTCGGAGATCACCCAGACCCTGTCGGTTTGGCCGATCGTGAAAAGTTCGACGGGGTTGCCACCGCCGTATTGGCCTGCAAGCTCCATCCCAGGAGAGACAGCCTTCATGAACACTTCGCCTTCGAGATCGGCGCGGAGCGTGTACGCCTGTCCTGTTACGTCGCCTTGCCGGAAAAGCCTTGCCTTCTGCTCGGCGCGCTCCACTTCGGCCTTTGCCTTGCGAAAGTCGTTGGCTGCACTCTCGTAGTCTTTCTGCGATGTAGCGTGGGTCTCAAGGAGCTCTTTTTGACGCTGAAATTCGTGCGCGGCGGCAACGAGATCGGCTTTCGCCTTGCCCACATCGGAAGTTGCAACACCGACATCGGGCGACTCGATGACAACGAGCGGATCGCCCTTTTTCACATGGTCGCCAAGCGTTACGAGAACCTTGGTGGTTTTTCCGGAGACCGGGGAAAAAACGTGCGCGACCTTCTGATCTTCATAGGTCACTTTCCCGTTCGTCCGAATCGTGTTGTCGACATCTTGAAAATCGACAACCTCGGTTTTGAGTTTGATTTTCGTAATCTGATCTTCGGTGAGCAGCACTTCGTTCGACGATTCGGGCGGCGGCGGTGTACCACTGGTTTTGTGGCCACAACCGCACACCCCGACGAGAAACGAAAAGAGAATGATTCGGGGTTGTGTCATCCGGACTTGCGTCATTACTGTCTCATCGGCGCTGCAAGGATTTGAGCGGGGTTGTCGTAGCGTTGAATCTGGGCAATTTTCCCATCACGAAGCCTGGCAACGTCGACCCTATACATCTTGAAAAGATTGTTCTTTTGCGCGGGAACGACGCCGAGGGGGCCGCGTTGCTCGCCCACGATGTGATACTCGACGACAACGAACGGCCCCACGCCCCACACGTTGTCGATCGACACATCGAGCTCGGCGATGCTTCTGTGCATGGCTTTGACGTAGGCGCGCGCCGCGGCCATGCCGCGCAAAGGCTCGACACTCGCGAGGCTCGCCACCTCGACGTCGTCTGTCATCGCACCGGCGTAAGTATCGGCGTCTGCGTTTTCGAATGCATCGAGCAATGCGCGCACAACCGCGACGTTCGCGCTCTCTTCGGGGCTGCGCGTCTGGTCCACCTCTTCGCGCGATGCCGCCTGAGCCACTCCAACCTGTTCAGAGGCACGTGGCAAAGCCCGAAGAGCCTTTGGGCCAATCCCTGCTTGCGCGCTCACGGCAAGCTCGTCGAAGTAAAGGCGAACGTTCGAGATGGCGCCATCGTCTTTGGTCCACAGAAGCGACAGCCCCTTGAAGGCAACGCGCTTGTGCGTGGCCTTGTGAACGCCGGTCATCACCCACTCGATGATCTGCGAATCGTGCGTGATGAGCAGCCGGCTCACCGCGAAGCTTCTTTGCTCGAATGCGCCCAGAAGGATCTGATGAGCGCGAACAACGTTGTCGCGACCAAAAACGTCCTTGAGCCCGGCAAACGCGAAGTGCGCGTCTTCGTCGAGCACCCCAGCGAGAGCGGCGCAGTCAGGTGAGGCAGGCGAAGCAAGCGCCGCAAGGTACGCGTCGGCTGCGGCACGCTCTTTCGCGGTGGCCGATGGCGGCCCCGCATCGGGCGATGGCGGGCGCGCTGCGAGCGACGCCCAATCAACCGGCGGCGGCGGCGGCCGCGTCACTGTTTCGCCAGAGCATCCCATCAACCATGAAGATGCAACATACAGGCAAAGCGTCGCGAGCGATTTTGCACCCGTGCCCATCAGAAGGTCCACCCTAGTGATGCAAGCACCCGTGGGAACACGCCGCGGTTCGCGTAGATGCGGCTTGGGAATTGCTGCGCCGGAATCGACGGATCGGTCCACATGTACTCGGCCCCTCCGCCAAGGCTCACCGCCACGCAGTCGTCGAGCAGCAACTGATAGCCAATGTCGGCCGCGATTCCATAGTCGGTGTAATGCGTTTTCGACCCGTTTTGGGCCGTTGCCGTAAGCCAGCCAACGATGAGCGAAGGACCAAGGAATAGCCCTCGCGGACCATGATCGCCGGTGTAGTACCGATAGCCAAGCTCAGTGCCGAACCCCTTGAAGCTTTGCTTGGGAACCTGCGTGGGGTTGCCTTCGTCGTCGAAGATGTAAACGGGCTCTGTGCTCGTCCATGTGTAAAACGGACTCAGCACGATCGCGTGATGGTTGACCGGTGTCACAACCACGTTCGCACTGAGCTTTCCGATGGTGAACAGCGGCAGCGGGTTCCATTCGATCGAGAGCCGCCGCCAGGGAGACGGAGCGTCATCGCGAATCGCAACATCGACCGCAGGAGCAGGCTCCGCGTTCGCAATGCATGGCGTCGTGGTAGCCACAGCCGCCATGCCAGCCAGCGCATGGATCGCGCGTACCGAACGCAATCGCCTCATCGCCCTCGCTCCATGGGCTGGCGACGCGATGGACGACGAAAGCGCCGCGAGATCACGGCCGCTAGTGCTGTGCAAGCTGCCGCTGCAACAGGCGCCCCGTCGACTTTGCCTTGCGGCATTGCGCAGGTGGTGGATCCAACGGTCGTGTCGCAAAGCCCGCCGTCACACGCGAGTGGGACCTCGGAATCGCCGCCTTCATCGGACGCGTCTCCGGCGTCGGCGTCGGTTGACGAGGTATCCGCGCCGGCGTCATCGACACCCGCATCGTCCGCGACCGCGCCGCGGGGTGAAAGCACCACAAGCAAGAGCACCACGACGATAACGATTCGTAGGGGCGTATGGCCATACGCCCCTACGGATTGCGTTTTGTTGGTTGTAGGGGCGCGATTCATCGCGCCCTCGGGATCGGCCAATGGTGCGGAGTTCATCGCAGATCCTTGGCGACCGCCGCTTCGAGCTGGAAAACGGCGGTCCAGTAATTCGAGAGCGCGTTGAAGTAGTCGTTCTTGGTCGAGATATACGTACGCAGAGCATCAAGGTAATCGGTAAGATTCGCCGCGCCCTTCTCGTACTGAGTCGCCGTGATCTCAAACGCACCACGTGCACTCTGCAATAAGCCGCCACCCGGGCGGCGAGGTCCCTCCATGCGCTCCACGGCGCTTTTCGCGATGGCGAAAGAAGCCATGCCAGTCGTTACGTCGCTCACGACTTGCGAAGTCGTCTTGGCTTGTTGCAAAGAGTTGGTGTCGTATTGGGCTTGCGCCTGGCGCGTTTCGCCTTCGAGACCATAAAAAACTGGGATAGGCGCTGAGACGCTGAAGGTGATGGCTTGCCCCTGCAGAGGGCCGTTCGTCGAAAGACCCCCGAACCCCCCCCACGCGTAATCGACTCCGAGCGTGACGTCCGGAAACTTCTGTCGCTTCACCAGGGCGATCTGCGCCTCGGCCTGCTGTTTGAGGTAGCCGAGCCCGGTGAGGTCGGGACGATGATCGAAAGCGATTCGGAGAAGTCCAATCTCGGTCGCATCCCGAAGCGAGCCCGGCACGGAGTAGTCGAGCACCTTCGTGTCAACGTCGAAGTCAGGAACGTTCCCTCGAACGCCGAGCAGAAACGCGAGTGCAACGCGCGCTGATCTTAGCGTGAACTTCGCCGTATCAACGGCCTCGTCCGCCTGAAGCTTCTGCACCTCGATGCGTTGCAGATCTCCTTCGTTGATGGCGCCCGCTTTGAACCGGTCTTGTGTTCGCTGAAGCTCGGTTGCCTGCGTTGCCGCGATGTCTTTCGCAAAGCGCAGCGCAAGTGCCGCCTGTGCAATTTGCACGTATGTGGTTTTCACCTGAAGAGCGATGGTCCGCTCGGCGTCGACGCGAGCCATCTTCGCGGCGGCAAGTGCATTGCGAGCCACCTTGAGGCGCAAATCACGCTTGCCGCTGATCGCGTCTTCGATCGCGGCCGAGTCGGTAATGCCCACGTCGTAGGTCCACGGCGGGCACGTAGCACCGTTTGCGAGGCAATCCTTTTTGCCGAACTTGGTGTTCGCGAACGTGAGGGCGTTGCCAACGCTCGCCGACACAACAGGGTTCGCGACGGCCCCGGCGATTTTCACGTCGCCTTCGGCGCTGCGTGTAGCCGCGTCAGCGATCAGAAGATCGAGCCCACGCTTGCGAAAAATCTGAAGGGCATCGTCGAGCGACAAGGTTTGTGGCAACTCGGTCGCTGCTGGAACCACATCGCGTGCGTACGCAACCGATGGAACACTCACGAGCAATACAACCAACGCCATGAGTACCGTTCGGTACGTTTCGATCGACAACCTCCTTATCGACACGGCGCCAACCTGGCACAAAAAAGAACGATTGTGTCGTTACTTTTACGTCAGCTACGTCAGCTGCAAACCCCTTCTTTTTGGGGCTTTCGGGGATTGTGGGGATTGTGACCGACTTGTCAGGTGTGCGTCACTCAACCGAACTCGGCCACGCACAATGCATGATCACTGTCGGACGTGAGTGGGGCATCGTTGAGGTAAGAGCCGTGGTAGCGAAGCTTTTCGTTTTGGATATGAAATGAGCGCACGAATCGGAACAAGCGCTCCGATACGAGCACGTGATCAATCAAAATTGGCAAGCCTTCGTGAAAGCACGAAAAGCGTTCGTCATCAGGAACGAGCGTGCCGCACGCACGCAGGTGCTCTGACTCGAGCGCCCCTCTCCCGCTTGTCCCGCGTACGATTCGCACGGGCATCGAGTCTGCGCGATCGTTCAAGTCGCCAAGCACGCAGATGCCGTGGTCTGCAAAGGCACCGAAGATGTCGTCAACGATGCTGCGCACGAAGATGGCCTCGGCCGAACGCTGCACAAAGCTTCGAAGCAAAGCCTCCATACAACCACGCGGCGACTCGTTGACGGTACCGTGGATCTCTTGCCCGTCTTGCGTTTTCAGCGGAACACCGCGGCCCGACTTGAAGTGCGCTGTGATCACGTCAATTTCACCAAGCTTCGGTGACTCGACACGAACGTGCACGACACCGCGACGCAGCGGAATGCGATCCGCAAATGGCTCGGGATCGCCCTCGCAGAATTTTGGGAAAGGCAAGTACGAGCGCGTGTGCACTTGCGACCAAAGCACTGGCAACCGTGAGAGGATTGCGCAGCCAATTCCGCGCTTGTCGCGCGTACCCATCACGGGGGCGCCGTAGTTTTGATCGGCAAGCTCGCGGGTTACGAGCCGGTTGACCAGCTCGTCGGAACCGACCTCTTGAAGCGCAACGACATCGGCGCGCGCGCGGCGCAGCTCAGACGCAACGTTGGCAATTTTGGCCTCGACGATTCCCGCTTCACCGGGCGTGCGAGCCGAAAAAAAGTCCTTGAGGTTGTAGGTGGCGATGCGCAACGTCATGCGACGAATCGAAGTCGAACGGCACTCGCTTTATACTCACTGTGATGGAGCTCCGCCAAGAATCAATCAAGTTCATTGTCGCTCATCTCGCGCACATGCGATCTGCTCACGCCGAGGTGTTGGCGCATCCCGATCTCGTCGAGCCAACGAAAGACTTTTTTCCCGACGCGTTTGCGATCGACGCGCACAGCGTAGCGACACTCGTGCAGCGCATGGCAACGTATGCACCGCTTTCTTCCGATCTCGACATCGAAGTTGCCTTCGTTGAGCCCGAAGACGCCGAGGACACCGGGGCGTCCGCTGGCTGCTGCGGCGGCAGCTGCTCGACCACGTCGACTCAAAAAAGCAAATCGCATGGCAAATCGTGCGGCCAATCACATGACCAATCGCGTGAATTGGGCGCCACGGCAAGCGCCCGCGAAACCGAAAGTGGCTACGCGGTGCTGCTCGACGTCGCAAGCGTTTCCGACAGCGTGCTTCTCACCTCCGCGATCGCGCGTGCGCTTGGCCGCATCGTTCTGTTTGAAGCCGGCGAAGAGGTGAGCGAGCGCATCGAAGGCGCCGTTTCCGAACTCACAGCGGTCGCGTGCGGCTTGGGGGTTCTGCTTCTCAATGGCTCGTGTGTCTACAAGAAGGCGTGCAGTGGATTGCGTGAACACCACGGCACGGTTCTCAGCACGAGCGAGCTCGCGCTGGCCGTGGCGCTTTTCGTTCGCGCGACAGGCAACAAGCCATCGCAAGTGCGAAAGCACTTGCCGGCGACGCAACGAGAAGCATTCGACGATGCACTCGCATGGACGAACGACCAACCCAAAATCGTGCGCGCGCTCGCCGAGCATCCTGAAACACTCAAAGATGGCCTGTTCGATCTGGAGGAGCAAAAAGGGTTCTTCGCGCGCCTTTTTGCAGGCAACTCCAATCGTGCAACAGGCGCGCCCGAAGAAGAAAACTTTGCGATCCAACCGCACCAACCCAAAGCGCGAACGGAAGAACAGCGTCGCCGCCTGGCTGAAACAAAAGCGCTCGTTGAAGAAGCGCTCAAAGAACCGTGAGCCGCAAGTAGCAATTATTATGGATCGACGTCCGCCAGAGCCCGAATCCGAAGAAATAGCCCTCTACGTTTCGACCTACTATTCGCTCTTGCGTTCAACGGGTGAAGTACGCGTGCGGGCTTTCGAAGAAGCGCATGCCTTCAGCGGCTCGAGCCTTCACGCTGGTGCGCTCGATGACGAGGCCGACATTTCCGCGTTTGCTTACGCCGCGGCGCGACTGCCAAGCGAGATGATCGACGTCGATCTCCTTGTTCTCGGCCAGTCGCACGAGCTCTTCGAGGCTGCGGGCTACGACGTGCAAAGCTGGCAAATCAGCAAAACGCGCGGGCGCAGGCGCCCGCTTCGCTACGACGGCCACGGCACGCTCGCCGTGTTCATCGCGAGCGCAAGCGACATTGACGATCTCGTACCCATCGTCACGGCCTACCAAATCGAGTGGAACAAGATGCACACACGCATCTGGCGCACGGCGGGCAGCAAAACCAACATCGCCGAAGTGTTCGGTAACCCCATTGCGCTTGCCGAGGTTCTCGGCGTGTCAGTGCAAGATGCGCAGAAGCTCATCGACGCATTCGGCACAGCACACGCGGCAATTGGTGGCAAAGCGATTCACGACCATGCGCTCGACCTGCGCCTGCGCATCCTCGCGCCATCGTACTCGCAGTATCAGCGCGCCGCGCAACGTTGGTGGAGTGGCATCGAGCCTGCGTATGTGAAAAAAGACGAGCCTCGCCGTCCGCCGGTGTACTTCGTGTCGTCCAACACACACGCCATCGCAAACCTGGTTGGCGGCTATGCCCACGCTCACGCAAACGAAATTGTCGCTTGGGCGCGCCAACACGATCCCGAAAATCTTGGCGATGCCGTGGCGCGCGCAGCGGCTTCGAACAACCCTACCGAGCTTGCGCCGCTGCTTTATTACTTGCTCCGCGCCTACATTCATTCGGACAGCGGAAGGGCGAAACATGTACGCGCATTCGAGGCGAACAAAGGCCTCGTGCACCTGTCGGAACCCGGGCACATCGACGTCGACGCGCAAATCGCGCATCTGTCCGAGCTCGATCCAAAGCTTCTTGATCCGCGCCTAAAAATCCCTGAAATCGAGCTACTTCAGAAAAGCGACGCGGTCATTGTCAACATCGACTACCCGCTCGGTATGGCGGCGTACCATCTGCTATCGCGTCTTGCCCAAGGCGTTGGTGAGGTGCGTGGCATTTACGTCATGGGCAAAGCGGCTACGCTCAACGGCCGCGTTGGCGACGTCATGCTGAGCGGCAACGTGTACGATGAACATTCAAAAAACACGTTTCTATTTCGTAATGCATTCATCGCTCGCAACGTTGCGCCGTATCTTCGCCACGGCAGCGTTTTCGATAACCAAAAAGCCGTCACGGTGCGCTCTGCATTTCTGCAAAACAAGAAATATATGGATGCCTTTTACCGCGGTGGCTACACGGTGCTCGAAATGGAGGCGGGCCCGTTTCTCAGCGCTGCCTACGAGCTCGTGAACCCACGCCGCGTTCCGTCCAACGAAGTGGTGCACCTGTCCGCGCACACTGGTTTCGATGTTGGCATTCTCCATTACGCATCGGACACGCCGTACTCACGCCGCCATTCTCTCTTGTCGAAAAGCCTCAGTTTTTTCGGCGTCGACAGCACCTATGCATGCGCCATCGCCATCGTAAGGCGCATCATCGAGCTAGAATGTGCCCGCTTTCGAGCGGGCTCTAATCTATGCCGATAGCCAATCCAATAACTATCACGATGGCCATCGAGAGCACCATGACGAACACGAACATGAACCAGAAGAGCAGCCCACGCTTTGCCCTGCTCGGGCGCACGTCGGGCTCGATCGCGTCAGTTGGCTCAGATGGCAATCGCGGCTCGACCGGCACAGCAAGCGGCACTGCCAACGGCAGCGTTACCGGCTGCTGCGAACCAAACGCGATCGGTGGCAACGACGTGCCGCTCGATACCCCTGGCAAAATTGGGCGATCGGGAGCAACGGGCGGCGGACGGGAGCTTCCTGCTCTCGATGCATGATACACATTGTTGACGCGAAAGGGGCCCGCTGCAGGGCGTACCGTGATGCGCGCTGGCGGCCTGCTATTCGCCGCTTGCGGCCCGCTCGACGTAGGCACTTCCTCGACTTCGTCGGCCGCAAGGAATTCGATCTCCGCAGGGTCGAACGGAGGCAAAACATCATCGGAAATGCTCCTGCGCCCCGACTCGAACATATGGCCCATCGGGCGACCAGGCACACTGCGCAGCGCTGCCTGCATGGCGCGTGCGTTCGGCCAGCGCTCGGCCTTGTTGAAGGCTACAGCGCGATCGACAATGCGCACGAGCGCGGGAGACAACCCTGTCGTGACCGTGGCGAGCGAGCGCGGCTGGTAATTCGCGGCCGCCATGAGCATGGCCGCTGCGCTTTCTCCGTCGTGCACGGGGTGGCCAGAGATAAGCGTAAAAAGCGTTGCACCAGTAGCCCAAATGTCGGTCTGCGCATCGACCTCGTCACGGTTGCCAGAAGCTTGTTCGGGCGACATGAACCCAGGCGTGCCAAGCAAATAGCCTGTCGCTGTTTGCTCTTTGCGAAAGCCACTTTTCATGTGTGCGAAGCCGAAATCGAGAACTTTGAGACGGCCTTCGTTCGTCACGAAAAGGTTGTCGGGCTTGATATCACGATGAACGATGCTCTTTTCGTGTGCAGCGGCAAGCACGTCGAGCAGCTGATCGGCAACTTCGTAAACCTCGCGCAATGGCAAAGTGCCACCTTTGCGGACGCGCCGTCGCTCGAGCAGCTCGCCTTCAAGAAGCTCCATAACGAGAAACGCGAAGCCTTCTTCGGTGACATCGTCGTCGAGAATGCGCACGACACCGGGGTGGCCAACTCGGTTGGCCGCGTAGCCCTCTTGAAGAAAGCGGCTGCGGGTGTCTTCGTCGCGAGAGAACTGCGGGTGCAGCACTTTGATGGCTACGCGGCTTCCGTTCTTACGGTGAGTTGCCGCGTAGACTGTACCTACGCCGCCGCGTGCAATACGCCCGTCGATGCGCCACTTGTCCCGCAAGACACGGCCCGTCCATCGCGAAGGCTCACCCAAGTTTGACATCACTGGCAGAAAAGCGGCCCCATGCCGTTGCTTCGAAGGCTATCAAAGGTCAAAGCTATCAGAGGCCTTTCGGCCGCGCACCATGCACGCACACATACAAGCGCTACTTTAGACCGCTTTCAAGTTGACGCGAGTTCATTGTAGGGGCGAGCACGCTGCGCCCCTACAAATGCGTCCGCTGCCGAACGCGGAGCCGCCAGGATTTACGTGAGCAAGCGGGGTGGCGGGAGAAATTGAGGGATAGGCCCTAGCATTTTGTGCTCACGAACAGCACGGCACCAGCCAGGAAAATCGCAAGGCATAGAACCACAAACACAACGAACCCGACCATCGACCTCGAACCGCGCACCGATTCTGGTGGAGCCGTGGATGCAAACGGCTGCGGTCCCCACGAAGGATGCGAAAGGTGCATTGGCTGCTGAGCATTGCCTCCCCAAGTCGAGTGGCTCACGGGCTGCATCGCAGCCATGGAAGCCGCTTGCGCGCCTGGCGGTGACTCGCCTTGCATACTTTGAAAATCCCGGGGCGCCGGAACGCCGCCGAACGCCGAGCCTCCGTGTGTGACACTGCCGCCGTAACCAGCACCCATGGGCGGCATTGGCACTGTTCCTCCTTGGGCTGGGGTTCCTTGGGCCGGCGCCCAAGGTTGCGATGAAAAACTCTCGGGCAATGCTTGATTGAAAGTCGGTTCGAACTGCTCGTTCGAGACAATTTGCGGATCAACTTCGGCGCTTGGATCAGGCTCGCGACCCCACGCAAAAACGCGCGGTTGTGCAACGCCAGGCGGATCTGAGCTTGCAGAGTGCGTTTCGACCGGCACGATAAGATTTGCGGCGTCAACAGCCGCGATGTCCGCGCCAGCAACGCGCTGGCCGAGCGGAGGAGCAATGGTTGTGGCCTCGCACGGATCGACGTAGCGATTGCCACGATACGCTGCCGCAGAGTCACTTGGTAAACTTGGAACCGCAACGCTTGCCCGCGATCCGGGCGCATCCGGGACGGCCGGGCGTGGCGCGGCTTGTGGCGCAATGCCCATCATGGTTCTCGCAAGCGCACGCAGTGGGTCGGGCTGAGCGGTTTCAAGCATGGGTAGCGGGCCGGGCGGTTTGCTTGATGCCGCAGAAGGAGCAGGCACGTTCGCCACGTTCGCGAAGGCCACCGGCACAGACTTCTCGGTCGACGGTGGAGAGCTTGAAATGGACGTGGACGACGGCGCATCGGGTAGGGCGTCGAATAGCGGCACGTCGGTGGAAACGGTGCGCTCGTCGTCTTCCACGGGGCGCCAAGAGGCGGGGCGGGCTGCTTTTGGGGGCGCGTGGGGATCGCGGCCAGATTTGTTGTCGTTGTTCACGCTCGGTCCTGGTGCGCCCAGGGTTGTTGGTGCATTCGGTACGGATCGGCCCGCCAACGGCGGAACCTCATGGAGCGCACTTCGTAAAATCGGATGGTACGCGAATTCTCACAAACTTCGAGAGGGCAACGGCGGCAGAGACGGAGACACTGCGGGTTGAGTTGGCGGTGGAGTCGGGAGCGCTGCTGTCAACAGCGCTTGCGTCACGCTCCACTCGTGAGCAAACGTCGTTGCACGCGTTGGCACCCACAATGTCATCGTTTTCGTGGACACGTCAAAGCGTGCGTATGGCTCGCGTGCCTTCTCGTCGACACTGATGCGCAGCATATCCCAGACAGCGCACACCTGGTCTGTCGCGTCTGGATCGGACTCGCGCGCGGCATCGATGCCCCGCGCAACCGTTTCGAGTGCGTCGGACACCATGTTTGCGGCGTTACCTTCGTGTTCCTTCAAAAGTGCCGGATCAATGTCGTACTCGAGTGCGTGCCCTACCCGCTCGGTCACGGCATTCGACGTTGCGGCAAGGCGCGCGTCTTCCGGTGTAACGGCAATGAAAGGCATGGCGCCGGAGCCGCTGACGCACGAACTCGAAAGCACGCAAGCCCACATCATGGCTGCTACGCCAACCACGCCAACTACACGGCCCATGACAGGACAAAGTGAGCGTTTTTTCAGTGGAGCCGAGGGGGATCGAACCCCTGACCTCATCCATGCCATGGATGCGCTCTCCCAGCTGAGCTACGGCCCCGTTATTCCCGTGACGTGATTTGGGGAAGACGTCATTACTTCGGCCCGCCCTGCCTGTAAAGACCGTCAAATCGAAATGAAAAAGACCGCTTTCAAGTTGACGCGAGATCGAGGCGGCAGCGAGGACCGGACCGGAACAGCCTCCTTGCGCTTTGAGGACCGGACCGGAGCCGCCAACGAAGAGATCGCGTCAAATCGAAAGCGGTCTAGAACTTGATGCCGTTTTCGGCGCGGTGCCTCCACCACTTGTACGTGAAGATGGCGGCAGGAACGGCGACAGCCACGCAGGTGATTGGCCCAACCAGAACGCCTGCCGCAACAGCGCCCGCGGTCGTTGCCCCAGCAACGATGCCCTTCGTGCGCGACTCCGCCAATACCTCCGAACGCGTTTTGCTCATTTCAGATAATTCTATGGCGCTCGAGCATGCCTAGCAAACTTCGGAATGCGTTGGCGCGACCGAGCTGCAGAAGATGCCCGCCAGGGATTGTCATGAGCTCGCAGGCGAAGTGGCGCGCAATGCGCTCCGCATGGGACACGGGAGTGATTCGATCGTGCTCGGCGGCAACGACGAGCGCACGCGATGGTGAGATGCGAAGCGGACGCGCGAGAGGGCTCGCAATCCAGTTTGCGCGCTCGAGGGCTTCGTGCTGCGCGTTGGCGCTAAGGCCCGCGCCAAGGCGACCTTGCGCACGCGCAAAATCGGCAACGGACGCAAGAGGAATCATTGGCATGACGAAATCGATGGCCAAGCTGACCGTGGCAACGAGCGCCGAAGTGTAGCCGCCTAGACTTACGCCCATGATGCCAACGTGCGGCGCGCCGCGTTCTCGTAGCCAGCGCGCAAGCGATACGATATCGGTCACGGCTTGGCGAAAGCCTTCGTTGGTAAGGCGCGGATCGGCACTCGGAAAATTGGGGGCACCGCGCCGGTTGCCTGCGCGCGGCCCGTGCGCTGGAAGAACTGGCAACGCCACATCGAGGCCACGGCGCATAAGCCCGGTGATTGGCCACCGCATTTCTTCGACGAGCCAGTGACCTCCTTGCATGTATCCGTGAACCGCGATGACGGCTGGGCGCGGATTGCGCGTGGGGCCGAGAAAGAGGCGCGCGTAAGCCGTGCGATTCGCCACGTTCGCCATGGCTTTTGCGGCAACTTCATCGAGAAAGGGTGTGTACAGGCTTGGCCATTGGGCGTCGATTACGCCTTTTCGCACTTCGCGCAGTGTTGGGGCTGCGGGCCCGGGCTCGGGGAAAAAGGCTTCTGGGCCAGAGCCAAGCGCGCTGGCGTATGCATCGTGCACATGGGCGAGAGCATGCAAGCGTTGCTCAGCGCCCATTCTAAGGGCGCTGGCGTGGCCGCGACTCGTGCGAGCGCGAATGGCTGTTAGCGCGCCGTAGTCAACCGAGCCCGCTGCCGAACTCAGCACCTGACGCCAAGTACGCATCGATCGATGCATACTACGACGCCGCATGCTGAACGAACATGATGCCAACGGCGTGCGGCAGCGACCCTAGTAGCGGAATTTTCTATTGCAGGTGCGTCTATTTATGTGCGGCCGCTTGCCGCGTGTCAGGCCGGGTGTTACAACTGTGGCACCATGAACTTTTGCACTATAAAGAGCGTTTTACCCTTTACTTTGGTGTTTTTTTCTGGCGCGTGGATGTACGCGTGTTCGAGCTCGGACGACAGCGGTCCCGATTCTACGGACACAACCGGGACAGAAACAGGCACCGACGCGGGCACCCACACTACGGGCGACAGCGGTTCTTCAACCAGCGGCCCGCAGAATCCAATTCAGGGAGTGACAACAGCCACGGCAGTGTCCGAATTTAATGGGTTTTACGTCGACGGGCTTATTTGGGCTGACGGTTCGCTCTACGTCTCCACGCCATACAACCCACCAACAGCTATCGTGAAGTACACGCCCGGTCTCGATGACCCAACGACGCCCTATGTACCCGCCGATGGCTATGCGCTCGGCATCACGTACGACGCAACCCAGCAGAAACTGCTCTTCGCTAATTCTCCAACTATCGTGGATCTTACTACGGACCCAAAGGGTACGTTGGAGCGCACGCCGACGGGAACGGCGACGGTTACGACTGTGTCAACCACCCCCAATCCCCCGCCGTGGTGGTCGCCGAACGACGCTGTGGTTGCCAAAGACGGCACGATTTACGTGACCGATCCACTCTACCAAGTGGCAGAGGGGGATACTACCGTAATCAATGGCGTCTACAGCATAGCAACCAACGGTGCTGTCACGTTGATCGACAACTTCGGCGGCGGCGAGGACTCCCTCGTGCGGCCCAACGGCATTGGCCTTTCGCCAAAAGGTGACATTCTCTATGTCTCGCTCACAGATAAGCCCTCGGTTGTGAAATACTCAATCGATGCGAGCGGCAAAGTTAATGGGCAGAGAAATCCGTTCGTACAGCTCGAGTTAACTGCCAAACCAGATGGCTTGGGCGTTGACCAAGACGGCAACGTGTATGTGGCAACATCCACAGGCGTTCGGGTTTACAAGCCCGATGGCTCGTCGTGGGGCACAATCGCAACGTCTGGGGGGGCAGCAACGAACGTTGCCTTTGGCGGCAGTGATTTCAAAACGCTCTACATATCGACCGACGCAACCACCGGTTCGGGCCTGTTTTCCGCCCCTGTGAAGGTCGTTGGCTTGCAGCAATAGAGTAGAGTTAAGTGTGATGGCACAGATAATTATAACTGGTCTGGTGGCATCACGCGTGCGCCCGACGGCCTACGCACGATAGTTATAGGTAGCATAAACGATTGGAACGCCACCGGCAATGCTATCTACCAGCACTTCGTCGTGGCGCGCATTTGGAATTAATGCGTGTTCCTTATGGGGCGGCACAAAGGGCCGCCCCTGCCGTCAGGCGCGCCGTTGTGGACGACGAGCAGCAGGCTTCGTGGTGGCGAGCTGCTTCTTGATCGAAGAGATTTCCTCCTCGATTCGACGGTGAATCGGATCTGCGTGGCCTGCTAACTCCCGGTCGAGTTCCGCGAAGCCCTTCGCGGTCTCGGCACGATGCGCATCGACCTTGGTATCGAGTGCATCGACTTTGGTGTCGAGTGAGCCCACTCTGGTATCGAGTGCATCGACTTTGACTTCGAGGGACCCAACCTTGGTATCGAGTGCATCGACTTTGACTTCGAGGGACCCAACCTTGGTATCGAGTGCATCGACTTTGACTTCGAGGGACCCAACCTTGGTATCGAGCGCATCGACTTTGACTTCGAGGGACCCAACCTTGGTATCGAGCGCATCGACTTTGACTTCGAGGGACCCAACCTTGGTATCGAGCGCATCGACTTTGACTTCGACTGCGCGAAGATCTTCCTTCGTTGCCATCTCGGAGCGAAGCGCCTGCAGTTCGCTCTTGGTTGCCATCTCGGTACGGAGCTGCTGAATCAGCTCGACCACATCTTGAATCGTCGGCTCGGACATCGCGTTCACGGTACATGAGCGTACGGTGAACGAGCAAGTGCTCGTCATGCCTTCGACGTGCCGCGAACAGCGCGCCTCGAAGAGGCGATCGAGCTCGCATGATCATCCATGGTGGAGGCGGCACGTATGCCTGCCCGCTTGGCGAGAGCGTGTCCAGCGTGGCGGTGAGGATATGAATTAACCTGCTACCATAACTGAATGCTGTCAGAGCAATACGCAACGAGCTACTCGCACGATCCGGCGCAGCACGTGATCATTGTGGTTTGTGAAACAGGGCCGCGCTCGCCGTTGCGTGGTGAGTTGCCCGCGCGCCTGCTACTCGATGCTGCTCTGCACCTCGTTGGTATCGACGTTGCGCCCGACACCCCAGATCGACTCGTGATGATGCTCGGCGCCCACGAAAACGTCGCGCAGGTTGTCGACAACGTGCGCGTTCACATCGAAAACGGCGGCCGCACAGTCTTGCTTCACGGCCCTTTCGCAAACTTGGTGGCCGCCGGCGCAAACCCGTATGTGCCGTAGACCGATTTCACCTTGAGGCGATATCGACGTGAACCTCACCCGATTTGCTGGACAGACTGACGATACCGCAAATGCGGTTACGGAAGACTTCGAGTCAAACTCGATCACATGCCCCACACCGTGACCGCGCGGCCATCGGCACGGCGCTCTTCTACGAAGACTTTTTCGTCCCAACTGCGCTCGCTCGGGTCGACAACCATCAGGTGAGCCTCGTCCGGGGCGCACCGTTCGGCGTACCTCGCCGTCTGCGCGAGTCCTTCCTCGATCGTCGCCTCGAGCGATCGTCGCTCGCGCACGACCTTCATCTCCACCACGAATCGCTGCTCGGCCCGCTTCCCATCTACCTGTCGAAAGTACCGAACGAAGAGATCTGCGCGCCCTCTTCCCAGCGCATACTCTCGCTCGATTCGCCCGCCGCCGTTGACCACTCGCTGCAACCAGGCTTGCAGCAAAAGCTGCGGTGCTGCCTCTTCGTAGATCGCTCGCTTGTTCCAAACCTCCGAGTTCTCTCGATAGAACTGCTGGAAGCCCGCGAGCATCCCTCGGAAGTCGAGCCGGCCGTCCGCAAGAACGAAGGCCGTGCTCGGCACCTTGGCTGCGAAGTCGTCCTGGAGCATGGACGTGAGGGCTCGGGGGATGATTTCCCGATAGATCTCGTTGGCGATGCGGACCCCACTGGAGCGTTCTACCGTGATGAGTCCTAGATCAACGACATATTGGCGATCTTCGGTCGATGCCGACTGGCTCCACTCGCCGCCTTCGAGAATGGGTGCAATGACGCGCCGGACGCGTGGCTCTTTGAGCTTGTCCACGAGCTGATCGAGGTGCGTGTCGCGCCGGAGAATGAGCCGCTCCTTGGCTTCATCCACGTCATCGAGAGTGATGGGGCGCGAGCGGTCTTGGAGTCCCGGCATCTCCTGCGTCAACTCATTGGCCAACGCATTGACCAGCCAGGGCTGGCCGCCCGTCAGCGCCATCACCTTCGGATGGATCGACTCCTCGAAAACCTGCCCCGTCTCGGCCGTGTGCTGCTCGTAGAGTTCGCGGACTTCGGCCTCTGAAAAGTTTCCGAGCAGCAGCGACTTAGCCTTCACGTTGAAGGCGCTCCCCCCCGTGATGATCTCGCCCTTGGAAGTGTGGATGCGGTAGTCGCGCACGTCTCGCACGCCGCAGAGGACGACGGAATGCGGGAACGGTCTAGGGCGCCCAATGTAGCCGGTTCGCAACTGT
>WQZB01000051.1 GCA_009780955.1 Polyangiaceae bacterium | reverse complement strand
CCCCCGGATACGTCAAACTTCGAATGCCTCGCCGGCAAAGCCGGGGGACTCCCAACGGACTAGTGGTCTATTGAAGTAGGGTGCATGTAACACTCATGGTGAAGCGGAAACGAAACCTCGTCGTAAAGTACTCCGACGAGGAGATAAACATGCTGCATCGGATATGCGACGACAGCGACGTGTCGATCGCCGTCTTCGTGCGAGCCCTCGTGCGGATTAAATACGGCATGCGGTTTGGCCTCGATGCACCGCCGCCTGCGACGCTGAAACGCGGGTCAAGATGAGCGGCCCATCTCGTACCGGCAGTGCCGAGTTGCGCAAGCGCGCCGACGGAACGACCTACTTCCGCGGTCGCATCCGCCTCGGCGACGGCGCACGCAAATCGCGAGGCGCCGCCTGGCGTCGAGTCGGTAAGCCAATGAATGGTACGCCCGCTACTACGACGCGGCGGCGAAGGGCGCTGTCGGACGGAAAAACCGGGGCAAGCCGCAAGCGTCCATCGACGATCGCCGTGCACGGTTCCGGATCTGGGTGGAGCCGTTGATCGGCCGCTTGCCGATGACGGGCGTGACGAGCGCGGATCTTCGCCGCGTCGTGCAGCGGCTCGACGAGGCGATCCGCGCACGCTCGGCCTTCTACGAGGAGCGGGAAGGGGAGGGAAAGCCGCACAAGGGCCGCAAGCCGGGGCTCTCGGCGAAGTTTGGCCAGCCACATCCGCCATTACCAAAAACACTATTGGCCCGACAATCGGGCCAAGCATTGGGCCAAGTGCTTAGGAATACAAAAGCAAACCGGCCAACTGCGCAGAATCAGCCAGAATTTTCACGGTCAATTGGCGACCCCAGCGGGAATTGAACCCGCGTTACCGGCGTGAGAGGCCGATGTCCTAGCCGCTAGACGATGGGGCCTAATCCAAAAAAAACCTGCGTGAAACGAAACGGACCGTGAACGGAGCAAACGAGGACAAACAAGACTGGGGGAGCTGGGGGACTAGGATTCGAACCTAGATAGACGGAGCCAGAATCCGTCGTCCTGCCATTAGACGATCCCCCACCAAGCAAACGCGCTGGCTGGTGCGCAACCGTGGGCCTATTAGGCCTACGGTGGTGCCAAAGGGTTCGCGCACCTTACCGTCGCCGTATTCGTTGTCAAGAAGGTCAATCGCGAACCTCGCGATCTCTCTTCAAGGAGTCTGTTTCGGTGCTCTGCTGGCAGGCTGCTGCGAAAGGAACCGAGGAGTGGAGACGGACCGCTGTGCCACGGAATGGGATGTTGGCGTTGCTCGAGACTTCGTTTCGACAGCACTGACAGTATTTGAGTGCGCGTGGTCGTCGGGCGCAGTCGTTGGGACGAACGCCGTGACCGGCAGTGGTTCAAGCTGCGGGAGATCGAACTCTGGCTGCGGATCGCGTGGGGTCACGTGGAGAGTGGTTCGGAGTGCGAAGATGCCGACCGCAACGACCGCTGCGAACGCCGCGCCCGTGGTCCGACGAATGCGACGGTAATGAAGTGCGCGTGCGCGGAGTGACGGCCCAATCGAGCCACCCATCGTACGGTCAAGCACCGGCATGGCCGGCATGATCGCTGGTAGAGGCACCTCTTTTTTTCGGTCTGAACGCCGACGCTTTCGCCTGCCAGACGTTTCATCGCGCTCCGAAAGCACTTTGCAAACGTGATCTGCCATCTGCGCGCCATCCTCGCCCACGAACGGTGCAAGGGCTCGGGCGAGCTCGCCGACATCGGCAGGTCGGCTCGCAGGATCTTTGGACAGGCACTTGTTGACTACGCGTGCAAGCTCGTATGGCGCATCGGTCAAGAGCGGAGCGGCGTCGAAAATGACAGCCAAGAGTACTTCGGACGGTGCCTCGGCTGGGAAGGGCAGGGTGCCAGCCACGAGCTCGTGTAAAATCACGCCGAGAGCCCAGATGTCCGTTCGCGGGCTCACTCGTTCGGGCTCACGGATCTGCTCGGGCGCAAGGTACGCAGGCGAGCCGCAGAAAACCGATGCGCTGTCGTCCGACACACTCGCTGTATCGATGGGGCTCGCCACCCCAAAGTCGAGAACTTTTAAGATCCGACGATCTGCGGAATCGTTGTCTGCACGTGCGTCTGACTTGACACTGGCGCTGGCGCTCCAAACAGTCCCTTGTCCGGGCTCGGCAAGCAGGAGGTTCGTTGGTCGGAGATCACCGTGAACGATACCTCGCGCGTGCGCTTCCGCGACACCGTCACACGCCTCGACAATCCATCGCGCGGCTTCGGGGAACGGCAAGCATTGTCGTGCGTTGAGTTCGTCCTCGAGGGTGGGACCTTCGAACCGTTCGGTCGCGATGTACGGCATGCCGTCTGCCGTTGTTCCGACCTCGACGATCGGCGCAACGTGTGCACCGCGGAGCACGGCCGCCGCACGCGCGAGTTCGATCCGCTGGGTGAGCGCAACGCCTTGTTCGTCTGTGTATGCTGCAAATAACTTGATGATGACAGGCGATCGAAGCTGAACATGCCGAGCCGCGAGTACGAAAGTCGAGGGACTCACCTTGATGAGGTGCTCGACGCGGTACTTGCCGGCAACGATCTCACCCGCCTCTATTGGTGGCGGAGGTGGAGTGACGAGAACGCCGTTTGAACCATTGCTTAAGCCAATCCCAACCTTGGGCTTTTTTGCCGCCATAAGCTCTGCACTTCGTCCGCTAACAGCGCGGGCGAAGCCCTCAGGCAAGGTGGTGGAGCAGCAATCAAGCCATGAAAATTATTATGTTTTTGTCAGCTCCACAAGGGCGGAACGCCTCATCTTGACACCCTTTGTGACGGCCTGGCTCGCGATCGACCGCCTGGTGCGATCTCACAGAATCGACCCTTGATCCGGCATCGCAGTCCTTGACGCCGCGCCAGCGAGACATAGGTTTGCGCCCGCTAGCGCTGGCACTCATCCAGCTCGAGTGCTAACAACCGCCGGCTCAGCCTGAATCATTCACGTTTGCCGGCTTTAACCACGGAAACCACGGAAAAACTCATGAAGATTCGCCCTCTCGCCGACAGGCTCGTCGTCAAACGCACACAAGAAGAGCAAAAAACCAAGGGAGGCATCATTATCCCCGACACTGCCAAGGAAAAGCCACTCGAAGGCGTTGTCGTCGCGGCAGGCCCCGGCGCTGCTCGGAAGAATGGCAAGGTCGTACCGCTCGACGTGAAAGCCGGCGACAAGGTTCTGTTCGGCAAGTACTCGGGCACGGAAGTCAAGGTTGATGGTGAAGAGCTCGTTCTCCTCCGCGAGGACGACATTCTCGCCGTGTTCACGCATTGATTGAAGGCATGGAAGGAATGTGAGGAGAGATCGTCAATGAGCGCCAAACAAATCATTTATAGCCGCAACGCCCGCAGCCGCATCCTGCACGGCGTAAACCACCTCGCCGATGCGGTGAAGGTTACGCTTGGCCCCAAGGGCCGTAATGTCGTCATCGAGAAAAGTTTCGGTGCGCCCGTTGTCACGAAAGACGGCGTCACGGTCGCAAAAGAAATCGAGCTCGCTGACAAGTTCGAAAACATGGGCGCACAAATGGTGCGCGAGGTTGCCAGCAAAACAAGCGACAAAGCGGGCGACGGCACCACCACGGCCACCGTGCTCGCGCAAGCGATCTACGCGCAAGGCCTCATGCTCGTCGAAGCAGGCCACAACCCCATGGAGTTGAAGCGCGGCATCGACCTTGCCGTCAGCGCGATGGTGGGCGAGATCAAGAAGCTTGCAACCCCCACGAAAGACAAGCACCACATTGCCCAAATTGGCACGATCAGCGCGAACGGCGACAGCAGCGTTGGTGAAATGCTTGCCGACGCGATGGAAAAGGTTGGCAAAGAAGGCGTCATCACCGTGGAAGAAGCGAAGGGAATGGACTCGTCGCTCGAGGTGGTGGAAGGCATGCAGTTCGACCGCGGCTATCTCTCGCCATACTTTGTGACGAACACAGAGAAGATGACGGTGGAGGTCGAAACCCCGTACATCCTTATCAGCGAAAAGAAAATCAGCGTGATGGCCGACATCATCCCGCTGCTCGAGCAAATCGCGCGCGAAGGGCGTCCGCTCGTCATCATCGCCGAAGACGTCGAGGGCGAGGCGCTTGCCACGCTCGTTGTCAACAAGCTGCGAGGCGCGCTCAAGGTCTGCGCCGTCAAGGCACCAGGCTTCGGTGATCGCCGCAAAGAAATGCTCAAAGACATTGCGATTCTCACCGGTGGCCAGGTCATCTCCGACGATCTCGGCATCAAGCTCGATTCGATCACAACGAAAGATCTTGGCAGTGCCAAGCGCCTTACAGTCGACAAAGACAACACAACGATCGTCGACGGCGCTGGCAACCAAAAAGAAATCAAGGCGCGCATCGACACCATCCGCAAGCAGGTCGACACAACCACAAGCGACTACGATCGCGAAAAGCTCCAAGAGCGCCTTGCAAAGCTCGCGGGCGGAGTAGCGGTCGTCAAAGTGGGCGCGGCCACCGAGACCGAAATGAAAGAAAAAAAGGCCCGCGTCGAGGACGCACTCCACGCCACACGCGCGGCTGTCGAAGAGGGCATCGTTGCCGGCGGCGGCGTTGCACTCTTGCGCTCGAGCAAAGTGCTTGAAACCCTCAAAGCCGAAGGCGAGCAGCAGTTCGGCGTGAACGTCGTACGTCGCGCGGTGGAAGAGCCGCTCCGTCAGATCGCAAAAAACGCGGGCCAAGAAGGCTCCGTTGTCGTCGAGAAGGTTCGTTCCGGCCATGGTGCGTTCGGCTTCAACGCAGCAACGGACACCTATGAAGATCTCGTGAAGGCCGGCGTCATCGATCCCGCAAAAGTCGTTCGCTCCGCCCTCGAATTCTCTGCGAGCGTTTCGGGCATGATGCTTACGACCGAGGCCCTGATTGCCGACAAGCCGAAGAAAGAGAAAGCGGCCGGCGGTGGCGGCATGGGTGGAATGGGCGGCGGTATGGGAGGCATGGGTGGAATGGGCGGTATGGGAGGCGACTTCGATATGGATTGAGACCGCTTTCGATTTGACGCGATTTCTTCGTTGGCGGCTGCGGTGCGGTCCTCAAAGCCGAAGCAGGCTGTTCCGGTCCGCTCCTCGCCGCCGCCTCGAACTCGCGTCAACTTGAAAGCGGTTCCATCCCTCGTCACAGCAGGTTTTCGATTTCCTTATCGAGTTGAATCTCGTTGCCAGCGCTTTCGCCACGGTGAATGTGCTTCACCGTTCCGTCTTTCCCGATGACATACAAGGTGGGTACGCCGGCCGGCTGGAATTGGTTTTCGATTTTGCGCCCTTCGTCCCAGCCAATAGGAAACGTTGCGCCGCTTGCCGCGGCAAAGGCAATCACGCTGTCTTTTTCGTCGTCGACGGAAACGGCCGCAATCTCAAGCCCATTTTCCTTGTATTTTGCATATATCTCTTGGTACTTTGGAAAGTTTTGCTTGCACGGGTAACACCACGTTGCCCAGAGATCGACGAGGGTAACCTTGCCAGGAGTGATGGCGACTTGGCCCTGCCCGTTCACCGAGTCGATCGAGAAACTGGGAGCTTTGTCGCCTTCCTGGATGCCGCCCTCGACCGAGCTCGACGCTTTCGCGTTCACCGCGGCGTAGTTACCTGGGCTGCCCGGGCTGCCTGGGCTCTTCGCCGACTCCGAGTTCGCATCTTTGGCGCAAGCCGCTGTGAAGAGGGAAAAGAACGCAGCAAACGCCGCCAGAATTGCAGGCTGCATAAAACCCAAGTCTACATCGCGGGCTGGTGCTATGCCGGCATGTTCCCGTGGGTGACGCATCTGAAAACGTCAAAGGCAACACAACCAACGAATGCTGCGTTGTCGGCCTCGAGTCGGACGAGCAAGCCCGCCGCATCGTCGGTGAAGAGCTGCGCCTGCTCGAAATCGTGCTCGGCGCCATTGGTCCAGCCACTGGTCCCGATAGCCAGGCAGGGAGCGAAGGGACAAATGGGCCAAGCAGCAGGTCAAGCCAGCTGGCGTTTGGGTCAGGCCTTGCCCAGGCGCTTGCCGATGACGATCGGCGGCTCCTCGAGCTGCGCGACGCTGCGGCAGTCGCGAAGCCGGAAGATCTGCCAGCGCTGCTCGAACAAATGCACCACCTTGGCGCCCTGCGCGCGCATCGCGGCAAAGGCATGGTGGGCAGTGTCGATCGCAAAGCACCATACTTCGCCCATTTGCGTCTCCAAGAAACCGTGATCGAACGCTGTCGTGCGGGATCGAAAGAGCGGCGGCGCGATATCCTAGTTGGCTCGCGCCAGTACGTCGATCCAGCCTGTGGCGTGCGTATCGTGGATTGGCGGAACGCGCCCGTCAGTCGCATCTTTTATCGCTACCGCGAAGACGACTCGTACGAAGAAACACTCGGCGATCACCTCGTCGAGGGCACAGTCGTCGCGCGCCGAACAGTAGCCATCGTCAACGGAGAACTACGCAAAGTGACCTCACCGCAAGGCATTTTCGTGCGTGATCCCAATGGGCGATGGCGTCGCGCAGAGACTCATGTTGCGCGACTTCGTCTTCCGGGCTCGAGGCATGCGCCTGAGCACGAGACTGGGCACGAGAATGCTGCTTCTGCTGCAAGCCAAGGCACGTTGAACGCGCGCAGCAGCAGCGGCACGTCCACCTCGGCCGACAGGCTACTGCCCGCGATCGCCGCAATGCTCGACAAGGAGCAGTACGATCTCATCACGCGCCCGGGTGCTGGCCTGGTTGCCATCCAAGGCAGTGCCGGAAGCGGCAAGACCACCGTAGGTTTGCATCGCGTCGCGTTCTTGCACGCAACCAGCCCGAACACTTTCCGTCCACACAAGATGCTCGTCATCGTACCGAACGAAGCACTTGTACACTACACAAGCCGTGTCTTGCCAGAGCTCGGGGTCGACGGCGTGCCCGTGATGACCTTCTCACGCTGGTCTTTGCGCGTTCTCGCAGACATCTTCCCGAAGCTGCCAAGCGCGGTGAGCGAGGAAACGCCGCCGCTCGTCTCGCGGGTGAAAAACCACCCGGCCATGCTGCTCGCGATGGGCGAAGTCGCGAGCGAAATCATGGCCCGCCTCCACACGATGGTGGAACGTGCGATGGCTAGGTGGCCCTTTGGCAACAAGGTCGTTCTAGCGTGGCGGGCAGCGCGCGGCGCACCAGACCGCCGTGTTACGCACCTTTTGCAGTGGGTCACTGGCAAAAAGGAGCTTTCTGGCATTGCTGCTGGATCGCTACCCGAAGTCACGCGCAGCGCCGCCCTTGCACTTTGCCAGCAGATGCGAAGCGAGTCGCGCGCGGTGCTTGCCGCATGGGATGACGTGACAACGAACCGATTAAGACTCAACAAGCACTTTCGAAATGATTTCGGCAAGGGGCAACTCGATCAGGTGCACGAATGGTGCGTTCGGCAGGCGCGCATCCGCGCCGAAGGCGAACGCGACGGTGCAACGCCGACCATCGACTTCGAAGATCGTGCGCTCATCCTGCGGCTGTTCCAGCTTTTGCGCGGCCCCATCGTTGACGCCGACGGTGTCGCGCTGAGCGTGCCTCATCTTTTCGTCGACGAGGTGCAAGACACAAGCCCAATCGAGCTGAAGGTGCTTCTCGACGTTGCCTCCGGCATGAAAGACGACGCGGTCGATCCGAGTCAGCTTTCGATCACACTCGCAGGCGACGTTGCGCAGCGCATGCGTGAAGAGGACGACGAGCATGCTGCATTCGATTGGGACGCAACCCTCAAAGAGCTCGGCGTGCCAGGCGGGGCAGGGGTGATCGAACCGCTCAAGGTTAGCTATCGGTCGACCGCTGAAATCACCTCGTTCGCACAAGCCGTGCTCGGCCCGCTCGCGCACGACGCCGAGCCAATCGCCAACCGCCAAGGTCCGCCCGTCGAGCTTTTCTCGTTTTCATCGGCGGGCGAGTGCGTTGCGTTCTTGGCCGACGCGCTTCGTGAGCTTGCGGCCGACGAGCCCGAGGCGAACGTTGCGCTGCTCGCGCGCTTTGCCCAGCAGGCCGACGTTTATTACGAAGGTCTCGTGCGCGCCGAAGTGCCGAACGTGCGTCGCGTTCGTCATCAGGATTTCACCTGGGAGCGCGGCTTCGACATTACCGATATTCGCCAAACCAAAGGCCTCGAGTTCGACGAAGTGATCCTGCTCGAAACCACCCGATCGAGCTACCCCGAAACCCCACAAGCGAGGCAAGCACTCTACGTTGGTGCAACGCGTGCAGCCTACCAGCTTTGGTGCACGACGAGCGACACGCCATCGACGCTCGTCACGGGCGCACTGCCCACGCCCGCGTCATAACGCACTGCCGCCGCTAACGAGTCAACGGCTGACGCGGCTGACGCGGCTGACGCGAAAAGATGGCGCGTCAAATCGAAGCGATCTCGTGACTGATTTCCGTGTGTGACATAGGCTAAAGGTTGTGAGCAAGATTGCGGTCCTTGGGGCGGGAGCATGGGGTACCGCGCTTGCGGCGCAGGCAGCGCGATGCAATCACGAAGTCCACCTTTGGGTGCGAGAGCCCGAAGTGCTTTACGACATTGAACAGCATCACGAAAATTCGCTTTTTCTCCAGGGCATAACGCTCCCAAAAACGATTCGCGCGTCCATCGATCCAGGCGAAGTTTTGCACGGCGCCAACATTGTTATCTTCGTGCCGCCGTCGGCGTATCTCCGTCAAGTCGCAGCGAGCGTGGCCCGCGACGTGCCGTCTGCCGCAAGCATTGTCATTGCCACCAAGGGCATCGAGAACGACACCTTCATGCTCATGAGAGACGTCGTGGCCGAGGCGATGCCGGGCCACAGGCGCGCGGATCTCGCCGTGCTTTCCGGGCCAAGCTTTGCGCGTGAGGTGGCTGCGGGCCTTCCTGCCGATGTTGTTGTCGCGTCGCAAACAGACGTTGTGGCCGCAAAAATTGCGAACGCTTTGCATTCGCCAATATTCCGCGTTTACACAAACCGCGATCCGGTTGGTGTCGAGGTTGGCGGTGCGCTGAAGAACGTGCTTGCGATTGCCACGGGCGCGTGCGACGGCTTGGGGCTCGGAACCAACGCGCGCGCGGCGCTCATCACACGAGGTTTGTCGGAAATGGCTCGTCTCGGCGTTGCGCTCGGCGGCGATCCGCTCACGTTCATGGGACTTTCCGGCGTGGGCGATCTCATCTTGACGGCAACGGGTCCGCTTTCGCGAAACCGCGCTCTCGGATTGAAGCTCGCCGAGGGGGTTGACCCAGCAGGCTTCCTTGGCTCGCAGCGAACCGTTGCCGAAGGATATGGCACGACGAAAGCTGCATGGGCGCTTGCGCAGAAGTTCAGCGTCGATGTGCCAATCACCGAGCAAGTTTACCATGTGCTTTACGAGCGCCGCTCGATACTCGATGCGATGAGGCTTCTGACGACGCGCGCGCCCAAGCACGAGCTCCTGGGTTTATCGTAGAGCCCTCTGAAGGCCGATTGTGAAGGCTAGACACTAGTGCCACTAAATTTCGCATAAGATACATTATGTCAACTAACCCGAAGGCTTTCGGGTTAGTTGACATAATGTCTTCGTGAGATCGGCAGACTCGGCGCGTAACGCCTTCGTGAGATCGGCAGACTCGGCGCGTAACGCCTTCGTGAGGATCGGCAGACTCGGCGCGTAACGCCTTCGTGAGATCGGCAGACTCGGCGCGTAATGCCTTCGTGAGATCGGCAGATTCCGGCGCGTAATGCCTTCGTGAGATCGGCAGACTCCGGCGCGTAACGCCTTCGTGAGATCGGCAGACTCCGCGTGTTTTCGCATTCGCACGTGATTTGCCGCAGCATGCACATGCGGGGCACCGAGGCTGGCGCGTAGCAGCTTGCGGCGCGGCAAGAGCGAGCAAGCCACGATTCGCGCTGCGGAGTTCGTCTTGGTGTGTGGGAATACCCGTTGCAAACCCATTCGATAGACCGTCGCACTGCAAAGTCAGGAACGGAACGAAACATGATCTCCATCCCGCCATTGTGCCGCGAACCAGCAGCACCGACTCAGCGACGCGCATGTGCCGGGCACTATACCTCCACCCGGCGTCGTGGTTCTGCGTCTCGACTGAGCGTGCCAGGCACGCGGCACGCGGCGGCTCGAGGCGGGGGCGGCAGCGGCCAGGGCAAGATGTCTGGCTGCTGCCGCCCCCTAGCAGGGCTACTGGAATCGACATGAAATTCGCATTCTTCATTCTTATTCGATTATTACAATAGACACATATGTAACTATAATTCGTATTTTACACACCTTACGGTCTAACTTCGCTTGGCATTCCATGAAAACTTATATTCTATTTGTGCCTGCCGTCATCGTCACTTCGATTCTCGCTTGTTCGTCAAACTCAACGACCGCAGCAGACGGGCCAGATGGCGGCAGCGGCTACGAAACCGCGTCCATGACACTTGCTCTATCGGGTGCCGACTTCACGGGCAACTCGGTTCGCATTTGCGGCTCGCGCTCGGCGCCAGACGCGAAATACCGGTGCACGTCGACGCTCACTCCATGCCCGTGTTTCAATTTCGCGGCGGACGGCAGCCTCGTCGATCCCGCAACGGGAATGCCGGCAGCAATTCCCGACCTCTGCTCGTCGTCGGACCTTCCGGCGGCCAATTGGACATTCCAGTATGAGGTCTTCTCGGCCCTTGATTGTAGTGGAACACAGCTCAACAATGGCGCACACAACTTCACGTGCTACGACTCGCACGATGTGTCAACACAGGCATTCCCAAACCAGTCGGCCAACGAAGTCCTGAATTCCGGCGTGAACACGAACCATGTACTTTGCACTTCGCTGAACGCGTCAAAGTCTTGGGACTTTTTGAGCTGTGTGATCGCGACAACGCCGGATGAGGCTGCAGCTGGAGCGAAGCGCTACGATTGCGGCTGCACTCTGACTCCGGCCGGTGGCACATGCACTTGCGGCAATGGCGGTCTTACTGTGGATGACTTGGAAACCGGTTGCGTGTTCGATCTCAAGACGTGTGACATCCTGTGTGCCGGTGGCGGGCCGATCACGAGATAACGACCGCGGATGCACACGTCTGGATCTCATGTGCGTGGCAAAAGCGGGTTGCATGGTAAACATGCGTGTGACCACGATGATCTCGCGTAACGATGACGGCCACTTCCATCACATACGGTATGAACGAGGTCACGGAACAGGCGTTGCAACCTCCACCTAAAAACGAGAATCAATCTCGGATTTACTCGGAGGATTGAAGAATGAAAGGCCGTATTGCAATTGCACCCGCGTTCGCCGCTGTCATGATTTTCGCTTGTTCGTCGAATTCGACCGACAACAGTGCGAGTGGCGGTAGCGATGATGGAGGCGAAAATGGATCCATCGGGTTCACCCTAGCGGGCAATGACTTCACCGACCAGTCGGTCCGCATTTGCGGCGATCGTCAGGACCCTTCTAATCCGGAGTACCGGTGTCTCTCATCGCTGACGCCCAATCAGGAGGAGTGTCCCTGTTTCAACTTCACCCCAGACGGGCAGCTCGTCGATACGAATGGAGTGCCCGTGGTCATCAGCGATCTCTGCCCCTCGGCAAACATTCCCCCTGCGAATTGGAGCTTCACCTACGCGATTTACGACAGCCCGGATTGCGAAGGCACGCAGCTCAACGACGGAACGCACGATTTCGTATGTTACGATTCGCGTGATCTCGCGACACAAGCCCACCCCAATGAATCGGTAGAACCGCTCAATCCAGGGGTCAATACAAACCATATCATCTGCACCTCCGAGAATGCCTCGAAGACCTGGGATTTCGCCAGCTGCGCGATCACGACCACCGTCGCCGACGGGACCAACACCCGCTACGATTGCGGCTGCGAGCTCGTAGTCGATACGTGTACTTGCGGGACGAGCGGCCTGACCCAAGCCGATCTAGAAGCGGGCTGCGCGTTCGACGCCATTACATGCGATATCGTGTGCGCAGAACCGGTACCACCGATACCTTAACCCGCTTTCGATTCGACGCGCACTATTCGCGATTTGCGTGTAGGGGCGTATGGTCATACGCCCCTATCGCCTTGGATTTTCAAATTCAGCGCGACTGAGTTGCGCTGTACATCGCGTGGGCAAGAGGAAGCGGCGGTGCAACGGAGACGCCGAGGAATGTTCCTGCATTCGTCATCACGTAGGCACGATTCCCGTACGCCGCAGGGGTTTGCGAAAAGCCCGTACCAAAATCGATTCCGTCGATGACTTTGCCATTGCGCGGCGACAAAAGAAACGCGCCGTAGCGACTCGTACCCACAAACAGCGCACCGGCTAGAGCCGCGGGCGCCGTGATTCCGCCTTCGGGCACCTTGTTCTGCCAAACAACGCGGCCTGTTACGGTGTCGAGCGCCGTGAGCCCGACGGCTGCACTCGAGACGACAATCAACTTGCGTTCGGGCACCATGGGCCCGCCGCGGTCAGGGCCATTGGGATTCGGCATGTGTGCGCGCTCTTTCCACAGGAGCAGATCGGTGACTCCAATGACCTTGTCGTTCGCCCACGCTCGCGAGCCGGTCGTTGCATCGAGCGCATACACGCCCGCGGCGTAGCTTGCGACGTAAACGACGCGTCCTTGCGGGCTGTCGTCGAGCACCGGCGTCGTGTCGACATCAAGGTAGCGTGGCGCTTCACCGCCAGCCTGCTCGGCGTCAGCAGAAAGATCGACCGGGCTCCATTTCTCCGAGCCGTCGGCGCCACTGTATGCAATCACGTGCCCGTCGGAGTAGGCCATGAACACGAGGTTGCTCGCAGGATCGTACGCTGGTCCAGCGTGGCCGCTGATTTCCATGCCCAATGCCGGCGTTCGATGCACCTGCCAGTTTTGCTTGCCCGTGCGACGGTCGATCGAAAAAAGAAAGTCAGCGGCATTCGAGAAAAATAGATTCTCGCCTGCGCGCACCGGCTTTCGCGAAACCTCGGCGCCTGTGTCGAACCGATAAACGAGCTTACCGGTTTGCGCGCGCACACAATAAAGCGCGCCATCGTTCGACCCAAAATAGACGTAGTCCATTTCCGAATCGTAAAGTGGCTCGCTTTGCACGACGGCGAGTGTTTCGAAGCGCCAGATTGTGCTGCCATCGCCTGCGCGCAACGCATAAAGCCCATGGTCGGAGGACCCAACGAACACGCGGTTGCGCGCGCTGTCGATTTCGGGGCGGCCGCGCTCCCAGTCTTCGCCGACAGTGCGCGATGGAGCCGTTAGCGTGCGACGCACAAAAACACTCATGGCGCCGTTCGGCCGCGCGTACCACAAAGGCACCGCGGGATTCGTCCGATCGCCAGCAAAAACGTCCGCACCGCAGGCTGATGCGAACGTGGCAAACACGACGAACGTGAAAGGCGCGAAAGGCGTTACAAGACTCTTTCGCGTGCGGCTTGGCGTGCGGCTCAAGGATGCGCCTTCTCTTGCTTTTGCAACGTCATGTCAATCTTCGCCGCTCTTCGGCATCGCCGTGGGATCGAGCATACGAAGGCGATCCATCGCGACCTCACTTAGATACGGAAACTCTGCACCGCTTGGGAGATTGGCAACGCTGTCACCCGGTTTGCTGAATGACTCTTTGAGTGCAAGAAGGATTTCTCGGGCCTTGTCCTTGTCGCCCTTTTTCTCGGCAACGCGGGCCTGATGGTACATTGCAAGCTCTTTGAAGCCGCGAACATCGGTACCTTCGAGATCTTTGTACGCCCGGAGCGCATCATCGAGATACTTCGGCGCGTCGGCGGCATTCGCGTCGGCCTTGAGCTCGTAGGCAAAGCCAATGCCCTCGATTGAGCGACCCTTGACTTCTTTGTCCACCGCGGCAAGCGGCGAATTTCTCACGCTGTCGAACGCGGCGAAGGCGCCATTGGCGTCCCTTTTGTCGAGCAAAAGCGACCCCTCGGCAAGCCGAGCGAGAATGGCCGCTCCTGTTTTCGGGAACTTGGTTTCGACTTCACGAAAGCGACTGAGAGCCGCGTCTCTGCGCTCGTCGAATGTGTTGAAAGTCGGACCCATGGCATTGCGAGCTGCTTCGTCTTTCGGGGGTTCGCCAATGTGTCCGCGCTCGTCTGCAACAGCCTTGGCAAGCAAGACCGAGGCCTCTATTTCACGCCTGTTATCGTAATAACGGAAGCCAACAATTCCGAGCACCGCAACGGCAAGCGCGCCAGCAACCACTTGCACGACTTTCTGGTTCTTCCTTGCCCAATCACCGAGCTTCTCCGTGCGCGCAAGCAGTGGATCGGCATCGGCGGAAACAGCAAGCCTGCGGCGTGGCTCGGCCCGCGTGCCTATCTTCGCAAGCTTCTTCGAAGCGGCCACCTCGAGGCCGCTTTTCTTGCCTGCCTTGCCAGCTTTCTTGGTGGCCTTTGCGGCCGTGCGGCGTTCGGCGAGCTTGCGTTCCTCTTCGCGCGCGCGGCTCTCTAACGGATCGTCGTCGCCCAAGGCCGCGACACGGCGCGCGATCGCCTCTGGGTTGGCCTCGTCGACATCTTCGGGCGTCACGTTTTCGGCGTCGCTCGTCGCGTTGTCGGGCGAGTCGTTCGAGTTTGCGTCGGCGGCGTCTTTTGCTTCGCCGTCGCCATGTTTTTCGTCACCTTCGTCACTCACGGCGCGGACTCTACTAGCGCACGGGGGACAATCCAAGCGGCCAAGATGCCACGAGGATGTTCCAGACGCACGTCGACGAAAGGTCCTTTTCCGCCTGGCAGTTCGACGATCCAAATTTCATCTTTCGGCTGTGCCGTCATGGCTTCCCCATCGACGGACACCACAAGACCCCCTGCCCTTGCATCGCTGCCAAGGAGCACGAGCAGGCGCGCTGGGCCCGCGGCCGAAAATCGAAGCCGCACGCTCACCGATGATGCAGTTTGTGCCGTGCTCGCATGCCCCACGTAGCCACCGTGAGCAGGATCGAGCAAGCCAGCGTCGCGTGCGAACGCGATGGCTTCAGGCATTGGCACGGGTGCGCCTGCAAAGCGCTCGAGCGGTGCTCGGAGCTCTTCGCGCGCGCCAAGCCGGACGAGCGCGCGGGCCTCGCGAGGCCGCACGTTCACGTATTTTTCCGTTGAAAACACCCTGACAAGAGCTTCTTTCGCACGAGTGTCGCCGATGTCCGCGAGCGCATCAACGATGTAGGGCCGCAAACGTACGTCGTCGAGCGCGCGGGTGAGCGGCAGAACCGCCGAGTGTGTGCGAAGCTTCGCGAAGGCACCAAGTAGCTCGCGGCCTTCCTCGAGCTCGCCGTGCTCTTTCGCCCCTGGCACGAACGCCGATTCCCAACGCGCGACGAGCACGTCTTGCCCACGCGGATCGCCTTGTTCCGCAAGGGCAAGAGCCGCGGCTGTCTGGAGGCGCGTGCTTGTTCCGAGCAAAGTCGTTGTGAGCATCTTTGCCTTGGTTGCTTCGTCGCGGAGGCCTTCGGGACCGAGTCTCATGAGTGCAAGCGCACTCCACTTCTTCACTTCGTCGTCTTCATCTTGCGCGAGCGCGCGCCGAAGCTGCGGCGCCATCTCGGGTGCACGCAGACGGAACGCGCATTCGGCTGCAGCGCGTCGGATGTCGACGCGCGCATCGTCGAACAAGAGCGCGACGTCTTCGGCCGCATCGCGATCGCCTTGCATTCCTCGTCGCAGCGCTTCCGGCATGTCCGAGGCTTCGACTTTGCCGCTTTCGCGCTCGATCCGGGCTGTGATGCGCCGGAGTTCTTGCACGCGCTCGGGGCGGTCCGGCACGGCGTGCGTCTCGCCCGGATCCTGCTGGACGTCGAAGAGCGTGCACGCCGAGATCTTGCGCGCACATACCAGTCTGTCGGTGCCGCGTGCAACGAGCGTGTAGTCGTCGGTCTCAGCAAACGCCAAGCCTTCGTCGTTGGCAGGAGCATGGCCCGTGATGAGCGGGCCGAGATCGCGACCGCGCAGGCGCGCTGGCATTGGGATATCGAGCGCTGCAAGCGTGGTCGGCAAAAGATCGATCGTTTGCACGGGCGTATCGACGACGCGCGGTGCAATGCCCTGCCCTGCGATCACGAGCGGAACGCGTACCTGCTCTTCGTAGACGCTCGTGCCGTGGTAATGCCCGCCGTGATCGCCGAATTCCTCTCCGTGGTCGGCTGTGACAAGGATGGTTGCGCCGGGCCGGTATGCGTTCACAAGGTCGATGACCTCGCCGACGAAAGCATCGGCCGTAGCGATTTCGCTGTCGTAGGCGTCGAGCGAATCGCTACCGGAGCTACCGGAAAACGGATGCTCCGGGTGCATTTCGTAAGGCTCATGCGGCTCGAAAAGATGAACCCATAAGAAAAGCGGCTGCCCTTCGTGATTTAGGCCGTGATTCGGGCCGTGATCGCTGCTCGCGTTGGCGAGATACTCAGCAATTTGTGCCCGCCGAAGTTCTGGTTTGGTGAATTCTTCTTTTTTGTATTCGAAGCCAAGGGATCTGTCGCGAATCGTCGTAAAGCGATGCGCGTCGATAAAAAAAACAGCCGGCGGGTAGAAGGCCGCCGTGCGGTATCCATAGCGGCGAAGGATATCGGCCCACATCTCGGAGTCATCGCCCACGCCCAGCGTAAGCAGCGGTCGCATGTAGGTTCCCGCCATCATTGACGTTATCGAATACGACGTGTGCGGTGTTGGGCAATAAGCGTGTGTGAAGCGGACGCCACGAGCTGCCAGGCGATCGATATTTGGGCTCGTTTTTCGCGCATAGCCATACGACGACAAGTGGTCGGCACGCAAAGCGTCGATCGAAATGAGAACGATGTCTTTGCCCGTCCAGTCGAGCGTGCGCGGCGTGCGCGCGGCGCCCTGGATTGTGTGGGCGCTGTCTTCGGTGGTGGCGGCGCCGTCGTCCATGGGTGGTGGCGGCGCAATTGCTTTTGCGACGAAAACCGCACGACCAAGCAGCGGCGCATGCTCCACGAGCACGCGGCGTGCGTTGTCGTCGACCGCAATGCTTCGGGCACCGCTGCCAGCTGTTACAATGGCGAGCCCAGTTATGCCGAGGCCGCCGACGCCAATGGCGGCCGTGGGCCACGTGAGCTTGCTACCGCGTACGAAGAACCAAATCGACGCGCTTGCCGCAAGCGTGATGGCGAACAGGGCATGATGGAAAGCCGGATAAAGGCGCGGCAAAACGAAGTTGTCGGCGAGCCACCCAAGCGCGGTGACGAGCACGCCGAACCCTGCGAGCACGATCGGCCGATTGAGCGGCAAGCGCTTGATGAGCACATACACGGCGCTGCACGACAAGCCTGCTAGAGCAAGCACGAAGAGCGCGCGCACAAGCGGGTTTGCCATGTGGCGGCCCGTTGAAACACCGAACCCAACCATAGCGCCAAAGGCAAACGCGACTGCCGCAAGCTGCGTGGCTTTGCGTTTTTTTACGAGCCGACTCGCGGTAGCGATCAGCACGGCCGCTGGGAGGAGACTCGCGAGCGCCACCGGACCGGCGGTTCTACGCGCAAGGCTGATCTCCCACGATCCAACGAACTCGTGCCGCCAGCCGAGCGCGAGAATCGTACTTTCAAGCCAAAGCAGGCCTGCCCATACGGCGAGCACGCCGCCGACGTCAGCAACCAGCTCTAAGAGCATGTTTACCAGCCTGCTGCGCGCCGCGATGCCTTCGTTACGTCGCTCGCAACGGCTGGCAAACATGCTCTTCTAGTGCCCGATCTCCGAAATGCTTCAACCGTTTTTGCCGCCGCTCATCGACGTGGCCAACGTGTAACGAACATCGAGAATCTCGTAAACGCGCGCGCCGGCGGGGGTAATGACCTTTACCTCGTCGCCGATCTCTTTGCCGAGCAGCGAGCGCGCCATGGGCGCGGTAATGCTAATGCTGCCGGCGTTGATATCGGCTTCGTCGGCGCCGAGAATGCGATAGCTGACTTCCTCGTCGGTGTCGGCGTTGAGAAGCTTTACCGTTGCACCAAAAGCAACCTTGCTGCCTACGATTTTCGTGGGGTCGATCACCTCGGCACGCGCAAGCTTGTCTTCGAGATCTTTGATGCGCGCCTCGTTGAACCCCTGGCGCTCGCGAGCCGCATGGTACTCGGCGTTCTCGCTGAGATCACCATGCGCACGCGCTTCGGCGATGAGCTGCGTAATTGCGGGCCGCTCCACGGTCTTGCGGTTGTAAAGTTCATCGCGCAGCCGGGCGGCCCCTTCGGGAGTGATCGGGTTCTTGTCGACCATGTCGTGATCTTTTTAGCCTTATCTTCTTGGCGGAGGCGAGCCGATATTATGGTACGTCGGCGCCGTGAGCGTACGGTACTGTCGAAAAAGCTGTAGGGGCGCAGCATGCTGCGCCCCTACTCGCCGCTTTCCCGTTGGAGAGAGTTTGGCGAAAACGTCAAACTTTTCTTGCGTGAGCGGCCCGTCCCGAACGGCGTCGAAGGACGATTAGCACCAGCGATGCAAGACCAAGTTCGGCGAACGGCAAGTTTCCGGTTTTTCCGGTCGATGTGCTACAGCCGCCGCCCGAGCCTCCTGCCGAATCGTCAGGCGAACCGGATTTATTGCCATCGATTCCAGAGTCGACCCCTGTTCCTCCAGAGTCAGCTCCGCCATCGATCTCCCCAGCGTTGGTGTCTTGTACACAGGTAGGATACCCGGAGTAGCCAGCTACACACTGATTGCAACTTGCGCCGCTAAAGCCCGTGTTGCAAGAGCAGCCTCCTGCCGCGTCGCAGGTGCCTTGGCCGCTGCACGTCGTCGATGCGTTGCATGTCCCCGCGCTGCATTTGTCACCGCTGAAGCCCGTGTTGCAAGAGCAGCTTCCGTTGGCCTGGACCGTCCCGTGACTGTTGCAGGCCTCCGCATCGCTGTACTCGCAGTTCACTCCTGCGAACCCAACGCTGCACTTGCAGCTTCCGTTGGCCTGAGCCTGACCACGACTGTTACAAGTCGTCGCGTCGCTGTACTCGCACTTCGGCCCTGCGAAGCCATGGCTGCATTTGCAGCTTCCGTCGGCCTGGGCCTGACCACGACTGTTGCAGTTCGCCGCGTCGCTGTACTCGCACCTCGCTCCTGCGAACCCGGCGCTGCACACGCAGCTTCCGTCGGTCTGGGCCGTGCCGTGACCATTGCAAGTGACCGCGTCGCTAAATTGGCACACCGATCCGTTGAACCCGGCGCTGCACACGCAGCTTCCGTCGGCCTGCGTCGTGCCATGATCGTTGCAAGTGACCGCGTCGCTAAACTCGCAGTTCGCTCCGTCGAAGCCATTCGCGCACGCACAGCCTCCCGCTTTGTTGCAGGTTCCGTGATCGCCGCAGGTCGCCGATGCCTCGCAGAATATCGCGCAGGTTGGGTAGGTATAGTAGTCGGCTTTACATTGGCTGCAGTTCGCTCCGTCGTCGAAGCCATTCGCGCACGCGCAACTTCCGTTCATCTGAACCGCGCCATGACTATTGCAAGTCACCGCGTCGCTGAGCTCGCAGTTCGCTCCTGCAAAGCCATCGCTGCACGCGCAGTTTCCGTTCATCTGAGCCGCGCCATGACTGTTGCAAGTCTCCGCGTCACTGTATTGACACCCCGATCCAGCAAACCCGGGGTTGCACGCGCAGCTTCTCGTCGCCGCGTTGCAGGTGCCATTGTCGCCGCACGACACCTCGCAGGGCCGATATTCGTAGGCCCCCATGTCGGGCTTGGCGCCCTTCCCGCCGTCGACGACGCGCGGGTTCCCGTCGGCATCGGTGGTCAGCGTGGTCGTGGTGCCGGTATCGATGCAGGGTGAATTGGGTTGGAGATGGTAATCATTGGCCGCGTCGACGAAAAGGGGGTTGACGCTGATCGTGCCGGTGCCGGCGCTCACCTTATAGCCATAATATGACGACGTGGTATTTCCCCAAACATCTGAGTAACTAACGGCAAATGTCGCGTTGGAGTTGTTATTACCAGTAGTGAACGTACCGACTCCGTAGGCCTTATTATTAGATATGATGCTATTGACGATATTGATGCTCAGCGACGAAGTCGCTGCATTATATTTCTGTCCGTATACTCCGTCTGTGGTGTTGTTTGCGACGGTTGCATTGGCAATGTTGACGGTCGAACTCGCCGATGTGGTTTGGCTAATATAGATGCCGTAAGAATTACCTGTCGATATGACGTTATTCAGGACGGCATTGGCTGTATCAACATTGAACCCATAACTCGTTGACTTGGTGACAGTCATTCCATCGATAATAGGGGCACCGTCATGGAGACTCACCCCCACTGCACAACTCTCGGCGCGTCCACCGACCACATTCACGCTTCCGGTGGTTCCTGGGGAGGCATCGATGCAATACGATCCATAGCTGAAGTTGGTCCAGCGCAGAGCCATAGCACCGCCAGAGAGCACGCGGATGCCGTACCAATCATCGGTCGCGGGACCGGCCTCCGCCGACGTGAAGACAACGGGGTTCTCCTTCGTGCCCTGCGTCTCGAGACTGCCATTGACGATGAGCTCGGTCTTCGTCTTGTCCGTGCCCGAGTTCGCCGTGTCGCCTTTCTTCACCTGGACGGTGACGCCGGCCTCGATAGTGAGGCTCGAGCCGGCGACAATGGTGACGTCGCCGTCGAGGTTGTATGGCGAGCCCGCGGCGGTCCAGGTCACGTTGCCGTTCAAGTCCCCGGACGGAACCGAGGTCGCCGCGTACGCGGCGCCGCCGAGCATGCAAAGCACGCCGGGCACACCCAGGACGGAAAGGAAAAGACGTTTCATATAAGAGAACTCTCCTTACTGGTTCAAAAGAAGGCGCCCATGCGATCGTGGGCGTCAGTTAACCTGGACGTGATCCCTAGACCTACGGGCGAGGTGCGTCAATGTGGAGGCAACCAACATCGTGGATTTTCCGTCGGTCGACGCTGCTCACAAAGCCTGCGCACGAGCGCGATCGGCTGCTGAGCTGAAACCTTTTTTGAGCAGCCTGATAGGTGGAAAAATGGTGTAAAGGCGATTGGTCTATGCGCCGTGTTCTCGCTTCCGCCTATGTTGCGTCGGCACTCGCGACAGGCATTGCTTGCATGTTCCCTCTTGCTGGCTGCGGAAAGCCGCAGCCCCGCGCTGCCCTCAGCTACACGGCCGATGCCAAGCGCGCGTACGACGAAGCCATGACCGAATTCAACGCTCACAACTGGATCGAGGCGCAAGGGCTTTTTCGTGAGGTAAAGCGCAAATACGGCTATTCGAAATATGCGCGGCTGGCGGAGCTCCGAATTGCCGACTCCGACTTCGAGCAAGAAAAGTATTCGGAAGCGATCCGCGGCTATCGGCAGTTCGTCCACGACCACCGCGCCGATGCCGACGAAGTTGGCTATGCCCGCGCACGCATTGCCGAGGCGCAATACAAGCAAATTGGCGACTCGTTCCTCTTGCCGAGCGCCGACGAGCGCGATCAGGCAGTGGTGCTCGATGCCTTCAAAGAGCTCAAAGGCTACCTGCACGATTATCCTGCCGGCAAAGAGTCCGAAAAAATTCGCGCATTGCTCACCGACGTCATCGCGCGCTTGATGCGCCACGAGCTTTACGTTGCGCGCTTCTACCTGCGGGTCGACAACTTCGACGCTGCGGTGCTGCGCGTCCAATTCGCCATGCGAAATTTTGCGGGTACCACGCCTGCGAAAGGCCAAAGAAGCGAGACTGCCGGCGGCGAGGCTGCTCTCGCCGAGCCCATTGATTCGGGCCTCGAAGCCGAGGCGCTGCTTCTGCTCGGTGAGGTGTACCTGAAAATGCACAAACCCGATGAGGCACGAGACGCGTTCACGGCCCTCATGCACAACTATCCGCAGAGCCCGCTCATCGTTCAAGCATCGAACTACCTCGCATACATGAAAAAGCGCGGCGTGGATGCCAAGTATCCATGAATACCGCGTCGAAGGAGACGAAGGAGCCTGCTGCTGCTGCGCGCGCGAATCGGACGATTCTCGTCGTTGACGACGAAAAGAACATTCGTCGCACACTCACGCTCGTTCTCGAAGGCGAGGGCTACCACGTGATTGGCGCCGAAACCGCCGAAAGCGCGCTCGAGATCTTGGCGAGCCCAAATACCCCCGTCGACTTGGCCATTTTCGACGTGAAGCTGCCGCAGATGAGCGGCCTCGAGGCGCTCGAGCGAATTCGCAAAGAAGAAGCGACACGCGACATTCCCATCATCGTCATCAGCGGACACGCCACGGTCAACGACGCTGTCCACGCCACCAAACTGGGCGCGAGCGATTTCTTCGAAAAACCGCTTGCCCGCGAACGAGTCTTGGTCAGCGTGCGCAATGTGCTCGAAGCCACGCTGGCCCGCCGCGCGCTCGCGGAAGTTTCGCGCGTAGAGCTCGCGAAGTATGAAATGATCGGCAAAAGCGCGCCTATCCAGCGCATTTTTCACGATCTCGAAAAAGTGGCGCCAACGCGCGCAAGCGTCCTTGTTACCGGCGAAAGCGGTACGGGCAAGGAGCTCATCGCGCGTGCCGTGCACCGCCTGAGTCCGCGGCACGACGGCCCCTTCGTAAAAGTCAACTGCGCCGCCATTCCGCGCGAACTCATTGAAAGCGAGCTGTTTGGTCACGAGAAAGGCGCGTTTACCGGCGCGCAAACGAAACGCCGGGGGCTGTTCGAGCAAGCCCATGGCGGCACGCTGTTTCTCGATGAAATTGGCGATATGGACCTCGTTGCGCAAGCCAAGGTTCTGCGCGCACTGCAGTCAGGAGAGATTTCACGCGTTGGCAGCGAACACGTCATTCGCCTCGACGTGCGCGTGCTCGCGGCAACCAACAAAGATCTCGGTCGCGAGGTCGAACGCGGCAGCTTCCGCGAAGATCTCTTCTTCCGCCTCAATGTTTTCCCCATTCGCAGCCCGAGCCTGCGAGAGCGCGTGGAAGATATTCCGCTACTCGTTTTTGCCTTTTTACAAAACTTCGCGAAAGAAAACGGCACGAAACCCAAAGGGATTGACGACGCCGCGCTAGAGGCCCTGGCAGCACGCAAGTGGCCTGGCAACGTGCGCGAACTCAAAAACGTGGTCGAGCGCATGGCCATTCTCTCTGGCGATCGCGTAACAATCGCCGATCTTCCCGAAGATCCGCATGACAGCCCGTTCGGTGAAGACGACACGCAGGCCGAGTTGGTAGCGTCGGCGGCTTTTGCTGACGAACCCGATCCTCCTGCTGCCGCGCCAGCATCAGTAACCCCCTCGAGCATCGAGGCTCTCAAAAACTGCCTCACGCTTCGCGAGCACCGCGAGCAGAGCGAGCGCAAATACATCGTCGACATGCTCAAGCTCACCGGGTGGAACATCTCGCGCACTGCGGTCATTCTCGGCGTCGAGCGAACCAACCTGCACAAGAAGATCCGCGGATATCAAATCAAACGCGGCGAAGGCTGAGGATTGGCGAGAGTTGCCATGCGCATGCGCATAAGTGGTCTTCTTGCACTCGCCCTGGCTTACGCCGTGGCGTACGCTGGGCCAAAGATCTTTCCTCGTTACGATTGCATCGTCGTCGTTGCGCTCGCCGCTTTGGTCTTTCACACGTGCACGCATACGAGCATCGAGTCCTCGCCGCGCGCACGCGCGTTTACCATTCACGCAACCACACAATTGCTCGTCGTAGCCACGCTCGTTCACCTCTGGACCCTTGGTTACGAGGGACGAAACGCAGTTTTTGGCGGCATTCTGCCATGGAGTGATTCTCGCGACTTCTACAACGACGCGCTCCGCCTCGTGCACGGCGTTCGCTTCACGGACGTCTCATCGAGGCGTCCGCTCTTCATCGCGGCGCTTGCTGGTCTTTTGAAGCTTTCATCAGGCAGTCTTTACGCATCGCTCGCCATTTGCGCCATCGCCGGTGGCGTTGCTGTTGCCAGCGCGTCGCTCGAACTCTGGAAGTCGCACGGACCGAAAAGTGCTTTTCTTGTGTGGCTTGTCCTTTTTTTCTTTGAGCGACGGTGGGCGGGTTTCATCCAAACAGAGCATTTCGGACTGCCTTTTGGCGTGCTTGCGTTCATCTTGCTTTGGCGCGCGCAAGACGCGAAAGACGATCCCAAGCGTGCAAGCCGACTCGTTTTTGCTGGCATGTTCGCCATCACGCTCGCCATGATGGCAAGGGCTGGGCCGCTCTTCATTTTGCCGACTCTCGGCGGGTGGGCTGCGCTGAGCCTCGCACCGCGCGGTCGTCGGATCCAGTTCGCTGTTGTCGCCTCGCTCGCCTGCGTGCTCGGCGTTGCGTGCCATGTGGTCGTTCTTCGCGTAACCGGCACCGGCGTTACGTTCTCAGACTACCCGGCCATCGCCTACGGCCTCATTCACGGCAAGGACTACACCTTCCTCACCGAAGTTCACCCTGCCTTGCGCAGCCTTCCGGTTGCAGAGCGCGTAACGGAATCGTGGCGCATTCTCGTGTCGGAATCCATGGCCCATCCGTGGCTCGTGGTCGAAGGCCTCGCCCGATCGCTTGGAGCCCTTTTCGTCTCGCCGCAAGGCTTATTCTCTCATATTTGGACGAACCCCGACGATCGCTTCCTCGACGACGGAGCGGCTGTTCACGACGCGCTCGAAGCGCATGGTCCACTCGGCATCGCCATGCTCTGGCAAGAGCGTGCAGGCACCATGAGCCTGCTCAATGCATTCGTGATGGGCCTGTTCGGCATTGGGTTCGTCGGCGCTTGGATGTGGTCGGCGTTCGTGCTCTTCGTCAGGCGCCGCCGAGATGCGTCGCTCTCGCTCTTGCGGTGGGTCATTTTCGGCGTGCTTGCCTCCGCGCCGTTCACGCCGCCGTGGATCACCATAGCGCATCAAGTCGAAACAGTCGCCGTTGCATTCATTGCAGCCCTTCCGGCTGTCATTCTTTTCGGATCCCCGGCGCAGGCAAATGCCGATCGCTCAAACTCGGTGCAGTCGCTATTGCGCACCGATCCGATCGCGTTCGTTGCGCCAGCCTTCATGGCATTGCTTTTTGGCATGATCGCCTGGGTGCGTCTCACGCCACTCGAGCGCCCGCCCACGAGCGCATGCACCATGAACGATCGCCTCGTGCATCTCTATACTGGCAACGTAGTCTCCGTCGAAAATAAGCGTTCTATGGATTTTGCGGGCAAAGCGCTCGCGGATCTCGACGAGTCGATTCCGCTCCTTGGTCGTCACAACCCGGAGCTCACCACGTCGCTCGTGCCATTCCTTCATCCAGGCACACGCTATGTGATGGTGTTCGACGGCTGCGACAACGACACGAAGATCCTTGTCGATGATTCCGGGCTTCTGGGCGGCGCGATAAAACGCGGTGGATCTCCCTGGATATGGCTGACCGCCGAGGAGCTTTCATCGCCGCGCGTTCTTCATGTCACGAGCGCGCCGACGCTCCACGCCGATTCGCGCGCACCGTAGAACACGCTCTTACAATCCAGTCGATCCATAACCCCCCGCCCCTCTCTCCGTGTCGCTGAGCGATTGCGTCTCTTCTAGAATGACGGTTTCGTATCGTGCAAAAACAATCTGCGCAATCCGATCGAGGGGTGCAATGGTGCACGGCTCGGCGCCGAGGTTTACCAGGACAACGGCGACTTCTCCGCGGTAGTCAGAATCGATCGTTCCCGGTGCGTTGAGCACGGTCACGCCATGCTTTGCAGCAAGCCCCGAGCGCGGACGCACTTGGCCTTCGAACCCTCGTGGAATGGCAAAAGCAATCCCGGTAGGAATTTTTGCTCTTCCAAACGGCGCAAGGGTCAAAGGCTCGCGCAGGGCCGCATGCAAGTCCATGCCTGCTGCCCCACCCGTTTGGTAGCGCGGTAATGGAACCACGATGTCCCCTACCCGCTGCGTCATAACGACGAGACGCATCTCATTCTCCTCCACATTCTCTCCACTCAGAGTGCGGCTCATGCTACCGAGCGCGGTACATGCTCAAGGACATCGTTCTCATCGTCGACTTCGGCTCGCAAACAACGCAGCTTATCGCGCGCCGTGTGCGTGAAAGCAAGGTCTACTGCGAGATCCATCCATGCACGCTTTCCTTCGAAGAGCTCGCCCAGAAAAAGCCTAGTGCCATCATTTTGTCCGGTGGCCCTGAAAGCGTTTACGAGCAAGGCGCCCCACAAATCGATATACGCATTTTTTCGCTCGGCGTGCCAATTTTAGGCATTTGCTATGGCATGCAACTCATGGCGCATAAGCTTGGCGGCAAAGTCGAACGCGCCAACAAATGCGAATTTGGACCTGCGAAGGTGACAGTCGACAAGTCAGAAGGGATTTTCCATCGCTTTGCCAAAGGAGAATCGCTCGACGTTTGGATGAGCCACGGTGACAGGGTCGAAAGCATGCCACCCGGCTTCGAACCCATAGGCACCTCCGCGAGCACGCCGTTTTGTGCTGTCGCGAACGCTGCCAAAAAGATGTACGGCGTTCAATTCCACCCCGAAGTCGTGCACACGCCGCGCGGCTCCGACATTCTTGCTTCGTTTCTCTTCGAGGTCGCCAAGCTCACGCCGTCGTGGACGCCTGGTTCGTTCACCGACGAAGCCATCGCGCGAGTAAAAGAGCAGGTCGGCCAGCGCGATCACGCCATCTGCGGTCTGTCAGGCGGAGTCGATTCCTCGGTTGCCGCCGTGCTTTGCCATAAGGCTCTTGGCGACAGGCTTACGTGTATCTTTGTCGATAACGGCCTATTGCGTCAGGGTGAGTTTCAGCAAGTCATTGCCACGTTCACCGAAACCTTTCACCTAAACCTCGTTGCCGTCGACGCGCGCGAACGCTTCTTGTCGGCCCTCGAAGGCATTTCCAACCCCGAGCAAAAACGTAAAATCATTGGCAAAACGTTCATCGATGTTTTCGACGAAGAAGCTCATAAGGTAAAAGACGCATCGTATCTCATTCAAGGCACGCTCTACCCCGATGTCATCGAAAGCGTTTCGTTCAAAGGACCAAGCGCTGTCATCAAAAGCCACCACAACGTTGGCGGCTTGCCCGAGCGCATGAAACTGAAACTCGTCGAGCCACTGCGCGAGCTATTCAAAGACGAAGTGCGCGCGTGTGGCGAATCGCTCGGTATGCCGCGCGACATCCTTTGCCGTCAACCCTTCCCCGGCCCCGGGCTCGCCATCCGCTGCCTCGGCGAAGTTTCCCCTGAGCGCCTCGCGGTATTGCGCGCCGCCGATCGCATCGTGTCCGAGGAAATCCGCGGCGCAGGCCTGTACGATAAGGTTTGGCAAAGCTTCTGCGTGCTGCTTCCCGTCAAAAGCGTTGGTGTCATGGGCGATCGCCGCACCTACGAAGAAACATGTGTCATTCGCGCGGTGCAGTCGCTCGACGGCATGACCGCCGACTGGTCGCCGTTGCCCTATGATCTGCTCGCCCGCATGTCGAGCCGCATCATCAACGAAGTACGCGGCATCAACCGCGTTGTTTACGATATCTCGTCGAAACCGCCAGCCACGATTGAGTGGGAATGAGTTGTCGTATTGCTCAACTTCACATTGCCGTCCACACGCACAATATAGCGCTGATTTGCGTTGTGCACCTCGAAGTCAGGTATCTCGTCTCGTTACTCGGGCTGGCCGCTTGAGATGAACGTGCTTGGGTCGATTGGTGTTGGCCAATGCCTGCCCAACGCCGTCGTTGCTGATGTCGGCGAGTTGGCCCAGGCCATCGAGCAGACCGAGTGCCTGCAAGACGCCGGCATAGATTCGGCTATGATCAGCAAGTGAGCCGCAGCCACAAGGTGTACATTGCATTCGCCGTGCTCAGCGCAGCATGCAGTCCGCACGCACCGGCCAGCACGGTCTCGATGCGCATGACCGGCGGGCCGCCGAATGCATCGGTGATCATTGACGACCAATTCGTTGGCGTTCTCGCAGTGGTTGCAGCGCGCGGTGTGGCGCTGCCGCCAGGTACGCACCATGTCACCGTGGAGGCCGCAGGGTATTTTCCGTGGGACAAAACCACCGTTGTGAACGAAGGCGACGGGGTCGTACGCTTCGATGTCCGTCTCGTTCCAATCCCAGACTGACCGCTTTCGATTTGACGCGATCTCTTCGTTGGCGGCTCCGGTCCGGTCCTCAAAGCGCAAGGAGGCTGTTCCGGTCCTGGAGGAGCCGTGCGACGACGTGTGCGTGTGCTATACAAGCACACGCACCTCGCCGCCGCCTCGATCTCGCGTCAACTTGAAAGCGGTCTATTTTTGGCGTTTTAGCAAATGCAAAAAGCGGCCTTGCAATTTCAAGGCATTTTCGTCATCTTGCCCGCCCAAAGCATGTCGAATCGCGCACTCTGGAGCATGAGAAAACGACACGAGTGGCTTGCAACGCCCCTCAAAAAGAAACGCATCAAGCGCGCAGCTCGCATTCGTTGCGGTCTGCAAGACGCGATCGACCGCAAGAGCACGAACGCTCCAGAGCAACAGTAAAACCAAGCGCCAGTAGCAGTAGCGCAGCAGGGATCGCCGCAAGCATGGCTGGCGCAAGCCCGGTAGCCGCAGCTTGGAATGCAATGAGTGTGAGTAGCGACATGATGGCGGCAACGACAAGAATCATGTTGCGCCGTCGTTTTCGTGCGCGCTGCGAGGAAAAGCTCGCGTAGGCTGCGGCACGCGCAGAAGCAAGCGGCAATGCAACGCCGGTCAAACCTGTTGCAATTGCGGCAGCTCCTTTTGCATCTCGAGGCAAGGCTTGCAAGCTTGCCAAGCTTGCGCCGTGGCTTCGCGTGGTTGCCTCGGCTGCTTCAATCGCAAGTAGCTGCATCTCGCCGCTTTGCTCGACACGCACGCCGAGTGATGCGCTTTCGAAAGCGCCGTTATGAAACACGAACGCGTCTTGTCGAACAGCACGCGGGTAGAATGCAGCTACATCGGCCGCCCCTGCGAAAAGCAGCACGGCGACAACAACAGACGGCAGCGCGGCTCCTGCCACGGCGGCGACAATGGATTCGCTCGGGTGTCGACCAAGGGCTTCAAGTGCTCGCGTTTCGCTACGAACGCGCGCCGTGCCGAGCACGAGCGCCACACCCACAGCGCCTGCGATAGGCGTCAGGGGCAACGTGCGACCTGCACGAACACTCATTGAAAGCTTGCCCTCATCGCTCGCAGCCGTGACGAGCCACACGACTGCAACGCCGAGCAATGTCGCACTGAGTGCGCGCAAGAAAGAGCGCTTGTCCCACGCAGTCATGTCTTCGCCGATCCGCCGTATCGTAATGCTAGCCCGCTTTCAAGTTGCCGCGAGGTCGAGGCGGTCCGCGAGGACCGGACCGGAACAGCCTCTTTGCGCTTTGAGGACCGGACCGGAGCCGCCAACGAAGAGATCGCGGCAAATCGAAAGCGGGCGAGGTATATTTGGCGTGCTAAACTAGATGTGTGACGCCGCCTTCGGAACTTGTGTCCCGGGCTATTCCGGCAAAGGATAACCTTTGCGGGCGCGGCAGAAACGGATCGAAGCTGCCCGAACACGCCAGCCAAGATCCCCAACGAAACGTCCGCGTGAGGCGGCGGCCTTTGGTGGACCGTCAAGCCCGCGGGCGCCGGCACGCCGGAGGAGGTAAAGACATGCACAGTCGTAGTGGCTCTCACCTGGGAGATCAGACGTCATAATCGCGCGGAGCGCTGCATCGTGTTCGCTCGGTCGAACACAGGCAGCGTACGTGTGCAGCGTTGAGCCCAGGTATCGAGGGCCGACGCCTCCGGAGCCGAAAGAATGAGCTCCCAGGGCGCCGCGAAAGCGGGACGGCTCGGGTTGTTGCGCACTTCGCATGAGCGAGGTGCAAGCCACTCGGGCCGTTTCTTTATGGTTCAAACATCTCCTCGAGCGAGCTGCCCCTGCCGGCGAAGCTCGGAAGCAATGAACGGGGCGTGAGACTCAAGGCGGCGAAGGTCGATTCCACCCTTGCCGGGGCCGTCCTGGTACGAGAGCACGTACTCGGTACGTAACGTCACGCATTCCCTTTGGTTCACCACGGGCAGAGTTGCATCAACTCGATCCCGCTCGGCCTCCGGCGCCGCTTCACCCCGTTCTACGTAAAACGTGCGCAAGTTGAGCGTGAACCAACCAGGCCCGATCGCGCATGGGTCTACGAGCGTGAGCAACTCGCCCTTCTTCGTGTTGATAATCCCCGCACAGAGCCGGTAGTTGGACCACTCGTAGACCTTGTCCCACGCGTAAGACTTCGGGAGAACGTGATCGATGGTCGGATTGCCAGTGGCCGGGTGGATGTACATCGCGAGGTAGGCACAACGGCGTTCGTAAGCGACCAGCATATCCGGCAGGGCCTCTCGCCAATACGGAGGGAACACCCCTGCTGGAATGTCCTGCTCTTGGCTCACAAGCTTTTCGCGCTTCCGACCTGGTCGCTTGACGCGTGGCGGGCGTCCGACGAGCTCGTCGATGACGGAGAGCCCACGTTGCCGTACCTTTGCGTCGAAATCCGGCGGTTCATTCGCCAGCGTGACAGGAATCACGGATTCTTCTCCGCCGCAGCATTCCTTGCCTGTTCGACGAAGTAATCCCAGCGAACCCAGAAGCGGTCGATGTCTGGGAGCCCCGCTTCTCGAAGTTGCTTGTCGATGGCTTCGATCTGTTCGATCGACGGGTTCTTCGCACTCAAGATGTCGTGCGCGGCACGCACCGCCCGCTCACCCTCGAGCGAACGCGGCTCCTTCAAGTCGAAGGCCTCGCTGGCAAGCCAATTGCCGACCTCACCACGTCGTATGTAGGGGCGTTTCTCGAGCTTGACGCGCGGCGGACTTGCGTTCGAGTCGAGGTCCAGATCGAACCAAGCATCGCATCTCGCATCGAAGGACGACTCGACCGAGGCGAGCACCAGCGGCGCGTGGGTTGTAGCAACAACCTGCAGCTCGACGTCTGCACCGAGCGCTCGCAGCAGGCTCGGAAGAATCGTGCGTTGCCACTTCGGATGAAGGTGGCTCTCCATTTCATCGATGAGGAGCACTAGCGACGAGCTTGGCGGTATCTTCTTGAGACCAGCGGCGACGCGATGTTCACGCCGAGCCCACACAACGAGATACGCGAGGCCGAGGATGCGCCGAAGGCCCGCCGGAGCGTGCGCCGCGGGTATGTCCCCTGCCGGGCCGGTGAGTACGGGGTAATCGCGAGGATCGTCGACGTAGACACGACCGACCTTGTCTGTAAGTCGGAACCGCTCCTCACCAGAGAGCTGTTGAACAAGCTTGGTAAGGAGCTCGAAGTCCGGGTTCTCCTTCTCAACAGCCCAGCGACCGACATCGCGGACGAGACCTTCGCACACGAACGACTTTTCCCCGTCACGGCTCAGGCCATCCCAGATGTCGGGCTCACGAAACTGAAACGCGTTGCTCCTGCCCCACGCCTTCTGCCCAAAGGGAAAACGGAAATCCTCGCCGACGCGCAGCGGATCGTAAATTGAGATACCACCGTCAACGCGAAGATAGATGACTGGCGGGCCTTGTTGGCGACTGCGTATTCGCTCCTCGTAGCGGGTTGTGTTCGGTGGACCGTCCGTTTGTTTCCAGTACGAGTCGTCGAAGTTGTAGTGACCTTCGAACTCGATCTCGATATCATTACGACGCTCTGTCCACTCGATGCGGGCGTCTTCCTTCTCGGGGACCACGCCCTTACCACCCCACGTTGCAGGCCACGTGCTCGTGAGCGCCCACCACGCGCTATCGAGGAGCAGCGTCTTGCCGAGTCCGTTGTCACCCGTGATGAGGTTCAACCTCGGAGCGAGGTCCATCTTCATCTCGGGCGCCGGCCCGACGTTCTTCAGGTGAAGGGACTCAAGCATGGGCATCACCATGTGGCCCCCCGAGTAGCCGTTCCTTCCTGCCTCGTGAGACGTTCAACTTCATCAAATCTCATACAATAGGCTGGGTTCCCCTTGTGTTCAACGGCGGTTGCATGCCGTTGCCCGCGCCTTATGACTTCATCGAGTGAGCTCGGAGCGAGGCGGAACGCATCGACGGCCCATTCGAGGTACTCTTTCCACTCGGAACGACGAAGAGGCAGTCCTTCGCGAATCGCGGGCTCGTCGATCTGGATGACGCGAAGACCCGCGCGTTCGAGATCGGCGACCTCATCGCGAATCGCGAGCGCAATCTGACGACATGTCGTTTTGCGCGGTTGATCGACTCGGACGAACGACCACTGGAGAATCGTGACCGGCCCGGTGAGCATGCCTTTCATCGGCTTGTTCGTCAGCGACTGCGCGTAACGGGACCACGTGACGGTCATCGGCTCGGGGCGCGATACGTCGCCGTAGATGATTGGCGGCTTGACACATCGCGAACCGTAGCTCTGGACCCAGCCGTTCTTTGTGAAGGCAAAGCCAGCGAGTTTCTCGCCGAAGTACTCGACCATATCGTTACGCTCAAACTCGCCGTGAACGAGCACATCGAGACCGATCTCCTCTTGGCGTCGGATCGTGCGTTCGGTTTCAGCGCGAAGGAACGATTCGTAGGCAGCGTCGTCTCGTTTGCCTGCCTTGTGCTCGGCCCTCGCGGTGCGGACCTCGGCGGTTTGCGGAAACGAGCCAATCGTGGTCGTTGGCAGCAAAGGCAACGAGAGCGATTTTTGCGCTTCACGGCGCGAGGCGTACGCGCTCTTGCGCCGCGTCATCTCCGGGGTTACTGCCGCGAGGCGCGCGAAAACCGCTGCATCGTGAACCCTTTTCGATGAGCGCCGGCTTTCCTTCGATGCGCGGCTCTTGTCGAACGCCTCCGTCGATGTGCTCCCACCGTCGAGCGCCTTTGAGAACGCGACGATCTCGTCGAGCTTGTCGGTTGCGAACGACAGCCAACTCACGATCTCGGGGTCGAGATCGGTCTCGAGACTGCGATCGATGAACGCACCGCGGTCGGCGGCCATGTCGATGAGCGAGCGCATCGGGATCTCCCATGCGGTGCGATACAAGGCGCGGAGGTTGGGTGGCAGTTCGTCAAGCGACTGCACCGAGCCTTCGGCAAGCTTCAGGCGAACACGTGTCGCTTCATTCCAGAGACCAAGTGCCTTGAGATCGCTGACGAGATAGAGATTGACCTGCAGGAAGTCGCCGGAGAGCGTCTCGCGCTTGAAGAGATTCGAGATCTGCGGCTCGATGCATTCGTAACAACCGGCAATCGACGCGATGGTTGCTGTCGGCGCGATCGCGACGATGAGCGAGTTGCGCAGACCGTGTTCGCAGATCTTCGCGCGGAGCGCTTCCCAGCGCGCGGTATCCTCAGGCACGACGTTTCACGCATCGAACTGGAGTTCCCCCTTTGCTGCGCGTGTCTCTGCGAACGCCGGATGCGCTCCTTTTTGCATCGCAAGATCGACCGAAGTCGAAAGAGCGTGAAAGTAGATCTCCTCCGAGATCCGTCGCGAAAGTTCGCGAGCTTCAGGTGCGTCGAACGCAACGCGCATCTGGAAGAAGAGATCTTGAAGCCCCATGAGCCCAAGCCCGACGGGACGCCACTTGGCATTCGACACGCGCGCGCTTTCGATGGCGTAGTAGTTGTGATCGATCACCTGATCGAGCTGACGAACGGCGGTGCGCACGGTGCGAGCAAGGCGCGCCCAATCGAAAGTAACTTTGCCGTTCCCATCCTTGATGACGTGGCGCGCGAGGTTGACAGATCCAAGGTTGCATACCGCCGTCTCGCTGCTCGACGTGATCTCCAAGATCTCTGTGCAGAGATTCGACAGGTGCACGACCCTGCCGGGAAGCGCGGTCTGGTTGCACCCCTTGTTCGACTTGTCTTTGAACGTCATCCAGCCATTGCCCGTTGGTGCTCTCGATGAGCGAGCCGCGCGAGCGCACGCGGTGGTATGCGAGGCCAATGCCGCCGGAGAACTTCGAGAGGAGCGCGATGTCCTAAGCCATCGTAATTACAGACAAAGTGCGAAGGGCGGGACTTGAAACCGGTCAAAAGTCGTACGAAATCGTTGCTTCTCGATGGTCTAAAATTCGAAGAATCTCCCGAGAAAACAGCCTCCAATTGCGATGATCCGATCGAGCAACGATCACCTTCCGACTCGCCGGTTTTGGTAGAATCTCAACCGGCAAAACCGGATCCGATCGACGTCGAAGCAGCTCTCGTGAGAGCGCTCGAAGGCGCCGCTGCCGCTCAGCGGTGGGATGTCGTCGCGCAGCTCGCCAAGGAGCTCGAGGCGCGGCGAGTGGCAAGGACATCGCTTCTCGATTGTGGCGCGGAAATCTAGAGATAACTGGACAGACGCAGGTTATCGGCCTGTTTCTCTGTCGACGACGCTCCCCAGCCCTTCCTCGCCGTCGAGGTTTAAAGCAGTTTCAGGGCCTGAGCCTCAAACCGATCCTGTTCGACTCTCTCCTGCTCTTTCCGATGCCCCCTCCCTGGGGTACCGTCACACGGGCCTTACGTGTGCCCCAAGAGCATGGACGTTTTTTCGCTGCGCGACTCGATTGTTGGCGAGTACCGCAAGTTTGCAACCTCGCTCAACGAGAAGCACGCGAGCGCCGCACGCCGCACGCGGGCGATCATTATCTACCCGATGAATGCGCTGGCCAACAGCCAGTTCGAGGAGCTCGGTAAGTTCGCCAAGAACGTCCAGGGCGAGCGCCCTGTCACCTTCGCACGCTACACGGGACAGGAGGACAGCGAAGAGCGGCGGCGCATTGCCGACAACCCGCCCGACATCCTGCTAACCAACTTCATGATGCTCGAACTGCTGATGACCCGGCAGGACGAGCTCGATCGCAAGGTCATTGGCAATTGCCAGGGACTGCGCTTCTTGGTGCTCGATGAGCTGCACACGTACCGAGGTCGCCAGGGCGCCGATGTCGCGCTGCTGGTCCGCCGCGTCCGCGAGCGCCTCTCCTCGCCCGAGAAGCTCCAGTGCATCGGCACGTCGGCGACGATGGCCAGCGAAGGCACGGCGCAAAACAAGCAGGAGGTTGTCGCCAACGTTGCCTCCAAGCTGTTCTCGACGGAAGTCGATCCGAGCTACGTCGTCATCGAGGAGCTCGAGCGCGTCACCGACGAGTCGAAGTGCGCCGAATCGGTGAAGAGTGCGCTCGGTCCGGCCATCGACGTTGGCATTCGTTCGAACATCACCAACGACGAGCTCAAAAGCCACCCGCTCGCTATCTGGACCGAGACGCGCCTCGGCATCACCACAAACGACGCGAACCCCGCGTGGCATCGCGCCCGCCCACGCACCCTCGATGAAGCAGCCCGTGAGCTGGCCGCCGAGGCAGGACGTGATGAACAGACGTGCAAGGACGCGCTCCGCACGCTACTCCTCGTGTCGAGCCTTCCGGAGGCAGTCCGCACGGACGACGACTCGGCGTCCAATTCGAGCTTCTTCGCTTTTAAGTTGCACCAGTTCATCTCGGGCGCAGGTCACGCCTTCGCGACCTTCGAGCCGCCCGGCAAACGCTCGGTGACCGTCGAGGGCCAGCAGTACCTGCCTGGCGATCCCGATAAGCGCCTATACCCGGTCCACTTCTGTCGTGAGTGCGGGCACGAGTACCATCCGGTCCGCCTCGTCTCAGAGAACGGCGAGCGGAAGTTTCTTGCTCGCGACATCGATGATGCAGCGCCGGCGAAGTCGGACGACGATGAGCCGGAGGGCGAGGAGAACGAGTCGCCCAACCGCGAGGTCTTTGGTTTCATTACGCTGCACGCGCACGATGCCGAGTTCACCTTCACCGGCCTCGACACGAACTACCCGGAGACCTGGCTCGACTTCGACGCCGCGGGCAACCCGCGCATCAAGAGCCACTACCGCAGCGCCTGCGCGCGCGAGTTCACCATCGCACCGAACGGCAAGGAGGGCTCCGGCGCGAAGGCATGGTTCATCCCCGGCCGCTTTCGCTTCTGCCTTCGCTGCGGCGCGACGCACAGCACCTCGGCCCGTGACCGCACGCGCCTCGCGTCTCTCTCGGCGGAAGGTCGAAGCTCGGCGACCACGGTG
>WQZB01000050.1 GCA_009780955.1 Polyangiaceae bacterium | reverse complement strand
CCCCTTGTGGACTGCAGCGAGGAGGAAGCAAACGCCGATGTCGCACTCAACGTGATCGTCGGCACGCCTGACACTGGAACGGGTGTGCCCATCAGTTGCAATATTTCGGCGTGTTTGTGGTGTACTGCTCCCCCAGGGGCTCCCTACGACTCGTTGTGTTCTCAAGTGGTACACAGTTGCTGGCAATAGGCCTCGTGGCGGCGTGATGGTCTTCGGTCTTCACGCAACGGCGTCGGCAGCCCATCTATCTGGTGGGCGGCCGACGCCGATCAATCCGTAACTCGGACTAGGTATAGACGTCTAGCAGGATGCAGCGCTCCCGGCGCATTACGGCGTGCAGGTATCGTAATCAGGCGTCGAATTGACCGCTCCTGAGCGGGCATTATTGTATTGGATATAGCGAACGGCCCGGTTTTTCGTGTTGGCGGTAATGGCTTCGAGATTTTGGCTGTATTTGTAAAAGTCGGCAAAGGTCGAGAAACGACTGACACCACAGTGGATGGCTGCCACAATCTCGGCTCCCACGCTGCCCAGCGCGGCTTGGTCCGTCAGGTCGACCGTTAGCGTGTGCTGCAATGCCCGTGCATTCTGCATCAGTGCCGTTTTCTGCATGTCGGTGACGGGCTGCGCGTCGATCCACGCCTCGATGTCGTCGCGCACGTCGTTGCCATTGGTGTCGATCCCGGCCACGTCGCTCGATCGATCGAGTTTTGGCAGCGTGCCGTTACTTTCCAAAGTAGCAATCTGGTATTTCAGTACAGACGAGTCAGCATTGCTTTTCCCACAGGCGGTCAATGCGACAAGCAAAGCCGCGTACGTGGCGGTGCGGACAAGGCGAGCTGCACCCCAAAACGTGATTTGTGGTGTCATCTTCTTTTCTCCTACGAGCTCACGGTTGCGGCGCCGCGTTGACGGCATCGAGTGCCGTAGAAATAATCTCCTGCACTCTGGCGCGCCCATTGCGATCGGGATCTAGGTAAGTTTCTATGAGCGCATGACCACCGATGTCTTTGGAGCTCGGCGCAATGGTTATGTTGTTCGGCTTTGCGCCGCCCATGAGGCGCAGCGCACCGATCACCAGGTCATTGGATGACAAAATATAATTGCTATCGTCTCCCCCCTCGGGCCGGGTTGTGGGCGAGGCCGGCGCTATAAACGCCGTTTTGGTGTTGAGGGTGAACTCCGGATAGGCGGCGAGGAAGGTGTCGTAGTTGTGGTTGACGAACAGAGTGCCCTGCGAAGAGCCCACCAGCACGAAGCCTTTGCTCTGGCTGGAAAGCTCGCTGAGTTTGGCGAAGTGCGCCGCGTAATCGGCTTCGGTGGACGGGGTACCTACAGGCTCCGAGCAGATGGCTACGAACTTGGCTAGGGTCGCGTTGAAGGTGGCGTCAATCAACGGGGCCAGCGCGCGGCCGTCGGCGCCGAGTCCGTTGAGCAGCTTTGCGGTAAGCGAATGGCTTTCGGTGTGCCTGCCGTCGAGTATTTCCCAGAAGATTTCCCAGCGATCGGCGAGCACGCCGTCGAGTTCCTTGCTGCGTTGCTCGAAGGTTTCGGCAAGATCTATCAGTGTGGAGTCGTTTTGGTTGTAAAAGAGCTCGTAATCCAGCGGAGTACCGTTTTGGTTGGTGCCCATCAAATCGATGACGGCATTCTTCCCGATTTCGGCTCGTTCCTCGGTCGTCCACATCCCATTGAAATACGCTACGACGATGGGTTTTGTGCCCGATTCCGAAATCACGGCAAAAGCCGAGTGCGGTAGGAAAATCAAGCCCAAGAAAAGCATGAGGGCGCCCATTCCTTTGGAATGCCTGGAATACAAAGACAGGCATCTTTTTGCGCGAGTCCGAATAGGAATCCAAAATGACTTTTTCATTGAACCAAACCTTTTTTGCCAAAATCGTCTCAAGGTAAAACTGGCACTAGTTCGATGCTTGCAGCTCCTCGTAAAGCGCGCGCGCGCTTTCGAGCGTGGGATCGTTGTCAAGTGCGCGTTTGAACAGACTTGCCGCTCGCTTGTCGTCTCCTTGGGTGCGAGCAATCTCACCGAGGTGCTGGTAGGCGAGCGCTCTCGACAGTGGGGCGGGCGCTTTCATCATGGTGATGGCTCGCAGGGCACGCTGGGCGATGTCCCAATTGCCAATTTCCATCGCGAGGTACGATAGCTCGGTTGCCACGACACCGTTCTGGGCGTCCATATCGAGTGCGGTTGTGAGGTGCGCGAGTTCGGCGCTGTTATCTCCGCGGATTTCGGCTGTGCGTGCCAGTCGGTGGTAGAAGGCCGACAGCTCGCGTGCGCGGCGCCCCTTGAAGGTCGCAATGGTTCGATGGAGCAGCTGCTCGGCGTCGTCGATGCGTCCCGCAACCACGTAGGCATCCGAGAGCAGCGCGGCGCAGTCGAGATCGGCGGGGCGAAGCGCGTGGGCCTCTTCGAGCGGCCTTACGGCGAGCGACGTGTCGATCTGCGTCGTTGCCGTGGGATCTTGCGCTTGCGCGAGGAGCAGTTGCCCGCCGCGCACGAGCCCTTCGAAGCGCTGGGCAGTGTCGCGGGATGCGCGCGCTTCTTCGAGCACGAGGTTTGCGAGCTCCTTGTGCGCACCGAGTTGCTCGTAAAGCCACAGAAGTCGCTGCCTCAGCTCGACGTTGTTCGGAGCTGCCACGCGTGCGCGCTCGAGGCCGCTGCGCGCGTCTTCGAGGCGATTGGCCTTTTCGCATGTCTCGGCGAGCTTGAATGCAGCAGTGACGATGCCCTCACCTTCTTCGAGACCAACGAGGCGCCGGTACGTTGCGCTTGCTGCTTCCCAGTGCCCTTCGAGCTCGTCGAGGCTCGCCAAGGCGCGCAAAACGGTTCGATCCTTCGCGTCGGTCTTTGCAAGCTCGGTCAGAACATCGCGTGTCTCCGCAACCTCGCCCATCGCGAGCCTTAGGTCGGCGATGCGAAGCCTGCACTTTCGCCACTCGGCGGTGTCGCCACGCCCTGCAGCTGCGACGGCCATCTTGCCAAGGAGCTGGGCGAGCGGACCACGAACTTCGACGGCGCCTTTGGCGAGCGCTTCTTCGAAGTCCATCAGCGCGCCTTTGACGTTGCTCGTGCGCGCCCGCACGGTTGCACGGCGCACGATGAGACGCAGGTGCGTTGGGTCGTCGGCTGCCAGGCCTTCGAGCGCTCCTGCGAGCTCGTGGTCGGCTGCCACGAAGTCACCCGCGTTGACGAGCACCTCGATGAGTTGTTCGAAGAGCAGTGCGTTCGTTGGATCGGATGAGCGAGCTTCGCGAAGTACGGTGGCGGCGCGCTCGACGTCCGACAATTCGTCCTTGTAAATGCGTGCAGCATCGCGCAGGCGCTCTGCCCTTATGCGGCCATCGGGGCATTTGCGTGCGTTTTGCACGTAGAGTTCGGCAAGCTTTTCGTACTCGCCTTGCTCGCGGTAGAGCGCCTCGAGTCGGCTCTCGAGGTTATGGCTCTCTGGCAACGACCGGAAGCCGATCTCGAGGGCGCGCATGGCTGCCTCCGCGTCGCCCTTCTGGTCGCGAATTTCGGCCAGGGTGAGGGCCAGCGTTTCGGCCTCGCTGCCTGTTGCGAGTGCAAGCCGACGCTCCATGATTTCGGCGCGAGCACTTTGCTGGCCCTCTTGCTCGTGGAGCCGCTCGAGCGCCAAAAGAAGATCTGGCGCCTGCGGATCCCAGTCGAGCGCCGCGTAGTAAACGACGCAAGCTTGATTGCGATTCGTTCGCTCGAGGAGAGCGCCAAGGCGTCGCGAAAGCGAGATCACAGCCTCGGCGTCCTTCCGATCTCTTGCGGTGTCGAGCTGGTGCGAGAGCAAGTCGGCGAGATCGGCGTCGCGGCCAGTCCGCTCGAGGATCGTGCCAAGGAGCACGGCTGCTTCGACGGACGACGGGTCGTCGTCAACGATTTCACGAAGCTCGTTAGCCGCGTCGTCGTCTGGTAGGCCTAACTTCTCCACACCGATGCGCACATGCTCGAGACGAAGCTTCGAGCGCTCGCCGACGTCGTCCATACTTCCAATCACAACGGCCAAAAGCGCTGCGAGCTTTGGGAAGTCTTCCAGCCTGCGATAAACATCGAGCAGCGGTGTCCATGCGTCTCTGTCAGCAGGATCGCGCGCGAGCAGGTCTTCGTAAATCGACGCTGACAATTGCAAGTCGTCGAGCGCCCCGGCAGCGAGCGCAGCAACTTCAATGAGCAGGCGTTTCGCGTCGCCCGGCTCGGCGATCTTGGCGGCAGCACGTTTGAGAAGCGCGGCCTCGCGCGTGCGTCCGTCGCCCTCGCAGATTGTCGACAAGAGTGACAGCGCCCAGACACGTGCCGCATCGTCGTCGTGCTTTTCGCGTTCGAGCCACTTTCGCAGCAACTCTTCGGCGAGCTTGGTGTCGCCGATTTTTTGCGCGATGACAGCGGCCTCGCGCACCGAATCAGTTCCTTGACCGGGCAAGTTCCACTTGCGCATAAGAACGTCGATGAGTGTTCGCTCACGGCCTGGCGTGCGCGCGAGCCGCTCGTAAATTTCGAGAATGCGCTCGCTTTGCGGGTGTGCCTTGGCGGCTTCGCGCAAGAGATCTTCGGCGCGCTCGGCGTCGGGGTTGCTCTCGAAAGCTTGTTCGAAGGCGTCGCACGCGGCTTCGACGTCGCCCGAGCGGAAGCGAAGCTCGGCGAGTCGGTAGAGCGTCGAGGAAGAAGCGCCTCCGTCCGCGGCGTCCAGGGCGACGCGCATGCCGAGCACGCGGGCTTGGCCTGCGTAGTCGCCGCTCTGCTCGTAGACGCGATCGAGCGCGGTGAGCACTTCGCGATCGTCTTGGCGAACGGCAAACGCCCGCTCGTATAGCGATGCTGCTTCGGTGTTGTCGCCGTTTTCGGTTTCGGCGATGCGTGCGAGACGAACGAATAGTTCGCTCGCGACTTCGGGTCGCCCTTCGTGATCGGCCAGAGCGCGCACCCGGTCCTCGTAGACCTTTGCCTTGCCAAGGGCGCTCGAAAGGCGGCGTGCATCGTGATGCAAATCGGCCGACGATGGATCCATTTCAAGTGCGCTCATCCGCATTTCAAGCGCATCGTCGCTCCTGCCGAGCACTGTTTCGTACAGGCGTCCAAGATCGGAAAATACGCTTGCCGCGTCGTCCATGCGAAGAGCAAGCGAGCGGAGTTGGTCGAGGTCGGCGCTGCCTGCAACGTACCCAGCACGCGCGAGGCGCGATTCGAGCGAGCGGGCAAGGCTCGCATGGTCGTTTGCTTTGCGTAGTGCCGCTTCGAGGCGGCGCGCCTCGACTTGGTTTTTCGCTCCAAGCTCGAACAAAGATTCGAGAATTTCGCCTGCGCGATCGACTTCGCCTTGCCGACGTGCAATCTGCAAGAGTTCGAAGAGAACGTCGGATCGCGTTACCAGTGTCTCGTCGGTTGGATTTTCTTGGCGGCGCAGAAGCGTGAGCAGCGCGCGGTAGGAACGTTCCGCTTTTTCGAGCTGTCCTTCGTCGCGGGCGAGCTCGGCGAGTGTGCGGACAATCGTAGAATCGATCGGATCGATGCGCCACGCGGCGTCGAGCTCGACGAGGGCCTGCGCACGGTCTTTGACCGCAAGATGAATACGCGCCAGATGATAATGCACGAGCGCGCGCTCTTTGGGTCTGCGCCGGCCGAACGCGTCGATGAGCGCACGAAGAATGACCTGCGCCTCGTCGAAACGGGCCGCTGCGCCAAGAGCATCGGCGAGTGCGAGCTTCACCGCACTTTGATCCGGTGCCAGCTCGGAGGCCTGCTCGAGCAGCGGGATTGCGAGCTCGGGTTCGCCCGTGCGGTCGCGATGGAGCTCGGCGGCTTCCTGCAGGCGCGACAGGCGCATTGCCTTGTCGGGTGCGTGCGCTGCCCCCTCGGTCAAGAGCAAGGCAAGGTGCGACCAAGACTGAGCATGCCGGTAGATGTCGGCAAGGCGCATGCGGACATCGTCGGCATCGGGATCGCGCGCAATTTCGTTTTCGAGGCGCGCTTGCGCGTCGGCTTTTCTATGGGCGGCCGTCAGGGCATCGGCGAGGCGCAACGTAATGGTTGCGCGGCTGGCGTCGAGCGTCATGTCGCGCAGCCGATCGAGGTAGCCTGCAGCGCCGTTGTAGTCGCCCGTGCTCGTGGACAGGCGTGCGAGTGCATCGAGAGCAGACGGGCGCGGTTCGAGGTCGACTACTCGGCGCAGGTGACCAATCGCCTTGGACACGTCGCCGAGCTTGAGTTCCGCTACGTTGGCCGCATGTTCGTAGAGGTTGGCAGCAAGCTCACGCTCCGCGCCTGCCTCGGCGAGTGCGGCCTGCCCGGCAAAGAGCGACTCGAGCTCTTCGTGCTTCGACTCGCGCGTGAGCAGCGTTGCAAGGCGATTCACCGACGCTTGGTGACGTGGTGACTCCGCGAGATTTTTCTCGAGCGTGACAATCGCTTGAGTCACGTTTTCGACTTCGTCTTCGAGCGACGCAACCTCGAGGCGAAGGGCAAGCCGCTCGTCTGCGGTTCTTGCCGAGTCTGTCAGCCGCCTTTCGAGCGACAGCAACTCGACTTTGCGCGCGCCTGCCTTGTAGATGAAAATTAGCCTTTCGACCGCGACCGCATCGTGTGGATCCTCGTCGATGAGGCCAAGGTAAATTCCGGTCGCACGATCCGACGCAGCAAGCTTGGATGATGCAATTTCGGCGGCTTCGTGACGAAGCCCGCGCGCTCGTTCTCGTTCCCACGGCAAGGACGCGGTATCGACCAGCAACGTCACGACCTTGTCGTAGTTGTCTTCGTCGCTGTAGATGTGCACGAGCTTCTGCATCGCGTGCTGGACGTAGTCGCCCAAACTGCTCGATGCCCCGGGCGCCCCGGCAATCGCGACGGGCGCGTTGGGTACGTTCGTCCAGCGATCGATTGCAAGTTGAAGCAACTGTTCGAAGATTGACTTCGACAGATCGCGATCCCCAATGCTTGTGAAGGCTACGTCTGCGGCTTCGCTCAGCAGGTCCAGGTCTCCGCCTGTTGCCTGCGAAAGCCGAAGAAGGCTGTCGACGAGCGGGCGGCCCTTGGCGCGGCGTTGCAGTTGCGCGAGCGGTGCGAGGAGCTCGGCGTTCGTTGGATCGAAGCTGAGTGCACGCGTATAGGCGGCTTCCGCAGCGCCCGGGTCACCGCGTCTGTCGCGATGCCAAACAGCGATTGTGGCCTCGAGATCTCGTGCAAGCGAGGCAGCGAGACCGCCGCCATCATGAATGAGCGACGTGGTCGCGGAGGTCATCGCGTCCCATCCGTTCGCGCTCTCGGCAGCTTGCTCGATGGCGACTATGAGCTCGCTTTCGAGCGCACCTCTGGCGCGCGTCGTTTCGACGAGCGCGTGAGCCGCCGCGTCCCAGCGGAACGTGAGGGCTGCCGTGCGGATCACGGCACGCGCCGTTTCGATGCTTGACGGCGTTGCCTGAGCGACTGCAACGAATGCCTCGAGCGCGGCGCGCGGCTCGCCGAGGTGCGTTTCAAGCACCTCGCCCATGCGGAAGCGATGGCCGTCGATCCACGGCGGAGCAATCTCTTGCTCGCCTGTCTCGCTTTTCTCGATAGGCGCCGCGTCGATGCACTCGCGCAGTGTGTCTGCAAGCGATCGGAAATTGTCCGTGGCTGCCGCGAGCCGGAAAAGCTCGTCGAGCACCGGCGTGCTGTTCGGATCGACGAGCAAGGCGCGTCGCGTGAGCGCGAAGGCTGCCCGAGCATCGTGGGCGCGCGTTTCGGAGATGCTTGCAGCTTCCGTGAGGATGGCGATCTGCGCGGCTTGGTCGCTCGCGCAACTCAAACGTTGCTCGGTCAAGTCGACCACGAGCTGCCAATCGTCGGCCGCGTAGTACGCAGCGAGCAGCACGCGAACCACGTCGGAACGTTGCTCGAGGCGCGCGAGCAGTGCGTGAAGGCCGACGCGCGATCCCTCGTTGTGCGGATCGGCCGTCAGGGCATTTTCGTAGCTTGCAATGGCAGCCGCCTCGGAATTTAGCTCGAGGCGCTGCACGTCACCGAGCTCACGCAGGATGTCGGCTTTTTCGGTTCCGACTTGGCTCCGCAAAGCCGCGCGGCCGAGAAGCTCGGTGAGCTCGTTCCACTGCCGTGTCGTGCGGAAGAGCGAGGCCAGTGCGCGAGTGCTCTCGTCGGAGTCGCCAAAGAGCGACTCGATTTGTTGCCAGGTACCAATGGCATCGAAACTTGCCTCGAGCTTGTCGCTTTGGATGTGCGCCATGCGCACGCGATCCGCTCGCCTGTCGCTCGAAAGCGGACCGTCGGGCTCCCCGAGATCCGCGCGCCTGCCGAGCACGCCAACGAGCTTGCTCCAGCGCTCTGTCTTTTCGAATAGCTGGGCGAGTCCGTCGATCGCCTCGCGATCGTGCGGCGACGTTTCGAGCCGACCTTCCCACGCCCAGATGGCGCGGTCATGCTCTTCGAGCTCGGTTGCAAGGCGCGCCGCTTCGCCGAGAACGTGCACGCGTGTGCCTGTGTCTTGCTCGAGAATCGCGAGCTTCTCGAGAACGTCGAGGCGATCTTCGCGGCGGCTGGCTTGGGCGAGAAGTGGTTCGACTTCGCGGCACGCCTCGAGCAGCACCGCGTCGGCTGTGGGCGACACAGAAAGAACGCGGAAAAAAAGTTCGATCGCGCGGACGCTGTCGCCAATTTTCTCTTTTGCAGCGACGCCGGCACCCATCAAAAGCTCGACTTGTAGAGCCTTGTCCTCGGTGCCATCGGCCGCCGAAACGAGCACTTCCACGAGCCGGTCGTAGCGACCCGTGCGCCCAACGATGGCTGCGAGCTCTGCGCGGTATTCGAAAATGGCTGGCTCGAGAAGAACGAGCTTTACAACGTGATCGAGTGCACGATCGTCCTTGCCAAGCTCGGTGTACAGCGTGGCAATCTGCTTGTGGCGCCGGGCGAGCTCGGCGCCGTCGTCGACGGCTTCGAGCTGTACCTCCAACACCCGTGCGAGATCTGCCTTTTGCGATATGGCGCTGTAACGGTCTCTGAGCAAAGCGGCTGCGCGCTGACGCACGAGCCCGCGTGCTTTGGCCACAGGTGCGTACGAATCGCGGTGACCCTCGGGCGGTTGGGCGGCGCGCTCTTGCACTTGCTCGGCGTGCGGCGCGGCCGCGAGAATGCGTTCAAGCAAACCAACGACGTCGATGCCCTCGTCGTCGCCTTCGATCTGATGAGCAAGCAGATCGTCGACCACGATGATCGCGCTCGATGTGTCCGATAGCTCGTTCAGCCAAAGGCCCGCAATGCGAGCGCGCTCTTTCTGCCCGAGATCGTGGGGCAACACCGCGATGCGCGAACCGAGCAGCACGATGAGCTCGCGGTAGCACCCGTGCCTATCGTACAGGCGTTCGAGGGCTCCTTCGAATTGCGCGTTGCCCGGCTCGAGCTCGAGAAGCTCTTCGAAGTAGCCAATGGCGCGCTTAGGGTGGTCCGCAAAGTCTTTGGCGACTTGCGCGGCTTCTTCAAGCACGGTGATGCGGCGCTGGCGAGGGGCACTGTGCGCGGCGCGATCATAGAGCGCGAACAAGTCGTCCCAGTGCTCTTGCGAGTCGAAGATGAGCTTGAGCCTATCGAACGCCCACTCGTTCTCTGGATCGATCTCGACGAGGCGTTCGAGAAGACCAATGATGCGATCGTCGTCGTCGAACCACTCTTCGTGAAACGCTACTGCGCGCTGTCCAAGATCGATGGCTTTGTCTTTCGGCAGATCCGTCGTGTCCGTCGTGAGTACGCGCGTGTAGAGTTCGGCGAGCGGCTCGGGCAATGACAGTTCTTGCGCGATCGCTTCGGCTCGATCCCACAGCGCAGGTTGGCTTGGCGATTCGCGGCACGCGGCAAGAACGACCTCGTAGGCATCGGCGTTGCGACCAAGCAAAATAAGTGTTTTGAGCAGTCGCTCGTAGTGACTAAACCGCAGGTCGGCGTCGAGCTCGCGATGGGCAAGCAGACGACCAAGGGCGTCGACCAATACGGCCGGATCGTCGATTGTGTCGAGCGCCTTTTCGAGCACCGCGGAGGCGTGAATTCCAAGACTCGGATCGGTCGAAAGCTTTGCCGCGAGTTCGATCGCGTCTGCGTCGTGCGGGGCATCGTCGAAAACCCGCTCGAGGCGCTCGAGGGCTTCGTGCCCGCGGCCGCCGCGTTCAAAGAGAATATTTGCAATTTGCACATCGAGTGCGTTGCCCGCAGCGCCTTCGGAAGTGCTTCGGCATGCGACGAGCGCCTCGATGGCTCCCTCGACATCACCTTCTGCCAGCGACAGACGCGAAATCGCCGAGAGCGCATCGAGATCATTGGGATCGAGTTCGACGACGCGGCGGTACATGTCGAGGGCTGCCTTCGGGTCGGACAGCTCGCGCTCTTCGGCCATCGCCGCCTCGAAGAGCACCCGCGAACGCTGCTCGGGCAGCGCCCGCGCGACTCGGAATGCGAAGAGCCAGCGTACCCATGTGGTGCGCTCGGCGCTTGGTTCCATGTTGCCGAGGACCGCTTCCAAGCCCTCGATGGCGGGCCTGAGGCGTACGTCGTCGACCTTGTCGAGCACGTCGCGGAATGCGACTGCTGCTTCGCCCGCCGTGGAGGGCCGAGCTGCCAGGGCGCGTGCTTTCGCCATGCCCAGATCGAGCGCTGCGCCGCGGGCCAAATCGGGATGGTGTTCGAGGACTTGGTCGATCACACGAGAGAACTCGCGTTCGCGTGACGCACGCAGCGCAAGCGCTTCGGTTTCGGCGAGCAGCGTCGCGTCGCCCGGCTCGATCGCGAAAGCTTTTGCGAGAGCCGTGAAGCCCGAGGGGGCATTGCCTAGACGATCGGCGAGTGTGCCAGCGAGTTTTCGGAGCCACGCAACCCGCTCGTCGTCGCTCTCGGCGATGTCGACCAGGGCGTCGTACAGGGCTGGGAGTGTCGCCCAGTTCTCGGCGCGTTCGTGGAGCGCCGCGAGCTGGGTCGTTGCGTCTCGGTCGCGCGCGTTCAGGCCGCGCAGACGATCGAAAAGCGTGATGGCATTCGTGTCGTCGCCGGCGCTCCGCGCCATGTCCGCGGCCTGACGGAGGCGTGCGGTGGCCAGATCGGTGCTGCCCGTCGTTTCGGCGAGTGTGGCGAGACGCGTGAGACACTCGATTTGCGCTTTTGGATCGGTCGCGTTGGAGGCACGTCGTTCGAGCAGAGCGCGCAGCAGATCATGGTTTGCCGTCGTGACAGCGACACGCTCGACGAGATCGAGCTCCGGACCACCGAGCTCGGGATCCGCGAGCAGCTCCCACGCATGCGCAATCGCCCGATCGTGCTGGTCATGCGCGCATGCAATGTCGGCAAGCTGCGTACGAATACGGCGTGTTTCTTCCTTCGACGCCGCACGCGGAAGGCGATCGGCGAGGATGTTGCTTAGCGCGTCCCAAGCCTCGGTTTCTTCGTACAGCTCCGCGAGCGCAGAGAACGCAGCGGTATCGGTGCTGTCGTCTTTCAGCGCGTGCCTGTACGCAAGAATGGCGGCGCTCGTGTTTGCGAGCTCGTGCCGCTCGACGCTGCCGATGGCGTGCAAAAGTTTTTGCCGGCGTGCTGGGTCGGGGTTCTGTTCGAGCGCTGCGCGAAAGAGCGCGACACGTTCTTCGGGGGTGCCTTGTTCGCGCAATAGCTCGTCGACGCGTCCGATTAGCTCGGCGGACGAAGGCTCGCAGGTAAGCGCACGGCGGAGCACTGCGAGTGCTGCTGCAACGTTGCCCGACGCGGCGTGCTCTTCGCCTACGCGTTTGGCGAGCAGCACGAGCTCGTGAGAGTCGATTTCGTGCTCACCGAGCGCGCTCGAAAGTATCGCCGCACGCTTCTTGGGGTCGGCGTCGACCGCGAACTTGTCGAAGCGGTCAAGCCAACCTTGGATATTCTCCTCGTTCTCGACGGCTTCGACGAGGCCGCGGCGGACGAAGTCGAGAGCCTTGTCGCGCGAGTGCCGGGCTGCGAGATCTGCGGCCTGCTCGAGCACGGCAAGCCTGTCGCCCACCGCCGGCAACAAGAGCGCCTTGACGTCGAGCACGCGAAGAAGGCTTTGGTCGTCGTTGTCGCGCTGGTAGACAGGTTCTAGAACGGCGGCGACTGCGAGTCTCCTTTCTCCAGCGAGCAGCAGTTTTTCAAGAGCTGCGCGGCTGGTTTTTTCCTGTGGGTTGCCTTCGAGCGCGTTGCGAAATGCTTCGATGGCGGCATCCACGTCGCCAATACGTGTAATATGCACAGTTCCAAGGCGTGCGAAAATTGCGGGCCTTTGTTCTTCGGGGGCAAGTCTCGCATCGTTGACGAGCGCGACGGCAAGCTCGCTCCACTGACGCTGCGTTTCGAGCAGAGGCATCCACTTCGCGTAGACGTCGCGTGCGGGGCCGTACGCTTCGATGATTTGGCGCCATGCCTCGGTTGCGTTGGCAAGGTTGTTCGTTTTCGTCGTGAGGACCTCGGCGGCACGCATCGACAGTGCGCGTGCCTGATCTCGGTCGGGTAGTTCTTTGGCGCGCTCTGCAAGGACGAACGACAGGTCGTGCCACTCGCCGCGGCGTTCGTAGAGCGGTTCGAGCGCTGCGAGGGCGCGGCTGTGTGCCGGGGTGTCGACGAGCCGCCGCCACGCGACGATGGCTTGGTCGACGTCGCCGGTGTTGGCAGCGAGTTCGGCAACGCGCTCGTTGGCTTGCTGGCGCTCGGCTTCGTCGGTGCTGATTTCACCGATGCGCGACAAGACATCGGTGAGACTTCTGGTGTCCTGATCGGCCTCGTACACATCGGTCAGGGCGCGCGCCGCGATGAGCACGGCCCGTGAGTCGGCGCCGGGTGCAACGAGCACGCCCGCAAGCGTCGTGCGTGCGCGCTTGGCGTCGCCACCGCGAAGGAGCAAGGTGCCCATTTCGGCCGTGATGCGCGAGCGGACGGCGGAGTCTTTGGCCACGGTGTACACGCGAGCGAATACTTTGGCGACTTCGAGCGGCCCTTTGATTTTGCAACCAAGTTCTGCGTAGCGCACGCGCAGCTCGTCGTCGGTCGGATCGATACCAAGGGCCTGCTCGAACGCCTCGAACGCGCCGGCGAAATCCGACAGCTCGTCCTGCTTGAGAATGCCGATGCGCCGGAGCACGTCTCGTCGCCGCGGCCCGCGCGTATTTTCGAGCTCGATGCCGTACAGGTGTGCGCGCTCTTCGGTCGATTCGGCTCCCGCGGCGAGGGCTGCTGCTGCACGCGCGGCAAGGCCTTTGTTGTCGAGAAGGCTCCCGGCAACGCGACGTGCTTCGCTTTGCGCGGGGTCTACTGCGAGCACGGCTTCCACATGGGCCATGGCGCGCTCGGGTTCTTTGAGGTGGTTGGCGAAAACGTCGATGAGTTTCGCGCGCACGCGAATGGCTCCCACGTCGGGTGGGGCCCCCGCGTCGGGTAGGGGGAGCGCAGCAAGCGCTTGCTCGAGCATTCGCGCGAGATCACGGTAGCGGCCTACTTTGACGTAGCGAACTTCGAGCAGATCGCGCGCCGATTCGTCGGTTGGGTCGAGGCGTACGAGCTGTTGGTAGGTCTCGATGGCTTTGTCGTCGAGGCCTGCGCGCTCATAAAGGCCCGCTGCGCGCTGCAGTACCACTCGCTGATCGGTCTTCGAACAGTGCGCTGCGGTTTGAATGCAGAGATCGGCAAGTTTTGTGTGGTCTTCGGCTCGCGTCAGAAGCGCGTCAATGCGCTCGAACGCGCCTGGGTGTGCGGGAAACGCACGAAGGGCTCTCTCGAAATACGTGGTTGCGCCGAAATCGTCGCCAAGCACGTCGCAAAAGAATGTTCCGGCTCGGTAATAGAGTTCTGCCTGCACCATAGGGGGCAGCGCGCGCAGTTTTCTGCCGTGCGCAACGGCGTCGTAGGCGAAGGCGAGCTCGGCTACCCGGTTGTCGCGGATGGCGGCGGCGTGCAAATCGCGCCACACTTCGGCATCGAGCTGGTTTTTCGAGATTGCGAGCAGAATGGCGCTGAGCACCTCCTCCTCGTTTTCAAGCTTGGTGGCGTCGAATGACAGGAATCCAACGCGGGACGAACGTGGCGGCGGCGACGACGATTGCATGAGGAATGTACCGGTCGAACTTGAGTCTGCAGCGTACTGAAATCTTTAGCGTACGTGCCATTCTTGTTAGAGGGCTGTCGTGCGTCGTAACCGACGCCACCTGCCTTTGTTTTACGCAATCACGGCGATTGCTCGGTAGATGTGTGGCATTGTGCCGCATCACCGAAGCCTCGCTTCCGGCTTGACTCGACGAGTTGCCCTCCGTATCACCGCCGCCCGCCATGCACGAGCCGTTCGCCGGTGCAATTCGGGGAGCGAAACCCGCGCAAGTTTGGTTTCGTGATGTTGTTGCGCTGACGAAGCCGCGGGTCACGTTCATGGTCGTTGTGACCGCAGCGGGTGGGCTGCTTCTTTCGAAACGTTTGCCAGAACACGCGCCAGAACACGCGTCAGATTACGCGACGGAGCACGCGGTAACTTCGCCCCTGGCGGTTTTCGCGACGCTCTTGGGCATCGCGCTCGTCGTGGCGGGTGCGAACGCACTCAACATGTACATCGAGCGCGACATCGATCGTCAAATGCCGCGCACCAGCAGTCGCCCGCTGCCGGCCGGACGCATGGCACCGCGCTTTGCGTTCTGGTTCGGGGTCGCCTGTTCGGTCCTGGCCATTGCCATCCTTGCGACAGCCGCGAATCTGTTGACGGCACTTCTCGCGCTTTTGGCGAACCTGCTTTACGTACTTGCGTACACGCCGATGAAGCAGCGTTCGGCGTTCGCGATTTACGTTGGTGCGATTCCTGGTGCCATCCCACCGCTGCTCGGGTGGACAGCAGCCACCGGAAGTGTCAACGCGATTGGCATCGTTCTTTTCGGCGTCCTGTTCCTTTGGCAAGTTCCGCATTTTGTCGCGATCGCCATCTTTCGTAAAACCGAATACGAGCGCGCCGGGCTCGTGGTTCTGCCGAATGTGGCTGGCGAGCTCGCCTGCCGCCACACGATCGTTCGCTGGGTGTTCGCGTGCGTTGCCACAAGTCTGTTTCTCGTCCCGCTTGGCGTTGCCCGCCACGGCTATCTCATTGTTGCGAGTCTGCTCGGCGCGATTTTCTTTACGTGGAGCTGTTACGGGCTTCGCGAGGGCAGCGGCGTGCGTTGGGCGCGGTCGCTTTTTGGAGTCAGCATCGCCTACTTGGTGCTGCTCTTTGCTGCGCTGGGTATGACTTGACGCGTGTGTCGACGTGTGCGCAGTAAATTTTTACATAATAATTTCGAATATTTGTGTCTTAAAACCTCCGTTCTCGTGTGCAGTTTGGGGCGGCTTGCTTGGACTCGGTACAGTCCCGCAAAATTTTTCGTGATTGTCGGATGAAGCGGAGACTTGTACCCAGGCGGCGCACTCCTCTATAAGGGGCCCCGCCGTACATCGGCCACTCTTCCGCTGTGGCGCCCTCGTGTGTGTGGCGCTTTGGAATCGTGGAGGCCTGAGACCCCGAGTCCGCGCATGCAGATCTTTCCCCGGTCGCTAAACAAGCTCCCGCTCATCCTTGGAGGGGTGGGCACCATCGTGCCGGTCCTTTTGATCGGTGCGATTTGGTACTACCTCACGCCGAAAAATTTCCAGGTCGGCTATGCACCAACGCAGCCCGTGCCGTATTCGCATCGACTCCACGTCGGGCAAATGGGTATGGACTGCCGGTACTGCCACGTGAACGTCGAGGTCGCCGCAAAAGCGATGCTCCCGCCAACGCAGGTGTGCATGGGTTGCCATTCACTCGTGAAGGCAGACAGTGGCCGCCTTGCGCTCGTTCGCGAGAGTTGGGACAGCGGCAAGCCGATCGAATGGGTGCAGATCCACAAGTTGCCCGATCACGCCTACTTCGATCATAGCGCTCACCTCGCCGCTGGCGTTGGCTGCGTCACCTGCCACGGTCGCATCGACAAGATGGAGACCGTGCGTGCCGAAGCGCCTATCGGCATGGGTTGGTGCCTTGAGTGTCATCGCGATCCAAAGCCGAATCTCCGGCCAAAGGATCAAATCACGAACATGGAATGGAAGCCGGAGATGGCGGCGAATTGGGCCGCCCCCGATGTTCATCCCCCACAGCACTGCTCCGGGTGTCACCGATGAGCCGCCAAGAATCGCAGCCTTCTCTCGCATCAGACAGCCCGTCCGCATCCGATGGCGGGAAGGTTTTCTGGAAAAGCCTCGAAGACAAAGCCAACCCTGCTCTTGCGCAGGCGCGGGCTGAAGTCGAGTTCCCGCTCGGCCTTGAAGAAGCAAGCAATGCTTCGGTTGCTGCCCAGATCGCGAACGCGGGCAACGAGCGCAGCGCAGGCAGCACAGTTGGTCGGCGTGGCTTCATGTTTTTTGCGGGCGCGTCTGCAGCTCTTTTTGCCGAGGGTTGTGCGCGCCGCCCGGTTGAGAAAATCCTGCCTTATAGCAAGGCGCCCGAGCACGTGTTGCCAGGCAGGCCGAGCTACTACGCGTCGGTTCTTTCAGCGCGCGGTGATGCGCTTGGCGTTCTGGTTGAAAGCCACGAAGGCCGTCCGACGAAAGTCGAAGGGAATCCGGCACACCCGTCCAGCATGGGCGCGACTTCGGCGTTCGCGCAGGCCGCGATTTACGACTTGTACGATCCCGATCGCTCCACCACGCCGATGAAGCGTGTAGGCGCGCAGGCCGCGCACGCTCAAGCAAGCATTGCCGACTTCGACGCGGCGCTCGGTGAAATCATTCGCGTCGCGACCGCCGACGGCGGCACAAAGCTCCGTTTCCTTATCCCGCCAACCAATTCGCCGACGCTTCTGCGTTTGCGTGATGCCGTGCGCGCGAAGCTGCCAAAGGCGCAGTTTCACTCGTGGGCGCCGGTCAACGACGCGAACGTGCACGAAGGCGGACGCATTGCCTTTGGCGCGCCGACTGCCGTTCTGGCGAACCTTGAGGACGCGGACGTCATCGTGTCGCTCGACTCGGATTTTCTTGGCACCGAGACCGGCAGCGTTCGCATGATGCGTGATTTCGCGGAGCGTCGTAAGCTCCCCGATGGTCCGGAAAAAAGCGCGATGAACCGGCTTTATGTCGTGGAGCCAACGTTCACCGTGACGGGCATGAACGCCGATCACCGCTTGCGCCTCGCCGCGCACGACATTGAGCGTTACCTGCTTCTTTTGGCGAAAGAGCTCTCCGCGCAAGGCGTTGACCTTGGTGGCATCAAAGACGTCATCGCAAAGGCCGACGGCGCTGGCATCCCTGCCAACTGGCTTAAAGTTGTCGCAAAAGATTTGCGCACCAAGCATGGGCGGAGCGCCATTCTCGTTGGTGCACGTCAACCCGCACGCGTTCATGCCCTCGCGCATGCGATCAATGCAGTCCTTGGCAGCGTTGCGTTGCTCCACTATTCCGTGGCTGACGCGCAAACGGTCGATCCTGCTGTCAGCATCAAGCAGCTTGTCACCGATATCGACAAGAGCGCGGTTTCCGCGCTCGTCATCCTGGGTGGCAACCCCGTGTATGATGCACCGTTCGACGTTCACTTCGGTGACAAGCTGCATCGCGTCGCGACCACCGTGCACGTGTCATCGCATTTCGACGAAACGAGTGAAATGTGCTCGTGGCACGTTCCACGGGCTCTCGAGCTCGAGGCGTGGGGCGACCAGCGCGCCCTTGACGGCACCGTTTCGATCCAGCAGCCACTCATTGCACCGCTTTACAATGGGCGGAGCGACATCGAGATCCTCGCGCGCTTCGCAGGTGAAAACGCTCCGAAAGGCTACGATCTCGTTCAGGCAACGGTGCGCGGCTCGGCGCCTAGCCCCACCCTTTTCACGGGCATGTGGAACGACAGCCTGAAAACAGGTGTGATACGCAGCAAAACAGGCGTGATGCGCGGTCAAGAGGTGTCACTTGCCGACCCTTCTAAGGTGCGTCACGCCGACATTGTTTCGGCTTTTGCGCAGGCAAAGGCGCCAAACCAGGGTGGGAACGCGCCTTTCTCGAAGGACAACCTCGAAATCACTTTCGCACCGTGTTCAAGGCTTTACGACGGCCGCTACGCAAACAATCCGATCCTTCTCGAGCTGCCCGATCCGCTCACGAAGATCACCTGGGACAACGTTGCGCTCGTTTCGCAAAAAACGGCAGACGAGCTCGGCGTTCAGAGTCGCCAGATGGTTCGCCTCACGCGTGCCGGCGCCGATCCCGTTGATGTTGCGATGTGGATCGTTCCAGGCCAAGCCGACCACTCGATTGCGGTTTATCTCGGTTGGGGCCGCCAAAAGGCGGGTCGCTACGGTAACAAGCATGGCTTCAACGTCGGCGGTCTTCGCACGACGGACGCGATGTGGTTTGCGAGCGGTTTGAAGGTCGACAAACTCGGTGCCGGTGAGATCGCTGCGATTGCCGATCGGTATCGCCGGGTTGGTCTGGCTGCGACCGACAGCCCGGTTGCGGGCCGCGTTCGTCCCGACTCCCCATTCGACGTCGAGACGAATCTCTACAAAATCAGCCAAACGCAAGACCACAACGCGATGGAAGGTCGTCCGATCGCCATCGACGCAACGCTCGAAGAGTACCGAAAAAACGCGCTATTCCCGTTTTTTGCAAGCAACGTTGTTGCAAACGACGAGCACAACGGGCGCAAAGACATCGACCTGCATAACGACAACGTTGATGTTCGTGGTTCGGGTTCTCCTGATCCACTGGTTCCGCCGCTTTGGCCGACCGTCGACTACTCGCAGAATCAAAAGTGGGGCATGGTCATTGACCTGTCGGCGTGCACGGGGTGCAGCGCGTGCGTCATCGCCTGCCAAGTCGAGAACAACGTTCCAGCCGTTGGCAAAGAGCAGATCGAGCGTGGTCGCGAGATGTCTTGGCTCCGCATCGATCGCTACTTCGTTGGCATCGATGCCAACGATCCGCAGATCTCTTTCCAGCCCGTGGCGTGCGTTCAATGCGAAGAAGCGCCGTGCGAGAACGTTTGCCCGGTCAACGCAACCGCGCACTCGCCGGAAGGTTTGAACGACATGGCTTACAACCGGTGCATCGGCACGCGCTACTGCGCGAACAACTGCCCGTACAAAGTCCGTCGCTTCAATTTTTTGAACTACCACACGAGCGGCGGCATGTACGACGACGTGCCCGAAACCGAGAAAATGCGCTTCAACCCCAACGTCACGGTTCGCATGCGCGGCGTGATGGAAAAGTGCAGTTACTGCGTGCAGCGCATCCAAGAAGCGAAGATCCGGGCAAAGCGAACTGGCAAGCCAAAAGTCGGCGAGGGTGAGCTGAAAGTAGCTTGTCAGCAAGCGTGCCCGGCCGATGCCATTGCCTTCGGCGACCTCAACGATCGAACGAGCCGCGTTGCTCGCTGGTACGGCATCGACCGCTCTTACCGCTTGCTTACCGAACTCGGAACACGCCCGCGTACGACCTACCTCGGAAAAATCAGAAACCCCAACCCCGAGATGGGAGCTTGAGCCATGAGCGCTTGGAATCTTCCGATCAAAGCCATTGGCGAAACGCCGCTCGTCGGTGAGGGGACGACGTTCAAAACAGTCACCGACACCGTTTGCCGTGTGACCGAGAACAAGGCACCGCGTGGCTGGTGGGTCGCTTTCTTGCTCGCAGCGTCGTTCACCGGCATCCTCCTCACAGCGGTTGCGTACCTTTTCTGGCACGGCATCGGCGTTTGGGGAAACAACGCGCCTGTCTATTGGGCTTGGGACATCACGAACTTCGTCTGGTGGATCGGCATTGGTCACGCGGGCACGCTCATCAGCGCCGTTCTGTTTCTGTTCCGCCAAAAGTGGCGCACGGCGATCAACCGCTTCGCCGAAGCCATGACAATTTTTGCCGTCATCTGCGCTTTGATCTTTCCCGGCATTCACGTCGGTCGCATTTGGCATGCGTACTACATGCTTCCGCTGCCAAACGAGATGAGCATTTGGCCAAACTTCAAAAGCCCGCTCATCTGGGACGTTTTTGCGGTTAGCACCTACTTTACCGTTTCGCTTTTGTTCTGGTACGTCGGCCTGGTTCCCGACTTTGCCACGCTGCGTGATCGCGCCCAAAACCGAGTGCGCCGCATCGTGTATGGCACTCTTGCTCTTGGCTGGCGCGGCTCGAACCGCCACTGGCAAAATTATGAGCGCGCGTATTTAATTCTCGCGGCACTTTCCACGCCGCTGGTTTTGTCGGTTCACTCGGTCGTTTCGTTCGACTTTGCGACCTCGCTCATGCCGGGGTGGCACACGACGATCTTCCCACCGTACTTCGTTGCGGGCGCTGTTTTCAGCGGCTTTGCCATGGTGATGACGCTCATGCTCATTACGCGCGCCGTTTATGGCATGCGGAGCTTGGTGCTCATGAAGCACCTCGAGCTGATGAGCAAAATCATCCTCACGACCGGCAGCCTCGTTGGTTACGCGTACGCGATGGAGTTTTTCATCGCTTGGTACGGTGGCAACCAGTACGAGCGCTTCTTGTTCGTCAACAACCGCCTCACCGGTCCAATGGCCTGGGCGTATTGGATCATGATTTCGTGCAACGTTCTTAGCCCGCAGGTTTTCTGGTTCAAGAAATTCCGCACGAGCATACCGGTCATGTTCGTTGTGTCGATTCTCGTGAACATCGGCATGTGGTTCGAGCGCTTCGTCATCATCGTGACTTCGCTCTACCGCGACTTTCTTCCATCGAGTTGGGGCTACTTCCGTCCCACGCTGATTGACATATTCACCTATGCCGGCACGCTCGGCCTCTTTTTCACGGCATTCCTTCTCTTCATTCGATGGGTGCCAATGATTGCCATCGCCGAAGTCAAAGGCGTCATGCCCGAGGCCGATCCGCACTTCGGCCACGACGACGGCGGCCACGAGGACCACGAAAGTGCTGGCGCGATCGCGGAAGCGGAGGCTTCGTCATGACGAACATGCAGCACGTTCGCGAAGGCGAGAGCGAACCAGCCCTTCTCCTGGCCGAGTTCGACACGGCGGGCGAGTGCCTGCACGCCGCCGAGAAACTTCGCGATGCAGGTTACACACAATTTGACACGCACACGCCGTTTCCTGTTCACGGCATGGACCAAGCCATGGGCTTGTCCGACAGCAAGCTTGGTCTCATTGTTTTTCCCATTGGGCTAAGTGGCACAGCGCTCGCTTTTTTGATGATGCATTGGATGAACAACATCGACTATCCGATCATCATCGGCGGCAAGCCTGCGTCGGTTGCGTCTTTGCCGTCCATGGTTCCCATCATGTTCGAGCTTACGATTCTTTTGTCGGCTTTTGCGACCGTGCTTGGCATGTTCGGACTCAATCGGCTTCCGCGCCACCATCACCCCATTTTCAACTCAGCGCGGTTTGAGAGCTTTTCGAACGACAAGTTCTTCGTCTCGGTCGAAGCGACGGATCCAAAGTTTCATGTCGACAAAACGAAAATGCTTCTCGAAGATCTGCACCCAACGAGTCTCGAGTTCATTGCTGACGACAACGAAGGCGGTCAAGACCTCGAAAGCGCTGCGGGTGCGAACGCGCCAACAAACGCGACGGGAGAGGGCGCATGAAGACCGACGCTTTCGTATTCGCGAAGGCCACCTGCTGCGTGCTCGCGGTGCTTGCTCTTGCCAGTTGCCGTGGGCAGACCTCAAAAGATGCGCCCATTTTCGGCATTCGCAACATGTTCAATCAACCGAAGTACTTGGTTCAGCAAGAGTCGGACTTCTTTCCCGACCACCGCACGATGCGCCCTCTGGTCGAGGGAGTTATTGCGCACGATCAAGACATCGACCCAAGCTTGGCGCAGGGGCGGCTTGAAGATCAATCAGGATACGTTCTTGAAATCCCGCAGAAGGTGGTCGATGACGCGGGCGGAATGGAAGCTCTCGCAAAGCACGGGCGCAATATGTACGGCATTTACTGCGCGCCTTGCCACGACGACGCCGGCAGTGGCAACGGCATGGTAACCCAGCATGCGCAGGCAACGGGCGCTACGGCATTCGCGCCGCCAAGCTTCCACCAAGACCGGCTGCGCCACGCGCCAGACGGACAAATCTTCGCCACCATTACGAACGGCAAAAGCAATATGCCGCCGTATGCAATGCAAATACCGGTAAGCGATCGCTGGGCAATCGTCAGCTACGTGCGCGTGCTTCAACTCGCACAGCCCAAGCTTCCTCCAGAGGGCAAAAAGCCGTGAGCGTATCCAACAACGATACAAGCAACAACCGCTGGCTGCTTACGGGTTCGTGGGCAGGCGCGTGGAAGGTCTGCGCCGGGCTTGGTGTCCTTGGCGCCATCGGTGCTGTCGTCGGCCTGCAAGGTGATTCGCGGCGCTTTGCGTTCTCGTGGCTCTTCGCGTTCATCACCGTTCTTACGGTGGCACTGGGTGCGCTCTTTTTCGTGCTCGTTCAGCATCTCACGTCCGCGGGTTGGAGCGTGACTGTGCGTCGTGTCGCCGAGGTTTTCGCGTGCGGCGTCGTCGTCATGATTCCGCTGTTTTTTCCCGTGGCCGCTTCGATGAACCAGCTTTTCCCGTGGATGTCGGATCACTCGGCTCACGATGAAGGTCACCCGCACGATCAGCATGGCGCCGCGCGCGAGCACTCCGAGCAGCCGGGGCAACCGGAACACCGCGGCGCTCTTGAAATCATCACTCCGGCCTATGCACAAGAGCACGCGCCTGCAGGTCCGCCTGGTCATGTCGTGCCGCCATTGCACGGCGAGGCAGGCGCTGCGGCCAATCACATGTCAAGCCACGCCGCGCACGCGGGGCTGCCCGATCCGCACGCCATCGAGCACGCAGAGCTGATGGAGAAAAAATCCGCGTATCTCAACAGATCGAGATTTGGCATTTTCGCAGCGATATACTTTGCCATTTGGACTTGGCTTGCTTTGCGGTTTTTCCGTCATTCAACCTTGCAAGATACAACCAAAGATCCAAAGCTTACGCTCAAGTCGCAGGGTTTTGCGCCGGCCGCAACATTCCTTTTCGCGCTTAGCATCACATTTGCCGGGGTCGATTGGATCATGTCGCTCGAGCCAACCTGGTTCTCGACAATCTTCGGCGTGTATATCTTTGGCGGAAGCGTTGTGTCGAGCTACGCGCTTCTCATTCTTGTCACGTTGGGGCTCCGCAGCTCGGGCCCGCTTTCGGGCGCTGTTACGATTGAGCACTTCCACGACTTAGGCAAGCTTATGTTTGGCTTCCTCGTCTTCTGGGCATACATCGGATTTTCGCAGTTTATGCTCATTTGGTACGCCGCTTTGCCCGAAGAAACGACGTTCTTCCACAATCGCTGGGGTCACGCTCCGTGGGCTACCGTAAGCATAGGGCTCGTGGTGGGCCACTTCGTGGTGCCGTTTTTCTGGACTATCTCGCGCAACTTTAAGCGCAATTTGAACCTGCTTTACGTCGGCGCATTGATCATCCTCGTGATGCACGTCGTCGACATCTACTGGCTTGTGATGCCGAACTTCCGCCTTGGCCAAGACGGCTTCGCCTTCCACTGGCTGGATGTGGCGTGCCTCCTTGCGGTTGGAGGCACTTACGGCACGTTCGTCTTCTTGCTCATGAAGAGGCACTCGCTCGTTCCTGTCGGCGATCCTCGCCTCGAGCGCTCGCTCCACTTCCAGAACGCCTAACGTGTAGTCGCGTCAAACGTGCCGTACGTGACAGCCGCGACAGAACCAAAAACAACCATGGCGACCGACAACTCTCCCCCGCGACTCAAGCTGATTGTCACAGTCGGTGTCATCACCGTTGTGACGCTTGTGGCATTGAATTTCGTCCTTGGCGGGTATTACTCCCACATGACCGACGAGGCGCAGCGCGCGAAACTGGCGCCCACAACAGGCCTTGACGAGTACCATAAGTCCCAAGGTTTGATTCTCGCGGGCTCGAAAATCCCAATCGACAAGGCCATGGCGCAACTGGCAAAGGGCGAGCGCGATGCTTTGATCGCCCCGCAGCAGTCCGACGATCTCGGTCCAATGACGGGGTGGACCAAGCTGCCAAAGAAAGCCCCCATGGTGCCGATGCCTGGTGCCGCCGATGCTGGCGCGCCAGCCAATGCCGGCGACGCACCACGCAAAGGCAAATAGAGAAGTAGAAATCGAAGACGCAAGGCCTACGTGAAAGAGTGAAAGCGCGAAAGCGAACAGTCCCAATGATGCAAGCTCGCACATACAAAAAGCCTGGCTCCCGGTTTTCCCGGCGGGTCATGGCTGCCGTTTGTGCGCTTCTCGTTGTGGTTTTTTGTGCGCGCTCGTCGTGGGCGCAAGTCAACGCCATGCCACGCGAGCTCGAACACGTTGGCGTTAGCGAGCACCTTGAAGGGCAGCTCCCGCTCGACACACCCTTCCGCGATCATTTGGGCAAGCCCGTCACCTTGCGCGAGCTGTTCGATGGCAAGCGCCCGGTCGTTCTCACGTTCGCATATTACTCATGTCCTGTGCTTTGCAGCATGGTGCTCAGCGCTGCCGTTACGGGTCTGAAAGACGTGCCGTGGACAGTCGGCAAAGAATTTGAGGCTATCACGATATCGATCGACCCGAACGAGCCGCTCGACAGAACGGCGAAGAAGCGTGCTTCGCTGCTCAAGGAATATGGTCGCGCAGGTACTGGCGAGAAGGCCGGTTGGCATTTTCTTACGGGCGACAGCGCATCCATTGCTGCCGTCGCGAACGCCGCGGGCTTTGAGTATGAGTACGACGAGCGCCAGAAGCAGTGGGCGCACCCGACGGTTCTCATGATCACAACGCCCGAAGGCAAAATGGCTCGTTACCTTTACGGTCTTGAGTTTCCTGCACAAGATCTCCGGCTTGGTCTTCTCGAGGCCTCGCAGGGGCGCAGCATTTCAACGGTCGAAAAGCTAATTTTGTACTGCTATCACTACGATCCGCAGGGCGGGAAATACGTTCTCGTCGCGATGCGCGTCATGCAAGTGGGGGCAGGTGCCGTTGCGATGGTCTTGATAATGGCTCTCGCGCTTTTCTGGGGCCGTGAGCTTCGCATCAACGGGCGATCCGCCCGATTCTTCGATCGAAGCTGGCAAGGCGCGCGCGAACGCGTAGGCGTGAAGGAGTGACGCGAAGATGATGCAGTCCGAACCCTCAAGCTGGCAGCTTCCCCCGGCCATGGCCGACACGGCCACACGGGTAGACGACGCTTACAATTTCATCTTTTGGTTCTCTGTGGTGTTCGCCGCGGCGGTGATCGCGATCACATTGCTTTTCGTCCTCAAATACAGGCGACGCAGTGGTGTCAAAAGCGAGTCAACCGCGCGGCATACCAAACTTGAGACCAAACTAGAGATTTTGTGGATCGTTGTGCCAACGCTCTTCATCGTTGTCCTTTTCCATAAAGGCTTCAGCTCCTACATTCACAATGCAACGGCTGCAGAAGGAGCCACCGAAATTCGCGTTCACGCGAAGAAGTGGAGTTGGGACTTCGAATACCCCGGGGGAGCTCGCTCGAACGAGCTTCATCTCGAGGTGAACAAGCCGTACAAGCTTATTTTGTCGTCTGATGATGTCATTCACTCCTTCTACATTCCGGAGTTTCGTCTCAAGCGCGATGCGGTTCCAGGCCAATATTCGTTTGTCGCGTTCACGCCCACGGTGCCTGGCGAGGCTCACGTTTTATGCGCCGAATATTGCGGCACGAACCACTCGGCTATGATCGCGGACGTCAAGATTGAAACGCCCGAACAGCATCAGGAATTTCTCGCGTCGTCTGGCAAAAAGCCAAAAGTTTGTGGCACGCCTCCGGTCGAATGCACCGATGAGAAATGGGGCGAGTCCCTGTTCCAGAAAAATGCCTGCTTTACATGCCACGGCAACGCGGGCGACGGTATGACCGGTGGAGCGAAGTCGCTCGGCCCGAAGCTTGCCGGCATTTTTGGCAAGCCTCAATCTCTTGCCGACGGCACAAGCGCCAATGCGGACGAGAACTACATCCGCGAGTCCATTCTCAAGCCCAGTGCAAAAATTGTTGCCGGCTACACCAACGTGCAAATGCCACCGTTCGCTAGCCTTACCGACGATCAGCTCGAAGCTATCATCGCATACATCAAGAGCCTGAAGTAACGCGCAAACGGATTGTTTGATTTGGGTCGACTCCTCATTTGGGAAGAGTCGACAGCTCGGAAAGCTCGGAGTCTCAAGAAATGGCCGCCATCACGACCGCACCTGGAACCTACGACGAGGTCGATCCGAATACGAGTTACCTCGAAAACAACAAGGGGCTCATGGGTTGGCTCTTCACGCTCGATCACAAGCGCATCGGCGTGATGTATCTCATCAGCGTTCTGATGGCGTTTGCACTCGGTGGAATCTTCGCGCTGCTTCTGCGCGCGGAGCTCTTCACGAAGGGCCAAACGCTGATCGATGCAGAAACGTACAACAGGGCGTTTTCGCTCCATGGCGTGGTGATGATTTTCCTCTTTCTCATCCCCGCTATTCCGGCTGCGCTGGGTAACATTATTTTGCCCATTCAGCTTGGTGCGAAAGACGTCGCGTTTCCGAAGTTGAATCTCCTAAGCCTCTACATCTATGTTTTCGGCGCTTGCTTCGCCGTTTACTCAATGATTCACGGCGGCGTCGACACGGGTTGGACGTTCTACACGCCTTACAGCTCGAGCGACCCAGCGCACGGCGGTGTGGGCACGTCGTCGTCTGTGATTCCGATGACGCTGTCAGTCCTTATCATGGGCTTTTCGTCGGTTCTCACTGGCGTCAATTTCATTGCAACCATCCACAAAATGCGAGCGCCAGGCCTTACGTGGCGTAGACTTTCGCTTTTTGCATGGTCGCTCTACGCAACGGCAATCATCCAGATTCTCGCGACCCCGGTGCTCGCGATTACATTTCTTCTCCTCACGATGGAGCGTTTCCTCGGACTCGGCATTTTCGATCCGCGTCTCGGTGGCGACCCAGTGCTTTACCAGCACTTTTTCTGGTTCTACTCGCACCCTGCTGTTTACATCATGATCGTCCCTGGCATGGGCATCGTCAGCGACCTCATCGCGACATTCTCACGCCGTGAGCCCTTCGGGTACATGGCCATTGCCATGAGCTCAATTGCTCTCGCGCTTCTCGGTTTCCTTGTTTGGGGCCATCACCTTTTCGTTGCAGGCATGAGCGAATACGCCACCATGGTGTTTAGCGCGCTCACCTTTCTTGTCGCCATTCCCAGCGGCGTGAAAGTTTTCAATTGGATTGCGACGCTTTACAAGGGATCCATCTCGCTCCAGTCGCCCATGCTTTGGGCGCTATCGTTTATTTTCCTTTTTACAATTGGTGGTCTCACGGGCCTCTTTCTCGGCATGCTCGCCGTGGATGTGCATTTGCATGATACATACTTTGTCGTGGCGCATTTCCACTACGTGATGGTGGGCGGCACGGTCATGGGCTTCCTCGGTGGCTTGCACTACTGGTGGCCGAAGTTCACCGGCAAGCTGTACAATGAATCGTGGGCGATTGCTGGGTGGCTATTCGTATTCCTCGGCTTCAACGTGACGTTTCTCGTCCAGTTTGTTCTTGGTTCACGTGGCATGCCGCGTCGATCTTACGATTATTTGCCGCAATATGAGTTTTTGCATCAAATCTCGACTGTTGGTTCGTGGATTTTGGGCTTTGGCTTCCTCCTCCTTGGGGCCATGTTCGTTCGCTCCCTTCTCAACGGTAGGCCCGCTCCTCGTAACCCGTGGGGCTCGGCGGCGCTCGAGTGGATGACGCCAACGCCACCTCCACCCTACAATTTCGTGAGCGATCCAGTCATCACGCGAGGTCAATACGACTACCACCTCGCGACCGACGACGAACTCTACGAAGGTTTCGACGATCCGCTCTTGTCGCACAAGTCACGCAAGGGCGGCGTCGACGAAGGAAAGGAAGACGCATGAGCACGGCTACCGCGACCGAGCATGCAAGCGGCGATGGCCGCGCGCGCCCCAAATGGCTTTTGCATCATTTCGATACGCCTGCTCAACAGTTTGGCACCGCAAGGCTCGGCATGTGGCTGTTCCTCGCGCAAGAAGTGCTTTTCTTTGGCGCTCTTTTCGTTATCTACAGCGTATTCCGCGCCTCTTACCCAGAAATGTTCAAGGCGGCGAGCCAGCAGCTCGACAAGATTATGGGCACCACGAATACCGTGGTGCTCATCTTCTCGTCGCTTACCGCGGCGCTCGCGGTGAATGCCGCACAAAAAGGCAAACGACATGCAACGAGTCTTTACCTGCTTGTGACCATTGCCTGCGCGTGTGTGTTTCTCGCCATCAAGTTTTTCGAATACCAGCACAAATTCGATGCCGGGCTTCTTCCTGGGCCTGCCTTCAAGCCTATCGACGAGCATCTCGTCAAGGGGCTCGATTTGAAATCGAATTCGGGCTCGTTTTTCGCGCTCTATTTCATGATGACGGGGCTGCACGCTCTTCACGTCGTCGTGGGTATCGTGGTCTTCATTTGGATATTAATTCGCAACTTACGGGGTAATTTTTCGAAAGAATACTTCACTGCGGTCGACATCACAGCCCTTTATTGGCACTTCGTCGATCTCGTATGGATTTTCCTCTTTCCGCTTTTTTATTTGATCTAAAGGAATCAGGACCATGTCAGCCATCGCAGAACCAAAGAGCGAATCAAGTGGCAACGAGCCGGAGGCTGTGGCGCATGTTGCGTCGCCTCTGATCTACGTCGCTGTCTTCCTCGGTTTGTTGCTTCTCACTGCCGGCACGGTGGCGCAGTCCTATGTCGACCTTGGCAAGCTCAATCTTTTGCTTGTCATGGGCATTGCAACTCTCAAGGCTTTGCTAATCCTTGGGTTTTTCATGCACCTGAAGTGGGATACCAAGTTTCACGCGATTGTCGTTGTCACGGCGCTTTTCTTTCTTGGCGTTTTCTACACCTATACGCACGCCGATACTGGTCGTCGTGGTGAGTTCGATCCCGATCAGGGTGGTGTGCTCGATCCCGATCATGCCGTGAGGATCCTCCCCAAAACGGGGGAGCCTGCACCTGGCGGATTCGGTGCGTCGGAATAAGGCGGTCCCCTTGTTTGGTTGTAGGGGCGCGATTCATCGCGCCCTCGGGAATCGTCTATGGTACCCATTCACCGCGATGGTTAGCGCCATGATTGGTGATGGGAACGGTGTGGCCATTGGCTTGTAAGGGCGCAGCATGCTGCGCCCCTACAGGCCAAGAGCATCATCAAGGAACATCAACACGTCACGTGCGCAATTCGGCATGATCGCAAATTCATCGATCTAGATTGCGGCGGCCGCAGCGCCTTCTTGGTCTAGCTGGTCCAGGCTATGTGCGATGGACGAAGCGGGCTTGTCGGCCGAGCGCTTGTACCCACATTCTTTGTCGGCACACGCGATGATCGGCTTTGCCTTCGTTCCAGCCATGACAAGGAACTTGGCTCCGCACGCCGGGCATGGTTCATTGAGCGGCTTTTGCCAAAGCTTGAAATCACACTTTACGGTTTCGTCGTTGTAGCGGCTGCATCCGTAAAAAGTCTTGCCGCCCTTCTTTTTCGACCGCACTTCGATGATGTCACCACCGCACTTCGGGCAGGCAACGCCAAGTGGAACAGGGCGTGCATTTTTGCACTGCGGGTAGCCGGTGCAAGCGAGAAATTCGCCATAACGACCGCTGCGAATGACCATTGGCTTTCCGCACTTGTCGCAATCGATACCGGCTTCGCGAGGCTTGGCTGCGCCCGTGCCGTCGGGCCCGAGATCGCGCGTGTTCTTGCACTTCGGGTAGTTCGAGCAGCCGAGAAACCAACCGTTTTTTGACCATCGTTTCATCATTTCGCCGGGCCCAAGCGCGCGAAGCTTGGCATCTTCGCTCTTGGGGCCGCACATTTCGCAAACTTCGCCCGTGGGTTCAGGCTCGGGATTCCAACGCTTGCCTTTCTTGCTCTTGTCGAGTTGCTGGCGAAACTTTTTATAAAACCGCGAGAGCAGCGCCACCCGCCCTTCGCTGCCCGCTTCCACCGCGTCGAGCTCTAGCTCCATGCTCGATGTGAAAGTTGGGTCCATAAAGTCTAGCTCGCTATTGACAAGGCCATCGACGACCATTTTCCCGAGCATCGTGGGGCGAAAGCTTCGTCCGTCAATCTTCTCGACGTAATCGCGCGCCTGCACCTTGCTGATGATTTCGGCATACGTGCTGGGTCGGCCGATGCCACGCTCTTCGAGCTCGCGGACGAGCGAGCCTTCGTTATAGCGCGCGGGTGGCTGCGTGAACTTCTGTTCGGCGAGCACACCAGGAGGTACAACGAGCTCGAGGCTTTCGCCCTCGACAAGTTCGGGAAGCGTTGCGGCGTCCTCGTCGGGTTCTTTGGTCGCGTCGGCCTTGGCGTCGTCGCTGTCACCGGCTTGCGTGGAATCGGCGGCACCGTATACCTCGAGCCAGCCGGCGGACTTGAGCACCCGCCCGGTTGCGCGAAGCGTGTAAGATGCATCAGTATGCTTCGCGCTTGCCTCGATGTCTACCGAGGTCTGATCGAAGATGGCATCGTTCATTTGGCTTGCAATGAAGCGATCCCAAATAAGCTTATAAATTTTGAATTGCTCGTCTTTGAGGTGTTTTTTGACCACCTCGGGCGGGTGATCGAGCAGCGTTGGGCGAATCGCTTCGTGGGCGTCTTGTGCGCTTTTCTTCGACTTGAAAACGTTCGGATCCGCGGGCAGCGTGCTCTTTCCGTATTGCTGTGCGATGTATTCGCGTGCTCCTTGAAGCGCCTCGGGCGAAACGCGCGTGGAGTCGGTGCGCATGTACGTGATGAGACCTACCGCGCCGCCGTCTTTGCCAAGGTCAACGCCCTCGTAAAGGCCTTGGGCCACTTGCATGGTGCGCTTGGCGCCGAAACCAAGCCGGTTGACCGCGTCTTGTTGAAGCTTGCTCGTGGTGTAAGGCGCGTAGGGCTTTCGCTTTCGCTCTGACTTGGTGACTTTCGCGATGCGGTAGGCCGCGCCTTCGAGATCGCGCTTGATACGAGCCGCCACCTCCCCGTTTTTCACTTCGACTTTCTTGCCGTTCTGTTGGGCAAGGCGCGCCGCGAAAGGCTGTTTTTTACCGCCGTTTTTTTCGATTTTGGCAAGCTGAGCGCCGATGTTCCAGTACTCTTCCGGAACGAAGGCTTCGATCTCCCGCTCGCGGTCGACGATGAGCCGCAGTGCCACGCTTTGCACGCGCCCGGCCGACAATCCAAAGGCGAGCTTGGTCCAAACGAGAGCGGACACGTCGTAGCCGACAATGCGGTCGAGAACGCGCCTCGCGCGTTGCGCATCGTACAGATGCTGGTCGAGCGCGCGCGGCGAGGCAACTCCCCGCTCTACGCCGTTTTTCGTGATCTCGTGAAATTCTACGCGCTTGGCTTTGTTTGGCTTACCGGTTAGCTCTTCCGCAAGGTGCCAAGCGATAGCTTCGCCTTCGCGATCAGGGTCGGTGGCGAGCAAAATGTCGTTCGCTTCTTTGGCGGCGCTTTTCAGCTCGGCCAAGACCTTTTCTTTGCCAGGAACGACCTCGTAGGTTTCCTGAAAGCCTTTGTCGATGTCGATGCCCATTTTCTTGGGCAAGTCTTTGACATGACCTTTCGAAGCCAGAACCTCGTAGCCAGTGCCAAGGTATTTCTTGATCGTTTTTGCCTTTGCCGGAGACTCAACGACCACCAGTGTCTTACCCATCTGTTCGCCCCGAACCTGCCAGCAGATGCCTCTAGGCGACGCAGCATTGCGCCAAAATGCCAAAGAATTGAACAATCCTGAATGGTTACTTGATCTGCTTGCGCCGATAGAACCCGTCAGGGCCCTCTACTACTACGTCCTTCATGGAGAGCGTCAAGAGTGCCGTAAAGGCAGAGCTAATTCCAAGGTGTGCCGTTTCAAGGATCTCGTCGAGATGTTTAGGAACCTGAGAAAGGTTTGAAAGCACTAATTTTTCATCGGATGAAAGAGTGTCCGAAGCTAGAGGAAAAGGCTGGGCACCGGTACGATTGTTGGCGTTCTTTTGATTCTTCCGATGCCATGGAAGGTGTGCGTTCTTTCCCTCCACCACATGGTCGAACGGAAGACGCAGCTCACGAAAAAGCTCTTCGATGGAATGAAGCGGCCGTGCGCCTCGAGCGAGTTCCGCCGCGCAACCGCTGAAGCTTCCAACGTACGGCGGCCAGGGAAGCGGCGGAACGACCCAAAGAGCGCGGCCCAGGCTCCGCGCCCATGTCGCGGCGTTGCGTGATCCTGATTGAAGCCGCGCCTGCACTACGATCACCACTTCCGACAAGGCAACAAGCACGCCGTTGCGGCTTCGGAAAGTTTCGCGACTTGGCCCAACGTTGTCGTCAAAAGGCCAAATCATCCGGCTTTTGTCGCTTGCTGCAATGCTGGCGAAAAGCTTGTCGTGCTGCGGTGGATAGACGTGATTGCAGCCAGTGCCGGAGATGACCCATGTTGCGCCACCGGCGCTCATCGCGCCTCGATGGGCCGATGCGTCGATTCCCAGGGCCCCGCCAGAAATGACGGTAACGCCGGCTCTGGCAAGCGCGTGAGCGAGATCGGCCGCAAAGGCTTTGGCGCCTTCTACAGGACTTCGCGCGCCAACGATAGCCACGCGGCGCGCGTGGTCGAGCGGGCCGCTCAGCGTGAGATTGGGAGGCGCCGGCAAGGCGCGCAGTTCGTCGGGGTAGCCAGTATCGAAAGGGGTTATATGCACACCGATCTAGTCGACCGCATGCCCACATTTGTTTCGTCATTTCTGACCGTTTTCAAATCGAAAGCGGTCTACAAGCTTGTACTTCCGGGGCTTGGGGCGCTGCCGTCTTTGACGGCGCGTGCAGTTTGGGCTGCTGCGCGTACTGTGGCCATTCGCGCTACCGGGTTCGGATGCTGCGCAAGGTATCTTGGAGCGAAGCGGCTCGAGAAATTAACGCGCTCGATTTCGAACTGCACAAAAAAGCGCAGCAGGCCCAGCGCCCCTTCTTCGGTGAGATCGGCGTTGACCAAGGCCGCCGTGGCTTGCGCGTCGCGCTCTGTGGCGTTGCCCGGGTAGATCTTCTTTGCACCTTCGAGTGCCGCGCGCTGCTCGTCGTCCGTCCACACGTCGTCGCCGGACTCGTGCGTGGCTGTTGGATGCGGGCAGACGAGATCGCCAGCCTTCATGTGAGCCATTTCGCGTGCAAGGACGAATGCAAGGGCCTCACGCAGCCGATCTTCGAAGGTTACGGCCGGCTTCGCTGCCGAGAAGAAACCCGGCGGCGGCGGCAACAAGCGCTGCCCAGGCAGCTGTGCGCGCGCCACAAACTGGGCGTAACTGTCGATGCGCCGGGAGCCGTTCGTTTCGTCGAAGCTTTGAGCCCGCGCAACGTTGGCCATGAGCCGGAGCATCGCTTCGGTTATGGCAACGACGTAGTCGCCGTCGTCGTCGCATGCGGCCATTGCGCTTGGATCGTTCGGGTTTGGATCAAAGGCGATGTAAATGCCGACCAACCGCCGTTGATCCGCTTGATTCATGCGCGAATAGAGCCTTTTTAGTTCGATTTGCGCGCGCGTTCGAAGGCCGAGCGTTTCCAGCTCGGGCGCAAGCTCTTGAGCGTGGCATGGCTTGGCCGTTGCCAAGAACATGAGCGCGATGGCAGCAAACGTGAACGTTGCGGCGCAACGTAGTAGGCAACGCGCAAAGCGTTTCGGAATTGGAACGGCTCGCATAAGCATGTCGTAGGCTTAGGCGTAGCACCGACCAGGCAATGTGCGAGCGTGCTGCCTCATTTTTTCGCACGGATCGCGCTATTGCCGCTCTTTCGCCCTCGTTATCAGCCCGGGGCTCTGCCCGGCCATTCGATGATGGCATTCGCGCTGCCGATTCCGAGTACCCATGGTGCATCGCGTGATGATCGCGGAAAAAGCTTATCAAGCGCCGCTTGCACGCGCTTTCGCTCTCGATCCCGCGGTTCTAGGTGCAATCTTTGGCAAAGCTCGTTGAGATCGTCGTCGTCAGGCATGAACGTCATCGGCCGCGCGGTTCCTTCGATGATTCGCAAGTTCGCGGCGTGCCCGAGCTGGTGAAGCAACGCCAGCGCCTCGAGCGCAGCTGGCCGCCGTCTCCTTTCCGTGCCGTGCACCTCGCGCCAAAGAGGAGCGAGGTGGTCGGCTGGCGCGCGCAACCCGAGCAAGAGTTTGCATGTGCGCCGTGCCGAACGCGTCATGTGCTCCAAGAAAGCATCCGCGTCGGCGACGCCATAGAGGACGTGTGATGAGTACACGCAATCGACCGGCGGCAACTCGCAAGGCCAACGCTCGGCGATGACTGTCACGCGTGCGCCTTCTTCATCGATGTGCGCTTGCAAGAGCGCGCGCATCGATGGCGACGGCTCGACGGCGACGACCTCTCTGCAGTGACGAGCCATGGGCACGGCATGCCGGCCTGTGCCCGCGCCGATGTCGGCAACGACGTCGGTGGGGAGAACACCCATGCAGAGCTGGTCGAGCCCGATGTCGACGGATTGGCGGCCGACACGATCGAAACGCGCAGCCCGGTGTTGCCACGGATCCGCGCTTCCGACTTCGCCGTTGCTACTGTTGTCGCGTGTTTCGGACGCTGTCGTCATTTGTTGCCATCGATCGATCCAATCGATGTCGCCTGCACGAACGCTCACGACGGCGACTCCGTTGTCCGCACGGCGCAAACGATAGTATCGACGAATGCGTCGATCGCGTCGTCGTCGCCCACCTCCAAGCTCGCCACGGCGTCCTCGAGCTCGAACTTCTCCACCACGGCGAAGAGTTGATGGTCACGCACGACCAGAATAGCGAGCGCCCTGCCGGCCAGCGCATCGCGAATGGCGTTGTGATGCCCACCGCCGGAGACTTCGAGTTTGCTGACCTCGTCGATGATGACGACGTCACATGCGTTCATCGCTTGGCGAACCCACGCGCCCGCGGCGGCGAACGCGTCGTCGTCGAAGACGAGCGAACAGAATTCGCGTAGGGCGTTGGTCTGTGTCCCTTTGGGCGGTGCGCCGCGATGCGCGATGATGACCCCGCTCGTAGGCTCGCCGACGTGGCATGCGCGATACGCGACGCGCTCGCCGTCTTCGTGTACTGCTTCTTGGATCACGCCTCCAACGGCGATGCCGCGCGTGGCGAGCATGTTCGCCACGCGCGTCGCCGCAGTCGACTTACCTGCGCCTTTCCCACCTACGATGAGTGCCCATCGCTTCGTCATGTTGCTCGTCATGTAGACTCCTTGTGGTCAGTCGACGATGCGAGATCTTGCGCGATGTTCTCCGCAAGATTCGCTGCGTGTTCGATCGCAAACACGATGGTGTTGAAGAGCCGCCAAGGCATGCGCCACCATCCGGGGTTTCGGATGGCAATATCGGCGTACCCTTGGCGAAGTGCGTCGATCAGCGAGGGCAGGAGATTGAAGGCGATGAGCAAGACTTCGCCGACACGCTTGAATCGCTTTCCAGTGAGCCGCCGAATGGCGCGGGCGGGTGGGTAGAGTGCCATCACGCTCCTCGAGAGACCCACGAGGCCAAAGGCTCGCGCGATCATGGTCGTTGCGGCAAGTGCGCCGCTAGGCGAGAGCGTGAGCCCAAAGATAACGATGGCACTATCTTTATCTTTTGCTCCAAGAGCGGCTCCGAGTACAGCAAGCACCACGAGAGCGATGAGCCATCGACGGAAATTGCCGAGGCCCCGCCGCAACGTAGGCGCAAGGATCCGCGCAAGCGCAAACGACCCAACCCACGCGACGAAGTGCCATTGTGCGGGCGTAGCGAACACGAAGACGAGCAGCGCAACGGACAACAGGAGCACGAGAATGTGCTGATACCGTTCGCTCATGACGCCCTCTGCTTGCGGACGAGGCGTCCCGCGCGATGTCCTGCCACCGCCGTTGAAGCGCCGATGGCAGCTACGATCGCAGCGAACGGCAGCACGACGAGCATACCGCCCGAGCGTGGCAACGATAGCCATGCCTCGGCGCGCGAGAGCAGCTCGCGGTAGAGAGCGAGCATAGGCGCACCGTAGAGCACGATCTGCGTGATCACTTTTTGCGAGATCGCCCAGAGCGTGGCGAGGCCACCACCGATT
>WQZB01000049.1 GCA_009780955.1 Polyangiaceae bacterium | reverse complement strand
TCCAGCCAACGCAGGACTTTGGCCATCATTTGGCCATGGTTGCCGTGGCCTTCGACTACCACAATCCCGATTCGCTTTATCCGGCGATTTACAAGCCATTCGATTGGCTGAGTACGAATTCGCTTCTTTATTCGGTGGCCGCCATTCTTGGTAAAGTGATTTCACCGAGCTTGGCATTCCGCCTTTGCATGGCGTCGTACGTGGGCGGCATGCCGCTCGTCACGCTTTGGTCGCTCCGCGTGTTCGGTCGCTCGGCGTGGGGTGCGGTCATTGCCGTGCCGCTCGTTTACAACCAGTCGTACGTCTTTGGCTTCGCGAATTTCCTTTTTGCGGCTCCGCTTGCTGTTCTCGCGATCCCGCTTTTTTATCGAATGCTCACAAAGCCAAGCTTGTTGCGCATCGGCGCGGTTGCCTTGTGCACGACCCTGCTTTTCCTGGCTCACGTCCACGTTTTTTTGTGGGTTGGATTTCTTCTCTGTCTGATGTCGCTCGTCGCGGCAATTGCGACGGCGCGCGCGGCCAGGCGCGCCGCAGCCTGGCATCATGGCCATGGCGCGCGACTCGCCAAAATCATCGGCGTTTCGCTCTTGTCGGTCTTGCCAAGTCTTGCGCTGCTGGGAAGGTGGCTGTGGAAAACACGGCGGCACCCCGCGGTTGACGAGTTTACGCTCATGCCCGCCGAAAAAATTAGCTGGCATAGCTTTTTGGCGGCCTTGAAACCGCTTTCGCGTCTTCTCCGCGAAGTCGCCATTTACACAGATCTGGTCCGCACCAACAACGACCGCAACTTCTACATCGCGCTCATCATCGTTGCTGGCATCGCCATCTCGATTGGGCGGCTACACCGATTGAGCCATCCGCCCGTCATGGAGCTTGCGTGCGTTTTGACGCTCGCTTCCTACTTCATTCTTCCGGAAGACGCGGCGGGCCAACAGGTCATTGGCTCGCGACAAATTGGCTTTGGCTTGTGGTTCGCCGCGGCGTTCTTCGCGCCCGTGCCCTCGAGCACGACGCGACTTGGCCGGTGGGTGGTTGTTGCCGGCGGCGTGGGCCTTACCGTTTATCAGCTTTGGTATTGGAGAGCTGCGCTCGAAAAATTCCAACGCGAGGAGGCCTACGGTCTCGAAGAGGTGCTCGCAGCCGCGCCGCCGCGTAGGCGAATGCACTACGTCAATATTCTGCCTCAAAGCCGCTACTTCACGCGAAACTCATTTTGGCACGTGGAAAAGTGGTACATGATTGAGAAATTCGGTCAGTGCAGTGAAAATATCGCATTCTTTGCGATGAATTCCATTCGTTATCGGAAAGGCTACAATATCCACCGCATTCCGGTGCACGTAAACGAGTGGCCACGAAATAACGAAATCTGGGACAACAACGATCTCGTACTCATCCATCGCTGGAAGCCGAGCTCCGCCGATCTTGCGCTCGCCAACAAGCGTGGCGAGCTGCTTGCCAAGAAAGGCGATTGGGAGCTTTGGAAAACGCGTTAAGGGCGCGATGAATCGCGCCCCTACGAAGATATATGTTTGGTCGTAGGGGCGTATGGCCATACGCCCCTACAAAACGGTCTATTTTTCGCTTTGCGGTAAGCGCAACTTGAACGTCACGCCCTTGCTCGACGAATGCACGGTGATGCTGCCGCCGTGCTCTTCGGCGATGCGCCGCGTGATGGCAAGGCCAAGGCCGGTGCCGCCCTTCTTGCCGCTCGTGACGAACGACTGAAAGAGCCGATGCTCAATCTCTTTCGGAATGCCGGGCCCCGTGTCGGAGAACGTCAAAAGCAAAGTTTCGTCGCCACCGCGATGCTCGCGCGAAACCTTGATGGTGAACTTGCCGCCCCTGTCAGCCATGGCCTCGGCTGCATTGCGCGCGAGGTTCTGAATCACGCGGGTGATCTTGCCCTCGTCGAATCGCGCCGTGCCTTTGTCTGACAAATCGATGACGAGCTCGACCCCCGAGCGCTCGAGCTCCGCTTCGAGTTGCTCTTGGATGCCCGCGAAGAATTTTGCAAGATACACCTTTCGGATGAGAATGCTCTTTTCGCCGCGCGCGAAGTCGAGCACGTCGCGCTGCATCGCGCCAATGTGCTCGAACTGCGTGAGGGCGAGCTCGGCAAATTGCTCACGCTCGGTGCGCTTTTCGGTGGTCGCCATGAGCTGCACGTAACCGCTGATGACCGTGAGCGGCGTTTTGAGGTCATGGATGACACCCGAGAGCAGGCGCCCAATGGTTGCCAAGCGCTCTTCGCGTTCGCGCGTTTCGCGGGCAAGCTGCAGGCGAATCGCCGTCGAGGCATTCGCTGCGATGAGCAAAAGCAGCGCGCGGTCCTCCTCGGTGAAGCCATGGTCTAGGGCAGGGAGCACTTTGTTGAATAGTGCAATTGCGCCCATGGCTGCGCCGTCTTCCCCTTCGAGCGGAACGGCGATGCATGCCTCGCACGGCTCACCGATCAGCGTGTCGATCGTAGGATCGTAACTTGGGTGGGCTTGCGCCATGTTCGTAAAAACGACGTCGCCCTCGGCAATCGCCGCCCCGGTGAAACCAGCTCCAGCCTTCACCGGTGAGCGCTCGAGGCGTGGATGATCGTGGCGCATGACGCAAAGGTGCGCGGCATCACCGATGGGTGGCTTCATCACGAACGCGCCAGCCGCAGCATGGGTTGCGCGCAGAGCCTCGGTGAGCACGCCGGTGAAAAGCTCGTCGAGCGAAGCGGCGCGGCCCATGGCGCTTTCGAGATCGAACAGGAGTTTGAGATCGCGCACGCGGTGCTCGAGTTGCTCTTTAATCTCGAGAAGCTCGGCGTTTTTCTTTCTGACCGATGAAAACAGGCGAAAATTGTCGATCGCAATAGCCGCTTGGGTGGCGAGCGCTGCGAGAATGACCGCGTCTTGATCGGTGAAATCGCCGGTGCGACGATTGAGCACTTGAATGACGCCGATGGTGCGTCCCACGTGATTTTTCATCGGCACGGCGAGGATCGACCGTGTTCGATAACCTGAGAGCATATCGAGCTCGGGGTTGAACCGAGGATCGTCGTAAGGCGCGTTGACGAGGATGGCTTTGCCGGTTTGCGCGACTTGGCCTGCGATGCCCTGGCCCAACTCCAATCGTATGGCGCGCACCTCGTTGCCTTGAACGATGCGCGAAACAAGGATGGGTGCCTCTTCGCTCAGCAAGTACAAAGTGGCTCTGTCGGCGTCGATCGCGTCTTTGATCTTTTGGAGAATCAGCTCGAGCAACCGATCGAGATCGAGCGTTGTGCCGAGCGCAAGGCCAACTTCGCGCAAGGCCACTCCAACGCGGCGCTCGTGGGCGAGCTGCTCTTCGAGTCGCTGGAGCGCCGCGTCGACAGCGGTCTCGGCCGACCCGCTCACACCGTTCGCCCTACTCGCCACGCTCGCGTCGTTGGCCTTGGGAGCGCTTGGCCGGCGCTGAGAGCGAAGTTGCCCAGAAGGCGTCGACAACGAACTCGCCGGCGCAATGGCCGACCGGCGGATCTCCGAGGCCCCGGAAGCGCGCGTGGTTTTCAACGTCACATGGCGATTCTAACCCGGATTCCGCTCCGCCTTGCGCGCCTTCGTTGAACTCGCTGGGACTCGCCACACCAAATGAGATAAAAATGTGCCAACGTTTTCACAGGCCTTTCTTTGCTATGCCGAAAACTCTCATTGTTACCCCTACCTACAACGAAAAAGACAACCTGCCGCGCTTCATCGAAAAAGTGCGTTCCACACTTGCCGAGGCACACCTGATGATCGTCGACGACAACTCGCCCGATGGCACGGGCGCGATAGCCGACGCGATAGCGGAGAAGGATTCCAATGTGCGGGTAATGCACCGCCCTGGCAAGCTCGGGCTCGGCACGGCGTACGTCGAGGCATTCAAGCGCGGCTTGGTCGAAGGCTACGATCGATTCTTCGAGATGGACGCCGACTTGTCTCACGACGCAAAATATTTGCCTGCGTTCGTGCACGCACTCGACGAGGGAGCCGACGTTGTCATCGGATCACGCAACATTCCGGGTGGCGGCGTAGAGGGCTGGGGTGTTGGGCGCCACCTGATCTCGAAGGGCGGCTCGCTTTACTCACGCACCATTCTTGGTCTCGAGATTCACGATCTCACAAGTGGCTACAAGGCATTTTCGCGCCGCGCCATCAAAGCGATTGACATCGAGACGATTCATTCAAACGGCTATTCTTTTCAGATTGAAATGACCTACCGCGCACTTCGCAAGAGCATGCAGGTTACAGAAGTGCCAATCGTGTTTTTCGATCGAACGGACGGGAAATCAAAAATGAGCCGGAAAATCTTTTTCGAAGCCATGGGCGTCGTGTGGCGACTGCGTCTTGAATCCTTGCTCGGCAGGCTCTAGATTGCTTTTTACGCGCCCGTAGCTCAGCTGGATAGAGCATCGGCCTTCGAAGCCGGGAGTCGTCCGTTCGAATCGGACCGGGCGTACTAGTTTTTCGGGTTATTTGACCATTCGAATGCTGTGGCCCGTCGTCGTCGACCGAACCTGATGGATCTATGCAGCGAACGCCGCGCCGAACAGTTCAACAGTCGGCGAGGACTTAAGCGATGAAACACGCACGCGAACATGACCGAGGCGAGAGCCACGCGAGCGCACAACCTTCGCGACGTCGTTGAGTGTCTTTTCGACCATACGATCGCTGAATGACACCCTTCCCGGGCGCGGCGCCGTCACATATACGCCGCCATGCGCAAGCTGTTTGAGCCGAACGACGTCGGCCTCGGAAGGGAGCGGCTTCTTTCCGGTCGCGTACGGTGTAACGAGGGCTAGTGGTGAGGGGGCCATGAGAGTCGTCCATTGGCCGTCATGGTGTGCGTTTTCCGAACCATGGTGCGGGACCTTGAATACCTGCCCTGGACCGGGCTTTGCGGTGGTCCTCAAAACAGCTCCCCAGCCGTCGTTTGGTGAGCTGCCAGCCTCAAGGTCCGACCCGAGGATTGCGATGGCCTGGCCAAAGCGTAGCCCGATGACGAGCGCGGTCTCGTTCGGTGTGATGTTCACGATGGCGCGCTTGGCAACCCTTTCTGCAAGCAATGCCCCGATGTCATGATGCGATCGAGCGAGCGCCGAGGCCGAAGGACTAAGCGCCACGACCTCGCAACTCGCGAGTGTTTCGTTGGCGTCGCGTCGATAGATAACGCTGTCAGCGTGCGCGAATTTCGGTCCGACGTCTACTTTGCGGCGCCCCGCCTCGCGGCGTTCCTCTATGCACCGTAGCGACTGATTCAGTTCGTCAAGACCGGTGGTGGAGTCTTTCAAATTGAGTTCGCGGCTCATGGCGATGAGCGTCTTGAACTCGTCCTGGCGCACCGCCGTAGAGCAAACGAAGGTTGCGCTCTTGGAGGCTTCCAGCACGCGAGAAACTCCACGCGTATGATCGTCATGCCAATGACTGACAACGACGTATCGAACATCGCTTTCGACCCGTACCCCGATGCGCTTGAAGTATTCCAGCGCAGCAGGCTCGCCGCTTTCTGGGTTTAGGCAAGAATCGACGACCAGCCACTCACCACCGCCAATATGGGCAACAACGCACTCCCCAACGCCTGGACCGAACAGCGAGATTTCAAGCTCGTTTGCACGAGGAGGAACGGTAAGGTTCATTCTCCGAACAGCTCGGTGAGCTCGGCGATACGGGCGTTGACGCGGGCGATGGCGCGGCGTGACCACGCGGGCAGACGTCGAAAGCGAATGTGTGACACTCTTTTCCGCTCGCCGGTCGTCGTCGTCTCGTAACCGATCGACCAGTATAGAACTGCCCCCGGCTGTACCAGAGCCAGATCGTCGTGGGCCACTTCGTCCATGCTCACCACGGCTTCCAAGTCCGGGCGCTCAGGGTGAGTGAGATCGCGTAGCACTACCGTGATCTCGTCATTGTCGACGTGCGTGACCACGCCTTCCCACTGCTGACGAAGCTCGAAATGATATGGCTGCTCAGAGGGTACCGGGATACGCACTACACTCTTGCGTGGCTCGGCAACACGCTGCGCCACCAAAGAGGGCGATGTCTCGAGTTCGGGCGAAAGTGCCAGGGAGACCGGACGGCCTTCCACGCTGCTAATTTCCGTCCTGCCAATCAGGATTGAGGATTCTTCGCTCGCACCCTCGATCGTTTTGTCAAACATCGACGAAATAGCAACCGCCGACACCATCACATCACCACATTTATTTTGGTAGCACCTGGCGAACGAGCTTGTCGACGCTTTCCTTTGCATCCGCAAGGATTCGCTCCCAGTCCTCTTCGATACACTTGAGGAAGTATGGGGTGTTCGAGCTCGCAGAGGACGGTGGGTCGGTCGGAACGTACTCGTTGGTGATATCGACAAAAACGGCGTTTTCGTACTTCGCCGAGGGCTGTACGCGAACGAACGTGTGCCCTGGTCGACCATCCGCGCGCAGCCCTTGGAGGTGTACGGCAATCATACCTGGCTCCTGCAGAATCCCTTCCCATGGCTTCTTTGGGGCTAGCAGATGGCCTAGAGCATGCCATGATTTGGAATCACCTAGGTCGACGTGCACCGAGCGACTCAGGCCAAGCACCGACGTAGGTGTCTCGTCGAGCAGAGTGAGTGCACTGACGACGAGATCGCGCAGTGGACCCCATTGCGCAGGGTCCTCCGTGGACGCTGCGAACCTGGTGGGCTGTACGGACAGGCGGAGCCACCCCGCACGAAACTGCGTCACCTCCGGATGGATGATCTCGATGTTCGCTCCTGTTGCTTCTGACTCGCGAATCAGCTGCTTGGCCGCAAGCCAAGCAGGCTGGAAGATCGCCGGATTGAAGCTACCAACGAGCACAATGGAAGCGACATCCTTCAGCGTCTTGACCGGCGGCATCATTCCCTCACGGTCACGGTAGCTTGATTTGTTGGTGTGCACTGAACCATTGTATGGCCACAGCTAACATGGACGAAAAGCGCTATCACGAGCTCGCGAGCCAGGCCTTGTGCGGAATCGAGGATATGCTTTCCAACGTCGATGCCGACAGCGTCGACGTGGAGCGCGCGAGCGACGTCATAACCCTCACGTTCCCGAGCGGACAGGCGTGTGTCATCAACATGCAGCGCCCAACGAGGCAAATCTGGCTCGCCGCGAATGCGCGCGCCTGGCACTTCGGCTTCGACGAGACAACGAGCCGCTGGCTCGACGACAAGGGCCAAAGCATCGAGCTTGCTCGCAAGGTAGCCGAGATCGTACGGGAGTTATCGGGCATCGAAGTGTGATCTTTTCCTTGTGCGCCCAATGTTCTACGAAAGGGGCGTGCCTCGCCCTCCTCGCCTCAGTGGTGCCCCGCTCAAAAGCCTCGCTCGCGTTGGTCGCACGCGCGCTTTCGCCATCGCGTTCGACAAAATCATGCGAGCCGATCTAGGAATCGATCGGCTCGCGCGCCTACCGGACAACGCCCGGCTCGATGTGCCGCTCGACACGAGGCCGCATCCGGGGCGGCCCCCACGCCAATGGCATAGCGAAAACCTTCCTGCCGCTACCCATGCGTGGGCTCCCACGAGCGTGTCTTTGACCACCGCGTACCGCGAAGGTCGCCTGTCGCCTCACGAGGTCGTTGAAAAGGTACTCGCCGAAGCACGGCGCCTCGCGAAGCTCACGCCGACGGTCGGACCGATCTACGACTTTGCCGACGAGGCTGCCTTTGCCGAAGCCGACGCATCAGAAGCGCGCTGGCGCGAGGGTCGTCCGCTCGGCCCGCTCGACGGCGTGCCTTGGGTCGTCAAAGAGCAAGCCGCTGTCCGCGGTTTGCCGCGCCGTTTCGGCACTGGCTTCATGCCCGCAACACCGGAGCCTCACGACAGCGCCGCAGTTGCGCGCGCACGAGCGGTCGGCGCCATCACCCTTGGCACGACGCCCATGACCGAATACGGCATGACCCCGAACGGCGCCAACGCAAACCGCGCAATGCCGCACAATCCGCACGCGCCAGGTCACTTCGCGGGCGGCTCATCAACCGGATCTGGCGTGGCCGTCGCAACCGGGCTCGTGCCTTTTGCACTCGGCGCTGACGGCGGCGGATCCATCCGCATTCCCTCCGCTTTGAATGGCATCTTCGGCATGAAACCAACGTGGGGGCGCGTCAGCCGCTCGGGCGACATTGCCACAGGCACGGTTTCACACGTTGGCCCGCTTGCTGGCAGCGTGCTCGATCTCGCCTTTGCCCTTGAAACGATAAGCGGCTACGACGGCGACGATCCACAAACCCTCGCGGCTCCGCAACGTGCACCGGGCTCGTTTGTCGAAGCCGTTGGCCGGGGCGTGCGCGGGCTCGTCATTGGCGTCGTCGAATCGGAATGGGCTCACGCTACCCCAGCAGTTGTGCGCGCTGGCAAAGCCGCGCTCGACGCGCTCGAGAAAGAAGGCGCCAAACTCGTGCCGATTCGCCTAGCACTCGCCGAATACGCAATGGCCATTGGTGTCGTCACCATCGGCCTCGAGGCACGCGCCCTTCTCCGTGCCGAGTGGCTCGAACACCGCGACGAAATGAGCGCCGATCTGCAGGTAACCTTTGCTTCGCTCGACGGCTTTAGCGCGGTCGAATACCTCGATGCATGCCGCATTCGCTCAGGCATGCGCCGCGAAATGGCCGGTGCATTCCAATCGGTCGACCTCGTTGCGCTACCATCAACGGTCGCGCCCGCGGCAAAAGTTTCGGAAGGCGACATGCGTACCGGCTTTCTCGACACGTCCGTCATCGAAGGCCTCTGTCGCTTTGCCTTTCTGGCCAACCTAACAGGCCTGCCAGCTCTTTCTGCGCCCGTTGGCATAAGCGACAATGGTTTGCCTGTTGGCCTGCAGCTTGTCGGCGACGCGTGGGACGAAGCCACCGTGCTCTCAGCAGCCGCCCACCTCGAGCGAATTGGGGCAGCCATGGTTCGCCGCCCGCGTGTCACGGCAACCATAATCTAGCCCGGCCTAATCCTTCCTCTTGATCCAGCAGCCAATCCGGTTATTGGCATTCTACAAAGATGAGTCCGCGCCATTTCCTTTCCACACTCGATTGGTCGCGCCCAGAACTCGAAAGCGTTCTTGCCGATGCTTCGCAACTCAAAGCCAATCGCGCCAATCGCGATGGGCTGGGGAGCACAGATTTTGCGGGCAAAAGCATCGCGCTCGTCTTTTTCAATCCGTCGCTCCGCACGCGCACGTCGTTCGAGGTGGGCGTATTCGAAATGGGCGGCCACGCCGTGGTGCTCGAGCCTGGCAAAGGCGCTTGGCCAATCGAGTATCGCGACGGCGTGGTGATGGACGGCGAAGCCGAAGAACACGTCGCTGAAGTGGCCCGTGTTCTGTCGCGTTATTGCAGCATCATCGCGGTTCGCGCATTCCCAAAGTTCCAGCGTTGGCAAGACGATCGCGAAGATCTCACCATCCGCCAATTCGCAAAATACGCGACGGTGCCCGTGCTCAACATGGAAACCATCACGCACCCGTGTCAAGAGCTCGCGCTCATGCTCACGCTCAAAGAAAAACTTGGCACGACCGACGGCAAGAAATTTCTTCTTACCTGGACGTACCATCCGCGTCCGCTCAACACCGCGGTCGCAAACTCGGCGCTCATCGCAGCGGCAAAATTCGGTTTCAATGTCACGCTGCTTTGCCCAACGCCCGACTACGTGCTCGACCCACGCTACATGGATGCCGCTCAGGCCTTTGCCAAAGAGCAGGGGCGCAGCATCACAATCACGCACGACATCGACGAAGCGTATTCAGACGCGCACATCGTTTATGCGAAAAGCTGGGGCGCGCTTCCTTATTTCGGCCGCTGGGAAGCCGAGAAGCCGATTCGTGATGCATACAAGCATTTCATCGTCGACGAGCGAAAAATGGCGCTCACCGACAATGGCTATTTCAGCCATTGCCTGCCCATGCGCCGAAACGTCAAAGCCACCGACGCGGTGACGAGCTCGCCGCAATCGCTCGTCATCGAAGAAGCAGAAAATCGCCTGCACGTGCAAAAAGCGATGCTTCGCCGGCTCAGCGGGCTTGGCGAGATCGATCGGGTGTCACCATGAGCGCGCTTTCGTCGAGCCAGGCGATGCACACGGCGAAAGACAGGCAAGACGTGATCGTTCGCCTTCTGGCGAACATTGGCTCGCGAAAAGAAGTCGAGCAATACCTGCGTCACTACGCAGCCGTCGACGCCCCGAAGTTCGCCGTTGTCAAGGCAAGCGGCAGCATCATCGAAAGCAGCCTCGACGCGCTCGCCTCATCGCTTTCGTTCCTTCAGAAGGTAGGTCTCGTTCCCATTGTCGTGCACGGGAACAACCTGCAACTCGATCGCGCGCTCAGAGCAGCCAACATCGAAGTCCCCATCGTCAACGGAGTGCGCACCATGACACCGGCGGCGCTCGAAGTGGCGCGCCGTGTACTTCACGACACCAACCTTCGCATCGTCGACGCTCTCGAAAGCCTCGGTACGCGGGCGCGGCCGTTCACCTCGGGTGTGCTCGACGTCAAGAAGATCGACTCACCAGAGCTCGGGCTCACCGGCGAAATCACTAACGTGCGCGACACGGCAGTCACGCAAACCGCACGGTCAGGCATTTTGCCGATCGTGGCGCCTCTCGGCGAAACCTCGAAAGGCAAGATCCTCGTGGTTCGCGCCGACGCCGTTGCCCGCGCACTCGCACTCGCATTGAAGCCACACAAAATCGTTTACTTGAATGAATCGGGTGGCCTCGTCGACGAATCGGGCTCGATTCGCTCCGCTGTAAACCTCGAGGAAGACTACGATCAGCTCTTGTCGGACGCGCGTTTTGGCTCCGAGTCACGACGCAAAATCGTCGAGATTTCCTCGCTTCTCTCGGAGCTTCCGCGCACCTCGTCGGTGTCCATCACCTCGCCGGAACATCTCGCCAAAGAGCTCTTCACCCACCGCGGGCACGGCACGCTCGTGCGCCGTGGCGAGCGCATATTGCACCACGAGGGCTGGTCCACCATCGACACCGCGCGCCTTCGCGATCTTCTCGAAGAATGCTTTGGTCGTAAGCTTGCAGGAGACTATTTCGAATCCAAGGCGCCTTATCGCGTGTATCTTGCAGATTCTTACCGCGCCACAGCCATTTTCACGCTCGAAGACGGTGTGCCGTACCTCGACAAATTTGCGGTCACGAGCGAAGCCCAAGGCGAAGGCATTGGCGGGTCGATCTGGCAGCGCATGCGCCGGGAAAACCCGAAAATGTTCTGGCGTTCGCGCGCGCAAAACCCAATCAATCCTTGGTACGTGCAAAATGCAGATGGTTTGTACAAAACCGCCAAGTGGTGGGTTTTCTGGTGCGGCATGACAGGTTTTCCCGAAATCCAAATGTCGGTAGAGCGTGCGCTCGCCATGGAAGCAACGTTCTACGACGCACCACTCTCAACGCCGCCGGCGCCGCCTGCACCTGAGCAAGCGGCATCGTCATGACCGCACTACTACTATGACCGCAGCACTAAAGGCATCCTCCACCAGCGCGCAGAAAACCCTCGGCATCGTGGGATCGCGCGGTCACGTTGGCCAGGAGCTCTTGGCGCTCATTCGCGCTCACGTTGGCTTCGACGTTCGGCTCGCAGTCTCGCAGCGCGACGGTATCACACCCGAGCAAGCGGCAAGCCATTGCCTCGACGCCTACGTGCTCGCACTACCGAATGGCGCAGCCGCACCCTACGTTGCGGCTATCAACGTTGCGCGCAAGGATAGCGTTATCGTCGACCTTAGTGCGGACTACCGCTTCGACGACAACTGGGTGTACGGGCAACCCGAGCGCCAACGCGAGGAAATCGCCGGTGCAACCCGCATTGCCAATCCGGGTTGCTATGCAACGGCAGCCGAGCTCGCACTTGGTCCGCTGGCAGATATGCTCCGCTGGACCCCGCCGAGCATCTTTGGCGTCAGCGGTTACAGCGGCGCTGGCACAACGCCTTCTGCGCGGAATGATCCAGAAGTTCTGCGCGATAACCTTCTGCCCTATTCGCTGACCACACACGTGCATGAGCGCGAGATCAGCCGCCAGCTCGGCTGCCCCGTTTTCTTGCTGCCACATGTCGCGCCGTTCTTCCGCGGTATCATGGTGACCGCATCGATGTTCTTTGAAGCACCCCAACGAAAATCAGTTCTGGAAGATCGCTACCGTGCAGCGTACGCAAACGAGCCGCTCGTCGTCCTGCAAAAGGAAGCTCCGCTCGTTCGTGACATCGCAGGCAAGCACCACGTCACAATTGGCGGTCTCGAAGTCTCGTCCGATGGCAGGCACGCGGCCATCGTGGCGACCATCGACAATCTTCTAGCGGGTGCCGCTACGCAAGCGGTGCGCAACTTGAACCTCGCGCTCGGGTACCCAGAGAATTGCGGCGTTCCCCTCCCCCACCATGCCGCGCCGCTCTGATCTTTCACGCATTCTCGTCATTGGCGCTGGCCCCATCGTCATTGGTCAAGGCTGCGAGTTCGATTATTCCGGCACGCAAGGGATCCGCGCGCTCCGCGCCGAGGGCTACGAAGTAGTCCTCGTCAACTCGAACCCGGCAACGATCATGACCGATCCGGAGCTCGCCGATCGCACATACATCGAGCCGCTCGATGTTCGCGCGCTGCGTGCGATTGTCGAACGCGAAAAGCCGAACGCCATTTTGCCAACGCTTGGCGGGCAAACCGCGTTGAACCTTGCACTCGCTCTTCATGACGATGGCACACTTCGTCGCTTCGGCGTCGAGCTGCTTGGCGCTCGCCCGAGCGCCATCCGCAAAGCGGAGGACCGCGCACTGTTCAAAGAGGCCATGGAAAAGATCGGCCTGTCGTGCCCGCGCGCCACCCTATGCCGCTCGCCCGACGAGGCCCGCGCAGCAAGCAAAAATCTTGGCTGGCCGCTCATTCTCCGCCCATCGTTCACGCTCGGCGGCACCGGCGGATCCATCGCGTACAGCGAGCACGATCTCGACGCGAAAGTCGTGCGCGCCATCGAAGCGTCGCCCACCGGTGAAGTTCTCGTCGAAGAAAGCTTGCTCGGCTACAAAGAATTCGAGCTCGAAGTCATTCGCGACAAAGTCGACAATTTCATTGTAGTATGCACGATTGAGAATCTCGATCCGCTTGGCGTGCACACGGGCGATTCGATCACGGTGGCGCCCGCCATGACTTTGACGGACAAAGAATACCAGCGCCTGCGCGACGCCGCCCGCGCGGTCATGAGCGAGATTGGCGTTGAAACGGGTGGCGCCAACGTGCAGTTTGCCGTGCGCCCGTCCGACGGCGAAGTGCGCGTCATCGAAATGAACCCGCGCGTGTCCCGATCGAGCGCCTTGGCGTCGAAGGCCACGGGCTACCCCATCGCGAAAATCGCAACCAAGCTTGCCGTGGGCTACCGTCTCGACGAGCTCAGAAATGACCTCACCGGGTCGAGCGCCGCGTTCGAGCCGGCGCTCGACTACGTGGTCGTCAAGTGGCCGCGTTTTGCGTTCGAGAAGTTTGCGGGCGCTGACCGCACGCTCGGCACGCAGATGAAAAGCGTTGGCGAAGCGATGAGCATTGGACGCACGTTCTGCGAGGCCGTGCAAAAAGCAGCATGCGCACTCGAAGTGGGCGGCGTGACAGGACTCGCTGGCAGGCTCACGGGGTTCACTAGACTGGCTGGCAAAGAAAACGGCGAAGCCGATCTCGCCGATCTTGGGCGCCCAACCGACGACCGCCTGATCCGCGTGCTGGGCGCGATGCGCGCGGGCACGAGCGATGCCGACATCGCGAAAGCCACGGCGTTCGATCCATGGTTCGTGGCCCAGTTCCGGCGGATCGTGGACACCGAACGCACGATTGCAGAAGCAGGGAAAACGGGGATTGCAGGTCTCACAGGCGAGCTCCTTGCAGAATGCAAGCGTCTTGGTTTCTCCGACGCACGCATTGGCGAGCTCGCCGGCACGAGCGAAGCCGACGTGCGGCAGCTACGCGAAAAGCTGGGCGTGCGGCCTACTTTTGCTCGCGTCGACACGTGCGCGGCCGAGATGCCCGGCACGACGCCTTACATGTACGCGACATGGGAAACCGAAAGCGAAATCGCAAAGGGAAATCGACCGAAGGTCGTTGTGCTCGGCGGGGGTCCGAACCGCATCGGCCAAGGCATCGAGTTCGACTACTGCTGTGTGCATGCGCTTTCGGCTGTGCGCGAGCTCGGCTTCGAAGCGGTGATGATCAACTCGAATCCTGAAACCGTGTCGACCGACTACGACATGGCCGACAGGCTTTACTTCGAACCCGTTACGCTCGAAACGGTTCTCGCGGTGTGCGAAGCCGAACAGCCCGAAGGCGTGCTCGTGCAGTTTGGCGGGCAAACCCCGCTCAAGCTGGCCAAAGCTCTGGAAGCCCGTGGAATCCACCTTCTTGGCACGAGCGGCGACGGCATCGATCGCGCGGAAGATCGCGGTCGGTTCGACGAAGTGCTTGCCAAGCTCGGTTTCGAGAGGCCCGAAAGTGCGGTCGCAAAGACTCGCGCGGATGTCGTGGCCGCTTCCGAGCGCATTGGTTTTCCAGTGCTCGTTCGCCCAAGCTACGTGCTCGGCGGCCGCGCGATGAAAATTGCACGCAACCATCACGAGCTTCATGCGCACCTCGAAGCCATGACAGGCAGCGACGTGGTGCGAGAAGGCGGCGGAGCGATCTTGGTCGATCGCTTCCTCGAAGACGCGGTCGAAGTGGACGTCGACTGCATTGCCGACGGCAAGCGCGTCGTCATCGGCGGTGTGCTCGAGCACCTCGAGCGCGCGGGCGTGCACTCGGGCGACTCGGCAACGATCTTGCCGCCATTTTCGCTGCGCCCCGAAATCGTCGAACGCATCGAGACCATCGTGCGCGCAATCGCTTTGGAGCTTGGCGTTGTGGGCTTGATGAACGCGCAGCTCGCAGTCAAAGACGGGCAAGTGTTCGTTCTCGAAGTCAATCCGCGTGCAAGCCGCACGGTGCCCTTCGTTTCGAAAGCCATTGGCCTGCCGCTCGCGCGCATCGCCACGAAGGTGATGCTGGGTAAATCGCTCAGCGAACTTGGCATCGAAGATCGCCCGCTTCCGCGCCACGTCGCGGCCAAGGAATGCGTTTTCCCATTCAAAAAATTGCCAGGCGCCGACACCGTGCTAGGCCCTGAAATGCGCTCCACCGGCGAGGTGATGGGCATTGGCGACACGCCGGCGCGCGCCTACAACAAGGCTCTTCGCGCGATTGGCGCCTCGCTTTCACGGCCAGCAGCGAGCTCCCGTGCACGCGAGGTGATCCTGTGTGTGACCAAGCGCGATCGCATGGTGGCCGTTGAACTTGGAAGGCGACTGCGGGCGCTTGGTTTCAACGTGGTGGCAGTGGGACATACGGCAGATGCCCTTTTGGCATCGCGCATTCCGCACGACACGGTGAACGTGGACGCAGCCCCTGCCAAACTTCGCTCGGGCGCGATTGCGCTGGCGATCGTAACCGCCGAAGGCGACGACGAAACGGAGCGCACGCGTTCGCTTCGCCATGCTGCGCTTTCGGCCGGCGTGGTGTGCTTCACCACGGCAGCTCTTGCTCGCCTTGGCTGCGCTGCGCTCGAACAAGACGACGTCGCATCAGGCGCGGTGCGATCGATTCAGGAGTGGTACGCCGCGAATTAGGGCGTGTCGCTATATGGGGCGGCCACAGGGGGCCGCCCCTACGGATGGGCGTTTGGATGGGCGTAGGGGCGCGATTCATCGCGCCCTGAATTCGGGCGCCATAAATGGCGCCCCTACGATGATGCGTTTTTTGGGTGGTAGGGGCAGACCCCCGTGTCTGCCCCCTGGGGGTTACGCCGGGACGGCAACCATGTCGTCGAGCGTGTACCGGCCCGGTGCGCGACCGGAGATCCAGAGTGCGGCTCGCAGCGCACCGTGCGCGAAAAGCTCGCGATTCGATGCGCGGTGCGTGAGCTCGAGGCGCTCGCCAGCGCCAAAAAAGAAAACCGTGTGATCGCCCACGACATCGCCGCCACGCACCGCGTGCATGCCGATTTCGTTTTGCGCACGCGGCCCAGGACGCCCCTCGCGGCCGTGCACGAAATGGCTGCCGCGTGCCTTGCGCACGACATCGCCAAGACGAATTGCCGTTCCGCTCGGTGCATCTACCTTTGCGCGATGATGCGTTTCAACGACCTCGACATCGAAGTCGTCGCCAAGAGTAAGCGCAGCTTGCTTGACCAACGTTGCCAAAACATGAACCCCAATGCTCATGTTCGGCTCCCACATCACGGCGCATTGCTTTGCCGCGTCGCTCAGCGCTGCTCGCGCAACGTCAGACAAGCCTGTTGTGCCGCTGACAAGAGCGACTTTCGCTTTCGCACAAACGCTGCAAGCTTCGACAAGCGCCTGAGGAGCCGAGAAATCGACGACAACGTTGGCGCCGTAGGTTCCGATCGATGAAATGCTCGAAACTACCGGCACACCAAGATGCCCAACGCCCGCGAGCTCGCCTGCATCGCGCCCAACATCGCCCACGCCAACGGCGCAAACAACCTTCATGCCGGCTTCTTGCGCGAGGCGAATCACAGCTCGCCCCATGCGGCCGTTCGCACCGAGAACGGCAACTCGCAACCGCGACGGACTCGTGCTGGGGTGCATGCTCATGCTGGGTCTCCTTCGTGCTTTTTGTGCTCTTCGTAGTCGATGAGAGTCTTTCTAATCTTGGCGCGTGCTGCTGGCGAAACCGTGACCAACGGCCCACGCACAACTTCCTGGATCATGCCCTTGTGAGCGAGCGCCGCCTTTGCTGGGCCAGGGCTTGCCTCGACGAACATGATTTCGTGCACGGGCATGAGCGCGAAGTGCGCGCGCCGCGCCGCGGTGAACTGGCCACCCAGCGCGAGGCGTGTGGCGTGCCGAACTTCGGCCGGGTACACGTTGGATGTAACGCTGATAACGCCGCGGGCGCCTACTGCAATCATTGGCAATGTCAGCCCGTCGTCGCCTGAAATCACGGTCATGCGATCGCCCATGGTGCGGACGATTTCTTGCGTGCGAAGCACGTTGCCTGTTGCTTCTTTCGTAGCCACGACATTTGGACAACGTTCGGCGATTTTCGCGAGCGTCGAAGCGGCAAGGTCGATGCCCGTGCGACCCGGAACATTGTAAACTACAACTGGGCATTGCACCGACCGAGCAATGGCAACGAAGTGCTCGACAAGACCTTCTTGCGTGGGCTTGTTGTAATACGGCACAACGACCATGACGGCGTCGACACCGGCGCGCTCGGCCGCCTGCGAAAGCTCGATCGACGCGCGCGTCGAGTTCGAGCCGGTGCCGGCAACGATTGTCGCTTTGCCCTTTGCAAGCTTCACGGTGCGCTCGAACAGTTCGAGCTTCTCTCGGGTGTCGAGCGCGGGGCCTTCCCCGGTTGTACCGCACGGCACAATGCCATCGACGTTCGCTTCGAGCTGCGCCAAAATAAGGCGATCGTACGCGTGCCAATCAATCGGGCCAGTCGCGTTGGCCGCGTTGTCGCAGAACGGGGTGACGATAGCGGTGAATGTTCCTTCGAAGGCAATAGCTGGCATGATGCGGCTTTACGGTTTTTGTACGGAGCTTTACCGATAGCAAGGGAAAGACCGCCCCAGCTTTCGATTTAACTTGAAAGCGAGTTAGCCCTTAACGATTGCGTCCCACTGCTCGGCGATCTGCTCTGCCGTCCACACGCTGTCGGCATCGTCTTTGAACTTGCCAGGGGTTTCGATCACTTTGAACGCATAAAGGCGCGCGCCAGCGACCGCGAGCACATGCCCGGTGCGATCACCGCACAAGTCGCTCGCGAGAAAAAGGGCTGCGGGCGCGACGTGACGCGGCGTCATCGTTTCGACCTCGTGAAACATTGGAAGGTCTTCGGTCATGCGTGTTTTGGCAATGGGGGCGAGCGCGTTGACCGTGATGCGATGCTTCTGCAACTCGATCGACATGGTGCGCGTCAGCCCGTAGATGCCGGCTTTCGCGGCGGCGTAGTTCGACTGGCCGAAGTTGCCCATCATGCCGCTTACGCTCGTCGTATTGACGATGCGCGCGCCGCCGGCGCCCGCCGCTGCCTTCTGCGCCATGACCTGTTTTACAAAGGCTTGCGAGCAGAGAAAGCTGCCTTTCAGATGCACGGCGATGACTGTATCCCACATGGATTCGTCCATTTTCATGAACGACTTGTCGCGAAGGATGCCGGCATTGTTGACGAGAATATCGACCCGCCCAAAAGCCGAAACGGCTCGCGCAACGACACCCGCTGCCCCTTGTGCCGTTGCAACCGAGTCGTAGCTCGCCACGGCTTTGCCGCCAGCCGCCACAATCTCACGCACCACGACATCAGCCGGACTTGCGGCATCATTCGGGCTGCCATCTCGGCCACCCCCGAGATCGTTGACCACGACGCGCGCCCCTTCTTGTGCGAAAAGCAGCGCGTGCGCGCGCCCGATGCCATTGCCAGCGCCCGTGATGATTGCAACCTTGCCGTCGAGCAGGCCCATAAGTCCTCCGCTTTCGATTTAAAATCGATCTGTTAGCAATTCTGAAACCTTGAGCACAGCGCCTTTGAAACCTTGAGCACAGCGTCGAAGCGGGTGCTGCGGAGCCTTGACGTCATCGTGGGGGCTTGGTACGCCGCTGAACCGCGATTCACTCTTTTCTCGCTCATCTCGCTCATGGAGGACCCCGATGTCCGTCGACATTAAATTGTTGTTCAACGAAGCTCTCCCCGCTGCGCTCCAGCACAACGCAGAAGACGCAAAGACCATCGGCGCCAAGTACCAGATTAATATCCCCGGCGAAGGTGAGTGGAACATCGACGTGTCTTCGAGCGGCCCAGTGTGCAAATCGGGCACGGGCCCGGCAGACTGCACCATCACCATTGCACCCGACGATTTCCAGAAGCTCTTCGAAAACCCTGCAAGCGGCATGCAGCTATTTTTCGCTGGCAAGCTCAAAGTTGCCGGCAATCAAATGCTTGCCATGAAGCTGCAGAAGCTTTTCTCGTACAAGCAGTAAAACGGCGTTTGGCGCGACAATATATAAACCGCTTTCAAGTTGACGCGAGTTCGAGGCGGTCGGCGAGGAGCGGACCGGAACAGCCTGCTGCGGCTTTGAGGACCGCACCGCAGCCGCCAACGACGAAATCGCGGCAAATCGAAAGCGGTTCAGAATGCAGCCTTTAAAAGGCATTAAAGTTCTCGATCTGTCGCGCCTTTTGCCGGGGCCTTTCACTTCGCTCATTCTCGCCGACCTCGGCGCGTCGGTTGACAGAGTAGAAGACACAAGCGGCGGCGATTACCTTCGGGTGGTGCCGCCGCTCGCGGATGGTGACAAGCCCACGTCGTCGATTTTCCTCGCGCTGAACCGCAACAAGCGAAGCCTTGCCATCGACCTCAAAAACCCCGATGGCAAGCTTATTTTTCGCAAAGTTGCTCTTCGATACGACATTGTGATCGAGCAGTTTCGGCCTGGTGTGCTGGCGCGTCTCGGCCTGCCGTACGAAACGCTCCAGCGTGACAACCCGCGCCTCATCGTGTGTGCGCTCACGGGCTACGGGCAAAACGGTCCATTATGTCAGCGGGCCGGGCATGATCTCAATTTTCTTGCGCGCTCGGGCGTGCTCAGCATGCAGGGGCCCGCGTCGGGCCCGCCCGAGGTGCCCGGCTTTCAGCTTGCCGATGTAGGCGCTGGATTGTTCGCGGCTTTGGGCATCATGGGCGCGCTCATGACGCGGGCGCAAACGGGTCAAGGCTCGGTGGTCGACATCGCAATGGTCGAAGCAGCCATGCCATTTGCCATGATCGGCTACGGTCAGCTCTTTGGCGGGCAGCGCTTGTCGCCTGGGAACGAGCCGCTCACCGGGGGCATCGGTCCGTACGGCACGTACGCAACGAAAGACGGCAAAGCAATGGCACTTGCCGCAGTTGAACCGAAGTTCTGGATAGCATTCTGCGAAGGCACTGGGATCGCTGCCGACATGAGCGATGGCATACCCGGTCCGCACCAGGCCAAGCTCAAAGCGAAACTCAAAGCAATTTTCGCCGAGCGAACGCAGGCCGAATGGGTGCAATTTGCAAGCATACGAGAATGCTGTCTCGAGCCGGTGCTAACGCCGGAAGAAGCACGCGCCGACGCCCACATCGAGGCGCGCGGCATGTTTTTCGACATCGATTCGCCGTGGGGGAAAATCAGTCAAATGCGCACACCCATCTCGCCGCCGTTGCCGCGCGCGCACACGCCGCCGCCAAAGCATGGCGAGCACACGAATGAAATCTTGCGCGAAGCTGGATATAGCGACGACGACATTGCCAAGTTTCGCGCATCCGGCGCCGTGCAATGATGCGCATATCGCGGATGCATCTTGGCTTGTAGGGGCCATTTATGGCGCCCAACCACGAGCCATCGGTACCATTGTCGATGCCCTGGGCGCGATGAATCGCGCCCCTACGGATGCGGTCGCCAGCGCGATCTAGATCTTGCGAAGCTCCTCGATGAATTCCGAATCGGAAATGAATCCTTTACGAAGTAAAATCGACAAAAGAGCCGCGACCACCGGCTCCCACTGAGGCTTTTCGCCAAGAACTTCTGCAGCGTCGGCACCATGCGCCGCGGCGCGCAATGCGCTCAAGAAATCGCGTGCAGTAACGTCTTCGTGTGGAGCGATGTTACCGGCCGGCTTCGATCGCGGGGGCATATTAATCGTGGTGCCATCGAGCAGCGTGAGCGCACGCACCTTGGCACCGCGACGGCGCGACGTAACCGATGGGTCGTCGGCCACGGAAGAGGACGACGGCGCGGCGCTGGGCGGCGACGAAGTCGGCTTGCTGGGCAACGAGGCGGCGCTGGGCGGCGACGAAGGCGACTTGCTAGGCGGCAACGATGTGGGCTTGCTAGGCGGCTCAGGCGGAGATGCACTCGTTAGTCTCGATCGTGCGGTCTCTGGACCTTCGGTTGGTTCCGATGGTGCTTTGGCGCGCGGCACGGGTGGCGGCTTGGAGGGCTGGCGGGTCTGGTCGGGTTCGACCGCTACTGCCACGTCGCGTGCGTCGCGTGTGCGAGCACCTGGGACTGTGACTGGAATTGCATCGGCATTGCGCTCGGTGTCCGCTTCGCCGTAGTACATACGAATCGCGCTGCGAATGTCGGAAGCCGACGCGATCATCGGCTTGGTGGGCAGCCTGGTCTGCATCGACACCTCGGCGAGCGCACCCTCGTTCGTTGGGTCATCCATCGCGACGTAAAGCGTGTCGCCCTGCCCTTTCACATGACGCACAAAAACCGGAATGATGCAGTGGCGCTCAGCCAGCGCGCGCGCAACGAGATTCAAAAGCTGGCGTGAAAAATCGATGTGCGAAAGCGACACCCACGGCACGCTAAGCTGCAAACTTAGCGTTTGCGTGAGCCGCACCTCGGTCAGCCACCCGCGCTCGATGAGAAGCTGGCCAATCTTTTTTCTTGGATCGCGCGGCTCGCGCAAAACCTCGGCGAGCTGCTCGGGTGTGATGGCATTTGCTTGCACGAGCAGCTCGCCCAAACGAACCTTTGATTGAGGCGAAGTCTCATTCTCAGAGGACGCGCTCGGATCTCCAGCCACGAGCCCATGGTAGCGGACTCACTCCACAACGGGCCTAATTTTCCACAAGCGCGTATGTGCGACATAGCTCTCGCGGTTTCAGCGAGGGTTGACTGCACGCAAGTGCGCTGGCGCGCTGGTGGCTGCGGGAAGGGGCGTATGGCCATACGGCCCTACCTCATCCATATTTTTGCTTCAACAAACCTTCGTGGCCCGACCAGTCGATATAGACAATAGCGGTGGTTGTTCGACCGCGTTATTTGGAGGGACTTCCTCATGAAAACTTTTTCTCTCGGTGGATTGCTCGTAGCTGTCGGCTGCCTTGCATCATGCGCCACGCCGTTCGGCGATGCCACGCTACCCGACGGCGGGCCAGGGCAAACCGATGCGGGAAACTCAGGCAACAAGGTCGACTCAGGCAACATCGGGTGCGGGTACGCCACTACCTTGTGCGCCGATGGTTACATATGCATCATCGACGCAGATTGCGAATCAGACATCTGCCGTATGAATGTTTGTCAAGCGCTATCATCACTCGCACACGACGGCATAAAAGATGGTGACGAAACCGATATCGATTGCGGCGGCCTTCACGCGCCAGCATGCGCCGATAGCTTGATGTGCATTGTGGCTGAGGATTGCACGAGCGGCGTTTGCACCAAAAACGTGTGCCAGGTGCCAACCCACACCGACAACGTGAGGAATGGCGATGAATCCGATATCGATTGCGGTGGAACGACAACGGGTGCGCCAAAATGTGCAATTGGGAAGATATGTAAGGTGCACGCAGACTGCACGTCGGATGGGTGTGGATACGACGGGAAGTGCGCGGCAGGTCGAAGCTGCACGCAGCACCTTGGTGGTGACACGTGCGGGGTAGGAGAAATTGGCGAGTCAGGTGCGGCTCACGAAAGCTGTTGCTTGCAGGCGCCCATTGCCGGCTCCGCGGCTCGTGTCGACAAATACCTTGTTACGGCCGGTCGTATGCGAGCGTTCATTGAACGTCTTAACGGCGATGTATTAACCTACGTGTCGGGTCTTCCGGCAAGCAGCAATTGGAACCAGAGTTGGAATGCCTTTGTGCCGTCCAATATTGACGACGCAAACACCCAGCTCGGCCCGTATTGGTCGAAGCGTTCTTGTGTGCCCGGCAACTTCGGTGGCCACACTTATTACACGCCTACGGATCCGAATGACCCGGATTCTGCATCGAGCTTCACGCAGACCGACATGGATCCGAAGGCTCTGAACTGCGTTGGTTGGCACTTGGCAAACGCATTTTGCCAGTGGGATGGCGGGCGCCTTCCGTCGCACGACGAAATCAAAAAAGTCTTTACTAATAACGTCACAACTGCCTGGCCGTGGGGCGGCACAGCGCCCACTTATGATCAGTGGAATCACCAGTATAACTACGGATACCCGGGGGCCATGCCGCCGCTCAACGCCGCCGGTAATGTGCAGGATGTTGCATGGTATATATCGCCACCAGGTCGTTTCCCTGCAGGAAACAATGCCAATGGCGTTGCCGACGCGGCGGGCAACATGCTCGTGTGGAACAGTCAGGCTGCGTACTATTTCACATGGACCGGATCGTGGGACGATCACGACGCGACGCTTGCTAATAGCTACTGGCCGGCCATAGGCGCGGAAACACCCAATGGCTACTTTGCAATAGGCTTCCGGTGCGCGCACGACTGACTACGCTTCCCGCTTTCGAGTGGCAACGGCCACATGGTGGCAGCAAGGTACTGGCAATAAAACTTGAATCACTTACCAGCGTGCGCGAGCTGTTTGCCGACGGCTCGCGCAGGGTGGTTGTAGGAATACGCCCTAAATCAAAAACAGCTCTTCGGTGCTCGACACCACCGCAGCCTTGCGAATCCACCGGTCGAGCACCTCGAGATCTGTACACGACAGAATCTTTTGCTTCTGCTCGTCGGTGACAACGAGATGTCTCGCTTCGAGAAACATCAGCACGCTCTTGGCTTCGCCTCTGACTTCGCCTTCGGCTTTGCCCCTGGCTTCGCCCTGAGCCACGTACTTACGGACAAACTCGCTTTGGTACTCGTAGGTTCCACTGTTCATGAGTGCCTCGAATGCAACGCGAGCAGCGTCGCTCATCGCATGGCGTATCAAATCCAAGCCGTGCGAGACAATAAAAAAGGGCAATCGCGAATTGCGACCGCCCTTCTCTCATTTCCTCGTGCGAACCACGTAGGGGCGCAGCGTGCTGCCCTTACCGCGCGCCGTTGGCCAGGCATGGGTACCGACGGCTGTGGGTACGGGCGTATGGCCATACGGACCTACCTCATCCTTACCTTTTTCACTTCGAAGCAACTCTTTCGCGGAGCGGTCGACTTGTACAATAGCGGCAGGTTTGCGGCCGCATTTTGAAAGGAATTTCCTATGAAAAATTATTCTTTCGCTGGATTACTCGTTGCTGTCGGCTGCCTGGCTTCGTGCGGCGGCCCGTTTGGTGATGCCCCGGGCTCGAGCGGGTCGGGTTCATCCGATGGCGGGTCGGGTCAAACCAATGGTGGCACCGGCGACGCCGACTCGGGCGGCGGGTCCGGCAAGCTCGACGGTGGGAACGTTGACCCTGGCCCCACGTTCTCGTTCGTGCAACCCCAGAACTTATGGGTGTATGTTCAGCAAGGGCAACCCGCCAGCGTTACCATCAACATCACGCGAGGCTTAACCCCCGGAACTGACATCACAATCAGAGCAACAAGTCAGCCCGATGGCGTTACCGTGGATTCGCTCACCATCCTATCCGGATCGAGCACCGGGCAGCTTACCGTCAAAGTTGGCGCGTCCGTTCCTCAAGGCGAGGTGACCGTGAAACTTCAGGGCTTGGCAGAGGGCGCAACCGTCACGGTACCCATGGATCTCCAGCTTTTCGTTATTAGCGGCAAGCCCGGCACACTCGATACCTCATTTGCATCTGGTGGCATCTATGAAGACACAACGGTAGATTATTATAGTGTAAATGCGGCCACTCCTCCGCAAAGCGATGGCAAAATCCTCGTTGGGGCGGCAACGATCTACGACTCGCTTAACTACAGCTATGCAAGCGCGGTGATTCGCTTGAACACCGATGGCGCGATCGATTCAACGCTTTCTGACCCCGCAATAAAAAGTATTAATGGGGGACTTTTCGGCGTGGCCGCATATCCAGACGGTCGTATCGTAACAATAGAAAACACGGGTGCGATAGACAGCATCAAACGCTACAAGGCCAACGGCGCCTTTGATACAACATTGTTCGCTACGACGAATTCATCACTCCCTAACAATTGGACTTCTTTTTACCTATACGCTATCGCTGTGGGGCCGGATGACAGCATTTACGCCGGCGGATGGGCTTCCATCCCCAGCAGCTCCTCCGCTGAACCCTACGCATTAATTCAAATCCCAGCCAATGGGCAGGGAAGCATGCCCATCTGCTCAGGATTTGGGGATACCAACCATCGCCAGGTCATTAACAATCTGTCTCTCCTGCCAACTGGCGCGCTTGCTTTTGCCGGTCCCAGTTATTCCTTGACCGCCGGTGAAAGCATACGTGTCGGTCGATACCCGCATCCGCCGTCTTGCGATCTCGACCCGAACTACGGAAACAACGACGAAAACAAAGGAATATGGTACTCCACGGACTGGCAATTTTTTGCCGATGCCTTTTTCGAAACCGATGGAAGCGTTGATTTGCTCGCGGGCCAATCAGGCACAAGCACCTATTCGCTTGTTCGCATCGACAACACCGGCAGCCCAGCGGCCCCCGTGTCTTTGCCGGTTGTGTGTTCTTATTGTAATGTATATGAAAATAGTTCTTTTCATGATGGCGGCAATGGCGGCATCACGCGTGCGCCCGATGGCCGCTACCTTGTTGCAGGCCAGTACAAGGACCAAGCGACAGGCAACACCTCCATGGTCGTTGCCTATTACAATTCTGATTTGACGCCCGATATGACCATGGGCAATCAAGGTGTCGTTACCATACCTATACCCATCTCCACCCCCTTGGCCAGTCCCATTTTGGGTGGTTTGCGCGCCGTGTACACGCCCGACGGCTCGCTTACCGTGGTTGTGGGCAGAATAAGCGGCAAGAACGCCGCCGGCACTGCCGTCCAGCATCTCGTCGTGGCACGCATTTGGAATTAGACCGCTTTCGATGTAGGGGCGTATGGCCATACGCCCCTACGAAATATGCATTTTGTTGCTTGTAGGGGCGCGATTCATCGCGCCCCTGGAATCGCCCAATGGTATGGATTTCAAAATGCCGCAATCGGGCGCCGTGAATTTGGGCGCCATGAATGGCGCCCCTACGGAATGCTTAGCTGTGGTGGGGTAGGCCGCATGCTTGCCCGCTCGGTGAGAGTGTGTCCACCGCGGCGGTGAGGACTGGAAGTGCCGCTCGAACAGCATTATATTGACAAGTTGATGTTGCCGTTTGATCTGCATGCTTTGGAGGCCCAGCTTCGATCTGTTCACGTTGCTGAAGTGCGCCTTCATGCCAAGCCCAAGCAGGAAACCTTCGATCAAGAAGGTGCGGCAATCGTAGAGACTTTTCGTTCTGCGATGGAAGTTCGGCGCACGTTCGATCGGATGACGCGCGAGGTTCTCCAGGTAAAAGATCTTGCCGACGCGGATCCATTCCTCGATGACGAGGCTCGTGCTTCGATGCTGCGGATCGCAGATCTCATGCGTACTTGGGCGCCTCGATGGGCATCGTTGCGCGTCCCAGAAACCGCTCCGGTAACGCAGGCATTCTCAGCGTTCTGTCGTGAGTACAACGATACGGTGACACGCCTCGTTCGCGCACTGCTCGATTGCGCGTCCGCTTTCGAGAAGCGCGTCGCCGATGAGATCGCCGAAGATGCCGAGGCTGACGACTGGACCGCCAGAAACCCTAACTGGCAGGATAACGACGAGGATCTTGTGCCGTGGGATGAAGTGTTAGCGCGCCTCTACCCCAACGAAGTCCGATCTGTCCAGTGACCTACGAAATAGCTCTCAAACGCTCGGCTGAAAAGGCACTCGAAGACATTGCGGAGCCGCAAACAATAAAAAAGGGCAGCCGCGAATTGCGACCGCCCTTCTCTCATTTCCTCACGCGAACCACGTAGGGGCGCGATTCATCGCGCCCTCGGGATCATCGGTCGGGCGCCATGAATGGCGCCCCCACCCTATACGCGCATGCTCTTGCTACGTTGGCTACGCCGGCGCGATGCAGCTACCACCGCAGCAACGGTTCCAGCAAGCAACAGCGTTGAACTGGAATTGTCGCTCGACCCAGCAGGGCCCGCGGAGCACCCACCCCCAGCAAAAACAAAACTGTTGTTTTGGCCGGTACCGCTGCAAGTGCCAATTTCAGCGTTGGTTGATGAGCAAGTTTGGCCGCTCACGCAGCCGCTGCCATCGACCCCGCGGCAGCCGGGTTGGCATACTTTGCTGGTGTCGTTACACACCTGGCCATTATTTATGCCACCGCAATCGCTGTCTTGATTGCATGGCTGGCCGGCTTGGCAAGTGCCGATGTCCGAGTTGGTTGACGAGCAAGTTTCTCCGCTTGGGCAGCCATTGCCGTTTTGGCCACGACAGCCAAGCTTGCATATTTTGCTAGTGTCGTCGCAAACATGCCCGCTGGTCGCGCTGCCGCAATCGCTGTCTGTACTGCATGGCTGGCCGGCTTGGCATGTATTTGTGTTTTCATCGCACAACTGGCCACTCGCGCAATCGGTATCGCCCACGCACTGAACGCACTCGAACGGGTGCTTCGTCGTGTTACAAATTGGCTTTTGCGGATCAGTGCACGGCGCTTCATCGCCGGTTGTGCATTGATCAATCGGTGTGTCAGTGGTTGCGCCCGCCTTGTTTTCATCGCCAGTAGTCGTGAACGTTTGTGGATTGTTCCCGTTCGCATCATCGCAAGCGATCGTTGCTTGATTGCTAATCGTGCCTGTAGCGCCTTCATTCACGGTAACTTGAAAGGTAACCGTAGCTGACGTATTCGCCCCGCCTCTCGCGTCAAAATTCGGCAAGTCCAAGGACAACGCATCGCCATTACACGTAGCATTGACAGTATCCGTAATATCGTTTCCCCCCAACATAACATTTACCGACCCATCAACGCACGTCACTTGCGGAGGCAATGAATCGGTAAGATTTACATGGGTTGCAGCGTCGTCACCGACATTCGTTAGGACAATTGTATATTTGAGAGTATCACCTGGAAGAACCGCGTTGTCAGCGTGTTGTGTGTTGTTTGCAGCAACCTTGGTCGAGCCATTGAAATCCGGCATCAATTCCGAAACCGATAGGACATAGCCTCCGAGTACAAAGCTATCAGCACCCGTTTTCACGACTAGCGACGCCTGCTGATCCCCAACACTCAACCTCGATGTCACGTCGACAACATCGATATCCATACCCGACATGCTACCTTGCGTACCGGTTAGCTGCGGCAAATCTCCGTCATTTGAAACGCCCACAGCATCGGGATTAGCACCGGCCGGAGCAGACTGCGATCGTGTTGAGTTGAAAAAATCGTCAACCGGATTTAAAGCGTTAGTTACCGGATTTTGTAAGTCATTCCCAAAATATAAGTTATCTCCGGTGATATATGCATCACCCTCCCAAGCGACCACACCGAGTTTCGCTTGAAAATTCGCGTCCGCCGGAACGACGAAGCCTTTAAGAGTAGATTGGAGACCCGGCTGACCATTCGTGGTCGTGTTACTGTTTACCGCGTCGAAAGCATCATAAAGTGCGAGATTGCGCTGAGGATCAGATTTCAACTCGTAGAACACCACCATCCACCATCCCACAAACGCATCGTCGTTAGGATTGTGAGGGAAATCACGTACATTGAATCCGCCAACGCGATATGCGCCAGACCCATACTGCTTCACAATGTCCGTTACATTCGCTCTCGTTTGGTAGGCAAATGTGTTGCGCGGATTATCGCCATACGCGGTAGTTCGCGTTGTCACCGTCGATTGCGTGTCCGGATCGGGATCTGGAATTAGTTGTACAGAAAACCCGTTATCACCAGGTCGATCGAGCGTTGCCGTCGTGCTTGCATTGTTAATAACGTCGTTGGCGTTATTGGCGTCCACAGACGCTGCAAAAAAGATCCATGCATCCGTAACCGTAGCGCCTTGGGGAAGATTAAGCACCGCTGTGCTTCGCGCTTGAGGCGCTGGGGGCACGGCGGCCGTTGGAGGCGCCGTGATGCTCATATCTGCCAGCGTTTGCCCATCATCTGGGCTGTCGCCGGCACACCAAAGAACATCAGGCGCCGATACTCCAATTGTGAGACCGTTCCCACAACCATCTACCGTACCCACGTTACCTACCAGCACGGACGTGTTGGCAGTACCTGGGCTCATACCGGCCCCCCCGCCCCTATTCCCATTTGCTGGTACTGGACGTACTGAAGGGAGACAATTCTGTCCCAACGTATTGCCGATAAGCATCATGTCGCCGCGCTGGGAGACCTGCTTCACAAGAAGAGGGTCTGCCAGCGCGGGGCCCGCGCTCGCGAGCAGGCCGAGAAGGCCTGCCCCGAGCGCTGATACAATGTGATTACTGCGCATGGTCGGTGTGGGGATGATCGCCGTGGTCAGCTGGCACTAGCTTTGGTGCCTTTTCGAGGATCTTGAATTCCACGCGGCGATTGTTTTGCCGCCCGGCATCCGTTTTGTTGTCGTCGATTGGCTTCTCTGGGCCGTAGCCGTGAGTTGTCAACCGCGCCTTATCGATGCCGCGCGCAACGAGCGCCTTTTCCACGGAGTCGGCGCGGTCCTGCGACAGCTTCATATTTAGCTTGAGCGTGCCGCGGTTGTCGGTGTGACCCTGAATTTCAATCTTCTTGATTTCAGGATGGTCTTTCATCACGCCAGCAACTTCGTCGAGCAGCGCGTCGCTGACATGCTTGATGGTTGCCTTGCCAGTGTCGAACTGCACCTGCTGCAAGATGACGATGGCTGACTCGATCACCCGAACAGCCCTTGGGCAGCCATGCTTCTTCGGGTCGGGATCGGGCGGACCCTTCTCGAATGGGCACGCGTCGACATCGTCGGTAATGCCGTCGCCGTCGGTATCGGGCGGGCAGCCATGCTTCTTCGGATCAGAGCTTGGAACGCCTTTCACGTCCGGGCATGCGTCGACATCGTCGGGAATGCCGTCGTTGTCGCGATCGGGCGGGCAGCCATGCTTCTTTGGATCAGAGCTGGCAACGCCTTTCACGTCTGGGCATGCATCGACGTCGTCGGGAATGCCGTCGCCGTCGCGATCTTTCGGAAGCGGACAACCATGCTTGGTTGGGTCGGAGCTTGGCACACCCGGCTCGTCCGGACATGCATCGACCTCATCGAGAATACCGTCGCCATCGCGGTCGGACTTGGGGCAGCCGTTCTTGGCTGGATCTTCGCTTCGCACGCCTGGCACATCAGGACATGCATCTTCGTCGTCGAAAATGCCGTCGCCGTCGCGATCGCTTCGTTGCTCGGGCGTGTAAGCGATCATGGCAACGCCGCGGAAATCAGGCGTACCAATGCCGCTCGTAAAACCTGGACCGCCGCCAATGCCTATTTCGAAATCATGAACGATGCGATAGCGAATGCCTAGCATTGCCTCGGCATTGGTATTGTGCTTGACCGAGTTTAATGTAGAAATGGCAATGTTGCCTTCGGGCCCGATTTGCCACTCGCGATGCGAACCGAGCTGCACCGCAATGCCGGCGCCGCCTTTGAACATGGTTCCTTGCGTAATGCCTTCAAGCTGCTGCTGCCTGCGGAACTCGACACCGCCAGCGATTGACCACACGACGGGGCCGCCTTCGCCGCCCAAAATCAGTTGCGGCATGCCACGCGCTTTGCCGTCGCTGACCCACGTGTTGTCGCCTCTGTCACCACTGGGCACCCAAACATAGCCACCAACCGCGAGCTGGAAGGCGTCGTGGTATTCTCCGAGAAGTCGAAGCCGCGCGCCAAGGCGCAAATCGCCCATTGAGCCGCCGCTTGGCGATGCAACCCCATTCGGGCTGTCACCACTTTGCTGCAATCCAATCGGGATCTCCGCGTTGACGGCGAGGCGATTCCAAAGTGCTAGCGACGCGTTGACATGCAAAAAAGTTTGGCTCTTTATCACGGAGCCAACTTTCGAATTGTCGCTCGTGTTCCTGAGGACCAACGGATTGTGCGCGTAGTCCCCAAGCACCATGAGGTGCAGTGTTGACGGGCCTGCTACGAACGGCGATTCAACGCCGAAGAACCGATCGCCCGCGGGTGCAGGGTCGAATCGATCGAGCATGAGCCCCTGTGCCGCCGCCGGGCGAGCCGACAGAGCAACGACGCCAATGCCAAGGAGGGTCGCGATACACTTTGTGGTTCGTTTAAGTGCCATTGCGGCGCGGCCCAAGCAAACGGCAGGCCAGCCTTGGCTACAGCCTCACTCAACGATTATTCCCGCACGAGTGCGTGAAACGAGGCAAAAAATGAGGCCCGATGTTTGCTGCGTGGACGCGACACTGCCTCGCGCGAGCGCGACAACGAGAAAAATTTTACGCGCTTTCGCACTTGCCCGGATAATTCGTGACGCGTCGGTAACATCTGAGCGGAGTCGTCGTGAATCATCCGGGCTTGCCCGATTTCAGTCGTGCGCGCACCGGAAGCCTATTGCAAAGTATCCATTGGGTGCTTCCGCGCCTATGGCCGGCCAGTAGTTATTAGCAAGCGTCGCGTCGTGATCGTCCCACGATCCGGTCCACGTGAACCAGGACGGACCGTAACTGTTCCACACGAGCATGTCGCCTGCCGCGTCGGCAACGCCATTGGCATTGCTTGCGCCGGGGAAACGCCCTGGTGGCGCTATCATCCATGCGATATCCCTCGGGTAATTGGGGTTGTTGGGTTCGGACGGCATGGCCCCCGGGTATCCGTAGTTATACTGGTGATTCCACTGATCATAAGTGGGCGCATCGTTACCCCACGGCCAGGTGGTCGTGTAGTTATTCCTAAGGACTTTTATGGTTTCGTCGTACGACGGAAGGCGCCCGCCATCCCACTGGCAAAATGCGTTTGCCAAGTGCCAGCCAACGCAGTTCAGAGCCTTCGGATCCATATCAGTCTGCGTGAGGCTCGAAGCAGAATCTGGGTCATTCGGATCCGCAGGCGTGTAATAGGTGTGACCATTAAAGTCGCCTGGCGCACAAGAACGCTTTGACCAAAACGGGCCAAGCTGGGTGTTCGCTTCGGCAATGTTGGACGGCACAAGGCTATTCCAGTTTCCTTGGTCCCACGTGCTTGCCGGCAGGCCCGACACGTACTGCAGTACATTGCCATTAAGGCGCTCAATGAACGCTCGCATACGACCGGCCGTAACAAGATATTTGTCGATATAAGCCGTGGAGCCGGCAATCGGCCTCTGCAAGCAACAGCTTTCGTGAACCGCACCTGCTTCGCCAATTTCCCCTACCCCGCACGTGTCACCACCAAGGTGCTGCGTGCAGCTTCGACCTGCCGCACACTTCCCGTCATACCCGCACCCATCCGACGTACAATCTGCGTGCACGTTGCACGCTTTCCCGGTCGCACATTTTTGCGCGCCGGTTTTCGTTCCACCGCAGTCGACATCGGATTCATCGCCGTTTTGCACGCCGTCACGGCTTGTTGCTTTCTGGCAAACCCCAGCCGTGCACACCTTGCTCGTGCAATCGGAACCTGCGACGCAATTCAAGCCATCGGCGCACGGCGGTGCAGTAGTGCCTCCGCAATCGACATCGGTTTCGTCGCCGTTTTGCACGCCATCGGTGCTTGTTGGATCTTGGCATACGCCGTCCGCGCAAACGCCGCTTTCGCACTCGTCGCCTGCCGCGCACGGGGCGTTGCACGTTGGGTCATTGGGATCATCGCACGTGGCGCCGATCTGCCCACCGTTGAGATTGGAAGAGCCCGCGTCGTGTTTGAGGGACGAGCCATTGCCGCCCGAGGAACAAGCACTCAGCAATATTGAAACGCAAATTAATGTAATCGTACGCATAATACCCTCACTGCCCCCCAACTAAACGCATACATTCGTAGAGGCGCAGCATGCTGCGCCCCTACCGCAATCAGTCGTGTGCGCACCGAATGCCTATTGCAAAGTAGCCATTGCTCTGGCTCGACACGCCCGTCCAGATGCCGTTAGCAAGCGACCTGTTGTGATCGTCCCACGATCCGGTCCACGTGAAATAGTACGGCTTGTCGCTATTCCACGGGAGCATGTTGCCCACCGCGTCGGCAACGCCATTGGCATTCGTTGCACCAGGAAAACGCCCTGGCGGCGGTATCTGCCATGCGACATCCCGCAGGCTGCCCTTGGCGTTGAACGGCTCGGGCCCCGGATATCCGTAGTTATAATAGTGACTCCAACGATCATCAGCTTTAGCCTGGTTGGGTGCATTGCCGCCCACCAACGGCCAACTGGTGCCGCTATTATTCGTGGCGATGTTTTTGAGTTCGTTGTGCGATGGAAGGCGCCCGCCATCCCACTGGCAAAATGCGTTTGCCAAGTGCCAGCCAACGCAATTCAAAGCCTTTGGATCCATATCGGTCTGCGTGAAACTCGACGCATAACTCAGGTCATTCGGATCCGGGGGTGTGTAATAGGTGTGGCCATTGAAGGAGCCCGGCGCGCAAGACTTCTTATTCCAATACGGGCCGAGCTGGGTGTTCGCGTCGTCAATATCGGACGGCACAAAGCTATTCCAGTTTTTCTGGTCCCAGTTGCTTGCCGGCAACCCCGACACGTACGCTAGTACATTGCCATTAAGACGTTCAATGAACGCTCGCATACGACCGGCCGTAACAAGGTATTTGTCGACACGAGCCGCAGAGCCAGCAATTGGCGCCTGCAAGCAACAGCTTTCGTGAACCGCACCTGCTTCGCCAATTTCCCCTACCCCGCACGTGTCACCACCAAGGTGCTGCGTGCAGCTTCGACCTGCCGCACACTTCCCGTCGTACCCGCACCCATCCGACACGCAATCTGCGTGCGCATTGCACTTTTTTCCGGTCGCACATTTTTGCGCGCCGGTTTTCGTTCCACCGCAGTCGACATCGGATTCATCGCCGTTTTGCACGCCATCGCTGCTTGTTGCTTTCTGGCAAACGCCAGCCGTGCAGACCTTGCTCGTGCAATCGGACCCTGCAACGCACTTCAAGCCATCGGCGCACGACGGTGCGGTGGTGCCGCCACAATCGACGTCGGTTTCGTCGCCGTTTTGCACGCCGTCGCGGCTTGTCGGCTCTTGGCATACGCCGTCCGCGCAAACGCCGCTTTCGCAGTCTGCGCCTACCGCGCACTCCTCTTCAACGCCGGTTTCCGTGTTGCACGTTGGGTCGTTGGGATCGTCGCAGGTGGCGCCAGTCTGCCCGCCATTGGTGGAAGAGCCATGGGTAGAAGGGCCTGCATCGTGTTTGGGGGATGAGCCGTTGCCACCCGAGGAACAAGCACTAAGCAATATCGAGACGCAAAAAAAAGTAATCGTGCGCATAAGCACCCTCGCTACACCTTCACTAAACAATTTCTATACCACTGTTACAGATCGACATAGCGCAGGGTTGAGTGCGCAACATGCTGCGCAAGTGTTACAACTGCCGCCGTCGTGCGATTGGATCGAGTTTGACCCAGAGCGTCATACAGTTCGTAGCTTAGAGCGTGTTTACCAGCCTGCTGCGCGAATCGATGCTTCGGTTGGACGCTGCGGTGCCTGCGCACGTACGAAAAGTACGCTTACGCGGGCTCCTCGCGCCCGCCCTAGCCTCAATTCGCTCGCGACGGCTGGTAAACACGCTCTTACGGGGCTTATGGGAATGTCTGAGAACGAGAAAATTATTACGCAGTCATCCGCCGGCGTGCGCCAGACTGTGCGCACATTCAAGGACAACAAAATACATGTGCCTACATATGGCGACATATATCGCAAGCAGGCTAGTGGATCGTTCGACCCCCAAGGTAGGATCGCCGTCATACCAGATACAGGCAATACAGCTCACCTGCCAAAGGCAGGGCGTAATATACAAAGAAAGGCCTTGTGCATTGGCCACGACAATTCAAGCAAGCACCACAAGGCTCTTTCGCTAACAAAACAACATCGTCAGTGTCTCGGATTCAAGGGCACCGAGCTGCCATTGATTACGCCAGCCGCACACAACCATCGCGGCCATTGCCGCCCGTGGCTGCCGTGATCTGAAATGCTGCACATTCCGAACCAGTGTCGGCAATCGCGGCCATCACGTTAGACCGCTTTGTGTTTCGCTTTACACTCCGCGGCACGGTCCGCGCCGGCATCTTTCTCGGCCCGAAGACGCCGTGCACGCACCCAACGACTTTCGGGCATCTGCTCACTGCTCACTCCTGCACGTGGCGAGTCAATGCCACGGCACTCACGCTGCCATCGCGCGAGCAGTCCACGCGCGGCGTTTTCATGGGAGTCCCAAACGCTGTCGCACGGATCGCAGGCACCATGAAGCTGCCCGGCCGTATCGAATTCTTTCGAGCTGCATGGGGGGCAAGCAGAATCGGCGGAATCGGCGGCCCCCGTTGCATCGAGCATTTCGATGCCTACGGAGCGCCCTGCCGAAGCGTTTTGCAAAATCGCACGCAGCTCGCTCACAGCAGCGATCTGGCGATCGCGCCGACTGCCTCTTGACGACGTGCGCACATCGTCGGATAGCCGGCTCTCGGCAGTGCTTCGAAAATCGAAGTTCTCGAGAATGATGGATGCGTAGGTTCGGACGAGCCGAGAAGCAAACACGCGATAGATTTCGCGACGCGCGCGCAGAGCATTGATTCGCTGCGACGCTTCCCACGACCAGAGATGGTGGTCGTGATACCGCCATGCTTCGAGCGCTTCGAAGGCCTGCTCGTCACCTGCGAAGCGTAAACCTTTCCATTTTTTTGCTAGCGCTGCGAGGCGCGATGGATGGCGCCACTCCGCGATGGAGTCGGATGCATCGTGCAGCCAATCGGGAATCGCTGCGAAGCCGGTAAGCCAGGCCTCGAGGCCTTGACGCGCCGCCGTGAAATTCTGGTCGCGAATCGAATGCAGCTCTTCAACCTTCACGAATGCGCCAACGAGCGACTCGGGCAGCACGAGCTCGCCCGAACGCCCGTCTGATCCAGCCCACGCAGCAACGCGCAGCTCGCCGCCCATCGCGCGCCAGCCGATGTCGATCGCAACCACGCTGCCCGTGCCGTTAGCCTGGTTAGCCCGCGAGCCAACGAACGAATCGTCAGGGACCTCCAAGGTGATTTCGACGCTCCACTCTTCGCGTGGACCACGGCGATGAACGCTGACCGTTGCGCGCTTGACGATCGAGCCCTCGGGCAGCGGGCGATGCATCGTCATCGGCCATTGGGCCCAAATGGGACTGCGCCCTTCCGAGCCAATGCGGAGCGAAAGAACCGTGCGCGACAGTCGCCGGCGCTCCGCACGCTCGGGCGACTGCCATGCACCTGGATCAACGGGCGCAACGCGCAATCGCGCATCGGAACCAAAGAGCACGGCGCACGGGATGCCGCGCTGGATCTGGACGCCAATACGGCCGGAGCCAAAAAACCGCAAGCACCGCGGGTTGTTGGGTAACGCGCCGTCGTAGAGCGCTGCGGCGCGCGCGCGATGATCGGCATCTTCCACAAGGAGATAGGTGCCCCAATAAACGCCACACAAGCCCCGGGCGCTACGACGAAGCGAGGCCGCACGCTCGTTGATTTCGCTCATCGCGCGCTGCACCGCGGCACTGTCGCGGATTTCGCGACGCCGCGCTCGCAGTGCATCCACGGCGCGTCGGCGCGTCTCTCTCGCTTCGCGCACGCGATGCCTTGCCGTAACTGACGCGGCCGACCTGGCTGAAGATCGAACTTCGCGGGCGGCTGCAACGGCCGTTTGCACCGACGCTTCGGCGGCTGCCACCTCTTCCTCGAGCTGGCGTAGCCCGTTATCGGTGAGCAGCGTGCGAAGTGCGCTGCGTCGGGCGCATTCGATCTCGACGAGCACGTTGCGGTATTGATTGGCACCACGCATTTGCTCGCGCACGAGCGCGCCGTTCATGGTCGGAGCCAGAAGACCATAACGATAAACACGAATCATTGGATATCCGTATCATCAACACTAAGTCCGGGGGCGTACTGCGCGCCGCGGTAATCGATGATCCACCACATGTTTTTAAATGATCCACCCATGGATTGCCGATTTCGGATTTCGTAACTCTCGCCCACGTGAGAGTCGCCCATGAGCGCGAACGTGACCAAACGTGCCGACGCGATACAGCGCAACTCAGTTGCGCTGAATTTGAAAATCCAAGGCGATGCGCACACGTCGCGCTCCGTTGAGCCCGAAGGCCGTGGCTCTCGAATAGAAGCGGAGCGTGAGCCACGGATTTCGGGCT
>WQZB01000048.1 GCA_009780955.1 Polyangiaceae bacterium | reverse complement strand
TGGCCCGCAAACGAAAAGAACGAGGCGTACTCTTGCTACGTTGAGTTCTTTTCGTTGAGGACACGCCCAAAGATTCGGGATGGATCTCGCGCTTTGTCCGATTTTTCCAGGAGGACAGGCTCTCAAGGGTATTCGCAAGGCTCTCAAGAAGAGCAAGCCATCATTCACGAAACTTTTCTCTGAACAAGGACGGTAAATTCAACATGGGTATACCAATAGATTTCACTTCATACAAAAAACCTATCAATCTCGATTCTTTCAACGACCCAAAGGAGCCGGAGCCGCCAAAAAAGGCGCAGTCCTCGCCTTCTGGTATTTCCGAAGAGACCTACAAAAGCTTGCCCGATGCGCCCATCGACTGGTCCCATGTGCAGACCGAAAACCAGCCGGGACCGGCGGCTTTGGCTCAAGGCAAAGCAGATAAAGCACAACAAAAAGATCCGGCCCAAGCCAGCAGTGCCAAGACGAAGAGAACTGCCGACGATGTGAAGGATCTCCGCCCATCGGATGGATTTCTCCTTGGTCCACCGGCCAAAAACTCAGGCGCGAGAGATGGAAGCGCTTTTACGGTCATGCAGGCATCTCCCCTCGACCGAGCGGCAGTCCCATCTCTAGGAACTGAACGCACCCCCAACCCGGCGCTTCAAAAATTCTCAAAGGGCAACGGCCCCTTCTACCAGGTCAATGTCTCATATCTTACTTTCAATCGTGACACTCAAACCCCGAGCCCGCACCCAGACGTCTGGTTTTATGATGCAGGAGCGAAACTGTGGGGATTTTACAACAAGGATGGCCAATTCGATACTTCGAATGTCGGTCCGCAGGGCCGAGTCATCAAAGACTTCGTGCCCTTCGACGAGGAGTCTCGCAGGGCTCTCGCCAAGTAGCAATCCATGACATTCCCATCACGCAATAACTCGCGATAGCTCGCGAGTGACCTAAAAGTCTCGATCGCGTCGACCGCATCGATCGCGTCAATCATCGCAAAAGCAGCCCATTGCCGACAAACTGCTGCGCCGGCAATGGGCGTGCGATGAACGCCCATTTTCGGCTACAGTTCATCCCAAATGCGTCTTCTCATCGCCGACAAACTGCATCCGCGTGCCGTAGAAGAGCTTCGCACTCTGCCGCTCGACGTCATCTACGAGCCGGAGCTCACGAAAGAGACGCTCGAAACCAGCCTCCAAAACGTTGGCATTCTCGTGGTCCGCTCAAAGGGAGTCACCCGCACGGCCATCGAGAATGCGCGCCAGCTAAACCTTATTGTCCGCGCTGGCACCGAAGTCTCCACCATCGACGTCAAAGCCGCCAGCGAGCACGGAATTTACGTCGCCAACTGCCCCGGCAAAAACGCGCCGGCCGTTACCGAGCTCGTTTTCGGTCTACTTTTCGCCATCGACCGACGCATTCCCGACGCCGTTGCATCGCTACGTGCGGGCCGCTGGGAACGCACCGAATATGGCAAGGCCGAAGGCATCGTTGGCAAAACGATCGGCATTGCCGGCGTTGGTGCAATTGGCCGTGACGTTGCGCTGCGCGCCAAAGCCCTTGGCCTTCATCCCATTGGGTGGAGCCGCAGCTTGAGCCCGGCGCGCGCAGCCGATCTCGGCATTGGTCACGCATTTAGCCTCGACGAGCTTGCCAGCAAGTCTGACGTACTCACGCTGCACCTCGCTTTGACCGACCGCACGCGCGGCATGGTTGGGCGCCGCACGTTCGAGCTTTTGCCGAAGCGTGCAATCTTCATCAATTGCGCGCGCGCCGATCTCGTTGACTACGAAGCCATGCGCGATGCCATCAAAAACCATGGGCTGCGCGTCGGAATCGACGTGGTTCCGAGCGAGCCGCGCGGCAAAAAAGAAATTGCGACCGACCTTTTCTCGCTTACCACACCAAGCGATAAAGGCGGCTTTCTCTACGGCACGCCGCACATTGCTGCCTCGACCGACCAGGCGCAGCTTGCCATTGCAACAGAAACCGTGCGCATCATCCGCTCGTTTTTGCTCGCAGGCACAGTTCCGAATGTGGTCAACGTGACAGGCCCATCGACCGCTCGCTTCCAAATGGTCATTCGAATGCGCGACAAGATTGGCACGCTTGCCAACGTATTTGCTGTCATCAAGCGTCATGGCATCAACGTGGAAGAAGTCACCAACACCGTGTTCGATGGGGCCAGCGCATCGTGCGCGAAACTCCGCATCGCAAGCCGCCCAACCGAAGCATGTCTGCACGAGATCCGCGCGTTCGACGAAGTTTTGCACGTCGACCTCGTCACCCTGCCCAATCTCGCGTAGGGACGCGATTCAACGCACCCTCGGGATCGGCGATCCGCCAGCGGTTGGGCGCCATGAATGGCGCCCCTACGAAAATACGTTTTGTTGGCCGTAGGTGCACCCCTTGTGGGTGCCCGCCAATTTCGTGTCGTGATAATGTCAGTTTCACCATGAAGCAGGCGTTGCCAGTACTTCGGACCACTGCAATTCAATGCATGCGAGCCGTACTTGTCGCAAGCGCATTCATGGTGCACGCGGGCTGCCACGACAAGGCGGGTGCGCCGAATGCCGACGCGGGCGCGGCTGACGCGACAACCGCGGCAGGCATCATCGACACATCCAACGATGCAAGCAACGCGCCCGGCGACGCATCAACAACTACCGAGGCAGCGTCTGGCGATGCGAGCGCCGACGACTTTGGTGCGCCCACCGAGTCGAACGACGATCTCGCGCAGCGCATGCGGCATCTTCTCGAGGCCATCGCGCAGAACAACCCCGATCTTGCCAACGACCTGCTTTTTCCGCGCGAAGCCTACGTCGCTGTGAGAGACACACGCGATCCGTCCAAGGTGTGGGATCAAAAAATCGCAGATCACTTTCGCTCAGCCATCAAACGCCTGCACACACGCATCAAGGGCGTAGACAGAGCGAAGTTCGTCTCCTTCGAACTCGACAAATCCGTTACGCAGGTTCAGCCGAAAAAGCACTTCAAAAAGCCTATTTGGCGCGTGAAGAATTCGAAACTCACGTTCACAATCGACGGCAAACCCCATTCTTTGCACGTTGTCGACATGGTTGGTTGGCGCGGTAATTGGTATATCATGCGCCTGCGGTAGGGGCACGGGCGGCCACAAGGGCCGCCCCTACGAATATGCTTTCCGTTGGCCGTAGGGGCACCCCTCGTGGGTGCCCTGCATCAACCTCGTTTTACTTCTTCCAAAAGTTCGTCGATGTGATCGCGCGCTTCTTGCCCCTCGTCGTACTTGAAGCGAAGCTCGGGAACGAAGCGCAGGTTGAGGCTTTCGACAAGCGCACTTTTGAAGCGGCCTGCGGCTCGCGCGAGCGCTTTCTCGGCGTCTTTTCGGCGCTCTCCGGCGTTGGGTTCAGCGATGCCCGCGATGGGCGCGAGGCGCCAGAAAATGCGCGCAAGTTTGAGATCCGCTGTCAGCGACACCGACACAATGACAAGTCCCGCAAGACGCGGATCGCCCAAGTCGTGAGTGACGAGGTGCGCGAGCTGATGGCGAATGTCGGCAGCCACGCGAAACGATCGATACTTTCCTTCACCCGCCATCGTCGTCACCCTGTTCGTCAAGCTCGTCAGTTTCGTAAAGATCGTCGCCAATGGGAATTAGCTCCGTTGCGCGATCGGTGAGCTGCGCATTCTCTTGAAGACCGGCAACCCGGGCGATCTCCTCGAGCACAGCATCGCAGACCTTTGCTTCATTTGAAATCACCGCCACGCCAAAAACCGCTTTTTGATGCAGATCTTGTGAGCCTACCTCCGCAATGGAAACGTCAAAGTGTGATCTTATGCGGTCACGAAACTTGCGCACGACAGCACGCTTGTCTTTGAGCGACCGCGCATGCGGAATGTGAAAGGTAAGTTTGAGAACGCCAACGATCATCGAGGCAATAGATTATAGCTTTTGCTTAACCTCTTCGATCTCGTACGACTCAATGATGTCCTGCTCTTTGAGGTCGCCGTAGCCGTCGAGGCTAATGCCGCATTCAAAGCCTTCAGCGACTTCTTTCACATCTTCCTTGAATCGCTTGAGTGCCGCCATTTTGCCGTCCCAAATCATGGCGCCATCGCGAATGAGCCGCGCTTGACCACCGCGAACGACTTTGCCTTGGACGACGTAGCAGCCGGCCACAACCACACCGCGAATCTTGAAGATGGCGCGAACTTCTGCTTTGCCGGTGGTTTTCTCGACTTTCGTCGTTGGAAGAAGGCCTTCCATCGCTCGCTTTACGTCGTCGACGGCGTCGTAAATAATCGAATAAAGGCGAATTTCGATCTTGTTTTCTTCGGCGAGCGACGCGGCTTTGCCTGCCGGGCGAACGCTGAAGCCAACAATGATTGCCTTGGACGCAATCGCAAGATTCACATCGCCTTCGGTAATGGCACCAACGCCGGCGTGAATCATCGAAAGTTTCACTCGCTCGGTCGTCAGCTTGTTGAAAGCGCTCGCAAGCGCCTCGAGCGAGCCCTGAACGTCGCCTTTGATGATGACGCGGAGCTCTTGCTGGTCGGCCGACTGCATGCGCTCGACAAGACCCTCGAGTGAGATACGCGCATCGGTCGCAACAAGGCTCTTGTCGCGTTTGACTTTGCGGCTCTCCGCGATTTCTTGTGCCTTCTTTGGATCTTTGACAGCGTGGAGTGGATCGCCTGCGCCCGGCACATCGGACAAGCCGAGGATTTCGACCGGCGTGGACGGCGCGGCCTCGTGCACATGCTTGCCGTGCTCGTTGGTCATCGCGCGAACTTTGCCAAAGCCAGGACCCGCCAAAACGAAATCGCCAACCTTGAGCGTGCCTTCTTGCACGAGAACGCGCGCGACCGGACCGCGCCCGCGATCGAGCAGCGCTTCCAGCACAACGCCGGACGCAGCCTTCTTCGGGTTGGCTTTGAGGTCGAGGACTTCGGCCTGCAGGCCTATCATCTCGAGCAGCTGCGAAATGCCTTCGCCGGTGAGCGCCGAAACATTCACGAAGATCGTGTCGCCGCCCCACTCTTCCGGCTGAAGGCCTTGGTCAACGAGTTCGCGCTTGACGCGGTCGGGCTCGGCTGCAGCCTTATCGATTTTGTTGACGGCAACGATGATCGGAACCTTGGCAGCCTTTGCATGCGAAATGGCTTCTTTGGTTTGAGGCATGACGCCGTCGTCGGCTGCCACCACGAGAACCACGATGTCCGTTGCGCCCGCGCCGCGTGCTCGCATCGCGGTAAAGGCCTCGTGGCCCGGCGTATCGAGAAACACAATGGTGCCATTGTCGGTTTTCACCTTGTAAGCGCCAATGTGTTGCGTGATGCCGCCAGCCTCGCCGCCAGCAACATTCGCCTTGCGAATTTTGTCGAGCAGGCTCGTTTTTCCGTGGTCCACGTGGCCCATGACCGTGACGACCGGCGGGCGAGACTCGAGGTTGTCGTCAACGGGGCCGCCAGCTTCTTTGACGTCTTCGCCGCGAGCCGCAGCAATGGCGCCTTCTTCGCTTACGGCAACGTCTTCGACTTCCCAACCGAACTCGCTCGCAAGAATCTTTGCCGTGTCGGCGTCGAGCGTCGTGTTGATGTGAACGCCGGTCGTGCCCATGCCAAGGAGCTTCATCAAGAGCTCGGTTGCCTTGAGGCTCATCTTCGCAGCCATGCCCGAGAGCGTGATGTCACCCTCGATGCGAATGACTTTCTTGTGCTCGCTCATCTCCTTGGTGGAGACGTTGACAGGGCCGCGACGCACTTGCTGAAAACCCGGGCGTCCGCGACCACCAGAGCCACCACGCTGCATCATGCCGCCAGGTCCACGCCCGCCGCCACCGCTCGGACCACCGGGCCGCGTGCCTGGGCGCTGCGGAGCCGAGCCGGCGCGAGGGTTGTACTCGGTGCGGCGCGCCATGGCGCCAGCTGCGCCTCCGCCTATGCCGGTGCGTGGTGCGTTGACAGGCGTAGGCATTGGAACGCCCGGACGACCCGCCCAATATTCAACACCGGTCTTGGGCGTTGGGGTCGAGCGCGAAGGCGGAATGTCGGTGGTTGGTGCACGTTTCTCTTCTGTGGATGCCGGAGCAACCGACGCGGCCACCACATCGGACGCATCAGGCGCAGATTCGACCGGTGCGGCCACAGCAGGAGTAGCGATGGCAGCCGCGGATGCTTCGGCGATTTCATCAACACTCGGTGCACGCGCAGGAGCCACTGGCATCGCCTCGGGCAATGGTGCCGAAACAGCGGCGGGGGCGATAGCATCTTCATGAACTTCATGAACGGCTGACGCGATTGGCGCGAGCGGAGGAGCCACGTCAGCGCCTTCACGATCCGAATCACGATCCGAAAGAGGAGGCAACGGCGCAGGCAGCGCCTCGACTGGCGGCACCTTCAGCAAGACCTCGGACGGCGGGGCCTCGGGCAATGGTGCCGAAACAGCAGGTGCGCTTTCTTCGGCGTCAACGTTATGCGCGTCATGCACGTCGTGCGGTGCAATACGAGCTTCATGAGATGGATGGGCGGCTTCGCCCGCGCTGTCGGCTGGTAGAGACGCCACGTCTTTCGAGCTACAAACTTCTTCGGGCACTTCGCGAGCCTCGCGAACTGGCGGCGTGCGTGCGCTCTCGTGATCCGCGAGGTCACAGGCCGACATTCCGCCTTCGCGCGTTGCCAGTTCCGAGGCGGGCTCTCCAACGTCACGGCGCGAAACCACTTCGTCGAGAACGACCTTTGAAGGTGGGGCAGAAAGAGGAGGAGGAGGAACAGATGCGGGCGACGCCGTAGACACCGGCTCTGCGGCCGGTTTCGCGACCGCGCGACGCTTGAGAACAGTGCCTGCACCACGACGGATACGCTCTTCCACGACGTCGTGTGTTTGCTTTTTCTCGAGGTTCTTCTTGAGACGCTCGACGGCATCGACATCGACGGAGCTCATGTGGTTGCGGACGTCGGTGACGCCGATCGACTGAAACAGCCCTACAACCGACTTTGGATCGAGATGAAGCTGCTTCGCCACTTCGTAGACCCGAACCTTGCTCATCGAACCTCCGGACACCACCATGCTTCACTCCTCGCCACGTCCAAGAACGGTTGCGACGCGCGATATGCACTTGAAATTGCGGCCGCCACGCCCTCGTGCAGCACGGCACATACAGCAACCTCGTCGCACCCCAAAAGTGCACCGAGACGGGCTTTGTGGCCCCAAACAATCGCCGTGCCTTGAGAAATTGCTCGTTGAATTTCGGACAATTTCGCTGCCGCTGCGGCATCGCATGCGACAACGACAAGTTTCGCGGTACCATCACGCACGGCTTGCTGCACCGTGTCGGCACCCGCAACTGCGTGACGTGCACGGCGCGCTCCCGAGACAAGTCCTTCGATGCGGCGGTTGGCCGAGACGACGATCTGCGTGGCCATGTCGCCGACAGTTGTTGTCACGCTTGTCACGCTTGTCTTGAAGGCTCTCGCGAAGCCGCCTTTCAGCGCTTTGCTCCAACAATCGATCGATGGGTGCACATGCGCGCCGCGACCAAAACGAGAATTGGCCAAATCCACTGCAAGGACGCCGGCATTATCGACAATGACACGCAATAGTTCGTCTGCGGGTGCGCGCTTGGCGCACCCGGCACACGTGCGCACCGGACCAACACTATCTAGTCGTCGCTCTGGTCTTCGGCGCTGCTCGCTTGTTTTCGTCTCAGCCAACATCATTGCGCTCTTCGTTTGCTAGTTTCGTCAACTCACGACTGCACGCTTGCGTTTTTTTGTGCCGCGGTGCTCCTGCGGGCAGCGTCGATTTGTTTCCACTCGTTCTGCAAGAAAAACTCGGCGCCCTGCTTGAGAGCGCGCGCTTTCTTGATACCAAGGCCCGTTTTGATGGCGAGCTTGTCTTCGTCTTCGCGCAAAATATCGTCGATGCTGCGATAGCCCGCATCGTCGAGAAGCTGCACCGTGCGCTCGCCTACACCGCGAACGAAAAGAAGCTTCTCTTTTTCCGTTAGCGGCTCGGTCTTGCTCGATGCTTGCTGCATGCGTTCAAGACGCAGCCTTTCCATGGTTGTTTCGGCCGCCTCGCGGATATTGCCCGCGTTGTCCGCACCAACGCCCTGAATGCCAGCGAGCTCTTGCTCGGTTGCTTCGGCAACCTCTTCGAGTGCACGAAACCCCATGCGGTACATGCTTCGTGCCACTGCCTCGCTCACGCCATCGATATGGGCAAGCTGGCTGATGGCTTCCTCTTCCATTTGCTTGAACTTCGACTCGCTGATGATATCGAGCTTCCAGCCAGTTAAGTGCCATGCAAGGCGCACGTTCTGACCCTTGCGGCCAATGGCAAGCGAAAGCTTCTCGTCGGGAACAACGAGTTCCATGCGCCCATCGGCTTCGTTGACGATGACCTTGTTGACCTCGGCGGGCTGAATCGCCGCGCACACGAAACGCGCTGGGTCGCGATCCCAAGACACGATGTCAATCTTTTCGCCTCGGAGTTCTTGCACCACGGCTTGAACACGCGAGCCCTTCATGCCAACGCACGCGCCAACCGGATCCACGTCGGCATCGCGGCTCATGACGGCAATTTTCGACCGTGCACCAGGCTCCCTAGCACATGCCACAATCTTCACGATACCTTCGTAAATCTCTGGGACTTCACCCTCGAAAAGCTTCTCGACGAGCCTGCCATCCGCGCGCGAAAGAATGATTTGCGGACCGCGGGCTTCGCGGTCGATGTCTTTCAAAAGGGCTACGATGCGATCGCCCGGGCGGTACGTTTCACGAGGCGTTTGCTCGCGGAAAGGCAAAACACCTTCGGCGCGACCGAGATCGACAATCAAGTTGTTGCCCTTCTCGAAGCGGCGAACTACCCCTTTGATAATTTCGCCTTTTTTATCTTTGTACTCGTTGAAAATGAGATCGCGCTCTTCGTCACGAACGCGCTGAATGAGAACCTGCTTGGCCGTTTGGGCTGCAATGCGCCCGAAAGACGAGCGAGCTTGTTTGACCATGAGCAAGTCGCCAAACTCTTTGTCTTGGTCAATGGCCTTCTTGGCGTCGTTCGGGTGCCAAAAGATTTGAAAACCAAGTTCTTCGCCGATTTCTGCGTCGAGGCCTGCCTCGTGCACATCTTCGAGCGCAATCTCGCGCTCGTCGTCGGAAACGTCGTCGACAACGGCCATGAACTGGAAAAGATCGACCTGGCCTGTTTCCTCATTGAACTTCGCTTGGAGCTCGCGATTGACACCGAACACGCTTTGGGCCGCCTTTAGGATGGCTTCCTCAATGGTGGCGACGAGGCGTGAGCGCTCGATTCCCTTCTCCTTTGCGACCATGTCGATCGCTTGGAGCAGATTCACGTCTCCTTGGGCTGCTTGCTGCTGAGTGGCCATCGTTTTCCTTTTCGAAACCGCTTCATGCTCAAACGTTACGGCTTCCTTTTACGCTTTACCCTTCGCTTTTTTTCCGAACTCGAACACCAGATGTGCCAGAACGATTTCGTCGAGCGGTATCGCAATGCTCTTGTCGCCATCGTCGAGCGTGACGCTTCCCTCGGAAACCTGCCCAAGACGACCAACGTAGACCTTCTGGCCGTGCAGCGCCGAGCGCAGCTTCAGCTTTGCCTTTTCCCCTGCGAATCGCTCGTAGTCCGCCTCTTTCCTGAGCGACCGCTCAATTCCGGGTGAGCTGACTTCAAGGTTGTAATGACCTGCAATGGGATCCTCGATGTCGAGCGCGGGGCTCAAATCGCGCGCAATGGCCGAGCACAGCTCAAGGTCGATGGCCGCACTTTTCGTGCTCAACTTGGACGCACCGGCTCCCAACCGCTCGACGTAAACGCGAAGAACCCACCCATTTTCGTTCTTGAGCTCGACGTCCCAAACCTCCGCCCCGTGTGCACGCACCACCGGCTCGATTACGCCAAGGAGCCGATCGCGATCGAGGAAGGGTAAACTTTTCGAGGAAGGAGCGTGCTGCATCGGGGTGCGCCGTGGGGTCGTCGCCTCCCGCGTTTTGGACACAAAAAAAGCGAACCGCAAAATTGGGGTCCGCAGTGCGACAGCCACCAACTGGGCGGGGGACCATAGCGCGCACGGGTCTGCTGATCAACCACCCTGCCGGGGTTCCGCGCCCGCCCGGTCCATGACATGCGCTTAACGCCCTGTCTGGTGCTACCTCGGGCGGGGTCTGGTGCTACCTTTGGCCACGTGAAAATCCTGGTTGTCGAGGATGACGCGAAATTGTCTCGCTTCCTCGGCCGCGTCTTCGTTGAAGAAGGGTTCGCGGCCGATGCGTGCAGCACGGGCTCCGAAGCGCTCACCATGGCATCATTGAACACGTACGACTTAATCGTGCTCGACTGGATGCTGCCAGACATCGACGGGCTTTCGGTGTGCGGGCGCCTTCGGCAAAGCGGCCTTTCTACCCCCATTCTCATGCTTACGGCACGAGGAGAGCTGCGCGAGCGGGTACTCGGGTTCGAAACGGGGGCCGACGACTACCTCGTCAAGCCGTTCGAAGTCGAAGAACTCGTGGCAAGAATACGCTCGCTCGTGCGGCGTGCGTCGGGTTTCGCGAAGCTCACCGTGGGACCGCTCGAAATCGACAGACTCGGACGTGAAGTCAAACTCAATGGGACTTTGCTCGAAATTACGACGCGCGAGTACGAGCTGCTCTTCGAGCTCGTTCATCACGCGGGAACCGTGGTGTCGCGGGCAGAACTGCTCGCACGCATCTGGGGAACGTCGTCTGACCCAAACTCGAATCTCGTGGAAGTCCACGTCAGCCGCCTTCGCGACAAACTCGGCGAGGCAGCGTGGATGGTCGAGACCGTGCGCGGCGCAGGCTACCGGCTGACGAGCACGCCACCACCACCAAAGTAATGAAGTTTCGCACGCGCCTCGTGCTGACGATTTCCGTCGCGACCGCTCTCACTGTGACGTCTGCATTCTGGGCAGCGTCCTATGTTTTCGAGCGGTCGGAAGAACGTCAGCTCGATGATGCGCTCCGCGCCGAGGCCCACGAAGAGGCCGCAGAGATTGGTTCAAACAGCGCCGGTGGCTTTCGCATTTCCGACCGCGCGGGCGCCGAGGCCGACGACATTGGCCGGCTCGCCAAGTACGCCATCATCTACGACGAAGACGGCACGGTGATCGACTCCACGGCGAGCTTCTCGCGTGGCGCTCCCCCGCTCGAGAACATTCGTCATCCGCGCGGCACGCCGTTCGACATCCATGATGGGGGCGAAGGGCTTCGCGCCATTCTCGTGGGCATTCCGACGACCAACAAAATGCTGCTCTTTGCAGCGCCGCGCAGCGATCTCGAGAAGGATACGACGTTTCTGCGTGAGGTCATGCTCGCCGCGGCGCTTGCGTCGATTGGCGTCACCATCGTTGTCGTGTGGCGCGTCGTGCGGCGCCTGACGCGCGGACACGAGGCCATTGGAAGCACGGCGCGCCAAGTTGCAGCCGGAGATCTTGCCGCGCGTGTTGCGCTTCGAGCGGGTGACGACGAAGTCGTCCAGCTCGCAAACGACGTCGACGAGATGGTGCGGCGCCTCGCTGTCCTCGTAGAAAGTCAGCAGCGATTCATCGCGAACGCAGCGCACGAATTGAGGTCGCCGCTGACCACACTTTATGGCGAGCTACAGCTCGCGCTGCGGCGATCGCGAAGTGCCGAAGAGTACCGCACGGCCATCGAAGAAGCGCTTGTCTCGACGCGCCGCCTCACGGCTCTCGCAGAAAATCTGCTGGCCCTTGCACGCCTTGGCGCCGATCGCGAAGCGTCGCTCACGCCCGTTTCGTTGGGCGAGGTCGCACGCAGCGCCGCAGCCTGGGTCGAGCGTGAAACAACGCGGAAGCACGTCCGCGTCGAACTCGACACAGACGGCTCGAACGTGCTCGGCCATGCCATGGATCTCGAACGCATGCTGAAAAATCTCCTCGACAACGCCGTTCGCCACAGCCCCGACGGCGGGCGGGTAACCGTGCGCGCCAAGAGCCATGGCAACATTGTGCATGTTACCGTGACCGACGACGGGCCGGGCGTAGCCCAGCACGATCGCGAGCGCGTTTTCGAGCCATTCTTCCGCGCCAACGCCGAGCGGCGCCGCGATGTTGGCTCAGGGCTTGGACTTGCCATCGTGCGCGAGATTGCGCGTGTGCACGGCGGTGACGTCACGCTCGAGCAAGGTCCAGGCGGCAAAGGAGCCGTGTTTCGCGCCCAATTGCCCGCAGCTCCTCCCAACGCCAAAAACCCACCGACGTAGGGGGCAGACACGGAGGTCTGCCCCTACGACCCAAAAAACGCATATCCGTAGGGGCGGCCCCCTGTGGCCGCCCCACATTGCGTTCAACACGACGCACATGCCTATGGGCGTATGGCCATACGCCCCTACACGCAACCGCCAACAAAAACGCATATTCGTAGGGGCGCCATTCATGGCGCCCGACCGCGGCAACCCCATGCCATTGGTCGATCCCAAGGGCGCGATGAATCGCGCCCCTACACGCTAAACACTTGGATCGTGGGGCCGGCTTCGATCTCCACGCGCTCGCCTGCTTCAAGCTCACCGTCGAGAACGAACGCGCCCTCGTTCGGCATGGTGAGTGTTGCCTTCCGCGCAAGAACGTCGACGCGCGTGCCGAAAAGGGGCTTTCCCGCGAGCACGAGTGGCAGCTGCGGGCCAAGCCGTGAAGGATCGAGGGGCGTTGCAACGATGTGGAAGCGCTCGCGACTTTCGCCGGCGCGGTACAGCAGGCGCAGGCCGAGGCCAAGATCGCGCACGACGCTGGCGCAAACGAGGCTGGTTCGATCGAATGGCGCACGCACGCCATCGACTTCGAGCTGGCAGCGAGCAGGCTCGAGAACGCGACGCGCAAGAGCGCCACCTGCGAGCGATCCGCCAAAGACGCGCATGACGATGCTTGCTGCACTGCGGTAACCGCGGGCCCCTTGTTGCATGTAGACTTCAAAGAATCGTGTGACGAGTCCCGCGCCAACGATGAAGCCAATGCGTTCAACAACGCTGGTGCCGTGGTAGCTTCGGACACGGAGCGTGGGTCGCGCCGTGGCGATGGCCTTGCCCGTGAGGATCGCCGAAAGCAAAAGCGAAGTGTACTTCGCCGCGTCCCGATCGCCAATGGCGCCAATCGCTCCAATCGAAAGCAGCCCGCCACCTCGATAACCCCAATTGCGTGCCACGGTGTTTACGGTACCGCCTGGTATCAAAGCAATTGGAGGCAGCGCGCCCTCGGCGCCGCCATTCTTTGCAAAGGCCGCATGCAGCGCGGTGATGCCTGCCATATACGAGCCGTCGCCGCCGGCAATAACGAGTGCGCGCTGTGCGTGACCGTGATCGGCAGCAAGCTTGGCAGCGGCCGCTTCGAGATCCGACAGACTGCTTGTCTCGAACAAGCGCACGCGCTTTGGCTCGCTGTGCATAACACGCGTGATGGCGCTCAAAACCGGGCCGCCATCGCGAAGTCGCCGTGCGCGCCGATTGACGATCACAGCAAGACGCATCACAGCCTGCGGCTCATTACCACAAAGCTGCTGTGGCAACCGTTGACAATGGAGGATACCTGCCCGTACCGTGAATTCGCTGTTATGCGAAATACATTGGTATCGCTGCTTATCGCGATGGTGGCTTTTTCTTCTACTGGCTGCATCAAAACAGCCATTATGAACGGTCAAATCTCGGCGACGCGCACGGGCGCCGATGCCGTCGACACCATCGGCGACTACGAGCTTGCGCGCGCCGCAACCTCCGCTGGCATCGTGCAGTTCGAGGGCATGCACCGTCTTGCGCCCGACAACGAAGACGCGCTTTTCCTAGTTACCAAGGGTTGGGTCGGTTACGCTTATGCTTTTGCGCAAGACGACTACGAGACGAGTCGCCTTGCCGGCGACGACAAGGCGGCCGAGTATCACAAGGTTCGCGCACGCAATGCCTTTGATCGCGGCATTGCTTATGGCATTGAGCTATTGGGCCACAAAGCAGGCGGCTTTGAATCGGCAAGAAAGAATGCCGGCGCGCTCACATCATGGCTGAAGAAAAACTTCACGGACAAGGAAGACGCCGAAACGCTCTTTTGGACGGGTTCTGGTTGGCTCGCCCGCGTCGATTTGATGAAAGACGACGACGAACTCGGCCCAGGGTACGTCTCCGAGCTGTTCGTGGGCGTTGCCATGCTCGAGCGTAGCCGCGAGCTCGATCCCGCATACCTTGCATGGAACTCCACGAGCTTGCTTGCAACCTACCACGCCCGCGCATCCGTTGCCGAGCTCGACGAAGCCAAGGCAATGTTCGAAGTGGCGCTCGCCAAAACGCATCACAAGTCGTTATCTGTATTCTACAATCACTCACGTTATGCGTGTGCGAAAAGCGATCGGGCGCTTTATGAAAAATTGCTCAACGCCGTATTGAGCGCGGGCGATCCAGACCCGAATTTGAGACTTCAGAATACCGTCGCCAAGCGTCGAGCGAAGCGCGCTTTGTCGAAAGCTGCCATGGAAGATTGCGGGTTCTTCGGCAACGCGCCAGCGTCGGCAACGCCGCCGCCGGTGCCCACACCGCCTGCCAAGCGCAAAACTCCATAGGTACTGTCCGGTACCAATCGGCAACGCGATAACGCAATGCGTTATATTCAAAGGCGTCCAACGCGCGCCTAATGTGCCGAGGGCAGCTGTAATCAATCGCAAAAAACGCTTCCCACATGTGCGGTCGTCGCGTAGGGTCATGTGGCCATACGCGCGCGGCTTGCGCGCCTCGCCAAAAATTGTTCTTTCGGTATCGCGGCGCAGCAGGACGAGGAGGTACTTTTGATGTTTCGAAAGATTGTCATGCTGGTTGGCGTGCTTACGGCCACCTTTGGCACAGTGCACACGGTCAGCGCCGTCGAAGAACTCAAACTTGCCACTCTGGCGCCGAAAGACTCCACTTGGGGCAAAGTTTTCTCCGCTTGGACCAAAGCCGTCGACGAAGAAAGCCACGGCTCCGTCAAGTTGACGTGGTTTTACAACGGGACACAAGGCGACGAAGTCGCAATGGTCGCCAACACCCGCAGCAAGCAGATCGACGGCGCCGTTCTCACCGCCACGGGGCTGGCTCAGATCTACCCGCATATCATTGCATTCCAAATGCCTGGCCTGTTTCCAACCTGGGAAAAGCTCGACGCCGCTCGCGAAAAAACGCGTGCGCTCATCGAGAAAGGTTTCGAGGACCAAGGCTTTCGCCTCCTTGGTGGAGGCGATGTCGGCATCGGGCACATGATCTCGCGCGGCGGCCCCGTCCGCACGCCTAGCGACATCAAAAAGTTTCACCCGGTCTACGTTCCTGGTGACGTCATCAATCAAAAGCTGCTTGAAGTCGTGGGCATTGCCTCGCCCCGCCTGCTGCCTCTTCCGGCCATTCTTCCGGCGCTCTCTTCGCGCACCGAAGGTGCTGTCGACATTGTCTTCTCGCCATCCATCGCGGCCGAGCAGCTGCAGTGGGCCGCGCAACTCGATTCGGTCAATACGATATCGACCGGCATCACCATCGGCGGCATGGTGATGAGCAAAGAACGCGTCGCCAAAGTCTCACCCGACGCAAGGGCTGTCATTGAGCGCACGGGCCAAAACGTCATTGTAACCTTGACCGACCGTGTTCGTAAGATGGACGCCGCTGCGTTCGCACGCATCAAGGCAAGCAAAACGGTCTACGAACCAACCGAGGCCGACAAGGCTGCGTGGAACGATACCTTTGCCAAGGTGCGCAATGCCCTCAAAAACGAAGGCAAAATCAACAAAACCGTCTGGGACGCAGTGGTAAGCGCGGCCGGGCAGTAGGGCGCGATTGCTGGCGGTCTAAAATTCCCGCTAATACTTGTCGCACGATGGCTGAAAAGGATTTGGATCCAAAAGCAAAGACGAGCGGCGGCAGTAGCGACGCGCGCGGTCCTGACCAAACCGAAGATGAGCCCTCTGCGTCCTCGCAGCGTCTAAACCGAGCGGAAGACCCGCCTATATCTTCTGGGGTCACCGTCAAGCGCGAACAACGCGGCAAGGCGGCGTGGGCCGCGCCGCTTGCTCGTCTCGACAAAGCGTGGACAGGGCTCGACGCGTATCTTTGTTTCGCGATCCTCATGGCGGAGATCTTGACGCTCGTATTCTGGATCGCGATGAAGGCGCTCTCGAGCAGCGGCCATGGTGGCTCCGGAATGGTGTTTCGCTCGATGCTCGTTGGAATTGCCGCGGGTGTCGCGACCCACCTCGCAACGCGCAAGCACCAAAAGCATGACCTTTACACAACCATTGCGACAGTAACTGGCCTTGTGGTGGGGTGCTTCCTTGGCGACACGGGCGTGGCTTACTTTGGCAACCTTCTCGCGTGGATGCAAAATGCATCTATTTTGGTGTTCTTCGGCGGAGCCAGCGATGTTGCCAAGCGCCTAACTTTGTGGCTTGCGCTTCTTGGCGCATCGGTAGCAACCGGACAAGGCAAGCACATCAACATCGATGTTGCGATGCGCTTGCTTTCGCCGAAAAGGCGAATCCCGCTGGCAGTTTTCGGCTGGCTTACCGCGGCGGTAGTTTGCATCACCGCGGCATGGGGTTTTTTCGATTATGTGGCCGTGGCCGACTACCGCGTGGCCACGTCGGTTCCGTGCCCAAGCAACGCGAACGCCGACGCCAACAGAAGCTGCCAAATGCCAGCAGGCCAAGAGATCGGCATAGTTTGGGAAGCCAGCATGCGCGATTTTTTTCTCGCACGTCGCCAGCTATCGCTTGATCTTCGCACATTTCCAAAGATTATTTCTGGCACGCCATACAACGAAACACTTACACCGAAAGAGTGGAACGCCTGGCTACGCCAAAGCGATTGGACGGCGCACTTTGCCGTCGACGACGTTCGGGCGATGGAGCTGCCAGAAGACGGCAGCGCCGGCGAGTGGCGACTGCCCGCCGTCACGGCGGTGCCAGGAGGAACCGAGCAGATTTCCACACTGCTCATACGTGAGCTGAACTTCGTCTTTGCCGTTGGTCTTCTGTTCATCGCGCTGCGCTTCGTGCTCCGATCCGTTTTGGCCATCGCCGGCTGGGTTGGTGTCGACCCCGACGAGGCCCACAACAACAAGGCGCTCGCGCATGCGCACGAGGCTCAAGAGACTCAAGAGGCAGCGCCATGAGCATCATGCCTGCCAAAAGGGTTGCGCCCCCAAAATCAGTACGTGTCGCTTTCGGCGCCGTTGGCGCGATGGTGCTTGGCCTTGGCGCGACCTTTGGTGGCCTTGTCGCCGTTGTCGTTGCGCTCGCCTTGCTCGGCATGCCGCTGTTCGCTGTCCTTGGCGGCGCAAGCGAGCTTGCATGGCTCACCCACGCCGATCCCGAGCAGCGAATGCTCCGCCGCCTGGCGCCCGAAGTTTTCGGCATGCGCTTCGCGGGCTCTCCAATCCTCACGACGATCCCGCTTTTTACCTTCGTTGGCTACCTCATGGCCGAGTCGAAAACGCCCGAGCGCCTCGTGCGCGCAGCCTCGGCGTGGGTCGGCTGGCTGCCCGGGGGCTTGGCCATCGTGTGTGTAGTCTCGAGCGCCGTTTTCACGCTCTTCACCGGCGGCAGCGGCGTCACCATCATCGCGGTCGGCGGACTGCTTTTACCGGCGCTCCGCCAAAAAGGGTATTCTGAAAAATTCTCACTTGGGCTCGTAACCACGGGCGGCTCGCTCGGTCTTCTTCTGCCGTACGCGTTGCCTTTGCTCGTTTACGCCATGGTTACAAGCCTCGATTTTCAGCTTGTCAACAAGGCCGTCATTTTGCCAGGCCTCGTCGTTCTCGCTCTGTTCGTCCTTTACGCCGTGCACATCGGCATCAAAGAGAACATTCCGCGTACGCCCTTCAACCTCACCGAAGCGCTCGCCTCGACGTGGAGCTTCAAGTGGGAACTTGGCGTCTTCGTTCTGCTCGTCGTCGGCATCACGATGAACATGACCGACATCGACGAAGCTGCCGGTCTTGTTGCACTTTACACACTTTGCATCGAATGTTTCATCTACAAAGACATCTCGATCAAAAAAGACTTGGTGCGTGTGGCCAAGTCGTCGATGGCACTCGCGGGTGCAGTCATTCTCATCCTTGCCATGGCGAACGCGCTCACGAACTACGTGGTCAACCAGCGCATTCCCGACGCGGTGCTCACGATGATGCTCCATGTCGGTTTCGACAAGACCTGGCACTTCCTCATTATCATGAATCTGTTCTTGCTCGTGCTCGGCATGATCATGGACGGCTTCAGCGCGATCCTTGTTGCCGTGCCGCTCATTCTGCCATTCGCCGCGCACTTCGGGCTCGGGCCGTTTCACGTTGCCATCATGTTCATACTGAACCTGGAACTGGCATTCTCGTGCCCGCCCCTTGGGCTGAATCTGTTCATCTCGAGCTTCCGATTCAATCGCCCGGTTGTAAGCCTTTACCGAATCGCGCTGCCGTTCGTTGGGCTGCTCGGGATCGCGCTCGTTGCCATCACGTTCGTGCCACACTTGTCGAATGCGCTCGTTCTCGGCGACATTCAAGGCTGGCGCGACAGAGCCACACGTGAACACCGAACACCACGCGAGGCGTGGCGGCTCGAGTGCGTGCAGCACGATCCGTCGAACCCGCTGCCTTGCTCGGAAGATGACAAGAAGAATTTTCCAAACGGCATGATGCCAGCGCCCGCTGTGGCTGCTGGAACCGTTGGCGCCACAACCGTACCCGCGACCCAGGCAGGCAAAGGCGCGGTCCATGGTGACCATGGTGACAACGACGACGACGACGAAGATCTCAAAGCGCTTATCTTGGGCAAAGAGGGCAAAGACGCAGGGGCGCCCCAAACGGGCAGCCCCGCCGCAGCCGACGAGACCGAAGACGATCTGAAAAACATCATCAAAGGCTCGAAGTAAGGCGGGGGCAGGCACGGGGGCCTGCCCCTACACGCATATTCGTAGGGGCGGCCCCCTGTGGGTGCCCCTATCAGAGCTTGATCGATTTCCATGTGCCCCCTCGGAACTTGAGCAACATCACGACCGCGGCGCAAATTGCGTAAACCACGGCAGCTGTCCACATACCAACGAGCCCGAAGTGCATGCCGCCCAACCACGCAATCGGCACAAGCACACCGAACACAAGGCAAAATTGGGCTACGGCCACGAATTTCGGGGCGCCCGCGCCGAAAAGCGCTTCGCTCAAAATCATTGCCACGGCGATGATTGGCGTGACGATCCCCATCATGCGCATGGGCGTCATCATGACTTGCCTTACCGCTTCCGAGTGCGAGAAAAAGTGCACGATTTGCGGCGTGAACAAGACTCCTTCCATAAGCCCCACAACGCCGAAAATGACCAGGCCAAGGCGCACACTCGCCCATCCGAAGCGCGTTGCATCATCCGGCCTTCTTGCGGCAAGCGACTGAGCCACGAGCGTGGCCGTGGCCGTGCCGAACCCAAGGCACGCGGTGAACGTAAGCTTCAAGATTTCCACGATGTCTGTTGTTGCAGCACCATTGACGGCTTCGTGCAGGCCGGCATCGAGCTTGCCAGCAACTCGGGCAAAGAGCGAAAAGCCAATCATCATCACAATGGTTGCAAGCGCCGCGGGAATCGAGAGCTTGAGAATGTTCCAAGTGAGCGTGAGTGAGAGATTCGACCAGCGCACTGGGTGAAACTTGCCGCGCTCGCGAGCGGCATACGCGGCCATGATTCCAAAGCCAATCCACGTAGCCAAGAATGCAGCGAGGCCTGCACCTGGGGCGCCCATGCGCGGCGCACCAAGGCGTCCGAAGATGAACATCCAGCATAAAAGAATGTTGCAAACATTCATGACGAGCGCCGCGACGAGATGCACCCACGTTTTTCCGATGCCGTCGAAGAAAGCCTTGAGCGCCATGGTCATCGACATCGACACGATGCCGAGCAGCCGCCATTTCGAATACGAATAGCCAATCGCGTGCGCGGCTGGCACCTCCCTCAGCATTCGGCCGAGCAAACCGTAGATTGTGAACCAACCAAGAACTGACAGCGCAATGCCGAAAACCAGGCAGAACCCAGCGGCGTTGGCGAGCACTGCGCCGGCGTCATCGTATTTGCGCTCGGCGTAGCGACGTGCGGTGAAAGCTTGCGTGCCAACGCTGATGGCGCCAAGCGAGCCGCCGAAAAGCCACACCATGATCAGCGACGGAAGAAGAGCCGCTTGCGCGTTCGAGTTTTCTGGATGCGGAAGCCGTGCGAAAAAAACGACATCGACTTCGTTGACCAAGCTCTGCGAGACCATCGCAATGACCGTAGGCCACGCAAGGCGCAAGACCGTGCGATGCGAAGATCCGGAGATGAGCTCGAGGTCGACGTCGGTTGCCCCATGCCCCTCGGTCATCGCGGTAGTCATCGAAAAGCCTTACTCGTATGCGAGGCACAGTGCGGCGGCAAGACCGTAGCAAAGATGCGTGTCTTGGGGTTTATTGCTCACTATGCGTTCTATCGGCAGCAAGGTGGCTGCGCTTGTGTTGCTTCTTTCCATGTCGTTCCATGCGGGTTGCTTCGTATGGCAACGTGACTACGAAGCAAAGACTGGGCAGCTCGAGAAAGACCTCGACAAGGCGCGCGCCGATCTCGAAGCCACACGCCAGCGGCTCGACAACGCCCTTCGCGCCAATGCTGATTCAAGTAGCGACATCATGTCCTCCAAGGCGCGCATGAACGATCTCGTTGGGCGCGTTGACGAAGTTTCGCACGCCATCGACGAGCTCAAACGCGACGTTGCTGCAACACGCACGGAGCTTTATGCACGCATCGACGAGCTCAAACGCGTGCCTTTGCCGCCCGCGTCGCCACCGGTCGTGATCCCGCAGGACAAGGCAACGCATTTGTCACAACTCAAAGAAGCGTACAGCAGGCGCGACTTCGTCACAGTGCGCGCGCTTGGGTCCGAATATGTCAACCGGTACCCAAGCGACGAACACACCGACGAAGCGCTTTTCATGATGGGCGATGCCGATTTGGCCGACGGGCGCCCAAGCTCGGCGCTCGGAACGATGAATCGCCTGCTCAAGCTATTTCCACGCTCGAAAATGCTCGATCGAACGCTCTTCAATATGGGCGAAGCATACCTCATGCTGCACGACTGCCAGAACGCCAAGATCGCCTTTGAAGCGGTTGAGAAGCGCTTCCCAAAGGAGAAATATGGCGTGGATGCGAAGACGCGCCTCGCGACAATCGCGCAGAATGCGCCCGGCTTATGCGCTCCGCAGTAATGCCATTGGCGAACGCATTGCGCATATTTTCGTAGGGGTGCCATTCATGGCGCCCAACCGCTCCCGAGGGCGCGATGAATCGCGCCCCTACTCGACGGCGATCGAATCAGTGTGCTGCCGATTCGCACGACTGCTGCTGCTGCGCGGGCTTCGCTTGATGGCGGGTTCGGGGTTTGCGCCGAGCCGGGCAAGCATTTTCTTGGCTTCGGAAGAGTCGGGATGATTTGAAAGCCACTGTTCGATGGTGGCGCGTGCCTCGCGGCGGCGACCGGCAGCTTCAAAAGCGGCAGCGAGCAAAATGTGCGGTTCGACGCTCGCATCGTTCATGGCCCACGCGTCGGCGGCACGCCGTGCTTCGCGTGTTTCACCAGCACGCAATGCGGCGATGCCCCACGCTTTGAGCGCCTCGGGATCGCTTGCATGCTCGCGGGCAAAAGCGCGAGCCTCGGCAAGGCGAGCCGCGGCGTCGCTTGAATACGCCGAGGCATAAGCCAGCAAGCCTGCGCCGGGATTCGGCGGACTTGGTTGGACCGGTTGGGCGGTTGCCAGTGCGGAACGAACGGGCTGCGTGGCGGCAAGCTTCGGCGTGTCAGCCAACACCGGAGCAGGCTTGCTTGACTTGCTTGACAAGCCTTTCGGCAGCGCGACGTCGCTTTCCGTGTGCATCGATATCGATGACGATGCGGGCGCGTTGCCCTCGTCGCCCGTTCGACTGGCTTGCACGGCGTTTACACTGGGTGGGCTCGGAGGCTCAGTAACAACGGCTTTGGGGTTGGGCGCGGCCTCGAGATCCGACGCGGGCAAGGCTGCGATGGGCGCAGGTTCGGCAGGGTGCAAAAACAGCCGATTGCCCTTGCTGCTTAGCATGGCAATCGCAGCGATCGACGCAGCAAGGGCTACTGACGCAAGCGCGCGGCCACGGCGGCGGCGACGGGGTGCCTCCAAGGCTTTCTCGAGCGCTTCGCGCATGGCTTGGGCGCTCTCGAAACGCGCATCTTTCGACTTCGCGAGTGCTTTGACGATGATCGCTTCGAGCTCGGATGGGATCGCGACGTTGGGCGCGCGCCCCCTTGGTAGCTCCGGCTCTTCGCGAAGTTGCTTGCCCATGACAACCACCGCGGAGCCCTCAAAGGGACGGCTGCCAGTGACGAGCTCGTAGAGCACGCAGCCGAGCGCATACAAATCACATCGCGCGTCGATGGCTTCGCCCGCCACTTGTTCGGGCGCCATGTATTCCGGTGTTCCGAAGATCGCGAAGCCTTGTTGACGCATGTCACAACCGGCAGATGTGCTCACTTCCGCCAGGGCCATGGCCACGCCAAAGTCGAGCAACTTGAGATCGCCCGCGTCGGTGAGGAAAAGGTTTTGAGGCTTGAGATCTCGATGCACAACCCCTGCGGCATGAGCCGCTTCGAGCGCGCGTGTGGCTTGGATTGCGAGCTTGACCGCCGCGATCCAGCCCAACCCTTTTTCAGCGTGCCGATCGAGCGTTTCGCCCAAAAGCCGTTCCATGACGAGATAGACGCGACCATCGATCGATTTGCCGAAGTCGTGGAGCTGGACGAGGTTCGGGTGAGAAAGCTTTGCCACCGCGCGTGCTTCGCGGCGGAAGCGTTCCACCGCATCGGCCGCCGCTGCGTGCGCCGACGAAAGCACTTTGACCGCGTAGCGTCGCCCAAGTTCAATGTGCTCGGCCTCGAAAACTTCGCCGCTCGATCCTTCGCCGATTTTCTTGAGCAGGCGATAGGGCGTGCCAAGAAGCATACTTGCGTCGGACTGCATGCTGGCCGCGTGGATCTTCATCATGCCGCTCGACGGAGGGGTATCGGGGTTTTGACGAAGCTCGCGTGCTGCTTTGAGAAGCTTGGCGAACTCGGCGCGCGAACGCGCCGGCTCGTGCGGCCAAAGCGTTTTCATCAACGCCGAAATGCGCGAACGCGTGCTGCGTTCGCCGCCCTTGCCCGCAGGCGCTTGCCCAAGCACCTTCGCGAGATCGGTTGCAGCGACAGAAGCCGACGAATAGCGGTCGTCGGGGCTGTTCGCGCAAAGCTTCTGGATAATCGTGTCGAGCTCACCCGGAATGCCGCGGCTCGGCGCAAGGAGCGGAATCTCGAATTTGCCCGCAGCAACTTCTTCGAGGTGCTTGCGCGCTTCGCCCGAGAGCAGACGCTTTGCAGCGCAAAGCTCCCAAAGCATGACGCCCATCGCATAGATATCGATGCGACCGTCGCCAATCTGCTGGCGAGCCACTTCGGGCGCGACGTAGCCTGGTTTGGCAAAGACAACGCCAGCCACGGTATGGCAGCGGCGGTTGTGCCCGCGAGCCGTGCCGAAGTCGATGAGTTTGACTTCGCCTGCATGTCCAATCATGACGTTTTGCGGGGATAAGTCGCGGTGGACGATGCCAAGCGGCGTGCCGTCAGTGCCCGCGCGTTCGTGAACATGCGCCAAGGCTTGGCCCACCTCGATGGCAATGGCGATCGCTTCCGGCCATCCAATGCGCACACCGACTTGCACGGCGCGCTGACGCAAATCAGCAAGCGAGCGGCCCTCGACGTATTCGACAACCGTGTACGGCTCGCCGTTCTCGTCCGTCGAAGCCTCGAGGATCTGCGCAACACCCGGATGATTCAGTTGCGATTGCACGCGAGCTTCGTCGAGAAAGCGCGCGAGAAACGATCCATCGTGGATGTAGTCACGTCGCACGGTTTTGACGACAATGGGGCGTTCTGCGCCTTCGATTCCGGTCGTGGCTGCGAGAAAAACGTCGCCCATGCCGCCGCGCACAAGCAGCTTGAGCAAGATCAAACGCCCAAAGATGCGCGGTAGCGCGATGCTCGTGGAAGACGACAGCCCTTTGCTTTCCACCTGGCGCTCGTTATCACTCATGCTTCTCGACTAAGTAAGGAGGGCTGCGGCAGTGGGCCAAGTTTCTGCGCGGAGCCGTCGTTGACCCACCCAAGTCACTTCGCTACATCGAGAGCATGGACAGCCAACCGCGTTCCGATCGAGCTGATGATGGCGTGTCGCTCGGCGACACCTTGGTGGCACCTGGGAGCCGGGTGCACGGCAAAGCAAGCGTGCTCGGCGTTCCGGTAACCTACACGGCAACGCCACGGCCACGGCCAAGCGGCAGCCACATCCCTTTCGGTCACTACCTCACCGATCATGTGCTCATCGCCGAGCACGAGGCAGCAAGCGGCTGGCAGCTGCCACACATTGTTCCCGCGGGCACGCCACACGCCGAAATCGCGTCAGGTGCCATTCAATATGGTCTGAGCATTTTCGAAGGACTCAAGGCATTCAAATCACCCAGCGGCGAGATCCGCATCTTCCGACCCGACGCGCACGCGCGGCGCTTCGCGGCAAGCGCATCGCGCCTGTGCATGCCGGAAATCGCTGTCGATTCGTTCATGAGTGCGGTGCGCGCCATCGTTCGCGTCGATGCTGATTGGTGCCCGCCGCACAACGGCGGCGCCATTTACGTGCGCCCCACGCTTCATGGAAGCGAAGCCTTCCTCGGCGTGCGCCCCGCAGCCAAACATACTTTTAGCGTGATTTTGTCGCCCGTCGATTCGTACTTCGAGGGGGATGATCACAAGCTTCGTCTTTGGGCCGAGCGCGAGTACACGCGTGCGGCTCTCGGGGGCGTGGGCGCGGTGAAAACAGGTGGCAACTACGCCTGTAGCCTGCTTGCGGCCAAGCGCGCCAAAGAGAACGGTTTCGATCAAGTCATGTGGCTCGACGCGCACAAGCACGAGTACCTCGAAGAAGCCGGCACGATGAATGTGTTCGTTCGCATTGGCGACACCGTCATTACGCCGCCACTCGGGGGAACCATTCTCGCGGGCGTCACACGCGATTCGTGTCTTATGCTGCTCCGCTCGTGGGGCACCCGGGTCGACGAGCGTCCCGTGTCGCTCACCGAACTTGCCGAGTCGGCACGCTCAGGCAAAGAGATCGAGATGTGGGGCACGGGCACTGCCGCCGTTGTCTCACCCATCTCGGAGCTTGCGTGGGACAGCGGCTCGGTCAAGTCGACGGGGTCTTCGATCGCGCCGCGGCTCAGAGAAGCGCTCGATGGCATTCATTCCGGGCGCAACGAGGATCCGTTTGGGTGGCTCGTCACAATCTAAACCCTTTCTCGTAGCCCTTTGCTCATGGGAAGAATGCTATGTTCGCGGCATGGCGAAACGCCCTCGTCCTGTCGTTCTCATGATCCTCGACGGTTTCGGTGAGCGGGCCGACACTGCCAACAACGCCATCCGCTTAGCCAAAACACCCGTGCTCGACGAACTGTATGCGCGCTACCCGCACGGCACGATTGGCACGAGCGGCCCAGACGTAGGACTACCGCCCGGGCAAATGGGCAACAGCGAGGTTGGTCATTTGAACTTCGGTGCAGGCCGCATTGCGCTGATGGATATCATGCGCGTCGACAACGCAGTCCTATCGGGCGAGCTTGGGAAAAACTCGGTGATTACCGATGTGATTGCGAGCGCAAAAAATAAAGGCGGGCGCCTGCATCTGTTCGGGCTCGTGTCCGATGGCGGCGTGCACAGCATGAACACGCAGCTTTATGCGCTCGTGGATGTAGCCCACGCCGCGGGCGTCAACGTGGTTGTGCATGCATTTCTCGACGGGCGTGACGTGCAGCCGGGCACCGCGCCAGGCTACCTCGAGGCACTCGAGGCAAAGCTCGAAGGCAAAGGCGTCATCGGCACTGTCAGCGGTCGCTACTGGGCCATGGACCGTGACAACCGATGGGAGCGAGTCGAAAAGGCGTACCGTACCATCGTCCTAGCAAGCGCGCCGAAACAGCAAGGTGCTGCCGCGGGCGTGCGTGCAAGCATTGCGGCGGGCAAAACCGACGAGTTCGTCGAACCCTTCGTAGTCGGAAGTTATGCGGGAATCGATTCCGGCAAGGACGCCGGGTTTCACTTCAACTTTCGCCCCGACCGCGCGCGCGAGCTCACGCGAGCGCTTGCCATGCCTGATTTTCACGAGTTTTCACGCAAAAGCGACGCGCCACCATTTCGCACGTACGGCTGCATGACAACGTACGACTCGAAGTTTGGCTTGCCTGTCGCGTTTCCAAAAGAAACCTATGCAGACATCTTCCCGGAAGTCATCGCGCGTGCCGGGTTTACCCAGTTTCGCTGCGCCGAAACCGAGAAATATGCACACGTCACATACTTCTTCAACGGCGGTCGCGAAGAGATCTTCCCCGGCGAAGAGCGCACGATGATCCCGTCACCGAAAGATGTTCCAACGTACGATCACAAGCCTGAAATGAGCGCCCCTGCCGTTGCCGACACGGCGGCGAAAGCCATTTCAAGCGGCAAGTTCGACTTCGTGCTCGTGAACTTCGCCAACCCCGACATGGTCGGGCACACGGGCGTTTTGTCGGCGGCCGTGTCGGCGGTGCAAACGGTTGACGCGGGCATTGGCAAGGTCGCCAAGGCGGTTCGCGAACAAGGCGGCGCGCTCATCATCACGGCCGATCATGGCAACTGCGAGCTCATGATCGATCCGCAAACGGGCGATCCGCACACCGCGCACACGCTAAACCCCGTTCCGCTCATTTACGTCAACGACGCCGATATGGGCGCCACCATTGGCTCGGGCGGGCGCATTTGCGACGTTGCTCCGACCATGCTCGAACTGATGGGCGTCCCGATTCCACCGGCCATGACGGGCCATTCGCTACTTTCTCGTTCTGCTCGTTAGCGCATGAACGAGGACCATTTCGGAAACTTCCACATCGAAGCCGAGCTGGGCTCCGGCGTCATTTCAACGACGTACAAGGCAGTTCAAGAGCCGCTCGGTCGGCGAGTCGCAATCAAGGCCCTCAAAGCGCAGATCGCAGAAACTTCGTCGTTCGCCAAGCAGCTCGATCGCGAAGCGAAAATTCTCGCGGCACTCGCACACCCAAATATCGTGGTTCTCATCGATGCCGCGCGGTCGTCATCGGGCAGGCCGTACCTTGTGCTCGAGTACGTCGCTGGTTGGTCGCTTCAAGAGCTCATCGCAAAAAAGCGGCGTGTGAGCGTCGTCGCAGCGCTCGCCATCGCTATTGGAATCTGCGCTGGACTCGAGCACGCGCACGAGCGTGGCGTTGTCCATCGCGACATCAAGCCAAGCAACGTGCTGCTCGCGGCTTCGGGCGCAGTGAAAATCATCGATTTCGGCATTGCTCAACGCGCACACATCGCAAGCTTGAGCGATGCACTCGACGCCGAAAGCATTACGCCATCGGGAGCCATCGCATCCGACCGTGGCAAAGACGCATTCGGTACGCCAGCGTACATGTCGCCCGAGCAAATCCTCGGCGACTTCGTCGATGGTCGAAGCGATCTGTTTTCGCTCGGCGTCGTGCTTTACGAAATGCTGAGCGGCAGTCGCCCGTTCGAAGCCGCGCCGCGGACAGCTGCACAATCTGGCTTTCGCCCAGGCGGTGGAGGAACAAGCAGCGCGCAAAGGATCCGTCACGACGCGCCCGCGCCGCTCCGCGAGCGCACGCAATCGGTACCGCGACCCGTTGAGCGCATCGTGATGCGATTGCTCGAAAAATCGCCAGACAATCGCTACGCAAACGCCGGCGTCGTGATCGAGCGACTGCAGGCAGCGCTTCGAGCCGTAAAAAGGAACGATCCGTCTTGGCTCGTGCGGGGCGCGCTCGTGGAAGCGGGTCTGCTCGAAGATGAAGGCGCATCGAAAGACGCAAACGCGCGACCGGTCGAGCCAATCGCCGCGCCAATGAGCCTTACGAGAGCGCTCGTTGGCTATGCGGCGATCTTCGGATTCTTTGCGGTCAGCGCTTCTGCAATGGAAGCCTTTGGCGGGCAAGTGCGAGAGAACCAACGCGAACGCGAAGCGGCCTCGGTAGAATCGAGCGAATCGAGCAAAGTTGGTGGGTTGCGCGTCGTTGCCGTGCCGTGGGCTCATGTTCGCGTTGACGGAGAGCTCGTGGAAACCACGCCGTTCGCGCGTGCAATTCCGCTGTCCGTAGGTCGTCATTTCGTGACGCTTTCGCACCCCAATGCGCCGACGGTGGAGCGCGAAGTCAACGTGATGGAAGGCGAAACCGTGATGCTCGACGTAACCATGCAGCTTGCACCCGACGACGGAGGAACAGAAGGACGATGAGCCCCAAGCCTGCAAGCCTTCCGCGCGGCTTTTTCCGACGCGCGCTTGTATTCGCGGCCGCTGTGTTCGCTACGCTTGTTGCGCCGCACGAGTCGAACGCGTTTACGCACATTGTTTCGCAAGGAGAAACGCTTGCGGAAATTGCTACAAGAGTATACGGCGCGTCGCGTTTCGAGACGGCCATCGCCTCCGCCAACGCCCTGGACGTGCATGGTGGCAGCGCCATCGTTGCAGGTCAGCCCCTTGAAATCCCTGCACCCTCGCATCACCGCGTTGTCGAAGGTGACGTGTGGCCCAAACTTGCAAGCATTTACCTCGGTGATGCGAGTCGCGCCGAAGTGCTTGCGCGCGCGAATGCTGCTGTGTCGTGGGTACCACCAGCGATTGGGCAAGAAATCGAAGTGCCCGCCGTCGTTGGCTACATCGCGGGCGAGGGCGAAACGATGCCCGAGCTCGCGCAGCGCTATTGGAACAACATGAATCGCGCTTGGGAGCTCAATGCATACAATCATCGCAGTGGAGAAAAGCTTCTGCGCGGCGACGTGATTCTCATCCCGCTACTCGATTTGCATCTGACTGCAGAAGGGAAGAAAGAAGCGTTTCTTGCGGCTGAGCGAACGCGAACGGAAGGCGGCGGGCAAGCCCACGAAGCGCAGCGCCGTGCCGAAGCCGACATTCCACCGCTTGTCGGTGATGTTCGCACCGGGCGATACATCGATGCAGTGGTGAAAGGCAATCGCTTGCTCGGAACGGAACTCACCAAGCCCCAACTTGCTGCGATCCATCGCGCGCTGGTCGAGGCATTCGTAGCCCTCGACGCAACGGGACTCGCCGCAGCATCTTGTGCAGCTTGGCGTGCGAACTCGGGCGACGTTCGGTTGGATGCGCGAACCACTTCTCCGAAGATCCGCGCGGCGTGCGGGGTGAAAGACGCCACGCCATAATTGCTAGACCGCTTTCAAGTTGACGCGAGATCGAGGCGGGCTACTGCCATTCAAGTGGCACTCGCCATGGAGTGCGCCGCCACGACGATGGCAGCGTGAGTGATCGAGCAACCTCCGCGGCCGTGCGCGGCCGTGCCTCACCCTGAACGAGCCCAAGCCCGTGAGCGAGCACGCCGATGATTTCTTCGGGGTTAACCGACCGCGCGCGCAGTTCTCGCACCGTGGTCGGCCGACTGTGACGCTTGGCAAGTCTTTCGCCACTCGACCCAACGACGAGCGGCACATGCGTGTAGTTAGGAAGTGCGAAGGGTAAGGAACCGAGCATACGCATAAGCAGAATCTGCCTTGCCGTGGACAAGAGCAGATCCGCGCCGCGCACAACGTCGGTGATTCCCATGGCAGCGTCATCCACGGCCACAACGAGCTGGTAGGCGAAAACGCCGTCGCCCCTGCGAAGAACGAAGTCACCAACGCTTACGTCGACATGCTGCTCGACCCTGCCATGAATGCCATCGACGAACGATACAGTGGCTCCGTCAGGCACGCGCAGCCGGAGCGCCGGCGGCCTTTTGAAATGCCTGTTTTTCGGCAGATTACGGCAGATGCCAGGGTAGGCAATTTCCTCGCTGGCATGCGGAGCGCTCGCCACTTGCGCGATCTCCGCCCGTGAGCAGTCGCAAGGATAAACCAGACCCTGCGCACGCAGCACTTCGAGCGCCGCTTCGTACGTCGACGTGCGCGCCGATTGCATGTATAATACATTATTTCGATTGACGCCAGGCCCCTCGTCCCAGTCGAGACCGAGCCAATCGAGATCGGCCTCCATGCGCGCCGCCGAACCGGGTAGAACACGTGGCGTGTCGATGTCCTCGATGCGCAAAACGGTGCAGCCATGGTGGTGACGAGCGAGCGCCCAAGAAGCCAGCGCAGTCCATGCTCCACCGAGGTGCAGATCGCCAGTTGGAGAAGGGGCGAAACGCGTACGTACCAAACATCAAAATTGTGCCTAAGTGCCGAGCCGCTTGCAAAGTGAATCGGGTAGCCCGCCGATTTGGCGCGAGGTCGAGGCGGCGGGCTACACTGGGCGCAATTCGACGACGGCGACGCGGCGCTGCTCGTCGAGCCACGCATTGACGAGCGACAATCCGGCTTTGTGCGCGAGCCTTTCAACGGTTACCAGGTCGTATTTGTACGAACATTCGGTGCGAATCGACTCGCCCTCGACGAACGAAAACTTGCGGCCAGCAACCGAAATGGTCTGCCTTTTGCGACTCACGAGATGCATTTCGATGCGGCCTATCGTCGGCTCATAGAAAGCGTAATGGTCAAAGGCATCGACGTCGATGTCGCCTTCGAGTTCACGGTTCATTCGCACGAGCACGTTCTTGTTGAATGCTGCCGTGACGCCGGAAGCGTCGTTGTATGCTGCATGGATCGTCGCCGGCTCTTTCTTCATGTCCACGCCGAGCACAACGACCCCGCGAGGCCCCGCGGCCACGCCAAAGCGCAAGAGCAAGTGCTCGGCATCGGGTGGGTCGAGGTTGCCGATCGTCGAACCCGGAAAGTAGATGACGTTGCACGAGTCCTCGTCGCTTGGCGGCAGCGGCAATTCCGCGGTGAAATCCGCGCAAACGGGCACGATGCGAAGCCATGGAAGCTCGGCACGCATGCGTGACGTCGTCTGGGCGAGGTGCTCGCGCGCGATGTCCATCGGGACGTACGAGCTGCATCGCAACGCACCGAGCTCGCCGAGAAAGAGCCTTGTTTTCGTTCCGCTTCCAGCGCCCGGCTCGACCATGCGCACCCGCGCCCCCCACGCTGCTGCGATCTCACGCCGTCGGCGTTGAACGATCGAAAGCTCAGCGCGCGTAACGTAATATTCTGGCAGCTCACAAATGGAGTCGAAAAGAAGCGAGCCCGCTCGGTCATAAAGCCATTTCGGAGAAAGCGTTTTTTGCGGCGCGCCAAGGCCAGCGAAAACGTCACGCGCGAAGCGTTGGTGTGTAACAGAGGCCGAAGGCAGCAGCGAACCATCCATTTGCAAGGTCATGTGACTCAAATGCTCTCATGGGTCCTTCGCAAGCCGAATGCCTGAGAACTGCCACTCGGCATTGGGTGGGAAGTAATTCCTGTACGTGATGCGCACATGCCCGCGCGGTGTGGCGCATGAGCCGCCGCGCAGCACCATTTGGCCGACCATGAATTTGCCGTTGTACTCGGCAAAGGCACCCTCGACCGTACGAAAACCGGGGTATGGCAAATAGGCGCTTTGCGTCCATTCCCATGCATCGCCCATCATTTGCGCGAGCTCGGGTAGAGCGCCCGACGAGCTCGGCGACGACCGCTGTGCGGGGATGGGGTGAAAGTGCTCTTCATCGGCGAAATTGCCGCTCGCCTCCGTGTTGGCTGCAGTGGCTGCGACCTCCCATTCTGCCTCGGTTGGCAGACGTGCGCCGGCCCAGCGAGCGTACGCATCGGCTTCGTAATAGGTGACGTGGCACACCGGGCTGTCTTCGTCGAGATCGCGCTCGCCGCGGAGCGTGAAGACGCGCGGCGGCTCGCGCGAGCCGCGTTCAGGCATGGCCCAATAGAGCGGACCGCGCTTGGCGTTGGCATTCACCCACGCCCAACCATCGGAAAGCCACAACAGCGGGCGCTCGTAGCCGCCGTCGTGGATGAATGCGAGATATTCACCGGCTGTCACCAGACGCGTTGCGATGGAAAACGGTGCAATATACACCTTGTGCCGCGGCGCCTCGTTGTCGTAGCAAAAGCTTTGGTTGCCATGGCCGATTTCGAACAGACCGCCATCAAAGGCGCGGAATGCGAGAGGCTGCGGCCCGACCGAGCGACCGCCGCGATTGACTTCGCCCACAGCCGGGTGCGTTGCGTACGCCGGAAGGAGCGGATTGGCTGCGAACAGAGTCTTGATGTCGGTGAGAATCAGCTCCTGGTGCTGCTGTTCGTGGTGCATTCCGAGTTCGAGTGCCGGCGCGATTTCGGCAAGGCGCGGCGAGCCTTCGAGATCGGCAAGGCGCGCGTCGATGGCGCGCCGGTAGGCAAGAACTTCGTCGAGTGACGGGCGCGTGAGCATTCCGCGCCTGGGCCGCGGGTGGAACTTGCCGAGGGCGTTGTAGTACGAGTTGAAAATGTACTCGTAGTGCTTGCTCGTCTGCGGCACTCCGATGGTTTGCAGCACTCGGTCGAAGAGCCAGGTTGTGTGGCCAAGGTGCCACTTGGCCGGGCTCGCGTCAGGCATCGATTGCACCACGGCGTCTTCGGCCGAAAGCGGCTCGGTAAGCCGGATCGTTTTGCGCCTGGTGGCAAGCACTTCGGAAACGAGCGATGCTGCTGCTTCATGCCGATTCATGACCTTTCGATGTAAAGCGCCCTCGGGCACTCCGACAAGGGTCAAATGGTCGCACGCCACGCGCTATGATTCGCGAAACGAATGCGACGGCGTTTGGTTGTAGCGGGTGTGCTCGCAGGCGTCATCGTGATGTTGATCGCGATCGTCTTGGCGCGAAGGCAGCCGCCTTTTCCGGGTGATCACACTCCCGAAGGCGCCTACGCCCGCATTGCCAGAAGTGTCGTTCTGAGGGATCCCGCTGCCTTTTTTGCCTACCTCGAGACTGAGGCGCAGTGGGCTTGTTTCAGCATTCGCGACATGCGCTCGAAAGCGAGCGCAAAGGTGAGCGCGAGCTACCCCGAGCCTCAGCGCACAGCCATGCTCGAGCAATACAATGCAATTGTTTCCGCGCAAGACGGCAGCGATGTGTTCGCGATTCTCTACGAGCAGCGCGGCTGGTCCAAGCGCCTGCGCAAAGATCTTTCAGGTGTAGCAAAGGTTGAAATCGAAAAAGACCGCGCGAGCGTCATTACGACACGCGGTACGCGCTGGCCTTTCCGCCGCCGAGACAACGGCATTTGGGGCTTGACGATCTTCACCGCCGAGCTCTTGGCCGAGAGCGAGAAAGCCGCGCGTGATCTCGATGTCGTGACTGCAGCCGCAGCTGACTACGATCGCACGCGCAACAGCAAGTAACGGCACGTCGTTCGCAAGGTCGAGAATCGTGGCGAACACGGCGAACGTGGCAACCATGGTGGGCTGGACAATGAGGTGCCCGTGCTGCGCGCAAGCGGTCGTTGTTCGTCGTGTGCCGGGCGGCACACTCACCTGCGCGCCGAATGGCTCGAGCACCAACGTATTGTCTGCGACATGCCCGTACCCGCGTTGTGCAAGCCTTGTCTTTGCCTTGGCTGCAAAGCCCGACGAGCCGCTTGGCGAGCTCGTTAGCGCGCCCGCACTCCGGCTTTGGTTCATGCAATCCATCGCGATGGACGCCTTGCGAACTGCGCCTCTGGTTGGCTTCGTCATGCTCTTCGCGTTCGGGCCTCTTGGCGCTGTGCGCATGGCCCTTGCGTGGAGCGCCTCGACGTCCGATCGCGCTCTTGTCGTTCTTGGCGCCATTGTCGCCGTGCTGCCGGCAATCATCCTTTTTTTGACGATCGCTGTCGGCCTCGTGAGCGACACGCTCCGCACACGCGATCGGTTCGGCGAGGTTTTTTCTGGCGCTGGAGGAGGCCTATGCTTGACGCCTGAACCATCCACTTACCGGGGATGACCAGCACGAAAGCGTAGCTTTCAGAACTGGCCGTAGATAAAAGGTTCCGTTTTCGCGCCCGCGGCAAAGTGAATGGTATACGCGAATGCCGCAAGGATGATCCCCTGCACGAGCGCCCCGCTTGCCGCAAACTCCGCGCGTGCGCGTTCGAACCAGTGGCGCGGCAAGAAGTGGGTGACAAATCCAATTGCGAGAAGCGTCATCACTCGTGGTGCCAGGTTTGGCGCATCGAAGGTGAGTTTGCCAATGCGCGAGAGCATGAGCGTTGCGTGCGCAAACGTTGGCGCGCGGAAGAAGATCCATGCAAAGCACACGAAGTGGAACGTGAAGACCACCCGCGCGATGCGCCGCAAGTTCCAAGGCCGACTCGTGCTGCCATCGATTCGCTTGCCTTGACGAGCCGGGCCTCGGACCTTTGCCGCGCCACTGCGCCAGCGTTGCCAGGCGCGGTTCACAGCGAGCGCGCCGCCGTGGAGCGTTCCCCAGATGACGAAGTTCCACGATGCACCGTGCCAGAGTCCGCCAAGCACCATCGTGAGCATCAAGTTGCGGTACGTTTTCCATGTGCCGTGGCGGTTGCCACCAAGAGGAACATAAAGGTAGTCGCGTAGCCATGACGACAGCGAGATGTGCCAGCGACGCCAGAACTCTTGCAGGTCTGAAGACGTGTATGGCACATCGAAATTTTTCGGCAGCTCGTAGCCAAAAAGCTTGGCACTGCCAATGGCAACATCGGTATAGCCGGAAAAGTCGACGTAAATTTTAATGGCATATGCGTAGACCGCCACCCACACCTCGAGCGACGAAAAGCGTTCGGGGTTGTCAAAAACGCGGTTGACGAGATTGAGGCCAAGAGCGTCGCCGATGACGACTTTCTTCAAAAGGCCTATGCCGATGAGAAAAAGCCCTTCGGCCTTCTGGGTGTCGCTCGCCACAGGCTCTCGGGCGAGCTGCGGGAGCATCATTTTCGGCCGAACGATGGGACCTGCAACGAGGTGAGGGAAGAAGCAGACAAAAAGCAGGTAGTCGAGGTAACGATTCGCCGGTGGGATCTCGCGGCGGTAGACATCGATCGTGTAGCTCATGGTCTCGAACGTGAAAAACGAGATGCCAAAAGGCAACACGATTCTTAGGTGCACAGGCTCCACGTGCACCCCGAGCCACGCGAACACCTGGGCAACCGAATCGACCGCGAAGTTGGCGTATTTGAAAATCGAAAGAACGCCCAAGTAGTAAACGATCGAAACGAGCAAAAGCGCTTTTCTTGCCGCGGGCCGTTCGGTCCGAGCGAGCATTTTGCCGACGTGGAAGTCGATGGTGCTGCCAACGAAAATGATGGCCACACAGAGAATCGTCCAACCAACAGGCCCGAGCGGCACGTCTTGCTCGCGTGCGGCGTCGTGCGTGCCTACCGAATAGAACACGTAGCTCGCGATCATGAGAAAAAGCGGGCGGAAAAACGGGCGGCGCCTGCACGCCCAAAACACGACGTAGGTGACGAGCAGAAAGAGGCCGTATACCGGGCTAGCGAAGAGCATGCGCGAGCCGTTGGTTTTGCCCAATGTTGGCGCGAGCGGGCAAGCTCTCGGCAGCGATTAGACGAGCCCGACCGTCGTAGCCCCAACCTTCGCACGAAAGTTGATTGATGGCACACTCGGAACTACGACATCGGGCGTGACCCATCCTCTTGCAGGAAAAACCACCGCGTCAGTTGCCGTCATGCTCGGGCTCCTTGCTGTGCCGTACCTCTCGCCTCACCTTGCGCGTTTTCGTGTTGCGCGCGCGCCATGGGAAAAGGCGGACAAAGCGGCAGAAATCGGTCCGGTGAACGACACGGTCGTGGTGCCGCCGCCCGTGCTTACCGAAGGGGAAACCAAGCTCAAAGCTTCTGAGAACGAGGCAACAGTGACCAACGCGCTGCCCAATGCTCCCGCTACCGCTGCTGGCGATGGGTCTACCGCACCTACACCAAACGCCAAGGCTTTAGCCAAGGCGAAGAACGCCATGGCTGTGGCCATCGATGATCCGAGCGGTCATGCACTAGATGCATTTTACACGCAGCTTGCCAGAACGCGTGCAAAAGGAAAAGGCGCCATTACGCGCATTTTGCATTATGGCGACAGCGTGCTCGTCAGCGACTACATTTCCGGCACCATGCGTCGGCGAATGCAGGCCGATTTCGGCGATTCTGGGCATGGCTTTTTGCTCGTGGCAAACCCGTGGGAGTGGTATTTTCATAACGACGTTGCGCACGGCGCGGGTGTTGGGTGGAGTTCGAGCCGCATCACTGGCCCGCTTGCCAAAGACGGAATGTATGGAGTGGGTGGCGTAACATTTACAGGCAGCCCGGGTGCAACTGCCTATTTTGGCACTTCCGAGCAAAGCAAATACGGTCGCAAAGTTTCTCGTTTCGATATCTATTACCTTGAAACACCAAACGGCGGCGACATCGACGTCAAGATTGCGGGCAACGTTGAAAAGTTTTCCACGAAAGGCGAAGCGAAAGTCTCGCGGGTCAAGTCGTTTCCTGTAACCGATGGCGAAGCGAAAATGTCACTTCGTGTGGTCTCGGGAAATCCGCGACTTTTCGGGGTTGCACTCGAGCGCGACGAACCGGGTGTGGTTTACGATGCGCTTGGCGCCAATGGCGCGCGCGCCGAGCTTTTGTCGGGCATTGACGAAACCCACTTTGGCGAGCAGATGGCTTTGCGTAAACCTTCTCTCATTGTTCTGCAATACGGCACCAACGAAAGCGAAGCGCCAGGCATCGCAGCCGATTACGAGAAAAACCTCACCGCCGTGATCGACAAAATCAAGGCCGCTGCGCCTTCGTCGTCAATCCTCGTTGTCGCGCCACTCGACCGCGCCGAAACAACCGAGGGCGGAGCCTTGCGCACCAAGCCCGTCATCAAAAAGCTTGTCGCCGCGCAAAAGCGCGTAGCCGAAGCCACGCATGTTGCGTTTTGGAACACGTTCGAAGCCATGGGCGGCGAAGGTTCGATGGCCAAGTGGGCCAAAAATGGCCTTGGCGGCGGCGATCTCACGCATCCGTCGCCAGCCGGCGCCGAAGTCATTGGCGATCTTTTCTACCAATCGCTTCGTGCAGGCTTCAACGCGTGGGGCTCAAGCCATTCCGACGCAGGTGCGTCGCCTTAGTCGGTTGCGATGAGTGTTGATCGGAATGCCGCCGCCCTTGCGATCGACGCGTTCTTACGCGCACTCGGGCACGATCCGGCGAGCGAGCCGGATCTCGCAGAAACCGGCTGGCGCGTTGCACAAGCCTTCGCCGACGAGCTCTGCGCGGGCTACGCCATCGACACACGCGCGCTTGCTCGAGCGAGCGTTATGCCGTCGCCCTCACCAGGCAGCCTCGTTGTCGTGAAAGACATTCCCGCGACAACGACATGTCCGCATCACTTGCTGCCAGCAACGGGCACTGTAACCGTGGCCATGCTTACGCGCGACAAGATTATCGGGTTCGGCGCTGTTGCCGCGCTCGTCAATGCCCACGCGCGTCGCCTAACGCTACAAGAAAGTATTGGCGAAGGCATCGTGGACGATTTGGCCTTTGCGCTGGCACCGGCATGGGTCGGCTGCCGAATCGTCATGAAACAAGCATGCATGATTGTTCTCGGCGAGCGAGCGCTAGGCTCACGTGTCGAGACAGTAGCCGTACGCGGCGAGGCCGCCGACGCGATGGCCATTTACGCGACCTTGGGCGTAGGCCGATGAAAAGGGCGATCTTGCCCGGATGTCGAAGGAGGCGGCCTGGCGCGTGCTCGCGTGCTAGGTGTTGAGTCATGGCCCGGCCGGCATTCGCCGATCCCAAGACGGACTTCGTGTTCAAACGCATTTTCGGCACCGAAGAGCACAAGCCGATTCTCGTGGGCTTGCTCAACGGGCTCTTGGAGCTCGACGACGCGCACCGCATCGTCGACGTGACGCTTCTGACGCCGGAGCAGCGCCCCTTCGTACAG
>WQZB01000047.1 GCA_009780955.1 Polyangiaceae bacterium | reverse complement strand
GCCCGAAATCCGTGGCTCACGCTCCGCTTCTATTCGAGAGCCACGGCCTTCGGGCTCAACGGAGCGCGACGTGTGCGCATCGCCTTGGATTTTCAAATTCAGCGCAACTGAGTTGCGCTGTAAAAGCCACACTTCGGCATTCTCGACGGGTGATCCGTTTTCGAGGTTCGTCACCCAACCCGTGATCGCGTCTGCCTCGACGAAGGCCGCGAGACCAAGCTTGGTCGATTGCACCCAAACAGAGAACTCTGCCGGTGTCCAATCCTCTGGCAGCTTGCGCCCTTCTCGAACCACGACGATCGCATTCCCAAGTCCGGAATCAAAGGCCGGATTGAGATCGACAACCGTGGCCACGGGCTGGTCGGGCACGTTCTTCGTTGGGATCACTCGATCGACAACGAGCCGCCCTGGCGGTTTCGACTCGTGCAGCCTCTCCGAGTCGCCGGCAAATGCTAAGTATTGTTCGTAATCGCCGGGCGTTACTGCATAAATCTGCACGTGCAAGAGCGGCTCGTTGATCGAGTAAACCGTGTATTTTCTGGGCGCCGCCGGATCGAGAACAACCATTCGATGCTCGTCGTCGAACAGCACGGGCTTGGCCGAACCCACATTGAGGGGCACGACCGTGTTGTGACCCAGCGTTTGGCCGAACTCGTCGGTGAGTGTGCCGGCGATTTTCACCGTGTACTTCGTGCGGCCTGTCGTTCGCCCGCGAAGGGTCATGTCCGTGCCGTCGATCTTGACCTTCATGCCCGGGATCGCGGGCGTGACCGTCACCATGGACGGGTCGAAGTGCGCGAGATCGATCGCGTTCGAAAATCCAATTTTGAAGGCTTGGAGCGGTGTGCAAATTTTATGATCATCGTGATCGGATTTGGCTTGGAATTCTCTGTGCGACATGCACGTTTCATGCTCGCGAACACATTCCGATTCGGTTACTTCGAGTCGGCCAAAGGTGGAAAACGTGACACTTTGATCTTTCGTCGTGGCCAGCGGTCCCTCGGTACCCTTTGCACCTGGCTTGATGTGCACCGTGTACTTCGTGGCCGGGGCAAGTTTCGCAATCGGCTTGAATGCTAGCCATCGACCGTTGTCAGGCAGTTTTGCGAGCCGTTGAAAGGTGTCGTCCTCCTCCACTTCTTTGTCGGTCGCCATCCGTATCGGAACGACTCCAGATTCGCTTCGCAATTCGATATTTCGGAGCATCGTGATCCGATCGATACCTTGATTGAAAGATAGGAAAATCACTGGATCGAGCGGCACAGAATGACTCGATGGCCAGGACTCGTCGATTTTCGGAGGCGATGTATTGAACGTCCAGCGCACCGGCTGCTCGAGCACTTCGCCGTTGGCTGCCTTGGTACCAGCCGGTACCATTACGGTGTACTCGGTGGCCATGGGAAAGCGCTTGGCCTCGGGATCGAACGTCAGCGTGCGCGTTCCGAGCCATCGCCACGTTCCTGGTGGTTGGGGTAACAAGGTTACCGGCAAGGCGCCATTCGCGATTTCGTCGATCGAGGTCACGGCTATCATGTCTTCGGAGAACGTCACGGTGAGATGCGGAGCCATATCGATCGGACCTTCAGGCGCAAAGCGCTCCACGGTGAGCGGACCGCGGGCGGGCACGACGGAGGGCCGGGGCACTTGCGGCGGCGGAAATGCTTCATGAACCGTTTTGCCCGCGCGCGGCGCAGGAATCGACTTGTCGCGCATGGCAAAGTCTTTTGCGTCGTCCTTGACTGCTGCGAGCGCGGGCAGTCGCGCTAAAAGACGCTCTTTTTCGGTTTTGCCAAGCGGGCTCGCCAAAGGCGCGGCTCGTGCAGCGCGGCCTGGTTCGCCGTCGGCATTGCTCATTCGAAAGCCAAGCCCCGACTTTGACGGGCGCACGTCAAGAGGCTCTTTTTGCCGAGGCGCAGCGGTTGGAGCCGCCACCGGAGTCGGCGATTGGGCCGGTGGCGGGGTTCTTGGGCATCCAATCGCGGCAAGCGCACACCAAAGAAAAACAAGAGCCAACGCATATCGTTTCATGAGCGCGACGTCTCCGTGCGCACGATGCGGTCAACTGCAAATCCGCACAAGCTATATTAGGTGTTCGCACACCCATGTAGGGGCGCAGCATGCTGCGCCCCTACGCAAATATGCGTTACAACGAAAGCTGGCGCGCTACGGTCTCCACATCTGCCGGTAGTGTCACGGGCTCGTTGGCAAGGGTAGAAGTGACTTCAGGCAGCTTGTGCTCGTGGTAGCCGAGTTTGAATTCGGTGAACTTCAGCGCGCTTGCCGTGGAAACGACGACGACGCGCTCGCGAGCCCCGATGACACCTCGTGCACGGAGCTTCATGGCGCAAGCGAGGGCAACACCGGTGTGCGGGCATGTGTAAAGACCGGTTCGATCGGCGTGTGCACTCGCATTGGCCAGCTCGTCTTCGCTTGCTTGTTCGACGACGCCGTTCATGGCTTTGAGTGCTGCCATGGCGCGTGGTGCGCTTACCGGCGCACCGATTCGAATGGCGCTTGCCTGCGTAGGTTTGGCGACCACGGGCGTAACCTCGTCGGTTTTTGCAACAAATGCATGATACATGGGGCTCGCGTTCGCCGCCTGCGCAATGCAAAGGCGCGGAAGCTTGTCGATGACGCCGAGCGACTTTGCCATGGAGAAGCCTGCATGCAGGGCTGCGGCGTTGCCAAGGTTGCCGCTTGGCAGCACGACCCAGTCGGGCACTTCCCAGCCGAGTTGCTGAGTGATTTCGACGGCGACGGTTTTCTGCCCCTCGACGCGCAAAGGGTTCATGGAGTTCGCGAGGTAGATGAGCCCGCGCGAGGCGAGTTCTTTGACGACCTGCATGCAACCGTCGAAATCGGTGTCGAGCGCGAAAACGCGTGCGCCGTTGGCCAAGGGTTGCACGAGCTGCGCAACGCTGACCATGCCGCGGGGCAAGAGCACGATCACGGGCAAGCCCGCGGCCGCTCCGTACGCTGCGAGCGCCGCCGAGGTGTCGCCCGTGCTTGCGCATGCGATGGCACGGATACGGAGATCGCCGGTGCGAATCGCGTGGTTGACGACGCTGACGAGCACCGTCATCCCAAGATCTTTGAATGAGCCGGTGTGCGTGGATCCGCACTGCTTGATGTATAGCTCACCAAACGACAATTCTTCGGCGAGGCGGCGCGCAGGGTAAAGCGGCGTCATCCCTTCGCCTGTCGAGACAATCGCATCGCTCGACACTTCGGGCGCAACCCATTCACGCTTGCTCCACACTCCCGATGGCAACGCCATGTCAGTGGCGCGCGGTGCCCAGCGCGCATCGAATCGAGCGCGCCACTCTTCGGCGCTCGTTTTGGCAAGGGCGTCGAGATCGTGGGCCACTTCGAGCAGGCCATTGCAAGTGGGGCAGCGGTAGATCGCGCGAGTGAGCGGGAACGTTTCTGCGCAGCCACAAAAGCAGCGAAAGTGAGCAACGAGCTTAGCCATGAGTAGATGCGTTAGCAGCGTAGCGCGATAAGCGAAGCAAAGGGATGCGTCAGATCCGGTCCTCGCAAAATCATGCGAATCGTGCGAAATAAGCAAATCCGCGATGACAACGTTAGACGAGGCTGTTCGTACCATTTGCCAACGTGCTCGACATGCTGCGCGCAAGCTCGCGCCGCGCTCGCGTGCCGACAAAGACACCGCGCTTCATGCCATCGCACAAGCGCTCGAAGACCATGCACAGCGCATTCTTCGTGCGAACGCAGCCGACCTCGAGGCTGCGCGTGAACGAGGAACCAAAGGGGCCATGCTCGACCGGCTGATGCTCGACGAATCGCGCCTTGCTGCCGTCGCGGCAAGTGTTCGGCAGATCGCCGCGCTGGCTGATCCGGTGGGCGAAGTCATCACGCGTGCGACGCGCCCCAATGGCCTTCGCATCGCACGTGTGCGCGTTCCGGTTGGAGTCATCGCGATGATTTACGAGGCTCGACCGAACGTCACGGTGGAGGCAAGCGCACTTACCCTCAAAGCAGGCAATGCCGTTGTATTGCGTGGCGGTTCCGAGGCCGCACGATCGAACGCGGTGCTTGCCGAAGTCTTCGTGGCCGCAGCGAAAAGCGTGGGGCTGCCAGGTGATGCCGTGCAGGTGCTTCCGTTCACCGATCGCGACGGCGTTCGGGCGCTCGTGCAACAGAGTGAGTTTGTCGATCTTGCGATTCCTCGCGGCGGCGAAGCGCTCATTCGCTTCGTGACCGACAACGCTCGCGTGCCTGTCGTGCAGCATTACAAAGGTGTATGCCACATGTTTCTCGACACGGGCGTTGACCTTGCCATGGCCGAGCGCATCGTGATGAATGCAAAAATGCAGCGCCCTGGCGTTTGCAATGCGCTCGAGTGCTTGCTTGTCGACGCAAACGATGCTTTGCGCCTGCTGCCGCCCATTGCCAAGGCGCTCTTGGCTGCCGGCTGCGAGATCCGTGGCGACGAGCGGGCGCGGGAGCTCGTGCCAGCTGTCAAGCCAGCGTCGACTGAAGACTGGGGGCATGAGTTCCTTGACGCTGTGCTTGCGGTTCGCGTGGTCGACGGGCTCGACGCCGCGCTCGCGCACATCGCAGATTACGGTTCGGGCCACACCGAAGCGATTCTCACGCCGTCGGAGGGCAACGCCGAGCGCTTTCGTCGCGAGGTCGATGCGGCGTGCGTGGTGGTCAATGCTTCGACGCGCTTTCATGACGGCGGCGAGTTCGGTCTCGGCGCTGAGATTGGCATCGCCACGAGCCGTCTGCACTGGCGCGGCCCCATGGGGCTTGAGTCTTTGACTACAATGAAGTGGATTGTCGACGGCGAAGGTCAAATCCGCACATGACAACAAACCAACGTCCGCCTCGCCAACGAGAACGCCAACTAGATACGAAAGGCCCAAGTCGTCCAATTCTCCGCAGTTCCCACGGCACTCTTAGTGAAGTTTCGCGCAAAGTTTCTCCACGTGCGCCGGCCCATCCATCACCGCCATCCCCAGTTGCGCGCAACGTTGAACGCGGCGGCGACGAGGCGGCGCGGGCAAATGCGCCAAACCTGCCAAACGCGATTGCCGCGAAGCGAGCCAAGGCTGCTCCAGGAGTGATCAGCATGGCAAGCGATGAATCGCGTGAAATCGCCATTGCCATTGCCACCGAGGCCATTGACAAGAAGGCCTCCGGGCTCGAGGTCATCGACGTTGCCGGCCGCGTCGATTACGCAGACTTTCTCGTGCTCATGTCGGGCCGAAGCGATCGCCACGTGGCTGCGTTGTCGAACGCGATCGAAGAGGCCCTTCGCAAACGCAACAAGCGTGCTCTTGCGGTGGAAGGCCTGCCTTACGCCAATTGGGTTTTGATGGACTTCGGCGATGTCATTGTGCACGTTTTCCAAGACGGTGCGCGCGCAACCTACGACATCGATGCGCTATGGATTGACGCTAGGCGTATTCCCGTGCCTATCCTATGATTGCATGTATTATACAGTCTTGTCGAGTGGCTTGGAAGTGGTGCCAATGTAGGTATATCTACGCAATCTTTCTTTACTAAACATTTACAGCTCAGAGTTCTAATCTGCCTTAAAGATTACAATTGCGACGAGGAAAATGAATATCGCATGCTTGATAGCGCTTGATGCTACGGCGCTGCTGCATCAAGTGTGTACATATGAAAACGCACACACGACGCATTATCCCTTTCGGTCTTTTGTCTTTGTTTGTCGCGTGTTCCTCCGCCACGCCGGAGTCTGAGGAGCCGAGCGACAATTCCAACGGGACGACAACCTCGCCCATCATCGGTGGTACGGCATCCGATGCATCGCAGAATTCGGTTGTGATGCTCCTTCACCCGATGTCCGGTAACCAGTATATGGCATGCACGGGAACTCTCATTGCGCCGAAGCTGGTGCTCACGGCTCGCCACTGCGTTTCATCGACCGATAGCTCCATCGCCTGTTATTCCAATGGTACGCCGGCCGGAAGCGGCTACGTCCATGGGGACTACAGCGCGGACTCGCTTTACGTATACACCGGCCAGCAAAGCCCTTCCAACCCGATGAAGTCGTACGCTGCGCGAGGTGCGCGGCTCGTTACCGATGGCGCGACGCATCTTTGCAATCACGACATTGCGCTCATCGTTCTCGACACCGCCATTACCAACATGCCGATTTCCCCAGTGCGGCTCGACTCGGACGTGAAGCTTGGTGAGCTCACCACCGTGGTTGGGTGGGGCGTGACGAAACAGGGGGGATCCCTCCCCAATGTTCGCCAGCAACGCGCCGGCGTGCCCGTCATGCTCGTTGGACCTGGATCCATGCCGGCGAACGAATTCGAACTCAGCGAGTCGGCTTGCTCGGGCGACAGCGGTGGTCCTTCACTCTCCAGTGCAAAAGCAGTTATCGGTGTCGTCTCACGCGGTGGAACGTGCCAGGGGTCCAGCGCGAGGCCTATCTACACCAAGGCTTCGGCGTTCAAGGATCTTCTGCTCTCGGGTTACCAGCTCGCCGGTGCCGCACCGTGGTACGAGGGCACCGCCAATCCGGGATCGGTCGCGGATGCAGGGACTCCGGACGCGTCATCTCCAGAGGCCGGGACTCCGGACGCGTCAGCCCCAGAGGGCGGGGCTCGCGATGCAGGCGCGTCGTCGCCGGATGCATCGTTGCCGGACGCGGGCGCGTCAGTTCCGGACGCAGCGGCGCCAGACGCGTCAGCCCCGGCCAACGATCCTCGGCAGCTTTGTGTCGATACCATCAACTCCTACCGCGCTACGCTGAACTTACCGCCGCTCGCGCGTTGGACGGAGGCCGAATCGTGTGTCGACGGCGAAGCGGCAACCGACATGGCCAACAACACGTATCATAGCGCGTTCGGAACATGTGTTACTCCCGGTGCCAAAGCGTGGGCGCAAAATGAGTGCGCCGGCTGGTCAATGCCCGAGCAAAGCATCACGCAATGCCTTGCGCAGATGTGGGCCGAAGGCCCGGGTGATCCGTATTCCGCGCATGGCCACTATATCAATATGACCAGTACGGCATACACGAAGGTTGCTTGTGGATATGCGGTTAGCGCAAACGGAAAAACATATTGGGCCACGCAAGACTTCCAGTGACGAGCCCGCTCCGATGGGATGCGCCCTCGGTGTGACGGGGGCGCTTCACGAACCGGTCGACTCCACGGTGTCCAAGTAGTAGTGGGAGCTCATGACCAGACAGGCGATTGGCGCGAGCCGTGCCATTACCTCCGATGATCCCATTGCCGGGGTCAAACACGTCGTTCTTGTCATCAGCGGCAAAGGCGGTGTTGGCAAAAGCACCGCGGCGACCAACCTTTCCATGGCGCTCGGTCGCCGCGGTTACCGCACCGGTCTTCTCGACGCCGATATTTACGGCCCATCCATCCCCACCATGTTTGGTGTCACGAGCCGACCTTTCTCGACGGACGGCAAAAGCATCGAGCCTTTGGAACGATTCGGCATCAAACTGATGTCGATCGGCTTTTTGCTCGACGATCCCAAGTCCGCAGTCATCTGGCGCGGCCCCATGCTCAATGGTGCGCTTCAGCAATTCTTGAAAGACGTCAATTGGGGTAAGCTCGATTTCCTCGTGATCGATCTGCCGCCCGGCACCGGCGACGTCGCGCTCACGCTCTCGCAGCGCGCATCGGTTTCGGGCGCCGTGGTCATCACGACCCCGCAGCAAGTGGCAACCGACGACGTCTATAAATCCATATCGATGTGCAAGAAGGTGAATATCCCTGTTCTTGGCGTGATCGAGAACATGAGCTGGTTTGTCGACACGGCCGGTGTGAAACACGAGCTGTTTGGCTCGGGCGGCGGACAAGCCGTGGCTGATTTTGCGCATGCACCGCTTCTCGGCCAGGTGCCGATTGATCAATCTGTGCGCGAGTGGGGTGACAAGGGCACGCCCATTGTGCAGTCCATGCCCGATGGCGCGATTGCGAGCGCATTTATGGAGATTGCCGACAAGCTTGTGCAAGCCGTGAGCGAGCGCGCTGACCAAGTCGAGAGCGCAGGGCCTCCGGTCATCGATCGAGGCGAAAAACCTGACGGCAAGCGCCGCTTGCCGGTTACGAGGTAGGGGCGCCATTTATGGCGCCCGACCGCGCTATTAATTCCTAAAACCTCCGCTCTTTTTCGCTGCTACCAGCGCGTCGATGTCTTGCTCTTTCTTGAGCAACACACCAAGAAATGGCAGCTCTTTGATGAAGCGCTCGGTGCCAACGTTGGCGCGGCGCAACACCGAAATCCAATCGATGAGTTCGCTTGTTGACGGCCGCTTGCGAAGGCGCGGAAGCTCACGCAGCCGGTAGAACGTAACAACGGCTTGGTCAACCAGTGCGCGATCGATGTTGGGATGATGCACCTTGACGATGCGCTTCATCAATTCTTGATCGGGAAAATCGATAAAGTGAAAAACGCATCGGCGAAGGAATGCGTCGGGCAATTCTTTCTCGTTGTTCGACGTAACGACGACCACCGGGCGCTTGGCGGCAACAACTTCATCGCCGGTTTCCGCGATGACGAAGCGCATGCGATCGAGCTCGTGGAGCAAATCGTTTGGGAACTCGAGATCGGCTTTGTCGACTTCGTCGATGAGAAGAACGATTCGCTTCTGCGACGAAAAAGCACGACCAAGCGGGCCAAGCCTAATGTAGTGGCGAATGTCTTTCACATCGCCTTCGCCAAAACGCGAGTCGTAAAGACGCTGCACGGTGTCGTAAACGTAAAGGCCGTCTTGGGCGCGCGTCGTCGATTTGACTGGCCAATGAATTAGCTCGGTGCCAAGCGATTCGGCGATGGCCTCGGCGAGCAGCGTTTTGCCCGTGCCAGGCTCGCCGCGAATGAGCAGAGGGCGCTCGAGTGCCAGCGCCGCGTTGACGGCCGCCTCGAGCGCGTCGTTCGTGAGGTAGCTTGCGGTGCCTTGGAAACGAAAAAAGTCGGTCACATTCGGTGGATAGGGGACCCATCGCGTTCGGTCAAATCGAACGCATTCAGGTGGGGCAGGCACAGGGGCCTGCCCCTACAACCAAAAAACGCATATTCGTAGGGGCGGCCCCCTGTGGCCGCCCCATGTAAGGGACACGCACTCAAAAACGCATATTCGTAGGGGCGGCCCCCTGTGGCCGCCCCATGTAAGGGACACGCACTTGCCGGTCATAATTCGAGGTTGGCGCCAAACCCTATGACCCCCGAAAACTGCAATACATTTTTGTCGGCCCCAAAGCTGTTGCCGTTGATTACTTCCTCCTTGCGGCCGCCGAGTGTAACGCCAACCTCGGGCCCTACGCGCATGAAGAACGTTTCGGTGAAGCGGTAGACGAGGGTGAGGTCAACGTCGAGGATCAGCGAGCGGAAGGTTTCGGTTGCGGCCGTACTTCCGTCCGACAGGAACGCCACTTGCTGCACCGAGCTCCAGCCAACGCCCGCGCGCGGCCAAATCCCGAAGCGATCGCCGATGGGCGCATAGAAGCCGATGCGCGGCATGAAGGTCATGGCGAGCGTGCCGGGCAAATCAACGCTTTGCCCGGCGGGGTTCACGCCCGTACCCGAGGTGTGCGAGACCTCGATGAGCGCGCCAATCGAAAGATAGTCGGTCACGAAAATGTCGGCCGAAGGTGCGAGCCACATCGTTGTGGTTGTTTCGTTGGTGCTCGTGTCGCTGGTGTTGTACGCGCTGGATTTCGTTGACCGGTACGCGATGCCAGCCGGCCCCGCGTAGGCGAAACCGCTGGCCGCGCTGATGCGAAAGCCTGAGAGCTGATCGAGCACGAGATGGCCGCTTTCTTCGAACGGCACAATGAGCTCGCGATCGGCTTTTGCTGCGCGACACACCAAAGTGCTGAGCGCAAAGGCGGCAAAGGCCGCGAAGAGGGGTGAAAGGCGAAGGGTACGGGTGGGGGACATGACAGTGTTCATTGCTTGCTTGGTAATTAAGTCGGCCGCATCCCAGGAATGTTGCGTGAAATCGGAAGAGCGTTGGGCAAAGTCCCAAGAAAATCGATTCAAAAGTGCTATGCCCTTGGCCGTGCTCATTGCTGCCCCTCTTGTCCCGAATGCTCGTCTTGCTGCACGCGATGCCGTTGAACGCGCGCTCGTCGACTTAGACCGCAAGCTCGGCCCCTCAAAGGTCGACACGTCCGAAGCTGGCCGCGCCGCTCATGCCAATGACGAAAGCGAAGCCATTGGCCGCCTTCCCGACGCCGTCGTTTATGCACATGGCCAGCGTGACATCGCCGCCGTGCTTGCAATTGCCGAAAAGCACGATGTGCCGGTTACACCGCGCGCCGGCGGCACGGGGCGTACGGGCGGGGCGGTTCCTGCTGCTGGCGGAATCGTCCTTGCGACCCACGGCATGTCGAACATCCTCGAAATCAGCAAAACCGATTTGCTCGCGGTGGTCGAGCCAGGCGTTATCACGGCCGATCTCCATGCCGCGGCCGAAGCCGAAGGGCTTTTTTACCCGCCCGATCCGAACTCACTGAAAACTTGCATGATGGGCGGCAACGTTGCCGAGAATGCCGGGGGGCCACGCGCATTCAAATATGGCGTAACGCGCGAGTACGTTCTCGGTCTCGAGGCGTGCCTCATCGGCGGGCAGGTTCTGCGCACCGGCAAGCGCACCATCAAAGGCGTAACCGGCTACGACGTCACCGCGCTTTTTGTCGGCAGTGAAGGCACCCTCGGAGTTTTTAGCGAGATCACGCTCAGGCTCGTGCCGAAACCCGACGAACTGGCAACGGTTCTTGCGCTTTTTTCTGACGTGAGGCAGGCGGCCGACGCCGTGCAGCGCATCATTGCGAACGGGCTGGTACCGCGCTGTCTCGAGCTGATGGACGGCCCCACGCTCGACGCCATTCGCAAGCAAAGCGTGCCTGTCGACGCGCGCGCCAACTCCATGCTGCTCATCGAGGTCGATGGCCTTGCGCTCGACACAACGATTGAACGGCTTGCCGATGCGCTCACCCACGGTGGTCAGGCCATCGATGTCGTGGCTGCGCAAGACGCCGCGCAGCGCGACCGGCTCTGGGAAGCGCGCCGCCAGCTCTCACCAGCCACGCGAAAACTTGCAAAATACAAGCTTTCGGAAGACATTGCCGTGCCGCGTTCGCGGCTCGTCGATCTGTTCGTCGAGGTCGATCGCATCGGGCAAGAAACCGGCGTGCGCCATCTCACTTACGGGCACGCCGGCGATGGTAACCTGCACGTAAATTTTCTTTGGAACGACGAGGCCGACAAGCCCGCGGTCGATCGCGCGATCGACCTGCTGATGCACGCCACCGTTGGCATGGGCGGCACGTTGACCGGTGAGCACGGTGTTGGCATTCTCAAAGCGGCATACTTGCCCATTGAGCAATCGCGCGAGCTCATTGGGTTGCAGCAGCAGATAAAGGGCGTGTTCGATCCAAAGGGGCTTCTCAATCCAGGAAAGATATTTCCCACGGGCCACACGTCTTGCTAACGGTCGTCGCCTTCAGCATTGTCGCACGGATCGGCGATCGCATGTGCGGTGAGGCGTACGGGTAGGGGCGTATGGCCATACGCCCCTACGAATGCGTTTTGAAAAACGGTCGGGCGCCGATGAATCGCGCCCCTACGAATGCGTTTTGAAAGCGGTCTAGGTTTCTCTGGGCACCCTCCGTGCTCTCACGGCGACCGAAGCGTTCGCACATCGTTGTGCGGTCGCTCGAGCTCGGGAGGGATGCAATGCGAGCGAGGGACAGGAGCGGAAAGGACGGAACGCTCACAACGTCGCTTGTCCTATCCATCGCCGCCTTGGTTTTCTCGCATGCGTGCGATGCCACGCAGACGCCCAAGGCAACGCCCGACGTGGACACGCCGGAGGCGAACGTCGTTGTCAAAGTTGGACAATGCACCGGAACACTCATCACGCCGCGCGTGGTGCTTACCGCGAGCCATTGCGTCAACGGCGCGGAAAAACCTGCGGGCCCCGGCGCCGTGCCGTGCTCGAGCGATCCTGCACCGGACGTTAGCATTGGCCCGGCATGGCTTTCACCCGAAGCCGTGCTCGAGAGCATCGCGTCGGTGACCAAGGTGACGGGGTGTCAGCCCACTGACAAGAGCGGTGAAGATCTTGCGCTCGTGTACTTGATCGAACCGGTCGCGCCGAGCGATGCGAGTGGATCGTGGAGCGTGCCGCGTATCGTGCGACCGAGCCTTGTGCCACCGCCAAGCAAGGATGAGTCCTTCGAAGGCGATGAAACGGCCTTTTTTTCAGGCTATTCGCCGTGGGACGATGCGTACAAAACGTGGGTGTTTTCAACGCGTCGGATCCAGCCGCTCGCGAACATTCGCGTCGAGCATGCGACGGGCAACGGTGGTGCGCACTTTTATTTCGACCTGCCTTCGGGGGTGCATGCGGGCGACTCGGGCGGCCCCATGTTTTTCGAGCGCCCTGACGGATCACGTGATCCAATTGGCGTTCTTTCTCAAGCGCGTGGCATAACTTGCTATTTGACCGACATAACCTGGTCGCCGAACAAAGAATGGCTAGTCGACCATGTGACCGAGCGAGGCGTAAACGCAATGGCAATTGCGGGAGTTTTGCCTCCCTACGTGGTGCACACGCCAAAGTGGCTCGAGAGCCATGGAAAAACGCTCGACGATTGGTGGGGCGAGCTCGATTACTCGGGGCCGTGCGATACGGTTCACGATACCGACTGCGACGGATGGTGGGACCAGCCCGACGAAACACATCCCAAACACGACAACTGCGTAGAAACGCCCGATCCATCCCAAACCGACAGCGATGACGACGGTGTGGGTGACGGTTGCACGGCAGCCGGAACGCCGCCGCCCAAAATCACTGCATCAAGAACGCAATAATGAGGGAGCGCGGCAGCCTCACAAACTTTTCCGTTCTGCTCCGTCTTGTTCCATCTTGCGTAGCCTTCACAATTTCGTCATTTCTCCGCCCGTGCAGAATCAAGCGCCCATGCAAAATCAAGTCGCCACGCCCGCCACAGCCTCCGCGAAAGACGTCCCCTGCGAGCGCGACTTGCGCGACTTGCTAGATTGCGGCGATGACTCGCTTTCCTCGACGGAACGCTGGCAGATAGGCTTTGTGAGGAGCTCGTTCGAAAAAGGTCGGCTCGACCGAACGATTCGCGCGCTTCAGCGTCATGTGGGGGCCAATTGGATTGAAGCGTCGATTCGCAACTTGCGCCTTGTTTATGGGCGGGACAGGCTTCCCATGTTCAACCCCACCCAAAGCTACATCGTGGTGTCGAACCACCGAAGCTTCTTCGACCTCTACGTTGTAACGGCTTATCTCGTCAAGCAAGGGCTATTTCACAGGCTCGTCTTCCCGGTGCGTGCGAACTTCTTTTACGATACGTGGGCAGGCTTTGCCGTAAACGGCATCATGAGCTTTTTTGCGATGTATCCGCCGGTTTTCCGCGAGCGGTCCCGCGCCGCGATGAACCTTGCGAGCATCGATGAAGTCGTGCGCTTGCTAAAGCGCGGTGGATCGTTCGTCGGTTTGCACCCCGAAGGCACACGCAACAAGGCTCATGATCCTTACACGTTTCTGCCAGCGCAGAGTGGCGTTGGGCGCATCATTCACGCTTCGCGCGCCGTGGTCATTCCTGCCTTTGTCAATGGTCTTGGCAACGACATCGTCAAGCAGGTTCTTGGCAACTACACGAAGAAAGGAACGCCGGTGAACATTGTTTTTGGTAGCCCCATCGACTTTGGCGACATGCTGAGCGCCCCGCCGAGCCCGCGGCTGCACAGGCAAATCTCCGAGCATGCTCTTTCTGCCATTCGCCGGCTCGGCGAAGAAGAGCGAGCAATTCGGGCGACACTGAGTTAAGTAATCTCATTACCAGCATGACCAAAGAAGCGCTTGTGAGCGCCGTGAAGCAAATCGTCGCAACGGCTCGTAGCGGCAATGTCGAAGCGTCGTTCGATGGCTACCGGCACCTGTTCGAGCAGCCGTGGTTCACGTCGAACCGACCGGAAGATCAGCGCCAGGCGCTCAAGCTTTTCGTACTTGCCAAGCGCTCCGGGCGGCCCAGTAGTAACCTCATTGAAGCTTACCGCGCGGCCATTGCCCCGCTCACCGAGCTCGTTTCCACGCATGAAGAACCCGAGGACTTCGAGATGCTCGGGATCTGCCATCTTGTGGTTGGCAACGAAGAGGCTGCTTCGAATCTGTTTCGACGAGGGCTCACGATCGAACGCACTCGCAACCCGGCATCAGATCTGTGCGGCCGGTTGATGACGCGCGTTGCTTCGATTTGAAATGCGCGATTCCTTGGCTCCTCGCTTTCTCGTGATGGGCTGCGGGGCCATTGGTGGTGTGCTCACGGAGTCGCTAGCCGCCAAAGGCTACGATGTTACTGCGTGCACCACGAATGCGGCGATTCACGCTCGAATCGCTGAGTGCGGCCTCACCGTTTTGGGCCACGGTATGGGCAAGCGCGCGTCGCGGACCGCTCGTGCGGTTGTTGTGCTCGGCGCGCCTGCCGCGCCAACGGAACCAGCTTCGATGTTCGACTACGTTCTTCTTGCAACGCAGCCTCCGCAGGTAGAGCAGGCGGCAGCCTCCGCGTTTGCTTCGCTCAAAGACGACGGAGCGATGATTTGCCTGCAAAACGGGCTATGCGAAGAGCGCGTCGCGAAGATCGTCGGCGAGCACCGCGTCATTGGCGGTGTCGTGGGTTGGGGCGCAACCATGCCCGAGCCAGGTGTGTACGAGTGCACGGCGCCCGGCGGCTTCACCCTTGGGCAAATCTCCGACGCTTTGCTTGACGCGCGTCACAACCGGCTCGTGCGCGCTCTCGAGGCGGTTGGGCCGGTCGAAGTGACGCGGAATCTGCGTGGCAAGCGCTGGAGCAAACTTGCCATCAACTGTGCGATCTCGTCGCTCGGCACGCTGGGTGGCGATCGGCTCGGCGTGCTCATGCAGCACAGAATCGTGCGCAGGCTTGGGCTTCAGATCATGACCGAAGTCGTGGAGGTTGCCCGCAACGAAGGCGTAGAGCTCGAAAAGGTGAGCGGCACGATCGATCTGCCGTGGGTTGCATTGACCGAGCGCGAGAAGCTCTCGAACACATTGTCGCTCGTGGCAAAGCACGCGTTGCTTCTTGCTGTCGGCTTTCGATTTCGGCGCATGAAAAGCTCGATGCTTTCGGCGATCGAGCGCGGTCGCACGCCGGCGGTGGATTTTCTAAATGGCGAGGTGGTTACGCGGGCGCGCGCCGCCGGCATCCGCGTGCCCGCGAACACCGTTGTGCGCGACGCGGTGTGGGACATCGCAAAAGGCAGAAAGCGCGCAGGCCTGGGGCTCCTTCGCGAGGTATACGCCCTAAGCTCGCAAGGTTAGGGCCTTGGGCACCACTTCAACAAACAGCGGCAGGGTACCAAGCGGTTCGCCGTCGACATCGAGAAGATACACGCGTTCGGCGTCGTGGTTGGCGAGTTCGAGCGAGAACTTTTCGCCACGCAAGTGCACCGTGCCTGGCTGCTGGATGTGCGTGCCTTTGTAGATGTGGGCTGCCATGAGTGCGAGGCCGACTTTCGACGTGGCCCCGAGCGCAACGAGGTCGAATGCACCATCATCGAGATTGGCCATGGGCGCTACGTGCATGCCGCTGCCGAAATAGCGACCATTGCAGATTGCAATCATAAAGGAGCGAATGCGGTGCTCTTCGGTCACGCCGCTTCGCGTGACTTTGCACACGACGTTGCCAAGGCGAGCGTTGACCATGGCGCGCGCCGAGGCACGGAAATAGGTGGCTGTGGCGCCGAGTGTACGCGACGCGCCAGCAACGTAGCGATCGACCAACCCGCCCATGCCGACAGAAAGAACATTGACGAAATAGTGCGCAATTTTGCCCCCGCCCGTGAATTTGCCAACATCGAGAGCGCGCCTGCGGCCGCTTGCAATGGCGGCCAGGTATGCGCTTGGCCGATGGTCGAGGGAGAGCGTTTTTCGGAAGTCGCCGCCAGTGCCCTGCGCAATGAGCCCGAGCTCGGTGGTGATTGGCTGGCTGCCGCCACGGGCTTGCTGCGCCGCCATCAGGCCGTTGACCACTTCGTTTAGTGTGCCGTCGCCGCCAACAGCGATAACGAGCGGATGACCAGCGATCGCCCCATCGCGTGCGAGCTCGGTGCCGTGACCTTGGCGATGGGTCATGGCGACTTCGACCGGGCCAAGCGCGCGCTCCATCGCGGTTCGCATGGCGGCAAAGTTTTTCGCCGTGGCGCCGCCGGCCGCGCGCGGATTGACGACGACAAGCGGCTTCACGAATCTCTCTTCTTCGTGCTTGCGCCAAGATCAGGCCAGACAACACCGCGATCGCGCAAGTCGGCAACGGTGTCGGCCAGCGTGGCGATGGGATCACGTGGTGTCCAGCCAAGCTCGATTTCGGCGCGTGTTGCATCGAGGTACCAGTAGAAATGTGCCATGTCGATGCTTATTGGGTCGATGCCCATATCAATTCCGATCCGTTGGCCAAGCTGCTCGAGCATTGACGCGGCAGTGCGGGTGATCTCGCGAACGCGGTGGCCACCCGGCATGGGAACCCGTGGCCCACGCACGCCCGAAATGCGCTCGAGCCGTCCGAAGAACTCGCCGATGGTCAGGTTGCACGCGCCGAGCAAGTAGCGCCTGCCACCCGTGCCGCGATCCATGGCGAGGCACATGCCCTCAGCCGCGTCGCGCGCATCGACGTACGACATGCCACCTGACGGGATTGCAGGGATCTTTCGCTCGAGAAAAAGCCGCACGTCTTCGGTTGACGAGCCGTGCACGTCGCCGGGACCGAGAAGTAGCGTTGGGTTCACGCATACGACGCTGAAGGTTCCGCCGTTCGGTAGCGCGGCCCCATGACGTTCGAGTGCCGCCTTCTCGGCAAAAAGCTTTGTGCGATAGTACGGCCAGCGGTTCACAATCGCGATTGGCCCGATTGGCGCTTCGTTGTCTTCCGTCGATACTTGGTCTGGATCTTCGCTGACGGCGATTGTGCCACTCGTCGAGGCGTAAACCGCTCGACGGATGCCACACGCGATGGCCGCGTCGAGCACATGACGTGTGCCTTGCACATGAATGCGCTGAAGTTCTTCGGCATCTTCTAGTCTGCGTGAAACTTTGCCGGCGCAATGAAACAGGCCGTCGGCGCAAGCCTTTTGGAAGGCTTGCTCGACGCTGCCGCGGTCGACAATGTCAGCCTGCAAGATCTCGACTTCCGCCGGAAGATCGGGCGCGGCTGCGCGGGCAAGAGCAACCACTGTGTGCCTTCGACTGAGCAAAGCGTGGACGAGATGCCGACCGAGAAAGCCAGTGGCTCCGGTGACGACGTAACGACTCATGATCCATTACCTATACAAAAAAAGACGAATTGTGGGCGGTGGACGCAACCTGGAGCCCGAAATGGCCGACATGGCTTTCGAGGTCAAAAAAGCTATGACACGAGACCAAGCGATTCGGAAAGCTCGCGCGATTGCCATGGAGCGAGGCTGGCGTTGGCGGGAGCCTGTTTGCGTGGCGGAGAGACGAGATATGGTCAGCTTTGGGCGCAGGCGCCTCGAGGTTTGGACCAATGCAGGTAGCATTGGCGCGAACGTTCGTGTGGTGTTCGACGCCCAAACAGGCAAGGTGCTGCGCGCCGTTTGGTACCCTGGTTCGCTTAAGTAGCCGCTTTCGATTTGACGGTATCTCGCGTCAACTTGAAAGCAGGCGAGGGTTACGTCACCCGCTGAGCTGAAAGACTTTTTGGAATGTCATGAGCAGGCTAACGTCATTGGATTTGACAGCACCTGACAAGAATTCAGCTGGGCCCGGCGTGTAGGCGTCGCGTACAATCTTGGCGAAAATTTCCGGGCTGGTTTTAAGCACGCAGTCGGCGGTGCCACCGTCGGGTTTGCCGGGGCGCACTTGGCAAATGTCTCTTGATACCTGCACAGTCCACTTTGCCTTGTCGCTGGTGCCGAGTGTGAAATAGAAAGATATGGGCTTGTCAACGGCCTCGCGCTGGAATTTCGCTTTCAACTCGGCAAAAAGCGTGACAAGCGGATCTTCTTTAGGTCCTTGCTTGTCTTGCGTGAGCGACGTCATGTGCGACGCATCGAGCAGCATGCCATTTTTGAGCGCAACAACGGCGCGATGCACAAGCTTGGTTACTTCGCGTGCAGCATCGGTTGACGACAAGCCTTGGGTAAGGCGGTGCATGTCCGTTACCGTGAGCGGTGGTCCGATGCGTGCGAAAATCTCGCGTTTGAGCGGGATTTTGCTCCCCTTCGGCATCGCCTCGTGGGTGCCGCCGAGATACATTGGCAAAATGTCGACACCGTAGGTGAGCGCAAGGTGGCCGAGCATTGGCTTGAACTCCTTCACTTCGCCATCGGTTGAGCGCGTTCCTTCCGGGAAAATGAGCGTTGTTTTCCCTTGCTGGAGGATCTCTCCGGCCTGGCGTTCACTCGCACGCACCCCTCCTTTGCGGTCGAATGCTTTGAGGTTGGTGAGGTTCTCGAAGAACGCACGCTGGAGCGTATTTTTCTCGAAGAAGTAATCTTGCGCGGCAAAGGTGACGATGTCTTCGCCGTAGGTGCCGAGCGCATGGCGCACGAAGCCCATGTCGAGGTGACTTGCGTGGTTGGCTGCAACAATCACGTTGCGGTTGTGGGGGATGAATGCGCGACCGCTCACGCGCGGGCGCATGATTTGCCCATAAAAGAAGTTCTGCATTTTGCCGATAATTTTTTTCCCTTGCTCGGAAGCAGGCTCAGGCAACGCAGGTAGCGAAAGAGGCGCCTGGTCCTTCGTCTTGCTGCTGCTTTTGCGTGCTATCGCGTAGCGCGACGGCGCAAGCTGCGACGGGCGCAAAGACGCGCGCTCGGTGCCGACCATGGCTTCCACGTCAGCAACGGTCCGGCAGTTTTGTAGCTCTTTTGGATCGATGGTGCCGTAAGTTGCCTCGAGTGCGACGAGCAGCTCGGTGAGGGCGAGTGAGTCGATGCTGAGATCGTCGCCGAGGGTAAAGTCGCCGCGGATCTCCGCAGGCTTTTTGCCCGTTACGGCCGAGAGCGCCGTGCGCACCGGGTTCGACGGCGCATCGCTTTGTTCCGGGTGCGTTGTCGCGAGGATCATGCGCTCGAGTACTTTTCGCGCTTCGTTGCGTTTGACTTTGCGCGTTGCGGTGCGTGGCAAAGGTGCATCGTACAAATGAACGACAGTAGGTTGCTTACCGTACGGTAGCTTGGCGACGGCGTCGAACAAGGCCTTGCGCGCGCGGTCGAAGCGCGTTTTGCGGTGGACCCCAGTGGCCTGTTCGGGCACGGCGAGACAGCCAACGCGTTCGTCGCCACTACGCCCGGTAACGCCGACGACGACGAGTTCCTCGATGTGGATAATCTTGCCGAGCATTTGCTCGACGTCGTCGGGATAGACGTTCTCACCCGTTGCGGTAACGATGACGTCTTTGACGCGCCCAACGAGCACAAGATTGCCTTTGCGGTCGATTTTGCCAAGGTCGCCGGTGTGCAAATACCCACTCTCGTCGACGGCGAGTTTCGTAGCATCGAGATCGGTGTAGCCAGCCATGACGTTGGGGCCGCGAGCGAGAACTTCGCCAACACCGCGATCGTCGGGTGACGCAATCTTGATTTCAACGCCGGGAATGGGACGCCCAACCTGCCCAGGCGACGAGCCTGTCTTTGCAACGGTAAGTACCGGCGCGGCTTCGGTGAGGCCGTAGCCTTCGGCAAGCGACAAGCCGAGGCCTGCAAAGAGTTTCTGCGTGTCGGTCGAGAGCGCGGCACCACCGGAGATAAGGTATTTGATATGGCCGCCAAGGCCTTCGTGCACGGCACCAAAAAGGACTTTACCGAGGTCGATGCCGGCCTTCTTGCGGAGTGTGCGATTGAGCTGGGTGCTAAAATTGAAAATCTTTTCGGCGGCCGGGCCGTTCTTTCTTACTTGCGAAAGGATGCGCCGCTCGAGCAATTGCCACACCGCGGGCACCCCAACCATCGCAGTCACATGTGCCTGCTTGAGACCGGTCGAAACGCGATCGCCGGAGAGCTCGTCAAGGTAGATGACGCGTGCACCACGCGAGAACGGCAAGAGCATGCCGCACGCGAACTCGAAGGTGTGATGCAGGGGCAGCACGCTGAGCACGCGGTCGCCTCCCGTCAGTGGGAACAGCGGTGCGAGTGCAGCAACGAGCGAGGTGAAATTCGCATGCGTGAGGCGGACGCCCTTTGGCTTGCCCGTTGTGCCGCTCGTGTAAATCAGGCTCGCGACATCGCCTCCATCCACTTCGGGGAACGCGGCGCTTTCGAGATGCTCCTCGTTGTTCTTCGCGTCGTTGTCGTCGAAAAGCGCCGTGGTGGGTGCAAAAAGACGCGTTAGAACGCCGAGTTTTGCGATTTCGGCGGCACAAGCTTGTTCGACCTTGTCGTCCCAAAGGACAACCTTCGCTTCGCTTTCGCGCACGATACTTGCGAATTGCACGGGATCCATCGCCGGATCGATCGGCACTGCCGTTGCCCCTGCGCGCACGATGCCGAAGAAGGCAATTGGCCAGCATGGGTGGTTGTAACCGGACAGAACGACTCGGTCGCCCTTGCTTACACCGAGCGCGGCGAGACGCGCCGCTGTGGTCACCATGCGAGCGCGCACGTCGAGGTAGGTCGTGCGTGCAATGCCATCTTCTTCCAGGCGGCCAAAGGCTATCGCGTGGCGATGGCGCTCGGCCATTTGATCGACGAGGGACGCGAGCGTGGCATGCGATTTGAGCGGCCGAAGCTCTTTTTTGTAGCGCTCTTCCATCCATGGAATCACGCGCTTTTCCATGGCCGGCATGTGCTGGTTCATCCAGTAGTCGGCCCAGTCGATCTTCTCTGGCCACCACCTTAGCTTGGACCGATCTTCGAGGAGCATGCGCTCGTAGGCAGCGCGCGTATTCGCACACGAAAAGGGGCCTTTTTGATCCCAGGTGAATGGCGCGAAAAGCTTCAAGATGTGGTCAATCTTTTCTTCTCGCCGCGCCATGTCTTCGAGCGTCGTGGCCACCGGGCGAGTGACCTTTACGGCGGGTCCCGGCGCACTTTTGAGCATGTGCGCCATGCCTCTGGCCGCGCGCGCCACGGCACCCGGGCCCATGGCTTCGTAGCGGTCGATCGAAACGATGGATGGCTCGTAGTGCGATTGCAGGAAATTGAGAAACGGATTGCCTTTGCCAGTGCGCTGGTAATGCTTTCGCTTGTAAAGTGCAATAAGTTCGCCAAACCGGGCGCTCGTTCCTGGGTTTACGTCGCTTGCACCATATTGATACACGGGTTTCTGCGTGCCCTCGAGCAACTCGGCCAGCGTGATGATCATGCCCACGCAAACCATGTCAGCGGGAATGAAATCCAAAATTGCGTTCCTGCTGCCGAGAAGATGGTGATGCCCCTTCATGGCAAGAAAAATGATGGGGGCCGAGGTGCCGATCCCTTCGTTCCAACCGGGGAAGGGAAACTCGATGGTGCTTTCGCAGCATGCGGGGCGCCCAATGGTAAAGGGAATGCCCGATCGCGCGATGATTTGCTCACCGATGCTTTTTGTATAGGTGTAAATGTTTGGCCAGCCCCAGTGCGTGGCGCGCTCGAGACCCGCCTCGACGAGACGGTCAGAAACGTATTTGCGTTTCACACTTTTGAGCTCGGCGTCGAGTGGTGCACCCGTCGTGGGCTCGCCTTTGCGAATGAGATTTTTTTCGGCCTGCTCGAGAAATACCGACTGGCGAAAGGCGTCTTCGCAGCGGCTCTTGGCTTGCGCGACGAGGTCGAGGCAATCTCGAATTTCGCGCGCGGGATCCCAGAGCTCGCGACCGAGTTCCTCCGCGCGCGGAAAGGGATGCACACTGCCCGGGCTTTCTTCGAAAATAAGGCCTTTGCGATTACCGACTACATAACACGTCGACGTGTGCATGAGCGGTGCGTTGCCAAGTGCCTTGGCGAGCGCAACGAGGTTTTGCGCACCAAATGCATTCGTGTCGAGAGCCTCGTCGAGGGGCGGATTGAAGTCGACCACGCCAGCCACGTTGACGACGGCATCGATGGTGCCACGGAGATCTCGGACGAGAGATTCTTCGATTCCGCAAAGAGGTAACCCGACGTCGCCGTTGATCGGCACAATCTTCGATTTTAAAAAGCTTTCAAATTCGTCGCCATACTTCTTGCGGAGCGGATCGAGCGCTTCGCTCGTGGCGACTTCACCCCAGAAGCGCTGCTCGCTGGTTCTGCTGACCGACTGCGCGCGTCCCGGTTTTGCGGGCTTCGCATCGCGAACGAGCAAGTAGATGCGCCCGACTTCGGGATAGCGTGTGAGCAGCATCACCCAGAAAATCTTCCCTAAAAAGCCTGTGCCGCCGAGAACGAGCAAGCGCGCGTCTTGGAACTGGGCGCGAATGTCGAGCGGCGGCGGGGGCATAGCGGGCGCCGAGCAGCCGTTGGTTCCGTGTGGAGTTTCGTGGAAATACGGCATGGTAGCGTGCCGTTTTTAGTCCACGCCCCACCAGTCGGCAACGGTTACACGGTGACGTCGGCCATCATGAGCGGCGCAATATGAAAAAGCGTAATTTCTGGGCTTCTTGGCGCGGTGTCTTTTGCCATTTCGAGTGCTTCGTGCATGCTGCGCGCCGTTTCCCAGCCCATGATTTTAGGGATGTATTCGTTGTCGGCGCCCACGACGATGACGCGACCGGTGTGCTTGCGCCCTGCTTCGCCCCAATACCACATAAAAAATGGATGCGCGGGGTGGTATGCGTGCCCGGTGCGGTACGCTTGAACGTAGGCAGGATTCGACGCGTACGCGGCCTCGTAGCGCTTGTGCAGCTCCATCGCGTCGCGTGTTTCGGTGAGCATATTGTGCACAAATTCTATGTATGATACATGTTGTTCTTTGTCGAACTGGTCTGTGCACGGATGCGTGATGATCATGGTGCCGCCTTTCTTGAGAAGCGGCACGCCCTTGTACAAGTTGAAAAGATACCCATTGACCATGCATTGCACGAGCAACGGATTGAGAAAGGAATTCACATTGTAAGGGCTAATGTATGGCACGCCGCACACGAGAATGTCGGCTTGGCCTTTGACGGGTACGAGATACTGCTCGTAGCAACGGGCAAGCGTGCGCTCGTGCACGGCCTCTGTTTCGCCAGCAAAAACGCCGGTTGTGCCATAAGGCGCGGGAACCCTATTGAAAATGGCCTGGCGCGCGGGCTGCGGCACCTTCGAGAGCGTTGCCGTGAGCGCCTTCAACGCCGCCGTTTCGAGGCCAGAAAGATCGTCTTCGTTCTTGGCGAGGAACTCGAGCGGGCGATCGAACATGCGGTTGTTGATGGTTGTTTCAATCGTAAAAACATTGAGTTTCTTGTTTACCAGGCGCCCCATGCGTTCGACGCTGGTGGCAAGTGCCGACTTTTTCGGGTCCATATACGACCAGCAATTGCCCATGACTTTGGGGTTGTGGTGGGCGCGAAGGCTTTTGTAACCGCAAAGACCCACTGTGACCGATTTGTGCCCGCCGTCCATCGGGACGAGATTCAAATTCACGTAGATTAGCAAATCGCTTTCTACCGCGTAACGATTCAGCTCCACGACTTCGCCATGATCGGTCGTGCCGATTTCGACCATGTTCTTCGCATCTTCGGCGTCGTGGTTGAAAAGGCGAGTGGGGTAATATGCGTCGTGGATTTTCTTGCCGACGATGTGACAGATTTCATCGCTCGTCATGCGGCGATGAATGCTTGTCGCGATGATCATGCGAATGTCTTCGACGCCGTGATCGGCAAGCATTTCGAGCACGATCGTGAGCACGCGCTCGCGTATGTCGGGGCGGCGCATGGGCGGCAGCGGCAGCGATATGTCGTCAATGGCAATGACGACCTTCATGCCAGGGCGAAGCTTTGCGTGCAGAGGCTCGGCGTTGTGCGGGTGGTTGATGGCGTAGCGAATCGCGGCATCGACGTCTTTGAGCGGCGCGATGGGCGGCCTTGGGTAGATGCAGCGCGTGCCAGCGGGTAAATCGACTTCGACGAGGCGATCTCCGGCGAAGATGGTGCGCGGGGCGCTCTTGCGGTCGAGGGTGACGACGAGCGGATGCGACATAGGACGGTTCGCGCGTTTAGCACGTCGGCGAATGAAGTTGGAAGCGGAGGCTTACGCTGATGCCTTGTCGAGTGTAATGACCGGCCAGCCGTAGGTGCGTGCGAGGCGCTTTAGCTTGCTATCGGGATTGACCGCCGCTGGGTGTCCAACCACGCTCAACATGGGAACATCGGAATAGCTGTCGGAATATCCAAAACATTGGTCCAGATCATGGCCACGCTCACGCGCATGTTCGCGTACGAGGCGGGCCTTTTCAGGGCCGGCAACGACCGGGCGAAGCAACCTCCCGGTTGCATAACCGTCTTTGATCTCGAGGCGGTTTGCGATGACGTGTGTGGCGCCGAGGTAATCGCCAAGGCGCGTCATCAAGAAATCCAGCGCGCCCGAGATGAGCACGACGTCGTGACCTTCTGCGCGGCAGCGTGCGACCAGATCGCGTGCGTGTGGATAAATGGCTTTTTTGAGCACGCTTTCGAAGGCGTCGTCGGCAAGAATGTGCAGCCTGTCTTGCGAGATCCCTTCGTAGGCAGAAAAGAGCATCTCGTTGAACAGTCGGCGGTCGTGCATTTCGGCCCACAAGAGCTCGGGTGCACGAAGCGCCGCACGCGCGAGCCTTTGCAGGCTGCGCACCGGCGTGCTTTGGTGCGTGAGGTAGTAAAGCGTTGGGTGGATTAGATTCGTTCGAACCAGGGTCCCGTCCACATCGAAATAGCTGGCTGCCACGAGGCTCAGATGGCGTGGCGGCCAAATCTTGTCAAGACCGCTTTCGATTTGACACGATCTCTTCGTTGGCGGCTCCGGTGCGGTCCTCAAAGCCGAAGCAGGCTGTTCCGGTCCGCTCCTCGTCGCCGCCTCGATCTCGTGTCAACTTGAAAGCGGTCTACTGTGCGGGGGCGCTGCGGTTGACGAGAAAGACGGTGAGATTGCCGACGCGGTGCGGTTCGACACGAGAGTTGCAAGCGGCGAGAGCTCGTTCTGCTGCCCCAAGGTTCTCGCGCGAGCGGCCCGGATCGAAAAGGTAGGCAAACTCGGGCGCTTGCTCGAAAGCTCGCCGATAAGGTGCGTAGCGATCATCCACGGCGCTCGTGGGAACCACGATGACATGTTCGCGTGACAAAAATGTGAGCCGATACGAGGCCCAGTAATCGGCCTCGGCATAGGTGATTCCATGCGCGGCAAGCAGATCGAAGAGCGCGTAGTCGTCGCGGAGCTCGGGGGTTTCGACAACGGGCAGCGGGCCTCGCACGAACGGCCCGTAGCCAACCCATCCCGCGATGGCGGACGCGATCAAGTGCGGGGCGAACGCGACGGCGAAGCGGCGCGTGCCTAATGCGCTTGCCGCTGGCGCAACCGCGAAGGGGATCATGAGCGTGAGTACCGCGAGGTAGCGCATCGAGAAATGATCCACGACCATGACCGACACGAGAAAGCCGCCGATGGCCACGGGGAATGTGAGCGCGCCCGCGAAGCCGAGCCGGCGGATCGGTAGTGGGATTGTGCGCGGCCTACCAGGGTAGGGTAACACGATCGCCACGAGGCCAAAAAGAACGAGCGCGCCGAGGAGGATGGCACCGAGCACGCCGACCACGCGGAACGCAAGAGGTGCGTTCCACGGCAAGTAGTCCATCACGTGATGTGCATAATACACCTTGTAGCTGAGCGCCCACGGGAGGCACTCGTTCCACAAGAGCCTGAAGTGGTGATCGAGCATCGACGTCGTGAATGTCAAAGGTCCACGGTTGGCCCCCGCAAGGCTTCGCAGCAAAAAAAACGGTAGGATCCCAACGAACGCACCAAGAGCAAAAGCGCCTGCTCGCTCGGCATGGCCCCGTGTCCTGGCATCCCACGCAACAAGCAAGGCAAAGATGCTTGCAATGGGCAAAAGGAGCAAAGGGTAGGGATCGGCCGACACGGCGAGCGTTGCGCAAAGGCCGCCTGCAGCGAGCCAGAGCCGCGCACGCCGCTCGGTTTTTGCAACGGCCGCGGCGTCGATGGCCCAAAGTGCTGCGATGGCGAGCGTGAGCGATGCTTGTCGCGGCGGATAGAGCGCGTACGTGTGCACCGAGCTCGGCGTCACAATGAGAGGCATGGTCAAAAAGAGCGCCGTCCATGGCGCAACATGGCGACGGAGTGTCGCGAACACCAGCCATGTCGCAAGGACGTGAAGCGAGAGCGCCGAGAGCATCAATGCAAGCGGCGAAGGCCCCATCATCGCAAACCAGGCTGTGGCAACGAACGAATCGCCGGCCGTTTGGTATCCGCTGCCCCACAAGAACGGCTCGATCTCGCCGCGCAGGACGTGCATTGCCTGCAATCCCACGACCGCAGCATCCGAATTCGTCGAGCGCGCGTTCAAGAGCGGAGGCAGCCGAAACGCGAACGACGCAAGAACGAGCACGATGGATGGTGCTCGAAGATGCGTGCGGTGTGGAGGTTCCATCGAATCCCGGATCGACATAGAAGGCACAAAGGTACGGAATACAAGCGGATCCCTTTCAGATGGCTTGCGCTCGCGTGGCCGTGATATTTCTATGTGTCTAAATGGACGAAGCAGCATTCGAGCGCTTTCTCATGCTGGCAAAGCGCGAGCTTCAGGCGGACAACATTCGGCTCGTTGGCTTGGATGAACTGCTGCCGGAAACCCCCAATGCTGTAGCGATTCGCTTGCCTGACGCTCGCCATGTCGTTGCGAGCTTCACCGAACCGCCAAGCGACGCCGCGGTTGTGGCGCGGCGCCTAACCATGCTGGCAAGCACGTTCGTCGATGCGCTTGGCGGCCCACCGTCCACCCGTTCGCGTCCTCCGGTTGCATCCACGTTGCATGAAGAGCTCCGTGCTCTGTCGGCTCGTGCTCGCGCAAACGACGTCGTTGTCATTGATGTCGATTCGCCGGTGATCTGGGGCTGCGCGTCAGGGCGCGGTCAGCCTCGTGCGCAAACGGGCGTGCTTCTTCGGGACGTATCCGATCGCGCTGGACCTCCAAGTTCTTCTTCTACCAGCGACGAATCCATTCTTATAGGCGATAGATCAACCACAAGGCGAAAGTCTCGCTCCACCATCCACGAGTCAGCCGACGAGTCAACGCACATGCTCTCCGATGGCGCTGACGACGACGATGACGAGCCCCCGCTCACTCGACGCACGATCGGATCGATTCGCCGGCTGCCGGAGCTCGATCACCTCCACAAAGGGCGTCATCTTCGGCGCGTGCAAGCCGACGGCCCCTATTACCTCGCGCTATCGTTCTCGGGGATTTACTTGCTTTGCCTTGTCTTCGATGCGCCTTTCGACGAGCTGCGTGCGGAGCGAGCCGCTCAGGAATCGTTGACGCGCATCGAGCGGCTCGTGCTCGCGTTGCCGCCGCTCGATCCCGAGCCACAACCGATGGGCGGCGTCATCTCCTTGCACAGGCGCCGACGGTAGATCGCCTAAAGGCGAGCCAAAAAAGCTAGCCAAAAGCGCGTCCCAAAAAAAGTGAAGGCAAAGTCCCCGTGGACGCAACTTCGACGCAAACCGGCCGACTTAAGCCGGCATGGGTAACAACAGCATTCAACCCTCATGGTCGCGACAAACCAGTAACCTCAACAACTCCGCCAACGCCTCGCCCACCACGGCAAGCACGCCTGCGCCCGCCGCGGGAGCGTCTCGGCCACCACACCCTTCCGACGCAGACTGGCAGCGCCATTACGATACTCTGCCAGAAACGCACCTCAATCTATCACCGAGCATCATTCCGACACCAATCCCGGACGCCAAACGCGTGGCCGAAGTACAGGCGAAAAAGCAGCTTGACCTCGTGCGTGGCCGTTTTTCAGGACCTTACAAAGTCGACGGCGCCTCGGTGCAAGCCCGCCCCATGTTCAGAATGAATGTGAAGGGCACACTTAGTACAAAGAACGCCGAAGACCATAAGAATGAGCTCGTGAAGATCTGCAAAAAAGCCCACGTTCCCGAAAGCGCCGTAACCAATGCACGCATCGGGCGTCCCACAGCCCAACAGCTCGTGCAGGTTACCCAGGCTCTCATCGACGCCGGAAAGCTGCCCAAAGCTGCCAACGACACTGTGGAAATGCGCATTCGTCAAATGCAGTACGACTGGGGCATTGGCGTCGACTGCGCCGGTTACATCAGGGAAGCTGCCGTTGCCGTGCACGGTAAAGGCGCGCAGTCTCTGGTCAACGGTGCGAATCGTTATGGTGCAATTGACAGCTTATTGAAAACCAGCGCGTTTAAAAAAGTCGCGGATAAAAAAGGCGAAGATCCTAAAGTTCACAACATTAGCGACATTCGTACAGGTGACATCATCCATCTCGATGCTCCGAAAGCTGGAGACGTCGGTCACAACGTAATCGTCCACAATCATAAGGTTGCTACCGCTTCGATGCTCGCCGAGCTTTCCGCATGCAACCCAGACAATAAGGATCTCCGCAAATTTCTCAGTAACAAAGGTCCTATTCATGTGCTGAACGTCGATTCGTCGTGGGGCGGTGGGATCGACAACAGCGGTTTTCGGCGCGACACGTGGCTCTACAACGAGAGCTCGGGGGAGTGGGGTTGTTTTAAAGCAGACAGACAAAAATTTTATACGAGCACAACTCCCGGCCCGCAGGATGAAATCTTCAAGGGTGCATTTCGCCCGAGCGAAGCAAAATGAGAACGTATCTCGTTTTCATTTATCTCGTTATCACGGCAATCACGCTCAGCGCATGCTCGCATCGCGGTGAATCGACCTCCACGGTCGCAATGTCACCTCCACCTCCCGCCGTGGCTCCGCCCGCACCACCATCGCCTTCGGCCGAACCGCTAGCGTGCGCGAGTACTCAGGCACAACAAGCAGCCGAAAGGTCACATTTCAACGTGCCGCCCGGCACTTCGTTCATCGCGTCGACTGTCTACCACACTTCCGTCGACGCCGCGCCAGGAAAACCGGCATCTCCGTCGCTTCCGGCAGGCTCGGTCTACATTGGATACCTCACAGCCCGTCTGTCGAACGACAACAAAAAAGGGCGCGTACCCATGATCATCGAATGGGATGTTGCGGGAGGCCGCGTTTTGCGATCCGTAGACCTGTCTTTGGAAACGCATGAGAGATGGACGCAAGAGATGCGAATCGCAACGTTTCGCGACAACGTGTATGTTGCATCAACGATGGGCGAGAGGGATGAAATGCGATTGTTCGCACTCGATGCCGATCTGCGACCTCGTGCAACGCGCTCGCTCGGTATCGGCGAACGCATTTCGCTCGAGATAAACGAAAAGTATCTCGCTGTTGCCTACAGACCCACTGATGACGGCTTGCGCCCGCTCAAAGTCGAGCTCCTAGACGCGAACAATCTCACCCCCATCGCGACAACGTCCATCGGCACGGCTGATTGGGTCGTGGACTGGACAACCAATGACGCGCTCGAGTTCTTGGGCGATCGGCTCTACGTTGCGGGCGTTCCGGCTTCCACGGCACCTCCCCAAACTCATCTAAACAACCCTACTGACGCGCCTTTCGTCCACGTGTTTGCGATGAGCCTTCCTGCGCTCGAGATTGTCCGTACCCATAAAAGCAAGATAAGGTCATATTATCTAACGACGCTGCAGTCTGCAGCCGGGCATATCATCCTCACGGGTTCAGGTTGGTTCAGCGATGAAGAGCTCACGGCAGATCTCAAGCTAATCCGCAAGCATAAGGGAGCCTACGCCGAGGCGTTCGATCCAAAAACAGGCCGAGCCTTTTCGTGCTCTGTCCTCCAAGTAATAGACGAATGCTGTTGCGGCGGACTCTGCTCTTGCCACGCCTTTTGGACTGGGGTCGAGGCAGCCATCGTGGCCGACATTAATGGGCATATCGTCTTCGGCCGCTTGAAAGACTTGCCGCGCCAACTGCGCTATGGCGGCGCTCACTTGCGTTGAGCCCGAAATCCGTGGCTCACGCTCCGCTTCTTTCGAGAACCACGGCCTTCGGGCTCAACGGAGCGCGACGTGTGCGCATCGCCATTGGACTTTAAAATTCAGCGCAACTCAGTTGCGCTGTAAAAGCTAGACCGCTTTCAAGAAATCGAAAGCGGTCACCACGGGAACCATTCCTGCGGCACCTTTTGCCACGACGTAGGACGTAGCGAATCGCCGTCAGGCACCACGAGCGATCCCACGACGTCGGCGTGCCTGTAAACGCTGTCGATCGATCGCGCAATGCTATCGAGATCGACGTCGCTCGCAACGCCATTGCTCGTAGCCTTGTAGAATTGCACGGTCACACGGATGGGAAATTTCGGATCTCGTTCGAGCCTGAGACCGTGGCCCTCGTTGAACGGACCAAGGTTTGGCCCGTGGCCGACGACCGCTTGCTCAACGTTGCTTTGCTCGCGAGACGGGCGTGCGCGTGCCATCGGTGCGGCTTCTGCTGGCGCGGATGGCAGTGCCTTATTAACTGGCGCCTTGTCGTCCCATGAGCTGCCATCTAACGATGGCAGCGCGCCGCCGAGGTAACCCCTGTTCGCGTGCTTCAGGGGCACCTGAACGAGAAACAACACATCTGCGCCTTTCTGAAGTGCGCTTCGATCGTCTTCGGATTTCGGTCCACCTTGCGCCTCGATGCGCTGGGCTACATCGCTTTTTCGTTCCGCCGTGAATGCCGAACGCCGACCATTGCCGTTGAAATAAAGTTCTTGGCCCCAGCCTGCAGCCGTAACGTCATCGTGCTTGTTCTCGATGACTTGCATGCTCGAACCCTGGCGCGTGATGAGAATCGAGAGCACGGCCGGCGAGCCTGGTGCGGATTGATAATTGAAAAGAACAGGGTTGAACATAGCCTTGCCGCTTTTCGGGATTGGCAAAAAAACAGCTTGTGCGCTCACCAGAAAATGCGTGTCGCGTGCGGCGAGCACGTTGCCATCACCAACGATCGAATTCGGACGCGACGCAAAGGCTTTGAGATTGCCGAGCACGTCGGTAAGCGGCACTGTGCGCAAGGATTGCCCCTTCTCATTTCCAACGCGCACGAAGAAATGGTCGGCCGGAATGTCGCCTGTGCGATCGGAAAAATTCGGCGGGCGAATGACAGGCATGATCGAAGATTGATAATGACCGCGCTCGTCTTTGCGGCGCACTTGCAGACTCAAGTCCGAAATGTTCGGCCCAAGCGATGAGTGTTGCGCGCGCCCGGTGTCTTCCCACATCACGTTCACGACCGACAGCGCTCGCGCCCGCGCTCGACGCTGCAGATCGGAGTCGGAAACCATGCTGGAGACTTTGCGAATGACGCGCGCATAATCTTGATAGTATTGCCTGTCGGATGGGCTCTGGAGCCCCCATTCGGAGTCATCGTTTTTCGATTCGTCGGCAAGGGGCTCAAAAGTACTTGGGGTATCGTCTTCTCCGTTCGCGTAGGTTGGTTCGGTGTTGTCGTTCTTGCTGGCTGGCGGCTTTTCGACAATGACGATTCGTTCGGTCGTGCAGGCTGCCCCAGCAACGATGAAAGCAAGCGATGGGACGATGAGGAGGTGTTTCATGGTCAAGCGCTTGAACGGCTCATGGTATGAATCGATCTAGGCGGCTCGCGATTTGACAAAAGAACGGAAGGGCGTGCATGGAAACTCTCAAAGGCAAGACACTCTTCATCACTGGCGCAAGCCGCGGCATTGGCAAGGCCATTGCGCTTCGTGCTGCCGCGGACGGTGCGAACATCGTCATCGCGGCGAAAACCGTTGAGCCGAATCCCAAGATCCCTGGCACGATCTTCAGCGCAAAGGAAGAAATCGAGGCAGCAGGTGGCAAGGCTCTCGCGTGCGTTGTCGACGTGCGGTTTGAGGCGCAAATCCGCGAAGCCGTGGACCAGGCAGTGTCCACCTTTGGTGGCATCGACATCCTTGTGAACAACGCGAGTGCGATCAGCCTCACGGGCACGGTCGAAACGCCAATGAAGCGTTTCGACCTCATGCACGGCGTCAACACGCGCGGCACGTTCGCGTGCTCGCAGGCGTGCATTCCCTATCTTGCAAAGTCCCATAACCCGCACATCTTGAATATTTCGCCTCCGCTCAACATGGTGGCGCGGTGGTTTGCGCCTCACGTGGCCTACACCATGGCCAAGTTCGGCATGAGCCTGTGCGTGCTCGGCATGGCCGAAGAGCTCAAGCCAATGGGCATTGCGGTCAACGCGCTTTGGCCGCGAACTGTCATTGCAACAGCGGCCGTTCAGAATCTGCTTGGGGGCGACGACACCGTTCGGGCAAGTCGCAAGCCCGAAATCATGGCCGACGCCGCGCACGTCATTCTTACGAAACCGTCTTCCCAATTTACGGGGCACTTTGCCACTGACGAAGACGTATTGCGTGCAAGCGGCGTGTCCGATTTTTCGCGCTACGCTGTTACCCCAGGTATGGAAGACAAGGATCTGACCCCCGACTTCTTCCTATGACTGGCCATACCGGAAGGCTGTGCGGTGCAATGAATCGCTCGAAATCGAACAACACGAAGGCGTCCGGCCATGAGCCCGTCATGTCGAAGGAAGCGATTCTCGCGTCAATGGCCGACGCGCTCGAAGATATCCTCAAGTGGGAGAGTCGCGTAGGGGCGGCCCAACACAGGGTAGGCACAACGCAAAATCGTAGGGGCGTATGGCCATACGCCCCTACCGTTATCCGCTGATGTACGACTTCATCTTGCGATGCTGCGACGGCAAGCGGAGCTTGCGCAGCGCCTTGGTTTCGATCTGACGGATCCGTTCGCGCGTGAGCGAAAAGCTCTCGCCAACCTCTTCGAGCGTGTGGTCGCGCGACTCGTCAATGCCAAAGCGCATGCGGAGGATTTTTTCTTCGCGAGGCGAAAGCGTTTTGAGAAGCTGGCGCGTTTGGTCGTTGAAGCGCATCTGAGCGTAAGCCTCATCAGGCGGCAGACCGGAATCGTCGGGAATGAATTCGCCGACATGCGACTCGCCATCATTGCCCACGGGCGTTTCGAGGCTAATCGGCTCGCGAGCGATTTTCATGACAGCACGCACCTTCTCGACGGCGATGCCTGTGGACTCTGCCAGCTCTTCGGGCGTTGGCTCGCGGCCGTACTCTTGAAGCAGCGATCGGCTCGTGCGCGTGAGCTTCTGGAGGCTCTCGTACATGTGCACAGGCACGCGAATGGTGCGACCTTGATCGGCGATGGCGCGTGAGATCGACTGGCGAACCCACCACGTTGCATACGTCGAGAATTTGTAACCACGCTTGTAGTCGAACTTATCGACCGCACGCATGAGGCCAATGTTGCCTTCTTGAATGAGGTCGAGAAGTTGAAGTCCTCGGTTGATGTGTTTTTTCGCCAAGGACACAACAAGGCGCAGGTTTGCTTCGACGAGGGCCGACTTCGCGCGGTCGGCGAGGCGCCGCCCAGCAGCAATTTCGACCAGGGCCGATGTTGTCGCTTTCTTCGTTGCTGCAGCGGGGATTTCGCGTTGAATAACGCGGAGCTTTTTCTCGACACGGTCAACGACCGAGCGGTCAAGGCGCAGCTCTTCAAGCCCTTGGATGATCTCGTCACGCGCAAGGTCTTCCTTGGTTTTCTTGGCGCTTTTCGTTTTCATTTTCGGTTCGTTTTTGACGGCTTTTAGGCCTGATTGCGGGCCGTGCAGCTCTTTCAGCGGGCGCTCGAGCAGGCGCACGACACGTAGCATCGTGGCCTCGTCAAAGGCGTCTTCGTCGTCGATGTTTCGAACGACATCGCGGACTTTGAAGCGGCCTTTGTAAAGCATGCGGCTAATGTGGTCGAGCTCGGCCGCCGCGAACGCGGAGTCTACGATCGTTGCGATGATGCGTCGTTCGCCTTGCTCGATCTTTTTGGCGAGCTCTACTTCTCCCTCGCGGGAAAGGAGGGACACTTGCGCCATTTTGCGGAAATACATGTCAACCGCTTCTTCGCCATCGGACGAGGAAGAAGCGGATGATTTGGCGATGGAGGCAATGGGTGACGAAGATTTCTTCAAGGTAACGCTCGGCTTCGCGTGGGACCTTTGGAAATGTCGCACCGGCTGCCAACCACGCTTTGCAGTCGGGCGCGCACAAGACAACTGTGAAGGACGTACAATGAACGCATTCGATCTTCCGAAGCTTCCTTCGCCGACGCCTTCGGCGCTGTTGGCCCTACGGCCGAACCTCGGTTGAAGTTCCCACTCGCTTTTCAAGATAATTCGGGGTTCGAAAAATTGAACGATTATGACTCTCTCTCGTGAAGCTTGGCACGTTCGGTAACAATCGGCCAAAGTCGGCGAGTGTTTGCCTTTGCGATGAGCGCAATGGGCGTGGTGGCCGCATCAACTTGAAAGCGGTCTACCTCGCAAAATAGGCCTAATCGAGCTCAGCCGAAAATCGAAAGTGGCTTTGGTGTGTGCAGGAGCGAGTTTTCCAAACGCGCGAGGTAGTTGGTTCGGGACACCTCGATGCACCCAAGGGAGGCAAGGTGCGAGGTCAACACCTGGACATCGAAAAGTATGTATCCTGCACGTCGCAGTGTCTCGGCAAGTGTTGCAAAAGCGATTTTTGAAGTGTCGGTGCGCGTGTGGAACATCGATTCGCCGGCAAAGGCACACCCCACCGACACGCCGTAAATCCCGCCGACGAGAACACGGCTGCCGTGTACTTTTTCCCAGATCTCGACGCTGTGGGCCCAGCCGAAAGCGTGGAGTTTGGCATAGCCTTCGATAAGCTCGGGAATGATCCATGTGCCCTTCGGGCGCGTATCGCCGCACATGCGCATGACGTGTACGAAGTCTTCGTCGAGCGTAATTTCGTACGGATGCGAACGCAGTGTACGCCTCAAGCTGCGTGACCAGCGCATAGGATCTTCAAGCGGGAAGATGGCCCGCACATTCGGTGAGAACCACAAAACAAGTGGCGGCTCGGCGGCCTTGCTCTGCGCTCTATCGCGCCCGGCAGGGGCGACGCTCTCGTTCGGTTCGCTCGCAATGCTGTGCGGCCACGGAAAAATGCCGCTTCTGTACGCACGCAAGAGTGTGCCTGGGCGAAAGTCGCTGCCCACACCGAGCACATCCGCTGTTCGCTGTCGGCGAGGGTTAGGGAAGGTTACGCCAGTCGGCGGCGGTTCGATGGGAGGGTAGGGAACTCTCAATCGAGTTTCACTGAGTAAACGAAGCTTGCCTTTGGGGAGCGTAAGACACGCTCGGTGATGATGTTGTGAATCGCTTTCCGGTCGCCCGTGACATCGACATAGTCTGAGATGAGCTTTTCGGCTCGCACTTTGTCGCCCTGGCTTTTGATTTGCGAAACGATTCGCATGAGTGATTGGGTAGCCGCCGGGAACTCGGCGAGCTCGATTTCGAAACAGCCTTGGTCTTTGCCATTGGCAGAAATTTCTGCTGGGTGCCAGGCGACTGCCTTGTGATCCATGAGCCAGCCAAGCTGGATGGCGGCCAGCTGGCTGTAGTTTCTAGGGTGCTTGTTTTGGTCGAACATGCCGCGCGAAATGTGACCGAACATCCAAACAAGGTCGCGAACGAATGCTTTTTCGGCATCGCCTTTCGTGATTTTTCTGTTTGCCGCCAACCAATGGGTGAAAAATAAGGCTCCCGTTTGTGCCTTGAGCTCCTCGAGCGTGCTGGCAAGCGGGCCGCCGAAGATCTCGCGGTCGATTTTGCCTCGCACTTTGTATTGGTGAGCGGGACCAAGGTTGTGCGTGGCTTCGTGCAAAACGGTGCTCATGAGCTGGGGTTCGGGATCGCTCGTGTATTTGGCCATGGTTGCCTTGCAGAAGAGCGAATTGGACGAATCGCGAAGCGCGCTGATGCTGTCAGGATCTGTATAGAAATTGGTCATTGCGATAGTGCGCCCGCGGCCTTCGTTGGCAACGGGGCCGAAGTTCGGAAGCGATTGCCCGATCGCCGCGCCAAAAGGTGGGCGCGAGTCGCCCGCGTTGAGCGCAACATCGATAAAGTCGGGAAGCTTGAATGTTACACTGCGCACTTGGTACGGCGGCCCCGCCATTTCACGCATTGCTTTTTCCATCTCGCCTTTGAGTGGATCGAGCATTGTCTGCCATTGGCGTGAACTTTGGTTGATGAGCCCGAAGCTCACGTGAAAGAGCGCTTTCGTGCTGCACGGCTCGGCGTAAACCTCGTCGGGCGCGATGCGGAGATAGTACTTCGAGTTCGTCGCATCCATTTTTGCCCACGCCTCGTCGGCCGGCCACCACTGGTTGTCGGTGAAGGCCTGCGCGTCGGCAAGCAAATAGGCCTTGAGCGCCGGCTCTTTCGTGCCGAGTGCATTCGCTGCTTGCCTGAGGACGACTGCGATTTCGGTCATGTCGTTTCGGTAGAACTCGTGGTACCCCACGGCTTTCGGCGCGGCGGCGCTGCCAATGACGACGGTAAAGGGATCGGTAATCTCCTTCTCTAGTTTGTTGAGTGCGTCGCAAAAGTTTGGATTCGCGAGCATGTCTTTCGGGTAAAGACCTGAGCGCACGGCTTTTGGCAAGTTCGGTATGGCCGAGCAATAGGGGTTATTCTCGGTACGTGGGGCCACGCAGTCGGGGCCTTGATTGCGAAAGAACAGCGCACGGCTTTCTGCGGCGCTGCTTTTGGAAAGCTGTGTGGCGAACTCGCTTACGCCCTTTTGCTTTGCGTAAAGCTTTTCGATGAGCCAGGCGGCGTGCTTGATGAACACAACGAAGCGCTTTTCCTCGGAGCTCGCCTTTGACAAGTCGGTTGAAACAAGCGTAATGCGACCCTGCGCGAGCTCGGCGCGAATGGTGTCGATGGCGTCGAAGGTCAAATTCGCGCCGTTCGTTGCTGTGGGCTCATGGCCCGAACTACGTTTGACAATGTTTTCGTAGGCGTTCTCAAAGGTTGACGAGAAGCCGCGGCCGTCTGTGTACTGTGGGAGCGATGTGCCGGGAACTAGGCCCCAGTAGACCGCGAGCTCATTGGGGTCGAGGGCGCCGTTTCGATTTTTGTCTTCCGTCCAGAAGATGGGAGCTGCGAGCTCGACGGCCAGCCGGTTGAAATCTGCGCGCGAGACTCTGGCAAATCTCGCGGTTTCGGCGGTGTGCGACGCCTCTACATGCGCATTCGTTGTGCATGCGGCGGTCAGCACACCGAGCAAGCCAAGCAATCCAAATAGCCCGAAAAGGCGCACATGCTTCATCGAGATGGCGCATTTTTGTGCGCACCAGCAAGGCGTGTCAATGATTCCAACCAACACAGATAGAGTAAGCTAACTTTGGCAGGTGCGTTTCCCAGGCTTTCGTTTCCCACGTGTTGCACTGGATGCCGAGGTGAAAACTCGTCTCGATCGGCTCGAGATCCCGTTCAACGAATTTGGGGTCGACCCATACGGAGCTTCGAAAGAGCACCTGGGGCCTTTCCTCCACACGATGAAGTTCTTCTTTCGCCGCTACTTCTCGGTCGAGTCGCATGGGATCGAAAACGTGCCAGCGCATGGGCGCGCCATGCTCGTGGGCAACCACTCTGGCGGCATTGCGATCGACGGCGCGATGGTGTTCGCAAGCCAATTCTTTGAGATGAATCCGCCGCGCCTTGCGCAAGGCATGGCAGAGAAATTTTTGAACAAGCTGCCGTTTACCTCACAAATGGCGAGCCGGCTCGGGCAGCTGCCGGGTTTGCCTGAGCACGCCGAGCGCCTTCTTGCCGATGACCGTCTGCTTTTGGTGTTTCCGGAAGGTGTGAAAGGAACGGCGAAGCTTTTCAAAGACCGCTATTCGCTCACGCGATTCGGCACCGGCTTCATGCGCCTCGCGATGAAAATGAATACGCCCATCGTGCCGTTCGCGTTTCTAGGAGGTGGCGAGGCGCTGCCAACCATCAAAAATGCGTACGCGCTTGGCCGTCGCATGGGCCTGCCCTACATCCCGGTGACGCCGTGGGGGCTTTTGCTGCCAATCCCAGCAAAGCTCGAAATCTATTATTCTACGCCGATGCGTTTTGCCGGAAACGGGTCGGAAGACGACGAAGTCGTTTTTGGCTACGTCGATGAGGTCAAAACGCGCATAAGTGAGCTCATTGAGCTTGGGTACAAGCGTCGGCGAGGCGAAGCATGAGGGTGCTCGTCGTTGGCGTCAGCGGGCGACTTGGAAAAATGCTCGCAAAAGAGCTCGTTTCGTCTGGCCATGATGTCATCGGCATCGATCAGCGGCCGTTGCGGGAATCGCTTGCAGGTGTTGAAGTGCACGCGGTCGACATTCGAAGTCGGGCCGCCGAGGAAGTATTTCGAAGTACGAGACCTCACGCTGTCATCCACATGGCGACCGTGGCACACCTTGCCGTGCTGACGGGCGATCGCCATCGCAATAACCTTGGTGGAACGCGAGCCGTCTTCGAGCATTCGCACACCTATGGCGCCGAGCACGTTCTTTTCTATGGTCGGCATACCTATTACGGCGCGGCGTCCGATTCCCCGCTTTTTCACACGGAAGACGAGCCTCCAATGGGTTTATCGCACTTCCCTGAGCTCGCCGATCTCGTCGCCGCCGATCTCTATGCTGGCTCGGCGCTTTGGCGCTACGCAAGCTTCGTCACCAGCGTGCTAAGGCTCGTTTACACGCTTGGCCCAACAGGTCACGGAACGCTCGCTGCGTTTCTGCGAGGCTCGCAGCGCGTGCCAACCATTCTCGGTTACGATCCACTCTTTCAGTTCATGCACGAACACGATGTGATTGGCGCGTTGGTGCTTGCGCTCGAAAAGCGTCCGCGGGGCGTTTTCAATGTTGCGGGTCCCGAGCCCGTGCCGCTCTCGGTCATGGTTCGCGAAACCGGTCGGACCAGCATGCCGCTACCCGAATTTGTGCTGAGCGCATCGCTTGGGCGCTTTGGTTTTCCCAAGCTTCCTGCTGGCGCGCTCGAGCACATTAAATATCCGGTGACCGTCGACGACAGCGCTTTTCGCAAAACCACCGGCTTTTCGAATACCATTGACGAGGTCGAGGCGATGCGCGCATTCCGCGAAGCCTTTCCCTCGCGGAGCCCGCTTTCGATTTGACGCGATCTCTTCGAGCCATCCGTACCGATTGTCGATGCCAGGGGCGCGATGAATGGCGCCCCTACAGCACAATCAACACAACGATGGGAACGACAGCCGGTTGCGACCAGCATCATCAACGTCGGGCGGGAAGCAGTTGAGCAACGCCAGAACTGAACCCTGTAAAGACCTCGCATGGATTTTCGTGAGGATCGCCGAGACTCCAAATTTATTTTCGGCTTGTTCCCCCATCGACGCAACCTGCGGCCGAAAATGGCCGACAGGGCTTTCATGGCTACAGAAGGTATTTCAACCCGTCCTCGTGACCCCTTCAACCTTAACCAAGCTGAAGAAGGAGCCCACAACGCCATT
>WQZB01000046.1 GCA_009780955.1 Polyangiaceae bacterium | reverse complement strand
GCGCGAATCGATGCGTCGGTTGGGCGCTGCGGTGCCTGCGCACGTACCACAACGTACGCTTACGCGGGCTCCTCGCGCCCGCCCTAGCCTCAATTCGCTCGCGACGGCTGGTAAACATGCTCTAAGATGGCGTTTTAGTCTTCTTCCATCGGCCCGATTTCTTCACCCGACAGCACGAAGAACGCCTCGCCGTATGTTTTGAGGTGCTCAAGCGCTACGTCCATGTCTTCTTGCGTGTGGCCGCGCGTGATGTTGACACGCAAGCGCTCCTCGCCATGCTTCACCGATGGGTAGATGAGCGGCACCATCAAGATGCCTGATTCGAACAGGCCGATATGCATGAAAAGCGTTTTGCGCTCTTCACGGCACATGACCGGCATGATGTGCGTGTCGCTCGTGCCGAGTTCGAAGCCCGCCTTCGTGAGCTCGCCTCGGAAGTATTCGGATTTCTGATGAAGCTCGCGAACCATCGCGGGACCATCGGCTTCGAGCATGTCGAGGATGGTTGACGCGGCCGCGACAACGGGCACGGGCAGCGACGCGCTGAAGGTGAAGCTTCGCGCGGTGTGTTTGATGAAGCCGACCACGTCGCTCGTGCCGAGAAGCACGCCTCCGATGCCGCCAAAGGTCTTGGAGAATGTCGTGATCACGATGGGAACGCGCCCGGCAAGGCCCAATTCCTCGATGATGCCTGTGCCGCGCTCGCCAAGCGTGCCTGTGCCATGCGCGTCGTCGACCACGAGAACCGCATCGTACCTTTCGCAGATTTCGACGAATTCTTTGAGCGGAGACTTGTCGCCATCGAGGGAGTAGACGCCCTCGACCAGAACGAGAGCGTTCTTGCGTTCGCGTGTTTTGAGAATGCGCTCGAGACTTTTGGCCGAATTATGGTTGAAAAATCGAACTTCGGGCTGATGGCCGGGAATGCCCGCCGCGAGGAAGGTTCCGTCGAGGATGCATGCGTGGCTATAGGCGTCGAGAATGAATGTCGTGTCTTTGTCGGCGAGCGCCATGAGCGTGCCGACCATGGCTTGGTAGCCTGTGGTGAAGGTGAGGCAGCTTTCGAAGCCGAACCACTTGGCAAGGCGCTTTTCGAGTTCGACGTGTTCAACGGTTGTTGCTTGAACGCGCGAGCTCGACAGCCCACACGCGTACTTGTCGACAGCAGCCTTTGCAGCGGCCTTCACCTTCGGATGGTTTGTGAGGCCGAGATAATCGTTCGAGCTGAAATTGACGATAGGTTTACCTTCGACGGTCGTGTGCAAGCCTCCGCTTTCGAACTCTCGATAATAGGGGTAAATTTGCCGTTCTTTTGCGTCGCGGATTCGAGCCATTTCCGCGTGTGCTTTTTCGTCAACAAAGCTCATTTTGCGATTCTTCTTTCACGAATTTCAATCACTTCACGAATAGCTTCGCGCTTTCATTCACGTCCGCTACGTCAGCGCGGCCGCCGGACAACGACGGCCGATGCGTTGCCGTAGTAACCCACAGTCGTGACCAGGACGTGATCGATTCGAGACGGGGCGGCGCCGCGAACGAGGGCAGTGACCGGAGCGCCATCAAACCACCCCAGTGCCGAAACGATGCCCATGGTGCCACCTGCGCCGAACGTTTCGCCGAACATTCGCTTCGGTACACAAATCGGAACATTTTTTACAACGGCCTCGATGGCAGCGAACTCTTCGTCGTCGAATTGCGCGAGCCCCGAAATGCTCGAGGCGACGATGTCGATGTCTTTTGGCGCGAGGCCGGCGTCGTCGATGGCCTGCGCGATCGCGCGCGAAATCGCCTCTTGGGACGTGAACAGCAGCACGCTCTCGGCTTCAGGCGCAACGAACGATGTACCATAACCAACGACTTCGCCGAGCACGCGCGCCGAGCGGGCCTTGGCGCCTTGCGTGGTTTCAAGAACGACAAAGGCGGCGCCTTCCCCGAGGATCGTTTCGCACGCAATCGTTTCGACCGATGGCGAGGCTTTCGTGCCGCCAACCCCGAGTTTTTCAAACGCAAGGAAAAGCGCTTCGCTCATCGCCTCGCCGCCGCCGGTGAGAATCGCCGCGGCGCGACCGGTTGCGAGGGAGAGATCCGCACATGCGATGGCGTCGAGCCCGCCGCAATTGCCGTCGGAAATGGTGACATTGAACGCGCGAAGATCTTCCCAGATGCTGACATAGCCGCTGGCGCTGTTCGACACGGTGTTGGGAAACTTCGCGGGGTTGATGTAGCGCGCGTCTTCGAGCGTTGCGATTCGATCGAGCTCCGTGATGGTTTCGAGGCTGCCGTACGCATTCGAACAGCACACGCCGACGCCCTCCGGCGAAAGGGCGACCCACTGGTTGTCTTTCTTGATACGTGCATCATGCAATGACAAGCGCGCGGCGACCACGAGCAGCTTGGTCAGCCGGTCGAGCGTGCGAAGACCTTTGCTGCCGAGATACGTGGTGGGATCGAACTCGGGAACTTCAACCACTCGGGCGCTTGAATCGTTCGCGTACTTCGCGGCGTCAAAGCTTGTGATGGCCTTGGAAGCTTGCGCGAGGTGGCCTGCGTGAAGAGCGCGGAAAACCATCTCGGCGCCCGTGCCAAGCGCACACGTGATGCCAAGACCGGTGATGGCGCGAGGAGTCATGAGAGCGTGTTTACCAGCCTGCTGCGCGCCGCGATACCTGCGTTGGGCCCTGCGGTGCCTGCGCACGTACGAGAAGTACGCTTACGCGGGCTCCTCGGGCCCGCCTTGGTCTCACGTCGCTCGCGACGGCTGGTAAACATGCTCTGTGTCCGAACTCAGGCGGCCTGGTGATGCGGAGGATCGGGTAATTTGTACGGTTTCGCGAAGCAGGTAACAGCGTTGTACCCGCCGAACGCGAGCGAGTTATTGAGCACGATGTCGTGCGCACCTTTGCGTGCTCGGTTGGCAACGACGTCGACGTCGCACTCGGGATCGGGCGTTTCGTACTCGATTGTTGGTGGGTAGATGCCTGTTTCGAGTGTCATGATGCAGCCGATGGCCTCGAGCGCCGAGGCCGCTCCCATGCAGTGGCCGAGCATGCTTTTCATGCTCGAGATGGGCACTTTGCGATCACCAAAGATTTCGCGCATGACTTTCGATTCGGCAACGTCGTTGTGGCGCGTGCCCGTGCCGTGCGCGTTGACGAAGTCCACGCTTTCGACACCAATGCCAGAGCGTTCGATGGCCTGTCGCATGGCGCCGATGCTGCCCGCGGCGTCGGGGTGGGGGCGCGTGATGTGGTAGGCGTCGCATGTCATGCCGTAGCCGCCGATCTCGGCGAGCAGTCGCGCGTTGCGACGAACGGCGTGCGCTTCGCTCTCGACAACGAGCACACCCGCGCCCTCGCCGAGAATGAGACCTTGCCGATTCAGGTCAAAGGGCTGGCACTTCGCAGGCGCCATGGCAGCCAGGCGAATGAAGCCAGAGAACTGAAGCCGCTGGAGCATTTCGGCCGAGCCGGCCACCACGACGTCGGCCTTCCCTGCGCGGATCATGTCGGCCGCGAGGCCTAGCGCATAGTTGCCGGCGGCGCATGCGCCGGGCAGGGTGAAAACGGAACCTTCGGCGCCAATTGCGCGTGCAACATGGATCGACAAAAGCGTTGAACCGTACTTCGGGATCCACGCGCGACGTACGCCCGACGCACCCTTGTGGATCCACGCGTGATCGAGGTTGCCGAGAACATCGGCCTCGCCCATGGTCGTGCCGATCACGACCGACGCGCGCGGACCTTGGAGTGCTGCTGCGGGCAAGGCGGCGTCGCCGATGGCCATGCGAGTGGCCGCAAGAGCCATTTGCGAGCAACGCCCCATGCGACGCGCCTCGCCGGCCGTGAGATGATCTTTCGGGCGGAAGCCTTTTACCTCACCGGCGAATTCACGCCCAAGGTTCGACACATCGAATGCCTCGACTTGAGCGATGCCGCTCTCACCATTCGCGAGGGAAGAGAAGTACGCCGCTTTGCCGAGACCGATGGAGCTGACAACCCCGACACCGGTAATAAATACACGCATGCGATACCCACTTTATATCCGCGCCCAACGTGGACTGCAACGCGCTGTGACGGCGATCATGCAAGGAAAATCGTGTGATTCATTGTATGGTTGAACCACTTTCAACATTGTGTCGTATCTGCGAACCGAGTTTCGCTCCTGTTGCGCAAGGTCTCGCTGCACGGTTGTGTATCGTTTTGCATCGTTATTAACGGCCAAGAAAGAAGTCGTGGTCGCCTTTCGGAACATGTGCGGGACATGTGCATGCGCCGTGCAGAGTGCAAAACATGCAAACACACAGACGCAACAGGAGAGGTCCAAAGCGCGTAATCGAGTTCACGGTTTGCTCGTAGCTCGACGGGAAACGTTGTTCTTTTTCGGGTTCCATCGTTTTCAAGCTCGATCGTTTTCAGCGCAAATGGCAAATGGCACTCATCAACCCGAGTGTGCTCGAGGCATTCGCGAACATCGAAACAGGAAGGGATCGCCATGTCGGACTTGAAGGAAGAATTGAGGGCTCTCATCGCCGAGATCGCCGAAAAAGACGAGATCCCGGACGATGTTGCGTTCAAAGACCTTGGCATCGACTCGATGATGGGCGTCGAAATCGTTGCGGCCATCGAGCGCAAGTACCAGGTGAAGATCGCCGACTCGGAGCTTCAGCAGGTGACAACGCTGACTCGTTCGCTCGATTTGGTCCAGAAGAAGCTCGGTAATGTCGTCGCGGTTTGACAAAGTCCCAAGCCTGCTTGATTTCCCGAAGGAAGAGCACGAAATGCTCGCGTTCTGGAAACGGCAGCGCATTTTCGAGAAATCGCTCGCCCAAACCGCACACGGAGAGCCCTTCGTTTTCTACGAGGGCCCGCCAACAGCCAACGGCTTACCCCACAATGGGCATGTCCTGACACGCGTTATCAAAGACGTGTTCCCGCGTTACAAAACAATGCGTGGCCTTCACGTTGCGCGCAAAGCCGGTTGGGACACGCACGGCCTTCCCGTCGAAGTCGAAGTCGAAAAAGAGCTTCGCATTCATGGCAAGACCGCGATTGAAGCGTACGGCGTCGAGCCCTTCGTCAAGCGCTGCATCGAGTCCGTTTTTCGCTACACCAAGGAGTGGGAAGAGCTGACCGAGCGCGTCGCGTTCTGGGCTGATCTCGAAAGCGCTTATGTCACCTATCATCGCTCGTATGTGGAAAGCGTGTGGTGGGCGCTTTCCGAGCTTTTCAAAAAAGGCCTTTTGTACCAAGGGAACAAGGTTCTTTGGTGGTGGGCGCAGGGGGGCACGGCGCTTTCGTCGGCCGAAGTTGGCCTTGGGTACAAAGACGTCGACGACCCAAGCGTTTTTGTGGCGTTCCCGCTGGTCGATTGGCCGGACACGGCACTTGCCGTGTGGACAACCACGCCGTGGACACTGCCTTCGAACATGTACGCGGCCGTCAACCGGGCGTTCGAGTACGCCATCGTGCGTGGCAACGCGGAAGCAGCAAAGGCTGGTTGGGCAAAAAAAGCCCTCGAGAACAAGCTCGTTATAGCCCTTGACCTCGTGGGCGAGGTTGCGAAAAAGCTAGGCACGACGCTTACGGTCGAAAAGAAAATCTCCGCGAGCGATCTGCTCGGGAAAAAGTACACGCCGCCGTTTGACACGTTCACCCACGGCGCACCCGACACAGCGTGGCGCATTGTCTCCGAAGACTTTGTCGAGATGAGTGCAACGGGCATCGTGCATGTAGCGCCCGCCTTTGGCGAGGTAGACTTCCTTGCACACCGCAAGCTTTATGGGGCCGATGCTCCCATTTTCAGCGCCGTGCGCCCTGATGGCACCTTCGGTCCTGAAATGGGAAAGTACGGGGGCCGCTGGGTTAAAGATTGCGATAAAGATCTCATTGAGGATCTGAAAGCCAAAGGCATTCTCATTCATCATGAGACCATTCGGCACCCGTATCCATTCTGTTGGCGAAACGATAGCGATCCTTTGATTCAGCTTGCGCGGCCGGCTTGGTACATTCGCACCACCGCGCTCATCGACCGAGCCATCGAGAATAGCCGCGCCGTCAATTGGCTGCCCGATCATATCAAAGAAGGCCGATTCGGCGATTTTCTTGCCAACAACGTCGATTGGGCGCTGTCGCGTGAGCGCTATTGGGGCACACCGCTGAACGTGTGGGTCAACGACAAAACGGGCCGCATGGAAGCGCCGTCGAGCATTTCTGAGATTGTCGCGAAAAACCCGAGTGCCTTTGATCCCTTCCACGAAGCAAAAAAGGCCGACAATAGCCTTAGCGAACACCTCATGGTTCACAAGCCGTGGATCGACGCCGTCACTTGGCAAAACCCCGGCGAAGAAGGCACCTACCGCCGGGTGCCCGAAGTGATCGATTGCTGGTTCGATTCGGGCTGCATGCCCTTTGCGCAATGGGGCTTTCCGCATCAAGGCCGCGATCAATTCCAAAAGAGCTTTCCTGCAGATTTCATTACAGAAGCCATCGATCAAACGCGCGGCTGGTTTTATTCGCTGCTCATGATCGGGACGCTCGTTTTCGATGAGGAAGTGCAGAAGCGTTATGGAATCACGCCGGTGCGGCCGCTGCCCTTGCCGTACAAAACGTGCATCGTGCTTGGCCACGTTTCGGACAAAGAAGGCAAGAAAGAATCAAAATCGAAAGGCAATTATACGCCTCCTGACGTCATTCTCGAGCGCGTGCAAATGGACTTTGCCGTGCTCGACGAAAAGGCTTCGATGGCAAAGGCCGAAGAGGGGGTTGCCTTCATTGCGCGCGACGACATGGAGGGCCTTGACCTCACCTCCGGCGCTAGCGTTCATGTTTTTCGCGCTGACAAGCCCGAGCTGGTGCGAACCCTTTGCGTCAAGCCGCACAACAAACTTCCCAGGCGCGTCGTCGTTCTTTCCCAAGCCGACCTCGAAGCGCTCTCGGTCACGCCCACAACGGAGAAAGGCATTTCGCCGGTCGAAGTTCCGCGTCGGCCGCCAAGCGAGCGCGTCACCTTGCTCGATCCGCACACGGCCGCGCCGGGCGCCGACGCATTCCGTTGGTTTTTCTTCGCGGCATCCCCCCCATGGAGTGCAACGCGTCACTCGCTGTCGAACGTGCGCGCGCTGCAGAAAGAATCGCTCATCAAGCTTCGGAATGTGTATTCGTTTTTCACGATCTACGCCAACATCGATGATTTCGATCCCTCCCAGGGCCCGTTGCCCGTGGGCCACCGAAGCGAAATCGACCGCTGGATCCTAAGCGAGCTCCATTTGCTCACGCTCGGCGTCATTTCCGATCTCGACGTGTACGACGTGTATGCGGCCACGGGCAAAATTACCTCGTTCGTCGATGCGTTGTCGAACTGGTATGTGCGCCGCTCGCGCGAGCGCTTCTGGCGCGCGGCCGATCCGAACGACATCGACAAGCGCGCGGCCTACGAAACTCTGTACACCTGCCTGGTCATGCTAAGCGGCATCATGGCGCCATTTACGCCGTACCTCGCCGATGCCATGTACCGAAACCTTGTTGTCAAGGGACTTGGCGCCGAAGGTGCCAAGCAACCCGAAAGTGTGCATCTTACACGTTTTCCAGAAAGCGATCCCAAACTCATCGATCGCGGTCTGTCGAAAACCATCCAGGCTGTGCGCGATCTCGTCAGCCTTGGCTTGCAAGTCCGCACCCAGGCGAAGCTCAAGGTGCGTCAACCCCTGTCGAGCGCCAAAGTAATCCTCGCCGATCCAAAGCTCGCGATCCGCCTCGAGGCTTACCGCGACATGATCAAAGACGAACTCAACGTTCTTTCCGTCGAGCTCGTGTCGTCGGAAACGGGTGCCGACGAATACGTTGTCTACCGTATCAAACCAAACTTCCGCGCGCTTGGTCAAAAGGGCATGGGCAAGCAGGCGCAAGATCTGAAAAAGGTCATGGTTGCCATGGCGCCGTCCGAGGCGCATGCGCTTGCAACCAAGCTTCTGACCGATGGGAAGGTTACCGTGAGCGGCGTTCTTGTCGACCGAGACGACGTCGAAATCGCCTTCGACGCCAAGGAAGGCTACGCCGCAGCTGCAGATCGTGTGGGTGTCGTTGTCATCGACACGCGCCTGACGAGCGAATTGCGCGATCTCGGTTACCTGCGCGAGCTGCTGAATCGATTGCAAACTGCACGCAAAGAAATGGGGCTCGAGTTCACCCAGCGCATCTGCGTTGGCGTGGCAGGTGCCGAGCGCGCCATGCGCATCGCCCGCGACCACGCGAGCACGATCAAAACCGAGTGCCTCGTCGTCGATCTGTCGGCAGGACCGCTGCCGCCTTCGCCTATTCGCGATGGGCGCGATGGGCGCGAAAGCTCACGGCGCGAAGTTGACGTCGAGGGCGACCGCGTCGAGCTTTGGATCTCGAAGGCGTGAAATCCATGGCGACTGCCTGCTTGTCCGCGTATGGTGGGCGCCCAACGGTTGCCCGAGCCGAAATCATCGATAAAGCAACGCGCGCGCGCTTCGAAGCCGAGCTCGAGGCCGCGCTCAAGCGTCGTCCTGCAAGCGAAACGAAACTTGCTGGAGCACTTCGCGCGGTCGCCTCGCTAAGCCCTGCGCTGCGCAACGCAGTTGCAAACGCGGCTCAAACCATGGTGAAGCGCGGCTCATACTCGCGCGAAATCTACAACGCTAGCATCCGCACACTTGCCGAGGCCAACGACAGGCGCGTTCCGGCGCTTCTCATCGCTGCGCTCTCGAGTCACGACGCCGGTGGTTACGCCACGCTCAGCGCCGCTTCGTTGTGCAAGGATTCATCGCTTGCAGCGCCGCTCGCGAAGCTTGCGGCAAGCAAAAAAGCGCACGTGTCGTTCGGCGCGGAAACGGCGCGCGTGTGCCGTGGCGAGTCGAACGGGGCGCATCTGGCGTCGCTTGCGCCAATGATCAAAGAAAGCCACCGCATCGCGCTGTGCGTCGAGCTTTTCGTTCCTCTTCTACGCAGCGCACCGGTTCCAATTCAAATCAGTCCGGCACTTTCCGTGCTTCGCGGGGCCGAACGGCATCTTGGTCGCTGGCTCGTGCTTGCCGAGGTTGCAACGCGAGCGGGTGAGTTGAGTGCGCTCGAAGAGGCTTCGAGCAGGGCGGAGCAAGGTCCTTCGAGTGCGCGATCGGCGTGGATGCTCGTGGCGTGGACTCTGGCACGAGCGCGCGCTGCTGTTGCTGCTGCTGTGAGCATGAGGGCAAGCACCCTGCCTCGCGAAGCGAACCTCGATGCATTGGTCACGGCGCCTTCTGCCAGGCCGACCGCCGAACTCGTTGCGCGTCTTTCCGATCGCCCGAGTGCCGATCGCGACACGACATTTCTCTTTCGTCTGGCCAATGCTCGCGTAGCAAGTTGCAAGCCCATGCTCGAAACGCTTGCGAAAACAGGCCTGCTCACCGACGAGATCTCGCTACGTGCCGCGCTCTACCTTGCGCGCGATTACGGTCGTTCCGATATGAAAGATGCCCTTGTCGACAGTGCTCAACACACCAAGCGCGACGAGCTTCGTGGCTTTGCGGTCGCGGCGCTCTGGGACACAGGCGACGCGAATGCACGCAAAATCGCGCGAGACATGAGCGACGAACTTCTTACCTCGCGATGCATTTCGAACGTTGCGTGGGGAGCGCTTGTCCGCGCAGCCAGCACAACGGATCGCTTGTCGTGCGACACGACCAATTCCATCGTTGGGCCCATGGTTGCCGCCGAAACGGCGCTGAGATGGGTGCAGTGGGGCTGGTTAGAATAAATCGACGGTAGGGGGCGTATGGCCATACGCCCCTACGCACAATATACGTTTGCTGCGTTTTGTTGGTTGTAGGGGCGCGATTCATCGCGCCCTCGGATGGCCAATGCCATGGATTTCAAAATGCCGCGGTCGGGCGCCATGAATGGCGCCCCTACTCGTCGGAGGGCAAGGTCGTCACTCTCGCGTTGTCGTCTTTTGCCTTGTCGTCTTTTGCGTCGTCGACGAATTCGGCGAAGTCATCGACAATCACGATTTCGTCGTCGTCTTGATGATGCGCAAGAGCTGGCTGTGAGCCCTCGGGTGCACGGCTTGCTGCGGAAGCTTCTCTCTCATTTTTGGCATCATTGGCATCGAGCACGTCGCCACCCGCGTCTCGTTCTTCCGCTCGAGCCGCGGCAGCTGTGCCGGCGTGCGCGACTGCCGACCAACCCTCGCCAGAGGATGTGTCGTCAGAGGTTTCAAGGGGGGAGTCAGCTAGCGCGTTTCGAGGAGACGTGGTGCCAAGCACGTCGCCGGCGTGATCGAACAAGGAATCAACATCGCCGTCGAGTTGGGAATCCGTCGTGCTCGATGAGCCCGAAAAACCTTCCGGCGCGTCGATCGCCGCAAGCGTGGTGGAAACGTCATTCGGGAGCTTGTGCAGAGGATCGCCCCCACGCCGCGAGATCGACTCGGACGGAAGCGGTGGCGGAGCAGCCCTGCGAGAGGCCGGATCGATCGACGAGGATGTCGTGCGCACAGCGTGCATCGGCAGGGGCGTCGAGGTCTTCGTGCTGTCAGGTGGAGACGTCACGCGTGAGAGCATTGCCTTGCCCGGACTTGCCGTGGTGATTCTCGTTGCCGGATGAGGCGCTGCCAACGGTTTGGAAGCGTGGCGCTGGGGTGGCAAAATCGGCTGTTCGCTCACAAGCCGTGGTGGTGCATAGACAACCTTGGGATCACCCTCTGCTTTCTTCAGCGCTTGGGCACCCATCTTTACGCGCTCGAGGCTGCTTGCCGCCTCGGCATCGTCTGGGCGCATGCGAGCGACGCGGCGCCAAGCATCCGCAGTTTCGCGCACGTCGGTTAGCTGCTCCTCCCAAATGCGCGCAACCTTGCGCGCAAGCTCCGCCCGCGCGTTCATGTCTTTGCTGCGTAGGATCTGGTCTTCGTAAAGCTGCACGAGCGATTTGTAGTCGGACAGATCCATAAGCAAGCTCGACAGGTCGTCCATCACCGCCTGATCGGTTGGAGACAGATCGAGAAGCTTTTTTAGATCGGCCGCTGCGTTCATCGGTTCGCCGAGATGCTCGCGTCGGATCTTCGCACGGCGTGCGAGGAGCTGCTTGACGAGAGGTTCGTCGAAGACCTCGCCGAGTGCCTGGGTGAGAGCCGCTTCGGCGCGGCGCGGATCGCCGCTTGCTGTACCGAAGGATTCGAGCAAGTCGAGCGTGAGCGAATCGACATGCGCAACGAGTGCATCGGCGAGCCAGGTGAAGGCCTGATCGACGTCGTTGAGATCGTTGTGGGCAATCGTTGCTGCGCGACATAGAAGGTTCGCGCGCGTTCGCCCGCCGTCGCGCGCGCCGTGCCCGCCAGCGGCCAGGGCCTGGCAAAGCGCACGGCGAAGACGATCGCCGTCGCCAAGCTTATCGCCTTCGCGCGCGGATGCCTCGAGCACCGAGAGCGTCTCCTCGGTTGGCGCACCAGAGAGACCAAGCTCGAAAAATGTACGCGCGCGATCTGCCTCACCACGCAGGGATGCAACTTGTGCGGCGCGGGCAAGCGCGCCGATGCGATCGGCGGGTGTCTTGGCACGCCCGACCTGGCGCTCGTAGATGTCGATGACTTCGGTAGGCGTGGCAGCAAGAGCCGCAAGCCGCTCGAGCAGCGGCTCCGCTTCGGCAGGTGCAATGAGCGGCAGCCCCTGCTCGCCGTGCCAGATGGCATCGGCTTTCGGCATGCCGGCGTGGGCGCGGATTTCGGCCTGACGGACGAGCTCGTGAGCGCGTGCCTCGCCATGAGCCTCGCGCGTAAGAAGGTCGTGCGCGATGGTGAGTGCGTCGTGATCGCCGGTTTTGACCGACAGCTCTTCGAGGTGATCGGCGAGCTTCATGTCGGCGCCTTTGGCGCGAATCAACTCGATTGCGACGGTGACGGCGTCGGCGTCGCGACCCACTTCGCTGAAGCGTTCGAAAGCTCCGCGCAGAGCCGCCGTGCGTTCAACGCCGTGCCGCGCATCGAACCACCATTCCTTCAACTTGCTTGCAACGATGCCTTTCCAACCAAGGCGATCGCCGAGCTCGATGTAGGCCGCGCGCACGCTTGCTTCGCCCGAATCGGCCAGCTCGGTAAGGGCAGAAAGTGCTTCGTCGCCGCGATCGAGTTTGTCGGCGAGAACTGAGGCAAGCTTCTTGGTTAGGGCGGCGACTTCTTGCTCTTCGCCTTCGATCTCGATGCGCTCGGCGAGCAGCTCGGCGACGCGAGCCCACAGCTCGGTGGATTCGCAAAGCTCGCAAAGCCGCTTGAGGGCGTCGAAATCTTCGGGATCGGCTTTGCGCACGAGATCGAGTGCGCGGATCGCGTTGTGCCGATCGGCGAGCGCTTCGTAGAGCCGCGCGAGGCGGCCGGCGATTTGCCCGCGATCTTGCACGTCGGCAACGAGGTCTAGCTCACGTTCGAGAGCGTTGGCGGCTTCGGCGCGATGGCCGCCCGTCTCTTGCAGATTCGCAATGGCCTGCAATGCTGGGCGGCACGTTGAATCGAGATCGGACAGAATGAGCTCGTAGCGCGAAATCGCGGTGTCTACGTCGCCAATTCCGTTGGCAAGGAGCTCGGCTTCGCGCAGCGCAATACGCGCCTTTTCGGTCGTGTCGACGGTGTTTTGGCCGAGACGCCGGAGCAGGGTAACGGCCTCGGTGTGGTCGTCGCGCTCGACCGCATCGTCGATGAGGCGCTCGAGGGCTTCCCTGTCGTCTCCGTCTTCGAGAAGCTTCAGCCAGAGATCGCGCGCAAGCTCTTTGTCGGCCAGACGTGTGCCGGAGAGCGTTGCAGCTTCACGGCGGATGCTGACGCGCTTGCTTCGATCGGTAAGTCGATCACCACGTCGCGTGAGGAACCGAACGAGCTTGTCGATCTGGCGATCCGCGTCGTAGCGCGCAACGAGCAAGGCAGCGTAATCGTCGTTCAGTGGATCGAGGTTGGTTGCCTGTTCGAGTCGCTCGAGCGCGTCGGCACCACGCCCGGCTTTCGTCAGGTAGTCGGACGCGCGCACGAGCAGAGAGGCCTCTTGCTTGTGATCGCCGGTGAGCAGACCGCGCTCGCTGGCTGCATTCGCGGCCGCCTCCCACGACTCGACGGACAAGTAAAGGCGCTCGGCCTCTTCCCAAAGCTTGCCGCTACGGAGCACATCGGCCGCTTCGGCGTACGAGTCGCCGGCCAAGGTCGCATCGCCAAGTTGCTCACGGAGCTCGGCAAGGCGCCGGAGGACCTGGCCGCGCGCGGCTGGGTCGCTGATCCCGGCCGCGCTTTCCGCGAGGACGGCAGCGGCAAGATCGAGGCGCTCGCCTTTTTCGAACAAGCGTGAAGCCGTTAGGGCCGACTGATCGTCATCGCCCAGCAGGCGTGAAATGCGCCGCCAAGCTTCGCCCGCAGCAGCCAATTCTTGGCGCTTGTCTTCCTGAACCCTTGCGAGCTTGCGCTCGAGATGCACTTTGGTGTCGACGTCGGATTCCGTCGCGGCTTCCTGCTCGAGCAGCTTTGCGAGCTCGTCCCACCGCTGGGATCGCTCGAGCAAGCGCATGAGCGCGGTGCGTGCGCTTTCGTCGGAGCGATCGGCCGCAAGAAGCTGACGCCAGGCAGAAATGGCCCCGTCGGTGTCGCGGAGGTTGCCTTCGCAGAGGCCGGCAACTTCACGCAGCCGCCCTTTGCGCAACTCTTGCTGGTCGGGCAGCCCGGCGGTTGCACGGATACACGCAAGAAGCACGTCGCGCAGCTGGCCGTAGTCGCGCTTGCTGCGTAGGTAGTCTTCGGTCCAGCAAAGCGCTTCGGGATGGGCAGGCTCGGCCTCGAGCACTTCCTTGTACTTTGCATATGCTTCGGGCTTCTTGCCTTTGCGGGCAAGCCCCTGAGCGGCTTCGAGAAGGCTTTGAAGTTTTCCGGGGGTCATGGACACGCGCTTCGTTGCACTTATCTCTCCGTCACGCTGGCCGTTTACACGCTGGCCGTTTACACGCTGGGCCGTGTCGCGTTTGCGTTCGGTGGTTGGTATTGTCGCTTTTGTAGCGGCTGTGGCTGTGGGCGCAGCAGGTGCGGTTGCCGCTGCCGCGCCAGATGACGTGGCCGCAGTCTTGTCTTTGTCTGCCTTGTCCTTGTCTGTGCTTGGCCTCGTTGTAGGCGTTGTAGACAAGCTTGCGGAAAAGGAAGAGGCAGAAGCCACCTTGGGCTCGGAGGATCGGACGCGCGGCTCGACACGCGGTTCGGACGGCGCCCGCTCGCGGAGCTTGTCGTCGGCAACGCTAGTACTGCTAGCGGCCGGCTCGGTTGCGTCGGTCGTTGTTGATGTGGCTGCTGCAGCCGCTGCTACGACGGATGGTGTGGATGGACTGCTCGGTCGTGGCGTGGATGCAGTGGGCACCTTCGGCTCGGAGGAGCTGCCATGCGCCTCGCGCAGTTCGGAGGAGGAGGAGAGCTGCTCGCTGCTGCGCCTGTCGTTGGTGACGCTGGCGGTCGGTCCTGCTGCTGCAGCCGTTGGCAATCCCGTTGAATGGTCTGTCGATGGGGCCGCCGAGGCATTCGGGTTATGCGAATGATGCGCGTTGGACGGCGCGGACGCAGCGCGAGAACCCGTTAGAGCCAGCGTGGCGCGGATCTCGGCAGCCATGGCCCCATTGGGTTTTGCGGCGAGATAGGCGCTGTGGCGCGCGAGAAGATCATTCGGTTGGCTGAGCGTGCGCGCATAGTGAGAAAAGAGCTGCATGGCTCGATCGCTTCCTGGATCGATGTCGAGTGCTGCAGCCGCATACGCCAAGCCGTGCTCGCCTTCGTAAGTTTCGGCGAGTAGAACGAGAAGTTCGGCGGCGGAGATTCGATCCGCCGCGGGTACGGCTTCACCTGCTTGGATTCGATCGAGAATACTTGACGCGTATTCTTGTTGAAGCGCCAAGTCGGACGCACTGATCTCGAGCGCCGATGCGAGCGCGCGGCTCGCCCCATGCAGATCACCGGCAAGCTTGCGCGTTGCAGCTTCGTCGCGAAGCAAGCTTACGCGTCGGTCGGGATCGGTTTCGAGTTCGAGCTCGGAGGCATACAGCGGAATGGCGCTTTGCCAGTCTTCGAGCTGCTTGTAGACTTCACGTGCGCTGTAGATGGCATAGGCGCTCGTGGGGTCGAGCTCGATGGCCTTTTTGAAGGCGTCGATTGCCTTCTTTCGCTGCAAAAGCGGCGGTTCCGACCAGAGGCGCCCTAGCTCTTCGTGCATGCCTGCGAGTTCACCGCGAAGCTCGGGGGCTTGGGCTGCGAGCGGCGTGAGCGCCCGAACGCGCCGGTCGAGGAGGGCGACGAGAGCCTTGGAGTCGCCCTTGTCTCGATAGAGCTGCGCAAGCCGTTCTGCCGCTGTTGGTGCCGCGGGGTCCTTGTCGATGGCCATCATCAGCACGCGTGCGGCGCGGTGCGCGTCGCCAAGTGTCGTGGACCAGACGTTCCCTGCCTCGGCGAGCCAGTGCGCGGCATAGGCCGGATCTTTGGTTTCCGTGCCGATGCGCTCGAGCATCATCGCGTAAGATTTCGGGTCGGCTTCGCCGGCCTGGTGCGCAGAGTCGAGCGCCTCTTCATCGTGGGGATTGTCCACGAGACGCCTGACAAGACTATCGATTTTGGCGCGATCCATGGGGTTTCGGAAGATTACCACCGAGCCTTTCGGCTGAGCAATCGCTGAAGGTGCTCAGTATCCGTGATTTGTGGTTTGAACTCGTGATTCGTGGTTGCGCGGTCGTGGTCGGCATGGCTGGTTTTGCCCATGGCTGGGCCAGCACAAGCAAGGCGGCGCTGACTACTCGCGTCAACTTGAAAGCGGTCTTGCCATTTGACAGGTCATCTTTTAGCCAATTGGGGTGCGTTCTTTTGCTGTTCTCGCTGCCGTTACGATGGTTGTTGGGGCCGGTGGCTGTCGCGAGTCGCGCGAATCGAGCGAGGCGCCTGCTCAGGCCAGGGCAGCAGCGAGTGCATCGGCGGCGCCAACGCTGGCGGCTGCTGGTGGATCTGGCGGATCGACGACAACCGGCAAAGCGGGGCCGGCGGCGGATTTGAATGTGCTTGTTATCTCGATTGACAGTTTGCGCGCCGACATGCCTTGGGCTGGCTACCCGCGCGCGATTGCCCCGCGTCTCACCGAGCTCGAAAAGAAAAGCGTGAGCTATACACGCGCTTATGCGGTTTCATCGTACACGTCGATGAGCCTTGGCGGTTTTCTATCAGGAAAGCTGCCAAGCGAGCTGAAACGAAGTGGATATTTTTTCGGGACCTATCCCGAGTCGAATCTTTTTTTCCCCGAACTGCTTCAATCTCACGGAATTCGTACCCTTGGCGCCCACGCGCATACCTACTTTGGCACGGCTGGTTTTCAGCAGGGTTTCGATGTGTGGGAGCTCGTTCCCAATCTCGTTTCAAACAGCGAAACAGATCTGAATGTGACAAGCCCCCAGCACGAAGCCATCGCCGAGCGGCTGCTCGGCAATCCCCAGCTCGACACAACCCGGTTTTTTGCCTGGTTTCATTTCCTCGATCCGCACGATCAGTATATGCCGCACGAAAAAGACGGCATTGCTCCGTACGGCAGGTCCCTTCGCGATCGCTACGACGCCGAGGTGACGTTTACCGACCGATGGGTAGGAAAACTTCTTGATTTTGTTGAGGGGAAGCCGTGGGCCAAACGCACGGCGATCGTGGTCACGAGCGATCATGGCGAAGCCTTTGGCGAGCACGGGCGCTACGCGCACGGTTTCGAGCTATGGGAAAACCTTGTTCGTGTCCCGCTTTTCTTTGTTGTACCAGGTGTTTCTCCACGCCATATCGATACGCCGCGAAGCGCCGTGGATCTCGCGCCGACCCTTGTTGACCTTTTCGGTATAAAGCCCGATCACGATGCGAAACGCGATTCTGACTTTGCTGGGAAAAGCCTTGTGCCTGAAATCTATGGCGCCCAGGCTGAGGATCGCGACATCGTGATCGATTTGCCTATGACGAGCGACAACGACAAGAGGCGAGCTTTGATTGTCGGCAAATGGAAAATCATTGCATTCGGGAAAACCGAGGTGCTCAAGCTATTCGACCTCGAGGCCGATCCGGAGGAACGCGCTCCCATTACGAAAGGCGACGACTTCGATGCCATGGCAAAACGCTACCGCGCCTTCTCAAAAACCGTTCACGAAGTCGCACCCTACGCATGTGGCGAAGACTGCTTGAACGGCGCTTACATGAAAAAGAAATCCACTCCGTAGTAAGGTTAGGCCATGCCCGTCATTCCCATTCCATGCCTTGCGGACAATTACGCGTATCTACTCGTCTGTCCCGAAACGAACGACGCGGCCCTCATCGATCCCTCGGAAACCGGCCCGGTGCTCGATGCAGTGGCTCGCGAGAAGGTGAGGGTGATGGCCATCTTGTGCACGCATCACCATCACGATCACGTTGGTTGCAACCATGAGGTTGCGCACGCTCTTGATATCCATCGTATCTACGGTCATCTCAGCGACGGTGGCCGCATTCCTGATCAGAGCCACTTCGTTTCCGACGGAGACAGGGTTGTGATTGGCAAAATCAGTGTTTCCGTCCTGCATGTCCCTGGGCACACAACCGGCTCCATTGCTTACTTTGCCACGGTCGATGGCGAACCCGTGGTGTTTACCGGCGACACGCTATTCGTTGCGGGCTCTGGGCGCCTGTTCGAAGGCAGCCCTGCCATCATGCACCGTTCGCTGCAAAAGCTTGCGCAGTTGGGCGGGCCTACTCGCATTTTTTGTGGCCATGAATATACGGAATCAAACTTGCGTTTTGCCGCGCACATCGAGCCATCGAACCAGGCCATTGTCGAGGCTCGAGCACGCGCCGCCAGATTGCGCAAAGACAAGATGCTAACCGTTCCGTCCACCATGGAAGACGAGCTCCGATACAATCCGTTTTTGCGCACGTCGTCTGTGGAAATTCGATCCGCACTCAATCTTCCATCGAGCGCCTCGGCCGAAGAAGTGTTTGGAGCCGTACGAAACGCAAAAAACGACTTCCATTAATAATGATTGGTCTCGTCAGCACACCGTGGCAAAGGCAAAGCCGGCTCACGCGCAGCGACTACGCGAGCGATGCAAGGGAGTTCGCGCAGGCTCTCATCGGTGCATTCCTTGTTGTGCGCTCGGATCACGAAACCAATGTCCGCGCCGTGCGCATCGTCGAGACCGAGGCGTATTGCGGGCCAGCCGATCGCGCGTCACACGCCCGCGCAGGGCTTACCAAGCGCACGCGAACGCTGCTCGGCCCCGAAGGCCACGCGTACGTGTATCTCATTTATGGCATGTACGATTGCTTCAACATCGTCTGCTTCGAGAGGGGAAAAGGCCACGCCGTGCTCGTCCGCGCCGGGGAGCCCGCAGCTGGCATCAGCACAAATCTTCGCACAGATGGTCCAGGCCGGCTGGCACGCGCGCTCGGCATCACACGAGCCCACGACGGTGTCGATCTTGCCGATGGCGAAGAGATTTTCCTCTTGCCTCGCACGAGCCGGCCAAACCTTGGCGTATCGGCACGCGTGGGTGTTGCCTACGCGGGTGCCATTGCCGAAGCGCCATGGCGTTTTTTCGATGCTGAAAGCAAATGGGTATCGCGGCCGCCTAAAAAATCGATCGGTCTCGGAAAACCGATCGCGAGGGCGCGATGAATCGCGCCCCTACAACCAACCAAAACGCATATTCGTAAGGGCACCCCTTGTGGGTGCCCTTTATGGGGTCCGCGGTTCACGCGCGTGGCGATGCATCGCGATCGCGAGAATTGCGGGTTTCAGGTGCTGCCGCTGCTGTTGGCTCCATGGCATCCATGCGGCATGAGCCTTGGAACTCAACGCCTCGCTCGATAAAAAGCGATGGCGAGTGAACGTTGCCGAGTACCTTTCCTGGTGCGTAAATCTCGATGGAGGTGCTAGCGCGGACGTTGCCATGCACGGCACCCCCGCGAACAATGACCGTGGCCACGTCGATTTCCGCGTGCACCTCCGCCCCTTCGCCAACGATAAGCGTATCGTCGCTCTTGATTTCGCCTTTGAACATGCCGTCGATGCGCACGCGCCCTTCGAAAAAGAGCTTGCCTTCGAAGCGGGTGCCACGGCCAAGCAACGCAGTAATTTCGGTGGCAGAGGACGCATCCATCGTAGCCGCACCGGTTAGCAGGCCATTTGGGCATTGGCAACCGCACTTGCGGCTCATGCGCCTGGTGCAGGTCATGGTCACCGCGCACTTTCTACTCATCCCCATGTCGCCGGCTCACGCCGAACCGGAGCCATCGACGAGCGGGGTAGGGGCGCAGCATGCTGCGCCCTTCTCCCTTTTGACGACGCGCGCAGAGCAAGTCAGCTTCGACATGCGTCTTCGCAGCCTCGAACTCTCGGGCAATGTTCGCATCGATTCCGGGCCGTTCCATCTGCGCAGCGACCGGCTCACGCTCGAACGCACGCGTCGTGGCATCGAGGTCAATGGCAACGGGCAGCTTGCGTTCTGCCAGTGCCTTGGCACGCCTCTGCGTATCGACTTCGACCACGCCATCGTTGCGCCACCGGGCGAGATCGTCGTGTCGTCGGCAACGGTTCGCATCTACCGCGTTCCTATTTTGTACTTTCCCTATTTCTGGTTGCGATCCGAAGAAAAAGTGGGACTTCTGCCTCCCGAAATTGCCTATCGCGGCCAAGATGGGCTTTTCGTGGGTACAGGCGTACACCTGCCCTGGGACCACGCGACCAACGCTCTCGATCTGCGTGGTGGCGTCTATGCCTTCTCAGGTTTCGCCATTGACGCGCGCCTGACAACCGAAGCGAGCACCACGAAAATCCGCGTTGATAGCCTTCCGGGCAGTTCGAGCCCGGCGCCGTTTGGGGTTCGCTCCGCAACGGCGTCGCCCGCAACCACGCAGGCGGGGCAAGGGTTACTCATCGACGCGCATGGCGCGACAAGTTCCGGTGAGCTCGGTGTGGCATGGCAGGCCGATGTCTTGCGTGGAGCGCGAGGCGTAGCCTCGACGACCGAGATCGATGCAGCGGCCAAGCCGTGGGACCGCGCGAGTGCCGAAACCTCGGTGCATGGCGGACCGCTCGTCGTGTCAACGGCCATGATCGGCGTGACTCGACGCGGCGGCGCGCTGTCCGACATCGACGCGTGGGGACCTGTTGCGCGTGTGCGAGCTTCCGGCGCTGCGAGCGCGGGCATTGCTTATGACGTGGGTGTGGAAGGTGGCGTGCTCGAGATCTCGAGCGATTCTAGCATCTCGGGCAGCCCCATCGCGTCTACGTCGGCGCTTTCATCCATGCATCATGCACTTAGTTTTGCGCGTGCCGAAGCAGGGGCTCTTGGAGCCACATCGTTTGGACCCGTGGCTGCATCGTTTTCGCTTCGCGGCATCGTCGACGTCACCGCTGAACCAGACCGTACGGGCACCGATCGCGCCGGCAGTGCGCGCGCCAGGTTCGCGCTGCCCATGGTGCGAACTTTCGAACATGCGAGTGCGCCGAACGACCCATGGATTCACCTCGTTGAGCCATTCGTCGAAGCAGCCATCCTGGGCGCGAAGGGCGACGGCATGCTTGGCATGGCACCTGGAAGGGGAACATCGGGCGTTTCCGGCGTTGCTCCCGTCGTCGAAGCCGGAGTTGCAACGTCGCTCGGGCGATGGGGCGCGCAAAAGGCGCTTGCGATCGAAGCCGCGGGAGGCACGACTTTGGGGTCGAGCGACTCCGGGCAAAGGCCGCTTGCGCGCGCGCGCCTGTCGGCAAAGCTGATGTGGGTTGGGGCCACCGTTGACGGCGCGTACGTCGCACCAGCATTCGGCTCGTCGCTCAATTCTGGTGCGCCTGGTGCGGGCAGCGTAACTGTGGGCAGGCTTCGCGTGGGTCTCGAAGATGGTGTGCGCGTCGTCGGCAACGTGGCAGCGGCTGCGGGAACCGATCCAATCCTTGCGCGTGTGCTCGTCGACTCGCCGCTCGAGCCGTCGGCGGGCTTTCTTGCGCAGCAAGGAACGACCGGCGGAGCCGGAGTCGTGGTTCCGTGGTCACGTTTGGTGACCACATCGGTGGCAGCCGACGCCGATGTAACGAGCGGCGAGCTCGTTGACGTGCGTGGTGGCATTGAGCTGCGCGATCGATGCCGATGCGTCACCCTGCGTGCCATGGGTGCACACCGCATGGGTCGGAGCGGCATCGATGCGTGGGTGACGGTTGATTTCGTTACGAGCCCGGATCATTCATGACTTTCTGTCCGGTAATTCCTGTCTCATCTTCGTTGACGAGTTCCGGAATGTACTCAACACGTCGAAGGCAGGGTACGTTGAAGGATGGGCGGGCGCGGGGGAATCAGGTGAGGGAGAGGAAGTTTGAGAATTCTGCGTTGCAACTCACTTCGTCTTTTTCGGGAAGAGCATTCTCCAAAATCCGGGATGGGAGGGGGCGATTTCGAACCCCATCATGATGCGCCCTTCCTCTTACTTAGCAGGCGACCTCTCAATCAACCTGGCGTCATGGAAGCCCGGTTCAGCCCCGGCATGGTCGTTCGTTCCCACGAACACATCAGGCACGGAGACGACGCGTTTCAGTTCCTTCTTGCGAAAACAAATGGACTTTGTAACGAGCAGATCGGGCGTCACATCCAGCTCAATCGAGGCGAGGCAACGCTGATTCGTGGCGACGAGCCAAGGCGTACTGGTTCAGCGAAGGGCTTCAAGTGTGCCCTCGTGATCGCGTCGAAAGCAGAATTCGAGGCGAGGAACATTCACCCCGGCGATGCCGTGATGCGGCGCTTGCCATCGTCCAATGAAACGCTCGCTTTGCTGCAGGCCTATTTGCGAGCGCTGGGAACGATAGGCGTTCAACGTGTCATAGACTTTTCAACACCGACGAGTGAAACGGTGCACGGGCGACATATCCTCGATCTCATCGCGCTCGCCGTTTCCTACAGCGGCGCGGTCGGCGAAAGCACCCTCGGCGCGGTAGCGGCCGCGCGCCTTCAGACGGCGCTCGATTACATCGCGGCGCACTTCAACGATCCACAGCTCACGTTCGAAATGGTGGCGAAGTCGCAGGGCATCTCGGTGCCCTATCTGCGAGATCTGATGGGGGCATCCGGGCGCTGCTATGTCGATGTCGTCAACGAATTGCGGTTGCAAAAGGCATTCAATGAATTGACGACGGCCGAGCCCGACAAGCGCACAATTCTCCAGATCGCCATGGCGGCCGGCTTCTCGGATATCTCGCATTTCAACCGCAGGTTTCGCGCCCGCTTCGGCGACACGCCAAGCGGCGTTCGCGGACAGAGCCGCCAACGCCACTGACGTGTCGCTTAGACCGAAGTTAGTTCACCGGTATGCCGCAAGGACTACTTCGACATGCCGAGCACTTGAATCGCGAACTTCCGCTCGTCTTGCCCCACGCTGTTCGTGGCCGTTACCGCGAAGGTGTAGCTTCCAGCGTTGGTCGGTGTGCCGGAGATCACGCCGGTTTCCGAGAGTTCCAATCCTGGCGGCATAGTGCCCCCAGACACTTCAAAGACGGGCACCGGGTAGCCCGTGGTCGTGATGACAACCCCTCTCGATCTCGGTAAAATCGGTGGATTGATGACTCCCGGGGTGAGTGGTTGCAGGGGCGTCACGACCCTGTCGTCAGTGCCGGCAATGGTGTCCAGTGGCTTCAAGGAAGAACTCGCACCGTAGGCAACGCCGACGCTGGCGTCCGGTAGGCTGTCGGTCGTGATGACGGGCGCGGCAAACACCTGGATCGTAAACGCCTTCGAATCGCTGCCAAACGAGTTGCTGGCCGTCACGGTGAAGGAGTAGCTTCCGCTGTCCGTCGGCGTGCCGGAGATCACGCCGGTTTCCGAGAGCTCTAGTCCGGGCGGCAGGCTTCCGGCGGTCACGGCGAAAGTGGGCGCCGGGTAGCCCGTGGCGCGGATGACAACGTTTCTCAATAAAACCGGTGGAGTGATGATTTCCGGGGTGAGTGGCTGCACGGAAGTTTTCTCGACCACGTTGTCAGCGCTGACGACGGGGTCTAGTGGCTTCGTGAAAGGCCTCGCCAAGTAGGCCGCGCCGGCCATGGCGTCCGGCAGGCCGGCGGTCGTGATGACGGGTGCGGCATTCACCGCGATCGTGAACGTCTTCGAATCGTGGCCAACCGAATTGCTGGCCGTCACGGTGAAAGAGTAGCTTCCGCTGTCCGTCGGCGTGCCGGAGATCACGCCGGTTTCCGAGAGCTCCAGTCCGGGCGGCAGGCTTCCGGCGGTCACGGCGAAAGTGGGCGCCGGGTAGCCCGTGGCCGTGATGACAACCTTTCTCAATAAAGTCGGTGGAACGAATGGCTCCAGGGGAGGTCTCGCGACCACGTCGTCAGCGCTGATGACGGTGCCCAGTGACTGCAGGGAAGACTTTGCGACCACATTGTCAGCGCCGCCGACGGGGGCCAGTGGCTTCGTTACTGAAGGGATCCCGTAGACAGCGCCGGCCGTGGCGTCCGGCAGGCTGGTGGTCGTGATGACGGGCGCGGCATTCACCACGATTGCGAATGTCTTCGAATCGTGGCCAACCGAATTGCTGGCCGTCACGGTGAAGGTGTAGCTTCCGCCCGTGGTTGGCGTGCCGGAGATCACTCCGGTGGTCGGATTCAGGCTAAGTCCTGGCGGCAGGCTTCCGGTGGTCACGGCGAAAGTGGGGGCTGGGTAGCCCGTGGTCATGATGACAACCGCCGCGCCGCCCGTACCGGTGTAAGCAGTACCGGCAACAGCGCCGGGCAGGCTGGTGGTCGTGATGACAGGTGCGGCATTCACCATGATCGTGAATGTCTTCGAATCGTGGCCAACCGAATTGCTGGCTGTCACGGTGAAGGTGTAGCTTCCGCCCGTTGTCGGCGTGCCGGAGATTACGCGGGTGGTCGGATTCAGGCTTAGTCCTGGTGGCAGGCTTCCGGCGGTCACGGCGACAGTGGGGGCATCCGGGTAACCCGTGGCCGTGATGACAACCGCCGCGCCACCCGTACCGGTGTAGGCAGTACCGGCAACAGCGCCGGGCAGACTGGTGGTCGTGATGACGGGTACAGCGTTCACCGTGATTGTGTACGTCTTCGAAGTGCTGCCAACCGAATTGCTGGCCGTTACGGTGAAGGAGTAGCTTCCGCCCGTGATCGGCGTGCCGGAGATCACGCCGGTGGCTGGATCCAGGCTTAGTCCCGGTGGCAGGCTTCCGGCAGTTACCTTCAAGGATGGCGTCGGGTAGCCCGTAACCATGATGACACACGATGCTTGTGCTCCTCCTATTCCAGCGCGAAGGTAGGGGGCGCCGACCTCCCCGTCCGGCAGGTAGGCACCCGTAATGACGGGTGCGGCATTCACCGCGATCGTGAATGTCTTCGAGTCGCTGCCAGCCGAGTTGGTGGCCGTCACGGTGAAGGTGTAGCTTCCGCCCGTGGTCGGTGTGCCAGAGATCACGCCTGTGGCCGAATCCAGGCTAAGTCCCGGCGGCAGGCTTCCAGCGGTCACCTTGAAGGTGGGGGCCGGGTAGCCCGTGGCCACGATGCCACATGGTATTGGTATTTCCCCACCAGCGGTGGGAAGGTAGGGAACGCCGACCTTCCCATCCGGTAGATTGGCACCCAAGATGACGGGCGGGTCGAGCACGTCAATCGTGTACGTCTGTGAGGGGTTTGCGCTGACGTCATTGTGCGCATTGTTGATGGCCTTCATGGTGAAGGAGTACGAACCCGATTTGGTCGGTGTGCCGGCCAGTCCGTAGCTGACGGTGTCTGCTGACCCCGACGTCTCGACAAAACTCAGTCCCGGCGGCAGACCGCCAGAGAACAAGACAAAGCTGGGTTTTGGGGTGCCCTTGGTCTCGATGAAAACATTTGCAGTAGTCCCGAAGCTGTCCGTGAAGCAGTATTTGGCGCCAAGCCTGGCTCGCGATACGAAGTATGTGGACCAGATTGTGGGCGGGACGTCTAAAGCGACCACGTTCACTCTGTTGTTGGTATCGGCAACGTAGGCGCGGGAGTCGGATGCCATTGCTATGTCAGCGCCTCCACACGGGATAGTGTTGACGACCGTATTGCTTGCCCTGGAGATCACGCTCAGCGTAGCGTTGCCGCTGTTGGTGACGCAGACGTATTTTTGGTCCGGAGTGATAGCCACCCCCTTGGGCTGTGGGCCGACTGCGATGGTGCGCGTGGACTCGGACATATCGAGGCGGATCACGCCCACCGTATTGCTGCCGGAGTTGGCGACGTAGGCGTATTGCCCGTCTGCGGTGATGGCTATACCCCAGGGACTATTGCCGCCCGACGGGAAGGAGTTAACGACCTTATTCTGGTTTGTGGAGGGGTTCAGGCTGGACGGGGTGGCGATCACGCTTACGGTGTTGCCACCGGAGTTGGTGACGTAAACATATCGCCCGTCCGGACTCGCCGCCAGACCCAGTGGCGTTGGGCCGATCCCTGTTCCAATGGGGGCGCACACGGGCGTGAGAGCGCCAGCGCGAATGGCAAACACACTCACCGTGTTACTGCCTGGGTTGGCGGCGTAGATGTAATTCCCATCCGGGGTGATGGCCAGACTTCTCCCGAAAAAGGGGCCATTGCCATAGCTGCCGCCTGTGTTGGTGCGGCTTTCGACTATGTACGCGTACGTGGCAATCGTGGTCAGCTCATTGTGGCCATCTTTGTTACCGGTGGCGTAGGCGTAGACTCCGTTCTTCCCGGCCACCACGCCGCCAGAGTCCCAGCGATCGAGTACGGCGCTGCACTCGGTGTTGTAGGTCGTCGTGTTGATCACATCCATCGTTCCAGTGTGAACGCCTATGAAGGTGACGTAGATGTAGTTATTGTTCGGGGTGAGAGCCACACCGACGGCATTGGCGCCGAGTCCGATCTGCTTTGCCAGTGTATCCATTTCTTTATTCTCCTCAGCCCACTAGGCGAGCGCATCCAATTTGGCCGTTTTCTCGCATTGTCGTTTTTGGCGAAAACGAATCACGAATTCGTAATTGCAATACGAAACGCAGGTTGTGGCCGTTGTCTCACCATGTTTGGCAGGTAGGGAAGTCTACGTTGGTGCGGCACTGGGCGTCTCTTGGGGAATTCGATGTAGGAGCAAAATTTCGAACATCGAAAAAACCAAGGTCGCTTCTTTAGCTATGCGGAAGGAATCGCGTTTCATGTGCTGAAAGGCCACGCGTGCGCATCTTGGTTCTCCTCGTCGTTCCCGTTGGGGCTTGACGGGGATTTTCGAATGCGCTCTCAAAAAAACAACGCGCCGCACACGGCAACGGCAAAGCCGACGGCACAAAGCAGGAGATCCCAAGCATCTCGAGCGTTGAAGCCGTCGGATGTACGCTGGCGCGCAAACCGAATTGTGCCAACGAGAAAAGCAATCGCACCGATACCAACAAGGGCATACGTTGCACCGGTTGGCACCGTGCTCGTGTCAAGCATGGTAGCAAGCTGCTCTTCGCCCACTGTTCGCGATGGGCCTCTCAATGGGGCACGCTCGGCCGCGTCGACAACGCTCGCGCGGTGACCGAGTCGCACGAGCTCGGCATCGGCATGTTCGCGTCGTGCCGTGTGCACGCGAAAGACACCCGAGGCGATAGAAGCAGCACGCACGGCCCGCCACGCCGACAGTGCCGCTTCGTTGTCCGCTCGTAGCTCGGCCAACTTTGCGATGGTTTCGAGGCGGGAAAAGCCTTGTTCCGACGCGGTGCAACCCGGACATCGAGCCTCGGCCGCGGCGCGCGACATGGCGATGGCCTCGAGCATGTTGCCGCTCGCAATGGCAGCGTCGGCTTTGGCAAGCGCTTGTCGTCCTTCGGAAACGCGCCCTGCCCATGCAACGGCGAACACGACGATGGTGAGCGCTGTAGCGAGAGCCGCAACAGCAACAGAAAAGGATTGCCCGCGTATGCGGCTCACGAAAAATCGCGTCGTCGAAAAACGAGCGCGCCCAACGTCAAGAGAATGGCCGCGTATAGTGCTGCGTTCGCGCACGCGCGAGCCGTGTACCAGGCCGGTGTGATTTCGGCGACTTGGCCGAGCAAGAGCGGCCGGCTAGGCACGTACAGATGCAGGTTCGGCACGATGTACGCGAGCACCCTGCCGATGTTGTGCACCCACGGACCCATCGTGCCGAAAACGTGCGCGGGAATGTTGCCCAATGTGTCGGCCGAGCGACCGATCACGAACACCATGATCGTGTAGAGGCCCGTGAGGAAGGGCGACGAAAACGCCGAAAAAAATATAGTTACGGCCGATACAATGGCAATTTCAGCGAATGTGAGAATGGCTGACAGAATAACGACTTGCCGCTCTGCGCCTGCTGCGTCGGCGCAAAGCGCCATGGCCACCAGCACGGCCATCGACCAAGGCAGAATCACGTAAACGCGCGTGAATTTCGCGCGCCAAAGAGCCGCCCCAAGCAGCGCCATCGCGCATGTGGCAACGCCGAGGGTGGCCGTCACGTTTCCGGCTTGCAGCGCGAGAATCGCGAGCACCACGGCGCTGTCAATAGCAAGAAAAACAAGCAAAGTTATAAGAATGCCAAAGTACTTACCAACAAGGTATTCGGAGCGAGCGAGCTTGCGTGTCAGAATTGGAAAGATCGTTTTCAACTCGAGCTCGCGATAGAGCGTCGTCGCACCGAGAACCGTGGCGCCAAGAACCGAGAATAGCGACATCGACGCGGCCCCAAGATCGGCCACGACCCGCAATTCTTGTGGGTGCTGGCGGTCTTGGCCAACCGACATGGCCGCGATCACGACCGAGTAAGCCAAAGTCGCGAGCGCGAACGCGAACAGCCCGAGCAGCACGCGCGCGCGGACAGCCTCGCGATACGTGTTCATCGCGACGGCGCAAACGCGATAAGCGCGAGAGAGCATCAAGGTGGGCGTTTTACTTCGGTCACGTAGTGGCGGACAAGCTGCGGAACGGACAAGAGGGCGGACCTTACGCGCTCTTCGAACAGATCGCGCACGATCCCTTCGCCAATGTCGACCACAACGCCGTAAGTGAGGAGCACTTGCGCCTGCCCATTTTGCCCGACGAATGGCTCGAGGCGGAAAAAGCCCCAAGCATCGCTTATGCTATGCGGCCTCGTTGGGTCGAGCCAGAAGCGAATTTCTTGGCTGCCAGAGGGCGATGCCGGCTCGTTGCGGATGCGCATCGTGTACGTTGCTTCGACCAGAGCGTTGCCTTGCACGACTTCAACGAGGCGATCGCGGCCTTCTTCGCCAACAACGCGGGCTTGCTTGGTGCGCGGCAAGACGCGGCGGTAAGACTGGACGTCTTTGAGCACACTCGTGAGCTCCGCTGCGGACGAGTCGACAACGGTGTATGTCAGACCTCCGACGTAGTGCCGACTACCGAGCTCCCAAGTTTGCTTGCGGACTACGGTTTCGCCGCGGTCCAAACGCGTGCTCTCGCCCGTTGATAGCCGTTCGCGCCCTTCGCTTTGTTCGCTTTGCGAATCTACCGCAGACGTTTTGGCGTGCGCCGCAGTCGGCACAAGGACCGAGAGCGACGCAATGGCAAGGGCGGCATAGAGCAGCGAACGCATCGAGCGCTCAAAAGTTTTATTCCATCGTGTGGCAAGCAAGGGAGCGGCCTTTTGCACCATTTTTGGTTTTTGCAACGAACGCGCCTCGCCGCCGCACTCATCCCTTGCACCGCGCATCTTGCTGAGGTTGGCCGCCGGCTCGACGCTCGCTTTGGGCCGCTCTCCAAGTCGAAGAAGTAATGCTTCGCTGGACCGAGCGCGCCGCCGAGGACTTGCTCGCGTATGCTGTGCCCCTACGGAATACGCATGATCGGGCGGTCAAAGGCCGAAAAATCCCTTGATGCCGCCAAGGATGCGCGCACGCTCACTCGCGTGCCGTTGCGACTTCTCCGTGGCGTCGAGGCCATCGCGCGCAGCGAGGAGCTCGACTCGACGCGCAGCGAGGATCTCCGACAGCTCGTTGGCCATTTCGGGCCGATTCGTCAGCACGTGCTGGAAGATGTCTTTGCCAAGCCGGAAGCAATCCACGTCGCTCGCTGCAATGACGTCGGCGGTGCGCGGCTCTCCTGTCATCAGGCCCATTTCGCCGAAGAAATCGGGCGCTTTCAAGGTGGCGACGACCTTACCAGGATGGGCAGACTGTACGTTGGCGCCTTCGTGCTCCACCTTCATGAGGATGTTGGCGGTGCCGCTCGTCATGATGTAAAGCCAATGCGCCACTGCACCTTGGCGTGTCATGATCTCGCCGCTCGTGTAAATGACGTGGTCCAGGCCGCCGGCGAGAGTGCGGAGCTCGCCGTCGGTCAGCGACTGGAAAATGTGAACGGTGCGTAGTGCCTTGAAACGCTCGCGCACATGGCGCTCCAACTTGGACGATTTGCGCGCCTCGCTCTCAACGTCTATGAACGCGCGGGTCGCGGGGATCGCGAGCGGAATTCCGGCGCGGCGAAGCGCGGTAAAAACGCGTGCACGAATGCGTGAATTCGTGGGATCGTCAGCCAACAGATCGGTGAGCCAATAGCGCACCGCGTAGGTAGCGTAGCTCTCGCGCATGTCTTTCATGAAGTCCATGCACACGACATTCGGCGGTGGATCGGTTGCAACGCCCGGGATGGTTGCGGTGGCAATCGCGCTCGTGACAACGTCGATGACTTTCGATGGCGGATAACGAAAATCGACGTTGAACCATACCCACATGCGCTGAGGCACGGCCCTGCCATCGCGCTTGCCCAAAATTGTAATGTTATTGGCGAGCAAAAGCGCATTGGGAACAATGATTGTCGACCAATCGCGTGTTTCGACAACGGTGTGGCGCCAGCGCACGGCCTTGACGCAACCTTGTTTGCCGTTTTCAAGCTGGATCCAGTCGCCCTCGTGGATCGATCCGTCGAGCTGCAGGGCAACGCCGCCCAAAATGTTGCCAAGCGTGGTTTGCAGAGACAATGCAAGCACCGCGCTGACCACCGCGCTTGCGCCAAGAATGCTGCTCGGGTTGAGCCCCTGGTGGGAGAGCACGCCAAGGGTCGCAAAGATGTAACCTACACCAACGAGCACATCGCTCGCGATCATCGGTAGTGCGATGCCAAGCGCCGGCACGAGCACCGAGAAGATGGCGGTTGCACCGAGATTCACCACGTTGAACGCGACCAGGATTTCCGTGGCCACGGCAAAGTGGCTCGCCCAGGTGTGAATGCCGAGGGTGCGCAGGGCAAGGGATACGCCCAACGTCACCACGTAAACGATGTACAGAATGACGAGGCGTCGCACGCGCGACCGGTGCGCCACAGCAAAGCGGTTGACGAGGGCCGCGGTGGCGACGACGCCAGCGAATAGGCCAAGCGCCCAGACAATCTCCGAATTCAAAGCGGTCAGTCGTTGCTAAGCGCTTCGTCGACGAGACGATGCTGCTCGAGGTGGTGGCTTGCGTGGCTGCCTGTGGCGGTGCTTGAAGCTTCGGGGCGCGAGACGACCGACAGCGGAAGGCGGTCGCCAATGTGGCTGCGGAGGTTCGCGTTGATGTAGTACCAAGGTCCCTGGTTGCGCGGCTCTTCCTGGACCCACACCAGCTTTGTGCCGTCGGCATACGGTAAAAGAGCCTGAGAAAGTGTGTCGTTGATTGGGTAAAGCTGTTCGAGACGGACGATCGCGATGTTCTTGCGATCGAGCTTTCGGCGCGCGTCGTATAGATCGTAGTAAACCTTGCCACTACAAAGCAAAACGCGCGTAACTTCGTTTGGATTTACTTCCTTGTCGGCAATGACACGCTGAAACGACCCGTTCGACAGATCATCCACCGTAGACACGGCTGCTTTGTGGCGAAGCAGGCTTTTCGGCGTGAAGATGATGAGCGGCTTGCGCCATGGACGATGCACCTGACGGCGGAGCGCATGGAACAATTGCGCCGGTGTCGTGAGATTGCACACCTGGATGTTGTCGGAAGCGGCGAGTTGAAGGAAGCGCTCGACGCGTGCACTCGAGTGCTCAGAACCACCGCCTTCGTAGCCGTGGGGCAGAAGAAGCGTGATACCCGAGAGGCGCAACCACTTGTCTTCTCCTGACACAATGAACTGGTCGACAATGACCTGCGCGCCGTTGACGAAGTCTCCGAATTGCGCTTCCCAAATGACCAGGCCGTGGGGAGTGTCGAGGCTGTAGCCGTAGTCGAAGCCGAGCACGCCTTGCTCGGAAAGTGGGCTGTCGTACACGTTGAACGTGCCGGGGCCGAGCTTCTGCAGCGGTGTATGGCGGGCGCCTGTCTTGGTGTCGAAAAGCGTTGCGTGACGATGGCTGAAGGTGCCGCGCCGTGCGTCTTGGCCGCTCAGGCGGATCGTGCGACCTTCGGTGATGAGCGAGCCAAACGCCAGGTGTTCGGCTGTACCCCAGTCAAAAGGCTTGCCGGACGAAACGCGCTCGCGGCGCGTGTCGATGACGGTTTTGACCTTGGGGTTCGCGTGGAAATCGGCCGGGAGGGTTGACAATCGCGTTGCAAGATCAACGAGCAAATCGCGCGGGACCGTGGTGTCGACTTCGCTGACGCGTGAGTCGGGGCCGCCAAAGTAGGATGTCCAGATGCCTTCCATGGCGCTTGGCGCTTTGAGAAAGTCACCGTGCTTTTCTTCTTCGAGAGCCTGGGTCAAAACCGCTTGGCGCTCGGTTTTCGTTTGGTTGGCGAGCTCGCGCGTGATCTGCCCGCTCTCGACAAGCTTGTTGACGTAGACCTCGCGCACGGTCGGCTTTTTGTCGATGAGCTGGTACATGACAGGCTGCGTGAAGCGCGGCTCGTCGCCCTCGTTGTGGCCGTATTTGCGGTAGCAAAGCATGTCGATGACAACGTCTTTGCCGAAGCGCTGGCGGAACTCGATGGCCAGGCGCGTGACCTGAATGACCGCTTCCGGATCTTCACCGTTCACGTGGAAGACCGGTACTCTCAGCAGGTTTGCGATGTCGGTGCAGTAGTGCGTGGAACGAGAATCTTGCGGGAGTGTCGTGAAGCCGATTTGGTTGTTGACCACGAGGTGGACGGTGCCGCCTGTCGAGTACCCCTCGAGGCCTGCCATGTTTAGCGTTTCGGCCACAACACCCTGGCCTATGAACGCTGCGTCGCCGTGGATGAGCAGAGGAATAACGCCGTTCCTCTTTTCGCGATCTTGCTTGGCGCGAACGCGGCCCTCGACGACCGGGTTGACGAACTCGAGATGACTGGGGTTGAACGCAAGCGAAAGGTGAATTTTGCGGCCCGAGGAAGTGACGCGGTCGGTGGAGGCGCCGAGGTGGTATTTCACATCGCCGCGGCCAAGATTGCGTTCGGGGATTCCGTCGCGGAACGCGGCGAAGATCTCGCGCACGTTCTTGTTCATGATGTTCGCGAGCACGTTGAGGCGGCCACGGTGCGCCATCCCAATGACGATTTCTTCGACGCCGTGGCTGGCGGCGTAGTCAACGAGAAGATCGAGCGTGGCGATCATGCTTTCCGCGCCTTCGCACGAGAAGCGCTTGGCACCGACGAAAGTTTTGTGGACGAACTGCTCGAAGATTTCGGCGTCGGTCAAGCGTGTCAGCACGCGTAGTGTTTCGTTGCGATCGAGCGCAACGCGGTTGCGCGTCGACTCCATAGCGTTTTGAAGCCAGTTGCGCGCTTGTCGATCTTGGATGTGTCTGAACTCGACGCCAATCGAGCTGCAGTACGTTTCTTTGAGGTGCGCGATGATCTGCCGAAGCGTTGCGCGCTCGGGCAAACCCGCTACACCCACGGTGGGGAATGTCGCGTCGTAGTCGGCTTCGGTGAAGTCAAAGTTTGCGAGCCTTAGCTCGGGTGCGGTTTCTGGCGAGGGGCTTAGCGGATCGATCTTCGCAAAGAAGTGGCCGTGCACGCGATAGGCATTGACGAGTTGCACGACGCGGCCCTGCAAAACGGCAGCGGCGAGCAAGCGCTCGTCGCGCGCGGCGGAGAAGGGCAGACGCGTGAGGGATGGCTCGTAGGCATGCACGCCGTTGCCGCCGCGTGCGTAAGCGGTCGTGCCGGTTGCGCCATTTCCGTTGGTGCCGCCATTCCCGTTGGCAAAGAAGCGTCGCCACTGCTCGTCTACGGAACGAGGACTCTGCCGATATTGCTCGTGCAGATCCTCGACGAATCCTGCGTTGATACCGAACTCATCGAACATTTGGTTTTCTTAGCACATAGGTTTGCATCGCGAAGAGCACAACACCACGATTGTTTCGCGGTTTGCATTGCGCAGAGCGTTGATCGCTGACGCATGCGTACTGTCATCGTTGAGAGCTGATCAGAGCGCTTTCGATTTGACGCGATCCAAGTTCGAATCGAGTCTCACTTGTGCGAGTTGCGCGAGAACCACGCCTCTAGGTCAACGCCTGGTTCGAGCGAGACAAGCATTGCATCAACCGTGGCGGAGGGCACGAGTGTGCCTGCGGGTGCGACATGGATCCCGCGGCCTTCGCGCCAAACAACGACATGCACGGCTTGAAAGGCGGCTGTCGTGGACCGTGCTTCAGTCGGCAATGAAGACGTCGTTTGAGCTTTGCCATCGCGATCGCTGCTCAGCGCAAGATTGTGGTCATCACCGGTAAGGGTGTGCGTTGGGGCACCCCAGTCTGCCGTGCTTCTTGTGGTTGACGGCGCTTCGGCAAATGTACGAGCCGAAGGTGGCGGCGGAGTCATAGAAAACGGTACGCCGAATTGCTTGGGTTCGGTGTGCGGGGGTGATGCCTCGGGCCGTTGAGGGCGGGACGAGATGCCCGGGCGTGGCGGCGCAGTTGAGTAACGTTTTGCTGCAGCCGCGGGCAGCGGTGGTGGCACCGAACGCGCTCGCTCGGGCGGCGGCGTTGGGATGGTGTTGACAGTCTCTGGCGCGCTCGTGTCGTCGGCCGCAGCGCGAGTCGGAGGACGAATTCTGGCAGTGATCTCCGACGCGGCTTTGGCAAGCACGAGGGCGCGTGCGTCTGCCTCCGCGTCGGATGCCGCTTCAGCGGCACGGCGTAGCCACTTGAGTCCTTCGGTGAACTCGCCACGTGTCCAAAGGGCTTCGGCCGTGGAAAGCGCCCACGAAACATCTTCCGGATCGTCCGCTGTTGCCTCGGGAATGCGCGGAAGAGCGATTCGTTCGTCGTAGACCATCGAGCTCTCCTAAAATGGTGCGTGAAATCGTCGGTGAACACGGGCCCCTTGGCAAGCCTACTATGCTGGCACGTCGCATAGACTCGATCTGCGACCTTGTTTGACGCCGCATGATAGGTGTGCCGTTGCTTTGCAGCCAATGCAGGATGGCGCAAGATTGCGCAAAATTACGCCCGGAGAACCTCGTCCATGCAAGTTACAATCAACGGCTCCCCTCGCGAAGTTCCAGACAGCGTGACCGTGCGCGAGCTCGTGGTGCACCTCGGCCTTGCCGATGGACCTGTTGCTGTCGAAATCAATCGCGAGATCATTACGCGCGCGGAGCACGCAACACGTAGAGTTTCGGGCGGCGACATCGTGGAGGTGGTGCACTTGGTTGGTGGTGGTTAGCTCGCGCGGTCTATGCTCCACAGATTTTTCGGGCTCGCTTGACGAGCACATCGACTTCGTCATGGGCTCGCCCTGTGACAACGCTTGCGCGATCGCTCTTTGCCAACGCGAAAGGCTTGCCGATGGCAAGCGCCATTCGCACGCCGCTGCTTCGTGCCATGCGCACAAGGTGCTGAGGGAATGTTTCGTTCACAAACGCCACGCCCGACGCGTGTGGGTAAGCAATGCCCACGGGCAGAACTTCCGCTGCGGCGCGCGCCGCAGCGACAAATGCGCCGCCGAAAAATGGGCGGATCTCGTCACCGTCAAAGGTTGTTCCTTCAGGGAATAGGCAGACGCTTTGCCCTTTTTCGAGCCGGCCTTGCATTGCGCGGATGACTTGCGCGCCGCTCGTGGTTTTCGCGCGGTCGACAAACAATGTGCCGGCTGCGCGCGCCGCGGCCCCAACGATTGGCCAATTTGCCAAATCTGCGCGGCTTACCATCACGCCGCCAAACGTCGACAGCATGACGCCAACATCGATGGCGGAGCGATGGTTGGACACAACGAGCCGGCCGCGCATCGTTCGCGGGGGCAGGGTGCCGTCAACCACGACATCGACCGCGAACAGCCGTAAAAGCGAACGCGCCCACGTGTTGACCCAGGCCTCGCGCACACTATCGCTATCGCGCCCCATCCGATTCGCCATTTGCATGCGCAGAACGAACGGGCCGAGCATCAGCGTGGTGACGGCAAGAAATCCGCCCGTGCGGACAACGAGGCGCGCGTTTTCACGGCCTGCGCGGCTTTCTCGGCTTTCACGTAAGCCGAACGGCATGTCGTTCACCACAGCTTTCGTAGCGCGTAGGCGATGGATTCGACCGCGCGCCGGGCAAGGGGTCGTGCACGCCACTCGTACAAGTCGATGCGCGTTGCCTTTTCGAGATCGCGGTCGAACCACCTGCGCACGTAGGTCGCGAAGGCCTCGTCGTTCACCGCAACGTTGACTTCGAGATTTTTCGTGCGCGAGCGCTCGTCGAGGTTGTAGCTGCCAATGGTCACGAAGCGGTCGTCGATGATTGCGGTCTTTGCATGCATCATGGGTCCTGCGTGGCAGTAGACTTCGACACCGCGACGCAGAAGCCCCTCGTACATGGCCTCGATGGCGAACTGCACGATGGCCACGTCGCATTTCTGGGGAACGAGCACGCGCACGCGTACCCCGCGTAAAACAGCGTGACATAGGGCATTTCGCATGGCTCTGTCGGGCACGAAGTACGAGTTTGCGATGTCGATCGTGCGCCCGGCGAGCTTCATGCGCCGAATGTATTCGCGCCGGAGACTGCGCCGACTTCGGCGAAGGCTCGCGAGCACGTAAATGCTTCCTGTTGGCTTTCGGCTGAGTGGAACGAGTCCCTTTGGTGCGCCGCGCTGGCCTCCGCTTTGCGGAAGGTTGCGTAGCCAGAGTCTGCGCCACGTTTTGTAAAAGAGCGTTCGGAGCTCGGAGGCCACGTGCCCGCGCACCTCCACCATGTCGTCGCGCCACGCTTGTCCGCCGTCTTCAACGGGCAGCCAAGGACGAGCGAGGTTCACGCCGCCGGTGAAGCCCACCACATCGTCGACGACGAGTATTTTCCGGTGATCGCGCTGCTCGACTTGCGCGAGGCGAAACGACGGCCGAAACGGCGAAAGCGGATGGAATTCACGCACCTCACCGCCCGCGTCTTCGAGCGGCTTCCAGAACCCCTCGGGTGTGCCGAAGCTTCCGACTGCGTCGTAGATGACTCGCACGGTCACTCCAGCCCTCGCTCGACTTGCAAGTATGGTGCGGAAGGTTTCGCCAACGGCATCGGCGCTAACCCAGTAGATCTCGAGCAAGATCTCTCGCCTTGCACTTGCGATGGCCTCGAGCATTGCAGGGAAGGCCTCGACGCCATCTCGCAGCAAGCGGACTTCGTCGGTACCAATTCGGAACCATGGTCCGCTACCGCCTTTGCGTTCCCACCAATTTATCATGTGCTAAGGCGCCGAGGTTGCCTGTGGGGTTTGTGAGCGTGTGGCAACGACGAGCATCGTTTCGCCAAGGTATTTTTTCGCGAAGGCAAGTGCTTCGTCTGCATTTGTCCGTGCTCGACGGGCCTCGATGGATTCACCTCTCCACGTTGCCACGATGCGCGCACGTGGATCGAGTAGGGTAGTGATCTCGAGTTCCGCTGCAAGGCTGTTTGCGCGCTCGAGATCAGCGGCTGGCAAGCCGCGTGTGTGAAGGCGAAGGGCAAGGGCTCGCACTTGTATCACGGCCGCATCGAGGCTTGCCTGGTTGCTCTCGATGCGCACGACGAGGGCAGGGGCATCGGGCCAACCCACCACGCGTGCGGAACTTGCTCGCGCGCTGCCGGCCGGTGTCGTTGGCGTCGTTAGCGTTGTTTCGAGCAGTCCGCCCTGGCCGCCCATGGCAAGTGCGAACGTCGTTGCGTGTGCGCGCGCTGTCTCATCGCCCGGCGGCAAGGGAAAGGCGATGAGCGCCCCTGGCAATGCGCCTCGGCGCGCGGCAGCTTGGTAGGTTCCGGAACGCGCTTGGCGTGAGGCGGGCGCCGCTGGGCATGATCGAGCGCCTTGGTGACGAACGATCCAACGGTCCATCGCGCGTCGGGCGGCGTCGCCCTGCGCACCATCCACGTTGGCAAGCACGGCGAGGCGCACCGGTCCGGAGCGGAGTGCGCGCGCGCGCGCCATCACGGCATGCTCGGATGTGCGTAGCACGCTGTCTGCTCGTCCCCACGCGATGACTGCCGATGGCCTGTCGGGCGACAATGCCTCGGCAAGCGTTGAAAGTGCGGGATCGCTTTCCATCGCCGCGCGCCGTAGCAGCTCGGCGCGCGCACTCGTAATTGATGTAGTATGCAATGTATTGGCCACAAAGGATTCTGCTGCGATGTTGGCGAGCCTTTGTGCGTGCGCTGTGGGCGTTTCGCCAGGCAACGCAGGTCCGTGCACGAGCAGACCCACGCCGTCAGCCGTAACCCACGGTTCAACCTCGACGCCGGGAGCGGACCTTTCGTGAATGGCGTGAGCGGCGTGATTGGCGGCTGCTACCGCAAAGATCGCCGTGGCACCCGCGTCGGCATTCGTCTCCCCGCTGGTTCCGCATGGTGACGCGACGAGCAGCCAAACTTCGCCCTGACCGGCTTCGACGCGCGTACGCCCAAAGGCCACAGGCATTTTCCACGATGCGGCTGCGCGGCTGACTGCTGCGATGAGCATGCCTTTCAACGGTTCGAGCAACGGCTCGAGTCCCGATGTTGCAGATGCGGCTGACGCGGCCGACGCGGCCGACGCGATAAGCGGGGGCTCCTGCGCCCGCAAGGAGCGAACGCCAAGGGCAATGGATGCGTGGGTAATCTCCTTGGAAGAGGCGGCCGGAGCCACGCGATCGCCGAGGGCCCACCATGCTGCACGTTCGGCGGCTTCCCTGGCGTCACCCGCACGTCGCGCGAGCCGTTGCCCATCGAGCGTTGCGCTTACATCCGCGAGGTTCGTGTGAATCTCGAACCGGACGAGGGCCATCGCATCGGCGACGACCGCCGCCATGTCCGCTGCTGGTGTCCGTTCTGCGGCTCTGGTAGGCGCCGCTTCGAGCACCACACCAATGCAGCCTCCGCGCGGGTGGGCCGTGCCGGTAATCTCGCGAGCGCGAAACGGTGGATCGAGGGAGGCGAGACGCGTGGCGAGAGGCCCGTGCGGATCGCCAAGCGCCTCAGCAGACAAGGCCGCGGCACTGCTCGAGCCCACCTCAAACGTCGCGTGCACGACAGTTTGTGCGAGGCCCACGCTGGGCGATGCATCGTACACATCGACGTCGGTTGTCGATGGATCATCCGGCACCTTGGATGGGACGAGCGGAGTTGTGGAAGGGCTCCAAGCGGGCCCGCGCCCGACTGCGCGTGCAGCAGCTTCTGTCACGCCGGGTGGGCCGACCGCGGACATCGCAACGCGTCCGAGCCCGTGCGATGCGGCGCGCCACGATTCAAGCTTCGTAAGCGTCAAGTCCGTTCCGCTATTGCCTGCACGCGAGGTGAGCGCATACGGCGAGCCAGTGCACCGTGCCCATCGCCCAAGCGCTTTGTCAGCAAGGGGGCGCGCACCGAGCGCATTCAGTTTCTTCTTTGCAGCAAGAAGATCGACGGGCTCGATTGCGGCTGTCAGGGCCGCGTGCAGCGCGTTTACAGCCACGAAGGCTTGGTCGCTGCCCTTGGCAAGCACTACGGCACGCAGCCCATCCCATTGAGGCGTGACCTTTGCCAACACCTGGCGTTTTTCAAGTCGCGCTTCGACGACACCCGCAAGTGCCACAGGAATTTCTGGATCGTCGTCTTGTACGCCTTTTCCGTTTGCCGACGCATCGACTCCCGCCGTCGTGATCGCGACACCGACAAAAGCTGCTGGATCGCCCTGGCGTGCAATGAGCACGATCGGCGGGCGCTCTCGCACGATGCGCACGTCGGCTGCATGCGTTGTCGCGGGAGCCACGCTTACGTCTGGCAGTGTGCGATTGCTCCCACCACAAGCTGCGACAGCAAAACCGATCGCAACGAGGTGGAAAGGCAATCGAATCATACTTTTGTGATAGCATGATGGTAGCCGTTCCTTGCCCGAGACCCATTGTGGGTTCGTGCTAGACCTGACTATCGACCCATGGTAAGGCGCCAACCACTCCTGCCGGGCCTTGATTCCGGGCGATGTCTTTCCGCGTTGCGGAAAGCAGGAGCAATAGGCGCAATCGTGGTGCTCGCCAGCCTTGTTGCAGAGTGCACCCCGTCGGGCTCGTATCAGCCGCCTTCGGTGATCCACGCTGAAGCAAAACAGAGCGCTGGTTGGTCTGAGACACCCAAGGCGCCGCGTTCCGCTCCCCATCAAGTTGGCACGGCTACGTGGTACGGAAATGCTTTTGCCGGACGAAGAACGGCGAGCGGGGAGCGATTCGACCCGAGCAAACGGACTGCCGCTCACCGCACGCTGCCGTTTGGGACATGGGTGGAGGTCCGCCGTGTCGATACGGGTGCGCGCGTCCGTGTTCGGATTATCGATCGCGGTCCTTATGCAAGTCGCGACCGCATCATCGATCTCTCAAAGCAAGCTGCCCGCGACATCGACATGATTCGTACTGGCACGGCACGCGTGGAGCTGCGAATTGTTGATGGTCCGTGAGATTGTGAGCTTGACGACGGGGATTGTGCAAAGGGAGAGACGCGATGACCCGACACTTCAACACCGCTGGCCCCAATCGACCCGCAAAGCACTACAGCATCGACCCTTTCGCACGGATTAACTGGCCCGAGATTCAGCAGCTCATCGACGGGGAAAAGTACTTCGTCCTGCATGCTCCTCGGCAAACGGGAAAGACGACGCTGCTGAACGCAATCGTCGAACGACTCAATCGTGAAGGAAGGTACCAGGCGCTTTACGTCAACGTCGAGAACGCGCAGGTGGCGCGCAACGACGTTGCCATCGGGATCCAGACGATCGTCGAGCTCATTGGAACGCGAGCCAGCATGTTCCTGCCCGACAGCTGGGCGGCGTCGAATTGGAGAGGCGCGGTCGCCGGCGCTGCACCGGGCAACGCACTCACGCTGTTGCTCGGGCAGTGGGCCATCCACTCGCGCGTTCCCATCGTGCTTATGGTGGACGAGATCGACGCGCTGGTGGGCGACACCTTGGTCTCCGTTCTGCGGCAGCTTCGAACGGGGTACAACGACCGACCGGCGTCGTTCCCCCAATCGGTGATCCTCTGCGGGGTCCGCGACGTGCGCGACTACCGCATCCACACCTCGACGGGCGAGATCATCACGGGGGGAAGCGCCTTCAACATCAAGACGGAGTCGCTGCGATTGGGAAACTTCTCG
>WQZB01000045.1 GCA_009780955.1 Polyangiaceae bacterium | reverse complement strand
GACCGCTTTCAAGTTGACGCGAGATCGAGGCGGCGGCGAGGAGCGGACCGGAACAGCCTGCTTCGGCTTTGAGGACCGCACCGCAGCCGCCAACGAAGAGATCGCGTCAAATCGAAAGCGGTCCTATGTCCAATGGCCGGCGCGGAGGGCGGCGGCGTCAATCACTTTGACCTTTGGGCCAAGCGTTTCGCGAAAACTGTCTTCGTCTTCGTCGTCCATGATCGCATCACCGAAGCCAGCTGCGATTTCCATCGCTGTTGACAAGATGCGCAGAAACTGAGCGAAGCTTGACGCTGCAAGAGTAGCCACCCAACGCTCTTGGCCGCTCATGGCCGTGTACACGGGGCAGTCGCCTTCGGGATCGGGCTTGGACACGTCGAGGAAGTAGGGATCGCCAAGCAGCGTGCTTTCGGCAACAAGCACCCAGGACGGTCTCCAGTCGAGTGCTGAGGCCCCGCCCGAAGGCTGCGTTACCGCCAGCTGCGCCGCCTCGAGCTCGCTTGCCGGCAGCAAGCGCACGCGCTCGACCGGCGTGACGGTTTCGACCTTCAGCGGATCAGCTGCCAGAAGGAAATTTCGGTAGCGGGAGGGAACGCGAAGTTTCTTCTTCAGGTCCTCGACGAGTGCCTTCTCCGCTTTTCCAAAGGTGCATTCGAGCTTTCGCTGCCGAAATACTGTCTTTAGATTCTCGACCGCATCTGCGAGATCACTATCCACAGGAGCCCTCGTCGGAAACAACAAGCCACCCGATGCGCCGTGCTATGGCGCACGATGAAAGAGCCTCTAACCTAGCACTGGTTTTGTCTTTCGGATCGCAAAGCAGCGCGCATTTCTCAGGGAGCGACCATTTGCGGGTTTTTGTCCGCTTTTACGAGGACAACTGCGCGGACAACGCGCGTTTTGTCCGACCTTGCGCTATGACGAGGCGTTTTCCATGTTGCATCGCTCAACGCACGGCACCGCTCAGTTCGACGAGGCACTTACGCGCGCCTCCGAACGCGGTGACGCCGACTTTTCCAAATCTGAGCCTGTCGTCCGCAAAATTCTCGAAGCAGTCCGGCGCGACGGCACCAACGCTGTCCTCAGGTACGTTGCCAAGTTCGAAAAGCGGGTGCCAACCACGCTCGTCCGGTCGGATTACGATGGCAAGGGTGCTCTAGGTCGCTTGCCGACCGAGGCGCGCGCCGCACTCGAGCACGCGGCCGAGCGCATTCAGCGCTTTCACGAGCAAGAGCGCGATGCGATGTTTGGCGAACCTAGCGGCGCGATCGGCGGCGGCTTTCGCTTTAATGAGGACGGCATTTCGCTTGGTCTTCGCGTCCGCCCGCTCGGCCGAGTTGGCGTGTACGCGCCTGGTGGAAAAGCGCGCTACCCATCGAGTGTGCTCATGAGCGCGATTCCTGCGCGCGTGGCCGGCGTGAAAGACATTGTGCTTGCAACTCCGCTGTCGTCCGATCCGTCGAGCGGCTCGGACGACGTCGTGCTCGCAGCCGCGCATCTTGCAGGTGTCAGCACCGTTGTCGATGCGGGTGGCGCGCAAGCCATTGCTGCCCTCGCCTATGGCATTTCGAACCTTGCGCGCGTCGACAAGATCGTCGGCCCCGGCAACGCTTTCGTCGCGTGTGCCAAGCGCCTTGTTTATGGCGCGGTTGCGATCGACTCCATCGCGGGGCCGAGCGAGATCCTCGTGGTGGCCGATGCCTCGGCCGATCCAGTTGTTGTTGCCGCGGATCTTCTTTCCCAAGCCGAACACGACGAAGACGCCTACTGCTTCGTCGTCACAACCTCCGCAAAGCTTCTCGACCAAGTGGAAATCGAGCTCGCGCGGCAACTCGAAAGCTTGCCCCGCAAGGCCATTGCCCGAGAAGCGCTCTGCCGCAATGGTTATGCCTTCGTCGTTGCCGATCGCAACGCGATGGCACTCTTGGCCGATAAGGTTGCCGCCGAGCACCTTAGTCTTCAAGTGGGCGAGGCCGAGGCGCTGCTCTCGCAGATCCACAATGCAGGAGCGGCATTTGTCGGTCATGCAACGCCGGAAGCTGCCGGCGACTACGTTGCCGGACCATCGCACGTTCTTCCAACCGGCGGCGTAGTTCGATTCGGCTCACCCCTTGGCGTCCACGACTTCGTGGCGCGCACTTCGTTCATCCAATACTCGGCCGAAGCGCTCGAGCACGACTCGCATCACATCCAAGTTCTCGCAAGGCTCGAAGGTCTCGAGGCACACGCGCGAGCCGTCAGCGTGCGCTTAGCAGCCGATCCCGAGGACGCGATGAATCGCGCCCCTACAACCAAAAAAACGCACAAACGTGATTGTCGGTAGGGGCGTATGGCCATACGCCCCTACCGCGCGGCCATCACGCATTTCGTAGGGGCGCCATTCATGTCGCCACCGCCCGCCTACTCCGGCCGGACGTAGTCTTTTTTAATCAACTTGAGAATGATGGTGACCGTACTGAGGTCAGTGACCGCGCTTTTGTTGAGCACTGTCTCGAAATGGGCGTAATTATGAACAAGTTGGAGGATGTCGAGCTCCTCCGGCTTTAGATCTCTGAACGGAGCCGTGATTGGCGTTGAGAGCACGAGCCTGGCGCTCAAATCCGGCAGGTCGTTGCGCAGCTCGTTGAACTCGTCGAGCTGGCGAAGGCCCTCCATGAGCACCTCTTGCACGCTGAGGTGCATTTCGTTTGGAAATGTGCGCTCGTCCGGAGGTTCGAGATCGAAAAGCCCTTTTTGCCAAGTGAGCATTCGGAAGATGCACTTCGTTGGCAAGACATCGTCGAGATCGTTGATCGATGCGTAATAAATGTCTCCTTTGCGGAGGAAAATCTTGCCAACGTCATCGGCGTCGGTGCGGACAACGAGCACGCCGCTTTTCTTTGCCGTAGAAAAGAGCTGGAGCAGATCGGGGAGCGGCACTTCTTCGATACTGCCGCTCATGGTGCGCGCTTGGGTGGGACGCGCAGCGGCAACGTTCTCGAGATCGCGCTTCGCAGCGTCTGCGTTCTCTGCGCTCGAGCCACCCCCAAGAACTTTGAGAATGCTGGTGCCAATAAGAATGCGGTCGCCCTCTTTCAGGCGTGAGCGCTTGATCTTTTCGCCATTGACGAACGTGCCGTTCGTTGAGCCAAGATCTTCAATCCAGATCTGGTCTTGCTGCATGATGATACGCGCGTGCTTGCGGCTCACCATGTCCTCGACGAGCACCATGTCGAGCTCGCTCGAGCGCCCCACAACGATGGGCTTGTCGTTGACGAGTGGAAATTCGCCGCCTTGGTACTTGCCGCTGATGAAGCGCAAGAAATACGACTGCTCTCCGGTTGCGGAGCGCACCGGCGGCGACGTGGTAACCTTCGGGGCAGAGTCTTGCATCGGGTAAGGAACGCGAAAAAGCTTATCGAGTAGAACGGAAGATGGTCAAGTCACCGGCATTGAATGGCTTGACCACGTTCCCAGGCAGCCGCAAGCCCACGTCATTTCTACTTGTTGATTTCCACTTGATTTCTACTTGATTTCTCGTGCGCACGCGGGGCGCATGGGCTCACGATCTCGCCACACAGTGTCGCATCGTAAAACGGTGTTGCATCATGCACTATCCGGGCTTACTCGGGCAGCGGCCTCAGCGCCACCACCAAATGGCGTTGCGATCGCTTCGTCGGCACCAGGCAAAAGGATGACAAACTTGGTGCCGAAGCCGGCTTGGCTTTGCACATGAATGCTTCCGCCAGCACTTTGCACGATGCTCTGACTTATCGCGAGACCAAGGCCCGTGCCCTGCTCTTTTGTCGTGAAAAACGGCACGAAAAGGTTCTTTAGCACCTTCTGGCTGATGCCCGGTCCGGTGTCGTGCACCGCAATCTCGACGGTGTCGGCAGCTGCGGGGCCATGCGCGCCTGAGCGATCACCCGACGGGCCGGTTACCCAAACGCTGCGCGAAGCCTGGCGACGCTGCGTCGTGACGGTGACCCGCCCGCGGCCATCCATCGCCTGCATTGCATTTTGCACCAAATTGAGCAGCACCTGACGCAACTTCTCGAGGTCGATGCGCACGCGCGGAAGCGACTCGGCGAGCTCGAGATGCACCTCGGTTTCTTCCGTTTTCTGGCTCGAGAGGATCTGCATGGTGCGCCGGACCGCGGCGTTGATGTCAACGGGCACCGGATTGCCTGCATGCGGACGCGCATAGTCGAGAAAGCTTCCTACGACGCGGTTCAGTCGATCCGTTTCCTCGAGGATGATGCCGAGAAACTCGGCGCGCGTAGGGGCGTCGCCGATCGATGGCTCGAGCTCTTCGAGAAGCTGCGCGGCACCTTTGATTGCCCCGAGAGGATTTTTCACTTCGTGAGCTAGACCTGCGGCCATCGAACCAAGCGCCGCAAGGCGATCGCGCTCTTTCATGCGTGAATAAAGGCGGCTGTTCGCAACGGCAACCCCCATCTGTGCGGCGACCGTTTCGAGCAGCGAAACTTCTTCGGGTGTGAATGCATCACGCACGCGCTCGTCGGCCACACAAAGCAGACCAACGAGTGCCTCGTTGTCGGCGCGAATGGCGAACACGACCGCGTTTTTGAGCGGACCAAGTGACTCGGCAGCGGTCATGAACGGCGCGCGGCTTTCACGCTCGGACTCACGCGCAACGTCTTCGAGCGAAAGCGAAAGCGTGAGGCGCTCGAGAAGCGGACGCATCGCGAGCGCTTCGAGCCGCGGGCGAGGCTGCGCGCCGAAGAACCCGACGAGATCGAAACCTGCATCGTCGAGATCGCGCAAATACACGGCGGACGAGGTGACGCGGCGTGATCGCTCGAGCCCCGCCAGAACCACTTGCACCATCTCTTCGTTTTCGAGGGTGTGCGCGAGCCTGCGACGAAGTTCGAGCACGCTGGTCTCGAGATCGTAGCGTTCGCGAAAAAAAAAGCGGTTGATGCGTGTTTCGAAGGCGTGCTCGAGAGGCTCGAAGAGCACGAGAAAGACGATGGCAACCAGAACGGCGTTCAAATACATGGCGCCGAATCGGCCAATGTACGTGATAAATACATAGAAAATCCCAGCCAAGGCAAAGGCAAGCCCCGTGGAAACGAGCAGGCGCCCGGTAAGCTCGTACAGATCGGCGAGGCGATCGCGAGTGAGCGACTCGGCAAGGACGAAAAGAAAGACAATGGCAAGCACGGCGCCGATCGGTGGCAAGTACACGCCAAGAAACGACAGGAAGTCGGCAAGCGTGAACGTCATGGCCATCGCGCCAACGGCAGCAAGAAAGCGAATGCGATCACGAACAGCGCGCGACCGGCTTTCTTGGCCGCGACGCCAGAGCGAGATCAGCGCTGCGGCAAGCAGACCGAAAACGTAGGAGTACACCGCGCCGAGCACCAGGGCACGCACGGCATCGGGCGCTTTTTGGTATGGCGAAAGCACCATGGCAAGCATGGGAACGCCAAGCGCCGCGGCGATGCGCGTAAGGCGTGCCGATCCTCGCTCGCCACCCTCGAGCGCCGTGACCGAGCGAAAGAGGTGCACGGCCAACTGCGGAAGCAAGATGGTCAGCACGGCGGTCGCGCGTTCGAAGAACAACGCTTTCGCGGGCTCCGCCAACAGAACAGAAAGCGACTGGCTGACGTACCAGAACGCAACGCACGACGAGAACGCCGCGAACAGCCAATGCTGCCCGCGGCGAGCACGCAGAAGCATGGAGAGCGCAATCGCAAACGCGATGACGCCACAAAAAAGCGTTGTGCGTGCTCGCAGCAACTCATCCATCGAGAGTGCTACCGGCTTTCGCTGGCGGCCCCGAATGACGCCCAGCGTTCGCAGCACTCGCGTTGGCGAGCACCTTTTCGATTGCATCGAAGTTTTCGGGCGAGCTGTCGCCAAGCGCGCGCGCCAAAGGCAGTTGTGCCCGCGCGCTCGCCAGAAAGAGCTCGATCGCTTCGGGAACGCGCGCGGCCAAAATGTCAATCTGCCGTTCGATGGCCCCGGCGTCGCCACGACGTACCGGCCCGGTCAAGGCATCGGGGAAGCCGAGCACCTCGACGTTGTCGGCCACGCTTCGTAAAAGCGGCGCAAGCATTTTTGGAGCGTCGGCACGAGCCGCACCGGAGTTGACCAGAAGCTCGGCGCCCATCGCGGCGAGAGCTGCCGCGCCGTTGGCAACCAGCGCCGCGGCAGCGTGGTAGCCAACCGTGTCGAGATGGGGAAAAGTGCGCGGCGTCATTCCGAGCTTGCGTGCGAGCATGCGTGCCCTTTTCTCGGCCACGGCATCGCCCTCGATGTGCACATGCCCGTGCGTGAGCGACGGAGAAAATTTGCATGATGCAAATGAAAGCATCGGATGCATTTGCGCAATTCCAGCAACCACGGGTCTGAGCGCAGCCAGCGCTTCGGCAGCCACGGCGCCTGCGTTGTGCACCACGACGGCACGCTTCGGAATGACACCGGACGATGCGAAAGCTTTGGCCACGGGCCCCAGATCGCGATCGCGCACGGAAAGAACGACGACGTCGGCGTCGATGCGCGCCTTCGGAACGCCTTTGCGTGCAGGATGCAATGTTACATCGATACCCTGGTTGTGCAGGCCGCGCACCAGGGCGCTGCCCACCTTCCCTGCTCCGTAGACGAAGACCTTCATGAGAGCTTAGATATTGGCGCCGTAACGTGGCAGCACGTCAAGACTGCGATGCAGCGGCGTAAAGCTTGTTCGTACGCACAAAGGCAACTACCTCGCGCGCAAGAACGCCGTTGACCTCGTCCCAACGCCCGGCGGCGATCATGGCGCGCACCTCGGTGCTTGAAATCGCAGGCAGAATGGCGAGCGGCGCGCCCTCGTAGATCACCCCGACCCGACCAAGCACAATCGGCGGCGCGAGCTCGGCGATGCGGTCGAACCCGTACCACTTGTCCGATTCCACCTTGAGATCGGCTCCCATGACGAAGCGCAGGTTCCAGTTGGGGTGCAGCTTGTGCAGGTGCTCGATGGTGCGAAGCGTTCGGCTCTCGGTGCCGAGCTCTTGTTCGACGCGCGAAACCTCGACGCGTGGAAGCCAACCCATGGCAAGCTCGCACATGCGCACGCGGTCGTTGTAAGGCGCAAGTGTTTTGGCGAACGGGTGCCTGTACGTTGGCACAACGAGGATGCGCGCGACATCGAAACGGGCAAGCACGATAGACAGTGCGAGCAGATGCGCGAGATGCGGTGGGTTGAAGCTTCCACCAAAAACACCCGTGATGGCGTCTGTCATCGATCGCTACTCTGTACGCGCCTGCGAGAGCCTGGCGAAGCGGTGAGGACTTCGCTTTGAAGCTTGTTGCCCAGCAAGTCGAAGATCGTCAATGTGACTTCGTCGCACTCGTCGTCAACGACCGCAACGCCGCCGCCAGGTACATCAACGGGCCCAGGGCTCACAAACCAGCGCTCGCCGACCTTACGAATCGTCATGACGTCGCTTTTGCCGAAGAAAAACAAGCTCGCGGCGACAAAATCCTCATCGTCGAGCATGGCCTCGTCGTAGATGAGCACGGCCATGCGATCGCCAACGATTTCCACGGTGCGTTGGATGTTGGCTGGCAGCGCCTTGAGCGATTTCAATCGAAGCCGCGCGCGCTCGGTCGCAACGAACTCGCCAATTTGCTCGGATGTGCCGCTAAGGGCAAGGCTTGCAGCCCTTCGCCACGCAGCGTCGTCGCTTGGATCGCCCCCAACAAGCTTTCGTGCCCACACACTGACAGCCCGGTCGAGGGCGTCGTCGTCGCCGAGGTAGATCGCACGCTGCACACGCGCCACGGTCAAAAGGAACTCGGCCGCGCAACCGAGAGCCGCTACATCACCACGGGCAGGACCAAGCAAACCAAAACGCATCGCGTTCAAGTAAAGGGCAATAGCAAACCGCTTTCAAGTTGGCACGAGGTCGAGGCGGCGTAGGGGCGTATGGCCATACGCCCCTACTCGTCGACGAGTGGGCCGAACAAGCTCGCTCCCAGCAAAATCGCGATAAGGCTGGAAACGCCCATCAGGCCGAGAAAGCCTGAGTACGATTCGAAGGGTTGCGCTTCAAATGCTTTGCGCGAACCAACGACGCCACAGACGAGAACTGGGGAGAGCAACGGGAACAGAACGATCGCGAGCACGAGATCGCGAGCGCGCGTGCGCACCGTCAGCGCGCCGAAAAGCGTTCCTATCGCAGACAGGGCCATGGTGCCCATGACCAGCAGCCCGACAAACGCGCTGGCGTGCAAACTAGCTGGCTCGGCCAGCCGGATGGCTTGTTCTGCGGGCGAAAGGCCAAACGTTACGATTTGGTTTGAAAAATCGATATGAAAAAGGAAAAGGCCAAGAAGGACGATGGGCACCTCGATGGCGGCGATCATGAGAAATGTTGCGGTGGCTTTGCCGAGGAAAATCGAGGCACGCGAAACAGGGGCAACAAGCAAACCCGTTAGCGCCGATTCGTCGCGCTCACGCTGCCAAACGCGCCCAAACGAAAGAACTGCCGCGAACAGCACGGTTATCCAAATCGTGCCTGCCGCCGTGCTCGGGTTCGTCGCGTCGTCGACGCGAAACGCCATGCTTGCAAGGAAACCAACGACCACCGAGAAAACGCCGGCCGTTGCTACGATTTCACCCGTGCGCAGCTCGATGCGCATGTCTTTGCGGCAGATTTCCCACGCAACAGCGATTTTTCCAGGGCGCCGAATATGGAAAGAAGGCGTCACCGCCTAAAGGCCATTGGCGGCTATATAGTCGTTCGTAAAAAATACGGACTTTTCGTAGGAACTTCGCATGTCCGACATAATTCGATCTTCGGCCATGCCGCCGACCATGAAAACCTTGACCTCGACACTCGCGTTGAAAAGGCGTCGAACCTTCTTGTCGCCGATCTTTTCGAGCACCATGTCGCCTCTTATTGTGGTTTTTTCGACGAGCGTGTTTGGAATGACTTTGAATGACCACTTCTTCGACGCCTTGTCGAAGCGACCGTCTTCAATGTAGCTAAGGCGCGATCCAATGAGCTTCTTCAGTGGGCCGGGAAGGTTCGAGGTGGGCGGATCGACCTGCATGCGTCGCGTGATGGTCGCGCCGTCGTCGTTCTGATCGAGCAGCTTCCAGCCAGGGAATTTCAGGTACTCGAGGTAAAGCTGCCGGTTGAATTCCTCGTTGAGGAACATCTTGTACCAGTAGGTGTCTTCGTCGCAGTCGAACTCGTGGCGAAGCGTCATGGAAGGCATGGGATATCCTCGTAAAGTAGTTAGAAGATGAAAACGCCAAGCGCTACTACCGTCGACCACATTCCTTTTGCGTGGCCCTCGGCGCTTTGTACGACATTGCGCGTTTTCAGCATGCTTTTTTCCATCTTGAAAGCCTGCTCACGCTCGTTCCACGCCTTCTCGGGATCGAAGTCGATGCCAAGCGTCGTTGCGAGCATGGTGGCCGCGAGATCTTCAGCGTACTCGCCGGCTTTCTTGGCTGTTTCGCCATAACTGTGGTGCTCGGAGAGGTAACCATATTGTTGCGGATCGGCCGGACGCGCCAGACCGATGGACGCTGCGATGAGGCGGTTCGGCTCGTTGGTGTCTTGGCGAGCCAATACGCAATGAACGATCTGCCCGGGCATGATGTACTTTTGCCCTTCTTTGCGGCTGATCTCACGGCAATGAGGCGGGAAGATCGAGCTAACCGTGACGAGATTCGCTTTCTCGATGCCGGCGTTGCGTAACGCGAGCTCGAACGACGACAGACGGTCTTTATGAACGCCAACGCCGTTCGTGAAGAAGATTGCCTTCGGCACGAACAACTCGCTCATGACCGGATAGCCGCTGTCGCCAATTTTAATGTTCGAAAAGTCTTTCGTGGTGGTCTGCTTGGCCATGCGCATTTCCTGATCGCCGAGATTACTCGCGGCACACCGGCGGTGATGTGACAAAAACACCGACCTCGTAAACAGGCTTTTTAGGCTGTAGCGGGCGTGGCCGGCGCCGGGAGATTCTTGGCGCGCTTGCTGACCGCCTTGTACAGATCCCAAAGGCGCGGCACCGGGTAAGCGCGGAGGCGTGTTTTGTAGCCCTCGTCCTTCGCGCGCTTCTCGATTTCGCAAATCGCGTCGATCAGCTTTGCGCGCGTGCCAAACTTCTCAGCCACAGCCTGGAAGGTTGCGTGAAGCCGAATGAGCTTCGCATTCGATATGTGCTTGAGACCCTTGCTCTTGTTGAGGCGCGACACCCAGAGGTCTTCGTTGTTCGTGAACTTTTCGACCTCGGCTACGAGCTTGGACTTGTCGCCGAATTGGTCTTTCACGGTTTGGAGCGGGCTTTTCGTCATGCGACATCTCACGTTTTTTGGCAGGGTGCGCAAGATGACTTGCGCGGCAGATTGGACAAACTGAGAACGCTGCCGATTACCAGACCAGTGCCGCACCTGCAAGCCGAGACATCGCGCGGCCCGCTGCACCCAATTCACCTCCATGCTATTCGGGCTTGCTATTCGAAAGGCTATACGATGGAAAAGCCACGTCTCCGGTTCGCTCCCTCGCCCACGGGCTACCTCCACATTGGTGGCGTGCGCACAGCGCTGTTCAATTGGTTGTGGGCAAAGAAAACGGGCGGCACCTTCGTTCTGCGCATCGAAGACACCGACCAAGAGCGCTCGACGGCTCAGAGCATGAAAGTCATCTTCGATTCGCTGAAGTGGCTTGGCTTGTCGTGGGACGAGGGGCCAAATCCCGATGGGGATTTCGACCACGAAATTGGCACCTTTGGCCCGTACACGCAAATGAAGCGGCTCGACGTTTACAAGCATTATGCGGAGCGCCTCATCCAAGAGAAGAAAGCTTATCGTTGCGATTGCACGAAGGAAGATCTCGACCGCCAGCGCGAGGCGCTGAAAAGGAAAGATCCGAAAGCCCAATTCAAGTACCCGGGCACTTGCCGCCATCGCACGAGCGATCCCCAGAAGCCCTCCGTGGTCCGCTTCAAGGTCGATCCGTCAGGCTCAGTATCCTACGTCGACAAGGTTTTCGGTGAAGTCGTCACCCCCAACATCGAGCTGCAAGATTTCGTCATTCTGCGTTCCGACGGCGTGCCGCTTTACAACTTCGGCGCCGTGGTGGACGACATCACCATGCATGTTTCGCTCGTCGCACGCGGGCGCGATCACATGATCAACACGCCACAACAAATTCTTCTTTACCAAGCGCTCGGCGCAAGCGTTCCCGAGTTTGCGCATTTGCCTATGATGCTCGCGCAAAGCGGTGAAAAGCTTTCCAAACGCCACGGCGCCGTCAGCGTTGGCGAATACGAAAGCCAAGGCTACGCGCCGGGCGCCATGCTCAATTACCTCGCGCGTTTCGGCTGGTCGTTCGGCGACCAAGAAATCTTTTCCAAAGAAGAACTCATTGCCGCTTTCGATTGGACCCATTGCGGCCGCGGCGACGGGAAGTTCGACCCCAAAAAGCTGCTCGCCGTGAACTACGAACACCTGAAATCATCGAGGCTCATGCCCGACGCCGAATATGCCGATCGCGTGCTTGGCTTCGTGCATGCGCGCGGCGGGCTCGACCACGTCACCACCGCCGACGTTATGCGTGCACTTTACACAATTCGGGATCGCGCCCAAACCTTCGTGCAGGCGGCCGACATGCTCGATCCATTCTTCCGCACGCCGCCCGTCATGGACGAAAACGCCAAAGCGAAGTTCCTTGTAAAGCAGGCCGCGCCGAGGCTTCGAAGCCTTCGCGATGCGCTCGCAGCCGTGAGCGACTTCACAGAAGCCTCCGCAGAAGCGTGCATGCATGCATGGCTTGCCGAAGTTCGGCTCGACATCAAGGCCGTCGGTCAACCGGTGCGCGTGGCGCTCACGGGCCGCACCGCAAGCCCGAGCCTCTACCAAGTGATGTTCGTGCTTGGTCGTGAACAAGTGTGCAATCGTCTTGCGCACGCCGCCGACATCGCCGAAAAAAGCGCCACGTAATTGTTATTGCTTTCGAGGCCCCCTCCCAATCTCGTTCAAGCCAAAGAAGTCGGAGGGCTTGCGGGCTTCATCGAAACCGCAAAGCCTATTCTGCCCGCGCTTGCGCTGCTCGTCATTCTGCCGGTTCTTTGGTGGATGTTCCGCAGCACGTGGCGCGCGCTCGACCAAGACGCGCACAAGCAGCGCGCCGAGCTGGTTGCCCAAGGCAAAGTGGATAACCGCCCCATGGTTGCCCTGGTCATGTGCGCGCTGATTTTGACCATGCAGGAGTATTACGGCGGGCGCGCCTATTTCGATCGAACCGTGATGCCCATGCTAACCAGGCTCGACGCGACACACGCCTGGCTGCACGTCGCGCGCTACGACGAGCTCTGGGGCTACGCGTGGTGGGCGAGCACACGCATCTCGGGCTACGTTGCGCCGTTTTTCGTGTGGAAAATTGCATTCCGCAACGACTCCGTCAAAGACTTCGGGCTCCGCATACGCGGTTTCTTGGATCACGCGTGGATCTACGGGCTTTTTCTCGCCGTTGTGCTGCCGGCCATGCTCGTTGTCGCCCAAAGTCCTGATTTTAGCGCCTATTATCCATTTTACAAAACGTCTCACCGAAGCTGGTTCGATTTCCTCGCATGGGAATCGATGTATTTTGCACAATTCTTCGCGCTCGAAATGTTCTTCCGAGGCTTTTGGCTCGGTGTGCTCCGCAAAAGCTTTGGCTCGGGAGCGATTTTCTCGATGGTCGTGCCCTACTGCATGATCCATTATGGCAAGCCATACCTCGAAGCGAGCGGAGCCATCGTTGCCGGAATTGCCTTGGGCTCGCTGTCGATGAAAACGCGAAGCATCTACCAGGGCTTCCTTGTCCACATCACCGTGGCCGGCTTGATGGACTGGCTGGCGCTTCGCCGCCGGCACTGCACGCCCCTTGTTTTCTGGCCGCCGGAAACACCTGCGGGATGCACGGAACAGGCCGCACTTCGTGACACGCTTGCGCAGAGAATCGAGATCGTGAGTGGCAGCCTCGCTGCGATCGCCCTTGCGATCGTGATCGTGCTTGCCGTTCGCGCGCGCCGTCGCCACCTTCAAGCGTAAATGCGTAGCCCGGAACGAAATTCCGGCGGTATTGTTTGAGTTTACGATGAAGCATCGGATCGCACTCGCGCTCGCGTTGGTCATAGCCTTCGCGCCAACGCTGTCGGCGGCCGAAATTCACCGGTGGACCGATGCCCAAGGCGTCATCCACTTCACCAATAAGCCAACTCGACCCAAAGGCTCGCCAGGCACCTCCCACTCCCCTGGCGCAAGTCGCGCAAGTGCCAGCGGCGCTCGATCCGGCATTCGCGCCACGGCGCCTGTGCCACACAACGAAGACTTGTCACGCTACTCGCGCTACGACGAGTCGATTCGCCAGGCGGCCGCTCTCTACCAGATCCCCGAGCCGCTCGTGCGCGCCGTCATCAAGGTAGAAAGCGATTACGACCCACGAGCGACGAGCCGCGCCGGCGCACGCGGGCTCATGCAGCTCATGCCCGATACGGCAGCTCGCATGCAAGTCAAAGACATCACCGATCCACGCGAGAATATCTTTGGCGGCGTGCGCTATTTGCGCGTTCTAGCGAACCTGTTCAACGGCAATCTCGAACTCACGATCGCCGCGTACAACGCGGGCGAACAAGCAGTGGTCGAGCACGGCGGCATTCCGCCCTACGCGCAAGTGCGCGACTACGTCGTCAAAGTCACGAGCTACTATCGCCGCTACCGCACCATGCGCACTATCGATGAGGTGCAAAAATGAGGCTCATTCGAGTTGCCATCGCAAGCGTGAACACCACGGTCGGAGCCGTGCGCTCGAATGTCGACAAAGCCATTGCCGTTGCGCAAAGCGCCTCGAGCGACGCCGCCACCATCGTGGTTTTTCCCGAGCAACTCATCTCCGGCTATGCGCCTGAAGATCTGGTTCAGTGGGCAGCGTTCGTCGAAGCGCAATGGAAAGAACTCGAACGCTTTGCAAAAGCCACCCGCGATCTTCCTTGCGCCATGGCTCTCGGTCTTACCGTCAGGCGAGGCGCCCATGTTTACAACGCCGCGGCGATCGTCCACGCGGGGCAAATTCTCGGAATCGTGCCGAAAGAGAAGCTGCCAACGTACAACGTTTTTTACGAGTCGCGCGTTTTTGCTCGCGGGCTTGCAGGCTTGCTCGATGAAGTTCATGGCATTAGCTTTGGTGATTTGATTTTTGATTTTGATTTCGGCTCTGTCGCACTCGAGGTTTGCGAAGATTTGTGGTCGCCGGGCGGCCCCATGCGTCGGCGCGCCTATGCGGGTGCCGAGCTCGTTGTCAATCTCTCTGCGTCGCCATTTCGGCTTGGCGTCCAAGAAACGCGGCGAGAAATGATCGCCACGCGCGCCGGCGACAACCTGGTGACCGTGGCGTACGCAAACCTCGTTGGCGGCAACGACGGCCTCGTCTTCGACGGCGGAGGATTCGTCGCTCAAAATGGGCGCATCGTGCTCGAGGCGCCGCGCTTCCGCGAAGGCGTGTCGGCCGTCACGGTGGATCTCGACAGAACGACACGTCTTCGCACCGAAAACACGACGTGGCGAGCCGATCAAGAAGCGTTCGCCACAACGGCACCAAGAATCACGCGCGTGCGATCGGCGCACACCACAAAGCGAGAAACTCTGCGCTACCCAGTGCCGACAAACCGGAGCTTCTTCTTGCCCGACGCGGGCAAGCCGGCCATCTTGCCGCACGAAGCGTTCTGCGAAGATCTCCTCGATGCACTCGCACTCGGCATCGGCGACTACTTCGAAAAAACCGGCGTGTTCAAAACCATCGGCGTCGCGCTTTCCGGCGGACGTGACAGCCTGCTTTGCTTGTATCTTGCACGTCGTTGGATCAGACGTCGTTATGGCGAGCTTGGTCCCGCGAAAGAGAAAGAAATGGCCCAGGCGATCTTGCGCGCGTTCTATATGCCGTCGCGCTACTCGTCGGCCGAAACGCGCCATGCAGCCGAGCAAGCCGCCCGCGATCTCGATGCGCCGCTTGCGATCGCGCCCATCGACGACGCCTTCGAGCGCGAGCTCGGCGAGATTGAAAAAATGCTGCAGCCTGGAGAAGTTCTTTCCAAGATGGCGCGCCAGAACATCCAGGCTCGCGTGCGCGCCGCGCGCATGTGGACGTGGGCCAACAGCGCAGGCGGGCTCTTTTTGCAAACGAGCAACATGAGCGAGAAGGCCGTTGGCTACACCACCATTGGCGGCGACATGGAAGGCGCGCTCAGCGTCATTGCGAACGTGCCCAAAACCGTTGTCAATGCGCTGCTCGATTATCTACAAAAAACCACCAAACTCGAAGGCATCCGTTTGACACTCGACAAGCCTGCGTCGGCCGAACTCGACGACGACCAGCAAGACGAAAAAGACTTGATGCCTTTTGCCATCCTCGACGCATGCTTCGCGCTCTACGCAGGCGAGAAAATGTCGCTCGGCGAAGTGCGCGAGGTGCTCTTCGAAATGTTCCCTGAGTACGACAGAGTTTTGGTCGAAAATTGGGCGTCGCGTTTCGCGCGCTTGTTCACCGCGTCGATCTACAAATGGGTGCAAACCGCACTCTGTCTGCACGTGGGAAACCTCGACCTCGATCGCGAGCGCGCGCTGCAACTTCCGGTCGTGCAGAAGAGCGAGTGGGGCGTGGGGTGACTCGTCGTCGAGTTTTTTTTGCTGGCATTGTGCTTGGTGTGCTTAGCGTGACTGCGTGCGGTGACGCCCTGCCAAAGGCAAGGCCACGAGCCGACTCGACCGAGAAAGCGGCGGCCAGCAGCGAGCGCCCCCTCAGCGAAACGCGCCCCAACATTGCCTCCATGCGGCCCGGCCAAGTGCCAGGCCAAGTGCCAGGCCAAGTGATGGGGGCGCTGCAGCGGCCAGCGGCGTTGCGGCATTTCTTCGAGTCGCTCGCGGAGCTCGAGACCCAAGCCGCCCAAGACGATGTGCGCATCCTTCAATTCGGCGACTCGCACACGGCGGCCGACATTGCCACCGCCGTTGTCCGCCGGGCGCTCCAATCGCGCTTTGGCGATGGCGGGCGCGGGTTCGTTGCGATCGGCAAGCCTTGGAAAGGGTACATGCAAGATGGCATTCGCTGCGGCATGTCTGCCGATTGGACAACGACTCACAGCAAGCGCGATCGAGGCGATCGCGGTGAATGGGCAGCCGACGGGCTGTACGGGCTCGCAGGCATCGGCCTCGTTGCGAGCGCGAGCAGTCGCGGCGCTCGCGCGTGGACCGACATTGCGGCGGGCACGGGGCGCGCCGAGCTCGATTACCTCGAACATCCGAATGGCGGTTCGTTCGATGTCTTCGTCGACGGCGTACGCGTCGTGCGCATCGCAACGCGTGCCGATCACACCGGTTCGGCATATCGCACGCTTCACATCGATGAGGCCTACATGCATCAAATCGAGGTTCGAAGTGTGGGTGACGGAGACGTCCGAGTCTTTGGCGTTTCGCTCGACAGGTCCGAAAACGGGGTGGTGTTCGACGCGCTTGGAATCAATGGCGCCCGCATTACGACATGCTTGCAATGGAACGAGCCGCACTGGGCCGAGCAGCTTCGGCATCGCTCGCCCTCGCTGGTCGTGCTCTCGTACGGAACGAACGAGTCGACCGACGAATCCACCTCGGTGGATACGTACGAACGGCAGCTCAAAACTACCCTTGGGCGCGTTGCGCGCGCCGTGCCTTCCGCTTCGTGTTTGCTACTTGGACCACCAGACCGAGCCGTTGCGAATGCCGCCGGCAGCTGGAACACGTCATCGAAGCTCGTCGAAATCATCGCTTCGCAAAAGCGTGTCGCGGCGGCGGCTGGCTGCGCCTTCTACGACCAGCTCGAAGCCATGGGGGGACCAGGAACGGTGGCAGAATGGTCGATGGAAGAGCCGCCACGAGCTCAAAGCGATCGCGTGCACCTTACACGTGAAGGTTACGCGCAGCTCGGCAGCTCATTCGCCTCCGACTTGATGCGCGCCTATGCAGCCTGGCGCCGCGACAGCAGCGCTGGCACGAACGGCAGCTCCTACTAGGGTGCACTCGCCGTTACGCACCTGCTTCGCAACGTCCCGGCATCTGAGCTAGGCTTCCCATCAATGTCGTCCACAGCGTACGCCCTGCTTGCCATTTTGGGCCTTGCCATCCTCATGGTGGTTCACGAAGGCGGTCACTACCTCGCGGCGCGCTGGCACGGCATGCGCGTTACACGCTTTTCGATTGGCTTCGGCCCCACCCTTTGGACACGCAAGCCCAAAGGGTCGCCAACCACCTTCCAAATCGCCATCATTCCGTTTCTCGCATATGTGCAGATTGCAGGAATGAATCCGTTCGACGAGGACGAGCCAAACGACAAGGGAAGCTACGCGAATGCCTCGCTTTGGGCACGCATCGTCACCATCGCGGCCGGGTCGCTCGCGAACTACTTCTTCGCTTCGGTTCTCATGTTCTGCGGGTTTTTACTTGGCGGCAACCTCGTCGCCGACGAAACCATGCGCGTCAGCGTCGACTCGACCGGCCCGGCGGCCGAGGCTGGCATTGTCAACGGCGACCGCATTCGATCGGTCAATGGCGAGGCCATTCACAACTGGGATGAGCTCAAAAACATTGTGGGCGCCCACCCCGGCCAGCCGGTCGACATCGAAATCGAGCGCGGCGACAATATCTTCCACGTCTCGCCAACACCTGCCGCCGAAGGGCAAAACAAGGGCAAAATTCTCGTCGGCATGTTCACCGAAGTCGTCCCCGTCTCTGTCGGGCAGGCGGCTGTTCTCAGCGTCACCGAGCCGCCAAAGGTCGTTTACGCAACTATCAAAGGGCTCGCGCGCATCATCGTTGGCAGGGAAAAGGCAGTCATCAGCGGTCCGGTTGGCATTGTTCGCGACACGGCCGCGGCCGCCAAAGACGGCGCGCACACCTACTTCCGATTCCTCGGCGCGCTCAGCGCATACCTTGGCGCATTCAATCTTCTACCATTCCCTGCGCTCGACGGCGGGCGGCTGATCTTTCTTGCTTTCGAGGCAGTTTCTCGGCGTCGTGCCGACGCGAAAATCGAAGCCAAGGTACACGCCATCGGGCTTCTCATGTTCCTAACGTTGATCTTGGTGGTGACAATTACGGAAGTCTTTCCCAAACACTAACGTGGGGTTAAAGCCTTTGCTCGAAGGGTGGCAGCTTCCACGGCATTGATGAGTGCGCTGCGTAACCCGCCCGACTCGAGCGCGGCAAGCCCTGCGATCGACGTGCCGCCAGGGCTCGTCACCATGTCTTTGAGCCTGCCAGGATGCTCGCCCGTATCGAGCAGCAGCTTCGCCGATCCGCACACGGTTTGCGCGGCAAGCAAAAGTGCCGTGTCGCGGGGCAAACCGACCTTCACGCCGCCGTCGGCAAGCGCTTCGATCATGAGCATGACATAGGCGGGGCCGCTGCCCGATAGCCCCGTTACTGCATCGAGGAGCGATTCGTCGAGACTCACGACGCACCCGACTGCCGCAAACAGGGTGCGCGCTACTTCGAGGTCGCGAAGGGTTGCATGGCTTCCGCGCGCAATTGCGGTTGCACCAGCAAGCACGGTTGCTGGCGCGTTCGGCATCGATCGAACCACTCGTGCGCCTTGCGGCAGCTGGCTCTCGATGACGGCCGTGGGAACACCGGCAGCCACGGAGATGACAAGCTGCTCGGATCGCACCTTGCCCCCCATGTCCTCGAGCACCTTGCCCATGACTTGCGGTTTGACCGCAAGAACCACGATGTCGCTTTCGCGCACGAGCGCATGGTTATCGCTGGCTATGCGAACGCCATGCGTTTCATGAAAAAAAGAAAGACGATCCGCGCTGACATCGCTGACAAGAATGCCTGAAGCCGGCACTACCTTCGCAGAAAGTAGCCCTTTGACAAGCGCACCAGCCATGTTGCCTGCGCCGAGAAATCCGATTGTTGAGACGAGGAGGTGTTGGCTGGCTTCAAGCAGATTGGCAGGAGGCATGGCGGGCTTCGGGCTAATACCCTTCGGCGGCGGGCCCCAACAAGTCGCCAAACCACTCGTCGACCACCAGCCGGGCCCTGTTGCCGTCTTCGCCGATGTCTTGCGCAAACCTGTCGTGCCGTGCGCGGAGCAAAGCGCGTCGTGAGATTGACGGATCTTCGAGGTTGGCCGCGGCCCATGCAATGGCGAGCACGATGGGGCGATCTTCTGCCGGCAAGCGATAACGCTTCGCGAGCGTTACGGCGACGCCGGAGTTCAGCGGCGCAAGCGCTTCGTCGCGGAAGCGACGCGGCACGAGAAGCATGCCCGTTTTCTCGGCTAGCACATAGCCGTAGCCCGGAATGCGATCCGCCAGGACATAGCGAATGGCGTCAACGGTCGCGAGCCCCGCTATGCGGCGCGCATCGAGCTGCTCGATGACTTCGTTGCGAAACACTTCGAGATCCATCGCGCCGATATTGAGTTTGCTCGCAAGCACGCGCACGACATGCTCTTCACGAGGATCGATTTGGTCGTAGGCCGCGGCAAGCCAAGCGCCACGTACGAGCGCCTTTGCGATAGGTGGCTCGATGTCGCCATAAACATCGAACTGCTCGGCGGGGATCGGCACTTCATCGAACAGCGCCTGCGCATCGACTTCGGGTAGGCCAAGCGAGGCACAGAACGCCGCGAGCATGCGCGACTCTTCCGCATCGAGCGGGTTGTCGGCCAAGAATATGGTGCGCAATACACGCATAGCAAGCGTACCCAGGCGCTTGACGCGCTGAACGTCTTTGTCGCTGGGCTTCGACGAGAAGATGGAGCGTAGCCCACGCGCACCGACTTCGAGTGTGACCTTCTCACGAAGAACATCGCCCATGGGCAGCCACACCGGCGCGTAAACGGGCGCCATCGCGCGCGTCATTTCCACGACCCACGGGTCGAACTCACCCGACATAGTGTTCAAGCGATGCCCGGCGAGCACTGCGCCATAGGCCTCGCCGCGACGCTTGCCAAGTCCCTCGAGCACGCCCATTCCTGCGCCACACGACATGGCGAAGATCGCGTCTTGTGCGAGGGTGGTGAGAAGGTGGGCAAGCGCAAACGTTTTCGGATCAACGGCTGGGGCGTACGCGTCTGTAGTCGTGAGAGTCGTCGTCATGCCGTCGCGCCCCAACTAAGGCAACTTGGTGGCTTGCCTGACTTCGTCGCGCTCTTTGAGCGACTCGAGAATGATCACCGCAGTCTCTTCGATGGCACGACCTGTTACGTCGATCACCGGCCAGCTTGGGTGAGCCTTGAAGATGCTTTCGGCGTATTCGAGTTCGGCTTTGACCTGCTCCTTGAGGCCGTAGTTGGCGTCGACACTCATGCCAAGCTGACGAAGACGCGCTTTGCGGATCTCGACCAAGGGCTCTAGGCCAATCATCAGACCAACGATGCGCTCTTGGTTGGCTTCCTCGAGCTCGGGCAGCGGTGCAACGCCAAGAACGATGGGAAGGTTTGCGACCTTCAGCCCGCGTTGTGCAAGCAACGTAGAGAGCGGCGTTTTCGACGTGCGGCTGACACCGACAAGGACGAGATCGGCCTTCTTGAAGTTGCGCGGCTCTTTGCCGTCGTCGCTTTTCACGGTGAATTCGACCGCCTCGATTCGCCGGAAGTATTCGTCGGACAACGGGAGCATTCCGCTCGGAGTGTTGATGGGTTGGCGGTCGAGAAACACCGTAAGCTTCCCGATGAGCGAGCCGATGAGGTCGAGCGCCTCTACGCGCAGCTCATAGCTCGATGCGTGAATGAATTCGCGCAGCTCTGGGTTCACGACCGTGAAAACGATGAGGGCGCCTTCACGGGCGGCGCGCTCGAGAATCGGCCGGACGGCCTCCTTCGTGCGAACGCGCGTGTGAAGACGGAGATGGGCGCCTGAATGTGGGAACTGCAGCAAGGCCGCGCGGACAACCTTTTCTGCGGTTTCGCCCGTGGAGTCGGACAAGACGTCGATACGCTTTGCGTCCACGATGATTCCACTGTCTACCACGCATGGGAGCAGAAAGGAGCATCGAACAAAACCAATTGTCTCGCATTGACCATGGCGCGCATGACGCATAGGCCACCGCCCGCGTCGCGCTGACGCCAGCTGACGCCAGCTGACGCCAATTAGGGGCATTTTGCCGCCTTTTTAGCTCTCGCTACGCTGCGACACGTGTGCTTCAATCTACGTGTGTGGTGGCCGAGCCAGCGCGATGTGCGCTCGCGTCGCCACGCTCGGACATTCCGAAGGACGGGCGATCATGGCAGAACGCGGAACTCCTCCAAAATTTCGGCCCGTAGTAGCGGCTGGGCGAGACATACCAAACCGTCCGACGATCCGCCCGATCAAGCCTGATCCGGTGACCTTGTCGGCTCCTCAACAACGTCGTAGCAGTCGTAACCCCCCGCCCGGTGCTAGTGCGCAGGTCAACCTGCCGGCGCATAGCAAGGCAAAGTCAGCCGATGGCAAGGCAACCACCGGGGCGTTCGCCATGCGTTCTACTCTCAGTGGCGTTGGTACGCCGGCACCAGGCAGCCATGCTCCGCCTTTGCCAGTACGTCGAAATGGCCAAAACGAAAGCTTTCGGCCACTCGTACGCAACACCGCAGCCGAAACCGACGTTGCCCTCGAGTATTGCTCATCGTTGGCTGCCACCGCTGTACCGGCATACGTAGCGTCCGAGCTCGACGACATCGACCTCGATGCTCTTTTTGCATCGTTCGAAGAGGCTAAACCAGTTAGCCCTGCCAGCCCCGTTAGCCCTGCCAACACAACAAAAGCAAAGCCTGCCCCGCTCGTACCGCTTGCACCACCGCTTGCGTCGCTCGCACCAGCCGCGGCACCGGCAGCGTCAGCAACCACGAAACCTGCGCAACCTGGCGCAGCCGCTCATTCTGATGCTGATGCGCCATCCAAGATTCACCATGACCAAATTGCGGAGACCCAACTTGCGCCATCCATGCCGGTGTCGAAGCCATCGCGTTTGCGTTGGTTCGCCGTGGGCGCAGCATTCGGAATGGCTGTCGTCATCGGCACAATGCGTTTGGCGGTCATCGGTCACGGTGGCGGCCATGATGTGGCAATCGCCGCGGCGCGCTTCGCAGTTGGCCACGGATGGAACGCAACGCCTTCACCCGAGCCGCCGTCACCTCTACCCACGCCAGGCGAACCAGGCGAACCAACTAAGCCAGCCGAGGCGGCTACGCCGTCCGTCGCCATGTCTTCTGAAGCGCCTGCTAGAGCGACCGCAGCGCCTGTGGCAACGGACGAAGCACTCATGACATCCGAGTCAGTCGAGCCTTCCGAGCCTGCTTCGCATCCAGAGCCAGAGCCAGCCAAGCCTTCGGTTGAAACGCCTGCCGCCGTCGCGCCAGAACGCCCGGAACGCCAAGAACGCGTAGTGAAAAAGCAAGTCGCACCCGCACCAACAACTCCAAAGGTCACGCCTCCCACACCACCTACGCCTCGCGCGAACGTTGCGGTGCGCAACGCCCCTCCGGCCACGCCAGCCGACAAACCGAAACCGCAAAAACCCCCTGCTAACAGCGGCGAAGGCCGTGCAGCCTCAGCACCCAAAAGCGATCCCGCAGACATCTTCGGTGCCGCGCTGAGGCCCTAAATGCCACGAAGCGATCGTGCGCTGTCGCGGCTCGCGTTCCCTTCGCGATCGCACAAGCTTATTTTTCGGCTAAGGTGCCTTGCCGATCACCCGTGGAGAAGTCAATGTCCGTGTCCGTGCTAGATCCCAAACGCTATTATCGGCTGCCTTGGTCGCTCAATGACAACGTTCTCGTGTGGCTAGAGCCGACCAAGCGCTGCAACATCTATTGCGAAGGCTGCTATTCGCGCAACGAAAAGAAGTACGACAAGTCCGTCGAGCAGATCCGCGCTGACCTTCGAGTCTTCGCCAAGAGCCGGCGCTTCGACTCGGTTTCCATTACTGGCGGCGATCCGCTCATGCACGACGACATCGTTGGCATCGTGCGGATGATCAAAAACGAGTTTGGCTACAAACCGATCCTCAACACCAACGCCTACGCCCTAACCCCCGAGATCGTAAGGGATCTCAAAAAGGCGGGGGTCTTCGGTTTCACCTTCCACATCGACTCCGGGCAAAGCCGCCCCAAGGGTGGTTGGACAGGAAAGAACGATTTGGAGTTGTGCGAGTTGCGCCTGAAGTACGCGCAAATGGTTGCCGACGAGGGCGGCATGTCGGTGGCCTTCAACTCCACGGTTTATCCTCACACGCTCGAACACGTGCCGGGGATGCTCAAGTGGGCGCGCGAGCATATCGACATCGTTCACTCGATGGTCTTCATCCTCTTTCGCACCACGCGGACAGTCGACTTCGACTACTTCGCCCAAGGCAAGCCAGTAGATCCCAAAGAGCTCATTTACTACGACGAAAGCAAGCTTCCCACGCCGCTAACGGCCAGCGATATCGTCTCGAAAATCAAAGAAAGCGATCCAGATTTCGAGCCCTGCGCCTACTTGGGCGGCACCAAAGATCCGCAAAGCCTCAAGTGGCTCCTCACCCTGCGCGTGGGCGACAAGAACGGCGTCAAGGCTTACATGGGTCCGAAGTTCATGGAGATCATGCAGGCCGGTCACCACGCGCTCACCGGTCGCTATTTCGCCTATTCGAACCCGGCCATGCTGTCCATGGGAAGGTCGCTGCTCGCGGGCGGCTGGCTCCTCGATCCGAGTCTGCGATCGGGCGCGTTGAGTTGGGCCAAAGAGCTCGCCACGGCTCCGTGGAAAATCGCGCAAAAGCAGCATTTCCAGTCCATTGCCATCATTCAGCCAATCGACTTCATGGCGGACGGCGAAACGAACATGTGCGACGGCTGCCCGGACATGACCGTGCACAACGGCGAACTAGTTTGGTCTTGCCGGCTCGACGAGCGGCTCCAATACGGCTGCTTTTTGACCGCCGCACCCCGCCACGCCGCAGCAGTCAGCGAGCCGGTCCCTAGCGAGCCAAAAGCCGCCGAATAATATGGGGCAGACACGAGGGGTGCCCCTACGATCGCGTGACCGAATGGGGCGGCCACAGAGGGCCGCCCCTACGGATCTGCGTTTGGTCGATTGTAGGGGCAGACCCCCGTGTCTGCCCCGCCTCGACTGCGGTCACATGAAATCGTCACGCGTGTAGACGGCAATGAACGGCAATCCCGCGGCCTCGATGGCCTCGCGGCCGCCTTCGAGTCGATCGACAAGCGTGACGATGCCTGTCACCACGTAGCCTGCATCGCGAAGCTTGCCGACCGCGGCAAGCGTGGAGCGCCCTGTTGTTGTCACATCTTCAAGGATAACCAGCGCGGAGCCTGGTGAGAGCATTGTGTCGCCCTCGACAAGGCGCTTCGAGCCGTGGTCTTTGGCTTCTTTGCGGACGTAGACGGCGTCTTTGGGTATGCCGCGCAAGTGGCTCGTTAGCGCTACGGCGCTTGCGAGCGAACAGCCTCCGAGCTCGACGCCAGCAACCGCATCGCATGCCGGCAGCGTGGCGAGTGCATCGAGCATGAGTTCGCCAACGAGCACATGCCCTTCGGCCGAGAGCACCGTTTGCTTGCAGTCAATGAAAAAGTCGCTTTCCCTGCCGGACGCAAGCACAACGCACTTGCGAGCAAAGGATCGATCGCGCAGCAGCTCGAGGAGCCGAGCGTGCGGCGCCATTAGCGCTTTTTCTGGACGGCTTTGGTACCCTTTTTCAGCACCGGAACAACCGGCGGTGGCGGCACACGACGCGAGCCCTGAAGAGCGCCAAAAGGCATGGAGTCTCTGCCGGTTTTGGCATCTTGGGCGCCTTGTGTAGCTTGGGCACCTTGCGTAGCCTGCCCAACAACCTGCCTGGCTGCGACGACGGGCGCGGAAACAAGCCTCGGCGCAACGACGGGCGCGGCGCTTGGTATATGCGGCGCAGGCGCTGCTTTGGCCGGTGCGGGCGCTGCAGCCGCAGCACGAGCCTCGCGTGCAGCGGCGGGTGCTGCCGTAGCGGCGATGAGCGTGTTTGGCGCTCGCAAAGGAGCGCTCGCTGTTGCGGTGCGTGCCGCGGGACGAGCAACAGCAGGCGCGGTGGTTTGCACCTGCCCGCGAACAAGGCCACCGAGTGCAATTGCGATGCGTGCCGCGCGAAGGTTGCCAACGACCTTTGCACCCGCTTCGATGTGGACGAACTCGTCGGCGATGAGATCGCCTTTCACCGCGCCGCGAACCACGATGCGACGCGCATTGATGTTGGCCGCGACCAGACCACTGGTATCGACCAATGCTTCGCCCGAACAGGCGATTTCACCCTCGACATGCCCGGCGATTTCGAGATCGCCCATGCCGGTAACACGCCCGCGAACAAGCGTTGCGCGGCCGATGACGGTCGTTGCGGTCGTTTCAGCCATTGCAGCCATCCGAAGCCACTTGTCTCCTCACGCCCCTCACACCCTTCTCACACATCCATGTCGACGTTGCCCTTGAACTGGGCGCCGTCGGCGATGGTAATGCGCGTCGCTTTCACGTTGCCAATGACCCTCGCGCCAGTTTGCAAATCGACGCGATCGGTCGAGAGAATGTTGCCCGTAACGCCACCAGAAATAGCGACAGGTCCACTTGCGATGTCGGCCTCGACCATGGCGCCTTGCTCGATGGTAACAGCGTCTTTGGCGACCAGCTTGCCGCGAAAGGTACCTTGAACCACGACATCTTCGTCGCTCGTGATTTCGCCTTCGATCGTGATGCCTGCGCCGATAACCGTGCTCGCCATGTCGTCCTCCAGAGCCTTTCAGACGCGTTGCCTGCGCGCGCGCCTTTTTCCGTTGCGCCTACCTGCTTGCCGGCTAGCGACGCCTTCCGCTGCCTGCGCCCAAAAGATCGTTGGCCAAAAGCTCTTGGGGCAGGTCGAATTCCACGTTGAGCTGGCCCGCGAACTCGGCGCCGTTTTCAATGGCCACCGATTCACCTTGCACGTCGCCTCGCACACGCGCACCGGCTTCGATGCGCACAATGCCTTGAGCCTGAATGTCGCCTTCGAGATCACCGCGGATCGTGACCAGTTGCGCGGTGACGTTCGATGCGGCATGTGCACCGCTTTCGACCGTGAGATCGCCATCGAGAGAAATGTCGCCTTCGACACTTCCTTCGACCAATAAATCGCCTTCGCCCGACACGCGGCCGCGCACGCGGGTTGCGCTGCCAATGACTGCTTCGCGCCCAACGTCGCCGTGCAAACGTGCCATCCTTGCCATCACGATCGCCTACCTAGTACAGGCTCGTTCGCCTGTCATCAGGGACGGTGCTTGACACGTGCAAGCGCACATACAAGCTTCGCCACGTTTTGAGCCGCTCGGGGACGCTTCTCGCTTGGACGCTCTCGGCAGTGCCGCTCGTCGGCGTTGCCGAACTCGCCGTGCACATCAAGCAAACAACGAGCGACGTGGTGACGGAAGCCCAGTGGAATGCCGCGCGCGATGTCGTGAAGGCCGAGGCCACGGACGACGATCTCATACTTTTTGCGCCTTTTTGGGCTGATCCACTGGGGCGGCGCGCCTTTGGCGACACGCTCTCGGGAATCAAGAAGGAAGCGCGCGCAGACGAATCACGCTTTGCGCGAGCCTTTGAAGTTTCCATTCGCGGCGCCCACCGCCGCGAGCTCGCCCAGTGGCGCAAAGTTTCCGAGCGCCAAGTCGGCCCTTTTACAATTGGCGTTTACGAAAACCCTGCGAAAAAAAAAATACTTGCCGACGTGCTCGACGAAGTAGGCCCAGAACGCATGACGGTCACGCGCGTCGATGCCAGTGGCACTGAGACGCCATGCGGGTGGCAGCGCGGCGTGGGGCAGCCCGGTGGGCTCGCGGTTCCGCAAGGACCGGCCGTGCCTGGCGACCGATTCGTTTGCCCCGGCGGCGGCTATGTTGGTGCGGCCATCGTCGACGACGATGAGCATCATCCGCATCTTTGCCTCTTTGCGACTGGCACGGGCACCACGCGCATTCGCGTGCACAATGTCACGTTCGGCGAATTTCTCGCGGGTCACGCTGGCGTGCAGTGGATGACCGATCGATCGCCGACAGCCGAGCGCATCGAGCTTGCATTCTCTGCATTCGACAGGCCCATCGGGCATCACAGTCACAAGGTTGGCTCGGGCTGGGTGAGCTTCGAGTTCTCAACACCCGAATTCGCGGGCAAGCGCGGCGATCTCGTGGCCAACGTCACGAGCAGCAGCTCCGCGAGCGCGCGTCACTTTTGCTTCGAGGCGAACACGCGATGAGCGCAGCGAGTCCAGCACACGAAAAGCCTCCAAGCGCGCCGGCAATCGCGTCGCCCATCTCGTCTTTGAGGGCTCGCAAAAACGTCGACACGCTCGTCGGACTAGGCCTCGCTGGCGGCTATGTCACCTGGCTGCTTGCCACGGCGCGAAGCCTGGGCTTTTCGCGCGACGAAGGCTTCTATTTCACAGCGGCTCGCGATTACGAGCGCTGGTTCGTGCTTTTGCTCGATTCGCCCCGCAAAGCCATGGAACGCTCGGCAATCGACGCAATTTGGCAAAATAACCACGAGCACCCTTCCCTCATGAAAAGCCTTTTTGCGATTTCGCATTGGCTTTTTTTTAATAAATGGAAGGTTTTTGCCGACGAAAGCACGGCATTTCGGCTGCCCGGAATGCTCATGATGGGCCTTGCTATATATGTAACATACATATTTTCAGCCCGACATTTCTCGCGGCGCGCAGGCCTCGTATCTGCCCTTGCGCTCGGCCTCATGCCGCGCGTTTTCTATCATGCGCACCTTGCATGCTTCGATGTCCCCATCATGGCCATGTGGATTTCGTGCGTGTACGCCTATTGGCGCGCCGAAGGTGGCGGGAATCGGCTTGGCTCGACGCATGCGGCCCGCGGCAGCCTTGGCTGGGCGGTCCTCGCAGGACTCGTTTTCGGCCTCGCGCTCGAAACCAAGCACAACGCGTGGATGCTCCCGGCGGTGTTCGTTCCGCACGCGGTCTTTGTACTCGGCGTGCACGGCCGCGCCATGGTGCAGAGCCTCGCGAAGACATCGCGCATCGTGGCTCCGGCCTCGCTCGTTTCGATGGCCATTTTGGGGCCACTCATTTTCCTTCTGCTTTGGCCTTGGATGTGGAACGACACGATCGCGCGTCTCATTGAATATGTGAATTTCCACATCCACCACGAATATTACAATATCGAGTTTCTTGGCCGAACGTATTTCGGACCGCCATCGCCGAAGGCGTACATGCCGGTGATGATCCTTGCCACGGTGCCCACGGCAACCATCGTGCTCTTTTTGATTGGCGCCGTCGACCGCGTGCGCATTCTCGTGATGCGCGTGATGCGCGCGGCCTCTTCGTTGGCTGGAGGGCGCGATCGCGCCGAAACCGATGTTCTCATTTTGCTTGCGTTGGCCGTGCCGCTCATGCCCTTTCTGTTGCCGCATACGCCGATTTTCGGCGGCACCAAGCACTGGATGCCAGCCTATCCATTCCTCGCGATTCTGGCCGGGCGCGGATTCGATATCGTTTGGTCGCAGCTCGACGCGTGCGTGCTTTCACGCATGCCCTTGCATGGCAATAAGGCGCGCGTGGCGCGCGTGTCCGAGGTGACGGCCATAGCGCTCACGTTTTCCGGAGCGCTGGCCGTCACGGTCCACTCGCACCCATTCGGTCTGTCGACGTACGTTCCTTTTTTTGGCGGCACGGCAGGCGGCGCCGACCTCGGGCTCAATCGCCAGTTTTGGGGATTTACAACGCAAAGCCTCGACCCCTATTTCCAAAAAAACACGAAATCAGGCGACACGGTATACATCATGGATACGGCATGGCCATCGTGGGCGCGCCTGGTCGAAGAGAAACGCGTGCCGCCGTGGCTTCGCGGTGTGAGCAGCCCGGCAGAGGCGACATTTTCCATTGTGCATCATGAGCAGCACATGAACGAAGTGGATTACAACATCTGGACCGAATACCGATCTTCAACACCGCACACCGTGCTCACGCACGACGGCGTGCCTATCATTACGGTATACAAAAAATCACCCAACCACCGTTAGATCTAGGTTGCCAGAATGGCAATACTTGCCGTGGCAGAAACCATGATCTGCCAGCTTGGCGACGGCGTTATTCATCGCGCCCTCGGAATCCGCCAGCGGTCGGGCGCCATGAATGGCGCCCATACGAGTGGCATGCGCTATGCTTGAAGTCCATCGATGTCTTCTCGGTCTTCGAGCGTTTCGGCGCTTCTTGGTTTTGCGCTCGGCACGTGTGTGGTGCTTCATACGGCAGATTCCCACGCACAAACTCTCGCTGTAAACCCGGCCTACCCGGGCAACCCGCCGTCGCTTCCGCGCTACGACTCCAACGGCAATACGGTCCAAAAGCGCCCTGCAAACCTCACCCCAGAAGGGGTGAGTTTGCAAGACTGCCTCGACGATCAAAGCATTCTTTTTCCCCTTGTACTCTCGAACTTCCAGGCCCAAGCCTCACTCCAAGCCTGGGCAAGTGTCTCGGGCGACTGCTCAGACCAAACGACGCGCGCTGGCGGAACGCAGGTGTGCTGGCTACTGACCGCGGGTATTCCGCTGTCGACCAACCCCAATGTCACGATTCCGGTGCGTGAGATTATGGCGGGCGCCCCGCCGGAAAGCCCCGCGGCTCCTGACGCGAGTCAGAACGTATGCGGGCAGGTCCCTCTCACCACGATTTCCGTGCAATTTCTCTATTTCGATCCAGGCAATGTTGCAACGCCAACCGCAAGCACGACCTTCACCATCCAGGTCGACACCATTGGGCCGGATGCTCCCACGGGGCTGTCGCATTTGCCGGGTAACACGCGCATCAAAGTTTCGTGGGACGCCATTGGCGAGGGCGGTGTCGTCGCCTTGACGGGTGTGAAAGTATACTGCGATCCGTCGCGACCGCTGGCCGCAACCGACGCCGGAACCACCCTCGTATGCAACGACGCGGATGCCGATGAGGATGCAGGATGCACGCAAGTTCCCAACGAGGGCGGCACGGCGGCACAAGACTGCTACAGCCCAAATTTCGTCAATACTGACGGCAGCCCCATCTTGCCCGACAAAGATTTCGACGCGAAGTTCTTGTGCGGAAGCATCTCTGGCAGCACGGGCAACGCCGTGTATGCCCGCAGCGTGGGTGGGCAGTCGCTCGTCAACGGAACCAACTACGCCGTGGCCGTGGCTGCGACCGATGCCTTCGACAACGTGGGGCCGCTGTCTGCGGTCCAATGCGAAGTGCCCGAGGTCACGACCGATTTCTGGGAAGACTACAAAGACGCAGGCGGCGGCGCAGGCGGCGGGTACTGCACCACCGGCAACGTTGGCTCGCCAATAGGCAGCCTCAGCGTGCTAGGAATCACGGGAATGCTTGCATTGTCCACTCTTCGGCGTATCCGTAGGCGGGCGAGAAACATTCGATGACACGGCGGCTGACGATTCTCTCCCTCGCCTTCACGGCAAGCGCAACGACCGCAACGAGCGTGGCCAGCGCCTTGGAGTTCGGCACACCGGCAAGCGAACACCCAGGCCGCTCGGCTCAGAACTTTGCCATCGAGGTCCGGGTCGGTCCTTACAAACCGCAGGTCGACAGCGAGCCCGCGCTAGGCAGCAAAACGCCGTACAATACCTCGTTTGGTTCGGCGTTTCGCATCTTGCCTGCGCTCGAATTCGACTGGCAAACGCTGCGCATTCCCGGCATTGGCACAATTGGGCCTGGCGTAAGCATTGGCTACACGAGAATGAGTGCCGACTCGGTTACGTTGAGCGGACGCCCCTCGGGCGACACGACGAGCCTGAGCATTATTCCGATGACTCTCGTTGGCGTTCTTCGCGTGGACGTGCTGTGGCGTAAATTCGGCGTTCCGCTCGTGCCGTATGGCAAAGCAGGTCTCGGCTACGCGCTTTGGACCGCGTCGAACACCGGTGGCACGTCCGACGCCAACGGAGTGAAGGGCGAAGGGCACTCGCTCGGCACCAACTTTGCGCTCGGTCTTGCCTTTTCGCTCGACGCATTCGACACGTACGCTGCGCGTAATATGGATATAGCAACGGGTATCAATAACTCTTATGTGTTCGTAGAAGCTTATCGGCTCACGCTCAACGGATTTGGATCGAGTAGCACGCTGCGCGTGGGGTCGGGGAACACATGGACCGCCGGACTCGCATTCGAATTTTGAGCGCAGATTGTAGCATCTTTTCGGATAGAGTGGTCGCGCTTCTGCACCCACAATGTGGCCATCATGTGGGAAGATGAACACGCAATCATATTCTTCTACACACGAAAAGACGTTGGGCGAAAACGTCACAAATAACTAGCCAATGTAGCGCGACTATCTTATGCATTAATTCATGAGGGCAAACGAAGGCTGTCCCGTCGTTCTCGTCGTCGACGACGACGAGGATTACCTCATGATGCTCGAGGCGTCGTTCGACGCGGCCGGGTTTGTGGTGCAGACGGCGTTGTCGTTCGCACAAGCTCGCACGAAGCTCTTCGAGCACCACATCGACGCACTGGTTGCCGATCTCACACTTGGCGATGGAAGCGCACTCGATCTTCTGCATCCACTCGGCGATGACCGCCCCACTGTCGCGGTCGTCCTATCCGGGTTCGATCGCCCAGAAGACTTCGATCGCACGCTCGCCGCCGGCTTCGACGCACACTTGGTCAAGCCAATGCCGTTCGACCGGCTCGTGCACATCATATCGGACGGGTTGTACAGCCGAGAAAGCGGCGTGCTGCGTGCCAGACCGTGTACTGAGATGCCGCTCTCCGGCGCCTGGAATACCGAGCCTGGGGTAAGCGCGCAAGCCGCCGTATAATACATGTATGATGCGCACGCTTGTGGAGCTCATCGCCGCGAAACGCGATGGCCACGCTCTGACGGAAGCTGAAATCCACCATTTCGTTGGCGCTTTCATCGCGGGAACGCTCACCGATTACCAAATGACGGCGTTTCTCATGGCCGTTTTCTTTCGCGGCTTGGACGACGCCGAAACCGTGGCCTTGACCGAGGCCATGCTCCATTCCGGAAGCGTCGTTGACCTGTCTCGGGTGGCCGGCACGAAAGTCGACAAGCACTCCACGGGCGGCGTTGGCGACAAGGTTTCCATTTGCCTGGCTCCCCTCGTTGCGGCTTGCGGTGTGCCGGTTCCCATGGTTGTTGGCCGCGGCCTTGGGCACACCGGCGGCACCGTTGACAAGCTCGAAGCAATCCCGGGCTTTCGTACCGATCTGACAACGGTCGAATTTGCGCGCATCGTTGGTGAGGTTGGCACCTGCATCATCGGGCCAAACCAAGAAATTGCGCCTGCCGACCGCCTTATGTACGCGCTGCGTGACGTTACGGGAACCGTCGAGTCGATTCCGCTCATCGTTGCCTCCATTCTGTCGAAGAAACTCGCCGAAGGCATCGACGGCCTCGTGCTCGACGTGAAGGTTGGTGGCGGCGCCTTCATGAAAAACGAAACAAGTGCCCGCGAGCTCGCAAGCAAGCTCGTGGCCGTTGGCACGCGCGCCGGCAAGCAGGTAGTTGCATGGCTCACGCGAATGGACGCACCTCTCGGCGTGGCCGTTGGCAATGCGAACGAGGTGCGCGAAGCCCTTGGGGTGCTCCGAGGCGAAGGCCCGGCAGATCTTGTAGAGTGCACGCTTACACTCGGGGCGGAGATGCTCGTACTCGGTCGAAAAGCAAGCGACGCCGCGCAAGCCATGGCGATTCTTCGCAAAGCCCTTGCCGACGGATCGGCCGCGCGTGTGATGGAGAAAATGATCGAAGCGCAGAGCGGCAACGCGCGTGTCGTCGAGAGACCAAGTCTCATCGACGTGGCCGATTGTGTGGTCGACGTGAATGCGCCGCGAGACGGCTTCATCACAAGCGTCGATGCCCACGAGATCGGCCTCGTCGCCGTAGCCATGGGGGCAGGGCGCACGCGCGCCGATGGCGTCATCGATCCGGGAGTAGGCCTTGCAATCGATGCAAAACCCGGGCGTTCGGTAAACCAAGGGCAACGCGTTGCGCGCCTTTTCGTTCGCGAGCGCGCCGTGGGCGAGGCGCTCGCCCAACGGGTAGCGGGTGCGTTTCGCTATGGCGACGTTGCCACCCCTTCTCCCCCACTAGCATTCGCCCGCATCACCGCAGAGCATGTTTACCGGTCGTGCAACGCGGATGTGATGATGGGCCACAGAACCCAGTAAGCCAAAAGAGCTGTCACGAAAACGAATCCAACGACGGCCAGCACGACGAGGACGCGCAAAAGCTTGCCTGATTGCCTCGGTTTGGGAACGTCATCAGGCGATGGGAGCGCAGCGATGGGCGATGAGGCTCCGGTTGCGGGCTGAGGCACGGGCGTAACCGCAGGCTGCTGGCGCGACGGCGGCGGAGGTGGTGGAGGTGGTGGAGGTGGAGGCTCGACGGCTGGGGCGATAGGCACGGGCGCAGGTGGCTGTGAACTCGAGACAGGTTCGCGGGGCGCAATAGGCTTTCGTTTGCGTGAACGCGCGCTTCCCTGCTTGGCCTTGGCTGGCGCGGCTGCGTTTTCGATCGTTGAAAGCACTTGGCTGAGCAGAGCCTTCGACGGCATTTCAAGAGCGAGCACAGTGCCCGCGACGCGCACCATTTGGCTTGGATCCCACAGAACGCCGTGATGCGGCACAAGCCTCGTTTCGCCGAGATGTGTTCCATGCGTCGAGCCGTAATCGATTACCGTCACGGTTTCGCCTTGCCACTCGACCGCCGCGTGCACGCGGGAAGCGCCTGGCTCGCCAAGCACGAAGTGGCACGTGGCTGCACGCCCAATGGTGCACGCGCTTCGGTAGGAGAGCTCGAAAGTTTCGCCGAACCCGGGCCCTTCAACGATGCGCACGCGCGGGCACCTTCCGCTGATTTGCATCGCAGCATTCACCGCGCTCAGCGCAATCACACGAGTCGTGCGGCCGGCGTCGAAGTCGACTTCAACGGTCATTTCCATGTTCACAACACCAAGCCGCAACTGATTCCCTGGGCCGATGATGCGTGGTTCCCGAGGCCGAAGCTGAATCCCACCGACGAAGCACAAGCCTCGGCCGTCGCGATCGATAATGAGCCAATGATTTTGGCGCCGCTCGATTCGTACGCGCGAGGCACCAACACTTGGGTGGTCGATGATGGCATCGCAGTCGGCCGCACCGCCTATTTCGACACCCTCGTCCTTGAGGGTGAGGCGTCGCTCGGTGGGGATTGAACCAGTTTGGGGAACGACGAGAACGAAACGCACGGAAGCTCGCGGACCGAATTTTATATTTAATGTCGAACTAAGCCGTCGACCAGCGTTGTCACAAAAAAACCAAGGCTGACGTATGCATTGCAGTCGAAAAATGCCTTACCAATGCGTGAAAGATCGACCGACAACGGCGAATTGCGCGGGCGCACCAGGCGATGTTCGACAACGAGGACAATGGCAACCGCGAAGACACCAACAAAGAAAATAACACCACGATGAAGCAGAACACCGGTTGCCGCGAGCATGGAAACCGTAACGACATGCGACGCTGCAGCAATGCGCATGGCGCCGCGCGTGCCAAAGCGCGCCGGGATCGACAAAAGGCCTTCTTTGCGGTCAAAGGCTTCGTCTTGCAAGGAATAAAGGACATCGAAACCAAGGAGCCACGTGAGCACGCCAACCATCAGCGCGAGGATCCCTAAGTTGGGCTGTGCGCCCATGCCAACCCAAGCGCCGCCGGGCGCGAGCGCAAGGGCAAAACCAAGCCATGCATGCGATGCCCAGGTGAAGCGCTTCGCATAAGAATAACCTAGCAAGACGAAAAGCACGGGCGGCGCGAGCAGCGCTGGCCACCGCCCGAGCAACGCCGCAAAGCCGCAAAATGCGAAGCCAGAAACGCCGGTGAGGATCAACGCTTCGCGCGCTGCGATGCGCCCAGATGCGATAGGCCGGCCTTTGGTGCGCGGGTTCTTTGCGTCGATGACGCGATCGGTCCACCGGTTGAATGCCATGGCGCTCGTGCGCGCGCTCACCATGCAAAGCACAATGGTGGCAAGGCGAAGAGGCGTAACGGCTTCGTGCGGTTCGGCGAATGCAAGCACGACAGCGGCCGCCGCAAAGGGCATCATAAAAATGGTGTGCGAAAACGTAACGAGCTCGCCCCAACGGCGAAGGCGCGTGATCATGGCAAGCGCGAAGGCATGCGCGGCACGAGCATGCGGCGCGCGAGATGAAGGTGACCAAGCAAGTACGATGCGGGATCGCCGGTGACATCCGCCTCGACGTGAATCACACCAGGGCGCGTGCCTTTCGCGAAGCGGCCGAGATCGCCCCTACCAAGTGCGCGTGCGCCGTTGTATGTCGCCATGGAAACGAGTTGCCACGCTGGCACACTCGGGAAGTTTTCGGCGAGAGCTTTGGCCTCGGCAAGAACATCGAGCGACGGACACGACGCGAGAGAATCAGTACCAAGAGCTGCGTTGATCCCCACCTCGCGAATCGAGAGAAATGGCGGCAAGCGCCCTTCGATGTGAAGGTTCGATCGCGGGCACAGCACAATAGGGGCTTTGGCCGCTGCAACGCGCTGGAGTTCGTCGGGTCGCGCGTCGGTCATGTGCACGAGCAAAACATCCGCCGCAATCGCCTCGAGCTGGTTGGCAAAGTCGAACAGGGGCTTCTTTGGAAACTCGGCGGCGTGCCCCATCAATGCCGCAAGCCACTCGGGCACCGGGCCATCGTCGTTCTCGACGGCGCGGCGCTCGGCGCCGTGCTCGGCAAGATGCAAGCTTGTGCGCGCACCAAGAGATCGTGCGCCTTTTAGCAGCGCGCGAATGGCATCGGGATGCGTCATGTAAAGCGTGTGCGGAGCCGGCGCATACGCAAGATCGCGCGACGGCCACGACGGTAGCTTTCGCTGGCGCGCCTCGTCGAGCCGCGCAACGCGACCAAGGACTTCGTCGCGATCTTGACCGAAAACTTCGTGAAAAACCGAACCACCAATGTTGTGGCGCGCAAGCGCCGAAACGGCAGCAAGCGAGTTGGTTACGTCGCCAACAGCTACGGTGCCGAACGCTGCGAGTTCACGAGCGGCCGTATCGATCGCGTTCGTGTCGTCTTCCGGTAAGACTATGTCGCGGGTGGCAAGAAGACTTTGAACCCACGGAACGAAACCGCGGCCACCAGGGATTTTGTCGCGAAGCGCGGAGAGCTCGAGATGGGTATGGGCGTTGACGAGCCCTGGCAGGAGAATCCCACGGATGCGATGCACCGTGGCGGTGGCGTGGCGCGCCTCGAGCTCGGTGGCTTGTCCCACGTCGAGAACGGTGCCTTCTGGTTGTGCATGACCACGCGACGCCACAAGAACGCCGCCGCCAACAATGGGTGGAGCATCGCCCGGAAAGACATGGTCGGCGTGAAAAAGTGTGGCATTCATATCAGGCATCGATCGCTTCTCCGTTAGATTGGATCGGTCAGCCAATTGTAGTGGACGTCGCGGCGCACCGATCGAAAGCCTGCATCGCGGATCCGCGATTCGATCTTGCTTGCATCGATACCAAACGCTGTGCCCGCGCTCGACACCACGCTTTCTTCGAACATCACGCTGCCGAAGTCGTCGGCTCCGAAGCGCAGCGCAACTTGACCTACACCAGGCCCTTGCGTGACCCAAGAAGCGCCAATGTGATCGACGTTGTCGAGCATGAGTCGAGCCATGGCCTGGGTGCGCAAATAGAGGTGCGTTCCGTGCTCGCCCGGAGCCATGTGCACGCCGTTTTCGAACTGGAAATCCCAGCAGAAGAACGCGGTAAACCCGGATGTTTCGTCTTGGAGATCACGAATTTTCATGAAATGAAGCGCGCGATCTTCCACGGTGTCGACCGTGCCGAACATCATGGTTGCCGTCGAGCGCAATCCCATGTGATGCGCCGTGCGCATGACCGAGAGCCACTCGCCGCTCGTGCACTTGGCTTTCGCGATTTTTTTGCGAACACGATCGACGAGGATTTCGGCGCCACCGCCCGGAACCGAGTCGAGCCCGGCGTCGCGAAGGCGCTCTGTGACCGTGGCTACGGGCAAGTTCTCGAGCCGCGCGATGTGGAGGATTTCCTCGGGCGATAGCGCATGAAGGCCAAGCCCGTATTCCTTTTTGATCCACCGGAAGAGATCTTCATAATAGCCAATGCGTAAATCGGGATTCAGGCCACCTTGAAGGAGGATTTGCACGCCGCCCGCATTCACCACTTCTTGAAGTTTTCGTGCGAGAGCCTCGCGCGAAAGCACGTAGCCTTCTGCGTGGCCAACAGGCCTGTAAAATGCACAGAATCGGCAGCTCGTGGTGCAAACGTTCGTGTAATTGATGTTGCGATCCACGATGTAGGTAACCACGCCGTGCGGGTGCTTGCGACGGCGCACGGCGTCGGCGGCAAGACCGAGTTCGAACAAGCTTGCGTCGCGCAAAAGGCGAGTGCCTTCGGCAAGCGAAAGTCGCTCGCCATCGGCGGCGCGCTGCAAAAGCACATCGAGCGATGGGCGTTGATGCGTTTTGTTGGATGTAGGGGCGCGATTCATCGCGCCCTCGGGATTGGCCAATGGGATGGATTCCAAAATGGCGCGTTCGGGCGCCATGAATGGCGCCCCTACCTGCACGGCGGCGTGGGTTACCAGCGAACATGATGGCAAAAGCCGCGCGCTCGCCGCCTCGGACCAAAACCGGACGAGGCCGCGGACTTCGTCGTCGCCAAGATCATAGCGAATGGCATGCGCGAGGTAATCGCGAAGCGATGCCTCGGAAAGACCCGTTTGCTCGGAGTGCGCCTTTGCGATGGAGTCGAGGCGCGTTAGCCCAATTTGCTTGGCCGTGCGCAACATCGCAACGTGCTCGGCCGTCATGACTCCTGGCCGCGCAAACCATGCCGCAAAAACAAACGGCAGCCCCGTCCACTCGAGCCAGTCTTCCGCGAGATCGAGCCGGTACGGGAAACGCTGCTCGATTTCGAGCGCCGCGTCGCCGATGACGAGCGCGCCCGTGCGCCCTTTGACCGACGATATGGCCTTTTCTGGCGGTGCGCCAAAAAAAGATGGCGTTAGCTTTCGGCGCGCCAAAAGCAAGCGACCGAGCACGACGCTCGTGCGCGACGACAAATCGAGCGCAATGGACGTAAGCTCGGAAACGGGCCTTTCGGCGACAATCGCCACGCTGCGAACTTTGCCGCGCGCCGCAATCGCCATGCCCGGAACGAGCTCGAGATCGCCAATGGCCGCGGCGCCCGCCACTGGCAAGAGGCCTACGTCAGCCTCGCCTTCTGACAAGGCGCGCACAAGCTCGCTTGGCGGAGCGAGGCGCAGCTCCATGCGATCGGTCGCGGGAGGCTCGGTGAGCGCCTGCCAGAGCGGGCGCGCGTTCAGATACTCAACCCCCAGCACTCGGAGTCGACTCACGAGCCCGTCTCTTTCGAAGAACATGCATTTTGCACGGATGCCTCGCGCAGAGCACGGCGGGCGCGCTGGCGATCTTTCACCTTCAGCGCCGCTTCGGGAACGGCAGCCCGCGGGTACTCGCGGATGACGTTGTAAAGCGTGTCGCGCTCGATCGGGATCCGGCCTGCCTCGCGAATGAGGCGCACGAGCTCGCCTTCTTCGAGCGCGCCCGGCGAGTGCGAGCCGGCATTCTTGTAGATGGTTTCGTGGACGACCGTTCCGTCGAGATCGTCGGCACCGAATCGAAGCGCGAGCTGCGCGACGTCCGGGGTGAGACTTACCCAATAAGCTTTGATGTGTTCGACGTTGTCGAGAAGAAGCCGGCTTACCGCGATGGTACGCAAATCATCGACGGCCGTTGGGGCAGGCAAGTTCTTCATGCCATTGCCGTCGGGATGAAAAGCAAGTGCAATGAATGCCTGAAGCCCTTTCGTTTCGTCTTGCAACGCGCGCAGGCGAAGGAGATGGTCGACGCGATGCGCAAACGTTTCGATGTGCCCATAGAGCATGGTTGCATTCGTGGGCATACCGAGGTGATGCGCCACGCGATGCACCTCGAGGTAATTGGCCGCCGTGGCTTTACCGGCGCTGATGCGCGAGCGCACGTCTTCGTCGAAGATTTCGCCGCCTCCACCCGGAAGGCTGTCGAGCCCGGCGTCGCGCAAGCGGACGAGAACTTCTTGGTAGGTCATGCCGAAGTGTTGCGCGAAAAAATGAATTTCGACCGCCGTAAAGCACTTCAAGTGGATATCAGGCTTGATACGTTTATACCCACGCAATAGCTCTTCGTAATACGAAAACGGCAGCCCCGGGTGCAAGCCATTGACGACGTGGATTTCCGACGGTGGGTCATCCATACGAACTTCGAGCTCGCGCCATGCCTCTTCGAGCGACATGGTGTGGGCCCCGGGCATGTGCGCCTCGAGCTTTGCAAACGAGCAAAATAGGCACGATGCGACACACACATTGGTAATTTCAACTCGCATGTTGCGGTTGAAATAGGTAAAATTACCATGGCGTTTTTCGCACGCTTCGTTGGCAAGTGCCCCCACGGCGAGCAAATCAGGCTCGAGGAAAAGCGCGACGCCGTCGTCGAACGTGAGGCGTTCGCCGCGGCGCAGCTTATCGCGAATGTTGCAAGTGACGTCAAGCACCTGCCACCTCCGCCGAAGGATCGGTCGCGCGCGCCGCGTCTGCACGCACACGCGATTCACCAACAAACACGGCTTTGCGACCTGCGTATTTTACAAGCAAACCAATTTCGCGTCGCACAAGCTCGCGTGCCCGTATCATGCCCTCGCCTTTTACTTTCTTCATCTCGTCGTCGAAAACGTATAGGCCTCTTTTGTTCGTGATGGGACCGCGCAAATCGCTTGCGCCGAAGCCAAGGGCCACTTGTGCCAGCTCGAGCCCGCACTTGCCCCAGTCCACACCAATGCGCACGCGCTTGACGGGACCAGGACCCAAAGCAATGCGCAACACGGCAACCTCACGCAAAACTTCGAGATCGCTCGCAGCCTCGCAAGTCTCGCAGGCCCACGCGACCTCGTCGCCGCCGTCTTCATGAACGCGAACTTCGTCGCCAACATCGGCGGCGCGCGCCAAGTCGGCAAGCGCACCAAGCACGAGAAGATCGGCCTTTTGCCAGCGAGGCATACTTCCGCGTACAGCGTCAAAGTCCCGAGCTTTGCGTGCATCGAACAGCGGCATCAAGCCCGCAGCCGCGATGGCTTGCTCTACGAAATGACTCACGTTCGATCCTCCTTGTCGCGGCTATCGCGACTGGCGCGATTGCCGCGCCCGTCGCGTTCGCCACCCCAGCGCACGAGAAGATCGTGCTCGAAACCGAGATAGTCGAGCAGTCGCCCGACAACCGTGTCAATGGCCGCTTCGAGAGTTTTCGGCTTTCCGTAAAACGATGGCATGGCAGGAGTGATTAGCGCACCCGCACGCGCAAGTGCCGTCAAGTTCTCGAGGTGAATTATCGACAGCGGCATTTCGCGCGGCACGATGATGAGCGAGCGACGCTCTTTCAGCATGACATCGGCGGCGCGCGTCAAAAGCGTATCGGATATGCCATGCGCGATGCGCGCGCAAGTGCCCATGGAGCACGGAACGATCGCCATGGCGTGCCAGCCTGAACTGCCGCTCGCGAACGGCGCGGCATAGTCGGAGAGTCCCCACACGCGAAAATCGCCGATGGCTTCGCGAAAATCGCCTTCGCACTCGAGCCGCCAAACCTCGGGAGCCGTGGCCGACAAGCACACGCCCACCTCAACGTCCGCGTGCGTGCGCGCTCGCTCGTGCAGCCAACCAAGCAAACGCTCGGCGTACGGTGCGCCGCTCGCACCGGTAATTCCAATCACGATCTTCTTCATCCGAGCGCCTCGTGCTCGGCGGCGGCATGCTGCGATGTAGCGCGCACGAGAGACGCCACGCCAAAGAGAAGATCGAACGATGTGACGAGCCCGAAGCCTTCGCTGCGAAGAAAACGTTCGTACTCGCCGCGCGTGACAAAGCCACGCATGCTTTCGGCAAGGTAGGTATATGCTTGACGATCGCCCGCAACGACCGAGCCGAGCGCGGGCAAAGCCGTACCCAGCAATGCGCGGTCGATCACGCGAGTGCGCAAGAGCGTTGGCGCGAAGAGTTCGAGGGTGACGAACACGCCGCCGGGCTCGAGCACGCGGCGCACTTCACGCACTCCCTTGGCCAGATCAGACAAATTTCGCATGCCGAAGCCACATACAACGGCCGAAAACGATGCATCGGCGAACGGCAAGGCAAGTGCGTCGCCGGCCACGATTTCCGTACGCGTAACTTTGTGGTTGCCTAGCGCGAGCATTTTCTCCGAAGCGTCGCACGCGACAAGGCGTGTGGAGGCAGGCAGCACACCTTCGAGCATGGCCGATAAATCAAGCGTGCCCGCGCAGAGATCGAGCACGGCGCCATGGCGCGCGCGAATGGCCTCGGCGATCATCTTCGCGGCTCGCGCTCGCCACCGCTTGTCGATGCCGAAAGACATCATGCGATTCAAAAGATCGTAGGTTGGCGCAATTCGATCGAACATGGCGCGGTTTGCATGAGCATGCGCTTGCGGCGAGGCTTTGCGCGCGCTGGCGTTCGCGATGGGCGCAACGGGTGCAATGGGCCCCGTGGAGCCTGGCGCAACGCTCGGCGCTGCTGCTGCTGCGCGCGCAGGCGCACCATGCGGTGCGAGCGAGGCAAACGAAGCAAGCGGGATGCCGAGCTCATTCCACATCGCGTCGACACGGCGTTTGATGGCATCGCTCTGCACGGCGACCGCCGGCCAAGCGCGCGTATAGCCTTCCTCGGGCCACTTGCGCGTGCCGTCGATAGCCATTTTCCCGCCCCAGAGCGCCTGGTTGGCCGCGTGATCGAGCTGGTCGACGGGCCCATCGACGAAGGATATGTCGCGCTTTGGATCGAGATTCGCGAGCAGGCGCCAGACTACGCTTTTTGGATTTTGCACGTCGACATCGTCGTCGACCACGCAAATGACTTTTGAAAAAGACATTTGCCCCGACCCCCACAATCCGTGCGCCACGCGCGCCGCGTGAAATGGATACTGCTTTTTGATGGAGACGATCACAAGGTTGTGAAATGCGCCTTCAATTGGCAAATTCATATCGACAATTTCCGGAAACATCATCCGGATGAGCGGCAAAAACAGGCGCTCGGTGGCCTTGCCGAGCCACGCGTCTTCCATGGGCGGGGGCCCCACGAGCGTGGATGGATAGATCGCATCGCGCCTTTGCGTCATGGCCGTCAGGTGAAAGCGTGGAAACGGCTCAATCGGCGTGTAATACCCGGTGTGATCGCCGAATGGCCCTTCCTCGAACATGGGCTCGGTTGGATCGACATAGCCCTCGAGCACGAAGTCGGCGCACGCAGGCACTTCGAGATCCACAGTTTTCGCGCGAACGTACTCGATAGGTTTTCCGCGGAGGAAACCGGCAAAGGCCCACTCGTCGATGCCGTCGGGCAGCGGCGCGGTGGCCGCGTACGTGAGCGCCGGATCGCCGCCAAAAGCAACGGCGACTTCGAGTCTGCGGCCAAGTTCTTTCGCGCGGCGGAAGTGGCGCGCGCCGGTTTTGTGGATCTGCCAGTGCATCGCCGTGGTGTTCCGATCGATGCGCTGCATGCGGTACATGCCCACGTTGCGCACGCCGGTGTCAGGATCTTTCGTGATCACATTCGGCAACGTGAAAAACGGGCCACCGTCGTTCGGCCAAGTCGTCATCACCGGGAGCGCGAAAAGATCGACGTCATTGCCAGTTTCCACAATTTGCTGGCAAGGCGCATCGCTTACTTTGCGCGGCACGGCCGAAGCAAGCGCGGGCAATCGGCCGACCATGTCAACGAGCTCGCGCACGCTTTTGGGGCCGCGCGTGTGAACGAGATCGGCGATTTTTTGCGCATGCTCTTCGAGATCGCTTACGCCGAGAGCAAGCGACATTCTTCGCGCCGAGCCATAAGCATTGATGAGCAGCGCAACGCGTGAACCTTTGACGTTCTCGAACAGAAGCGCAGGGCCTGAAGCTTTAACGGTTCGGTCGGCAATTTCCGCAATCTCGAGATGCGGATCGACTTCGCGGCCAATCCGAACAAGCTCACCTTGTCGTTCGAGAACACGGACGAACGCACGCAAACCGTCGTACGCCATGGGCTGGGATCTCCTTATGTATGCCGTTCACAACGCCCGACACAATGCATGAGGCAAAGCCCAAAAAGCGAGCCAAAAGCGCGCTCCAAAAAAAGTGAGGGCAACGCCCCGTGGACGCAACTTCGAGGGAAACCGGTCGACTTAAGCCACCATGGGTAAAACAATAAACGACGTTTCAAACCGACCTCAACCTCAACCTCTCGATCTCGAAACTTTCGCCAACAAAAAGGAGCCAGAGCAGAAGCAAAAAGAGCAGCCCGCACCTTCCGGTGTCTCCGACGCCAAATGGGAAGAGACCTACGCCGGCATG